>CAZPPS010000071.1:0-1820 GCA_964588495.1 uncultured bacterium | reverse complement strand
AAAAGCGCCGCACAGACAAGCAGAAGCCCAAGAGTCCAGATGGGAAAAGCGTGGGCTTGGCTGACCTGTGGCTCAGATAAACAATATGAGCCATTGATTTCTATATGCCATGTCCCCTTGATCTGTTGCGGACGATGAACGGAATATCCAGAAAAATCGCCAGGTAGAAATACCTGGCTTTTTTGTTTATCCGAAGAACCCACACAGCAGCTTTTCAAAGAAGATTCCCTCGAAAGAAGCCACTCCCCCTCAGCCGTCTGATACAAAAAACCCTTGAGGGAAACGGTTTCCCCTTCCTGCGCTTGCGCTAGACCTTCCCAGTTCATGCTTTACGATTGTAGAATCAAAGCCAGCAGAATGCAACTTAAGCTTCGTCAGATACCGATTTCCCTGGCAAATTAGGTGGACCAAAAAAATACTCAAAGTTATCAAAGCAATTTTCTGTCTCTAGTATATTAATTGTTTCCCCACCAGCGAGAGACATCACAGTGCTTGTAGTGGGTTCACGTCCAGCGCAGGTGTATACATTTTCTTTCTCAACAACTTCTTCTGCTATTTCTTGCGTCGGCTTCTTGAGGTCGGCAATGCCTTTCCAGATAACTCCCAAAGCAAGACAGGCCTCACCTGTGATGATCATTCCTGAGATCGCAACAGGCTTGCTTAAGAAATGGGCGATTTTATCGGGTCCAACGCCCACAACGATTGTTGTTATAACTGCAGCGCCCAATAAAAGCCCTAGCACGACACAGGCGACTTTTTCAAGGAGGGGCAGTGCCGTCCACAAATCTGTCGCGCGACGGCAAAGCCCATCTAAAAAGCAACCTTGATCACTATAATTTTTGGATGTAACGTTCATGCCATCCATTATAAACTAAAATAATTTATATACTATTAAGAATGCAGAACTTCTTCCAAAAAAAAAGGCTGGTTAAGAAACCAGCCTAGTAAACGAATAGTTTTGTATTGAGACTTACATTATTTACTAACCTTGGGGCCCGAGCCTATTATTGAGCCAGCCCAGCTTATCGACCACATAATTTTTACTGGCTTTGCTGTAATCAATTTGTTCACCCTTTTCTATCATTCCTGGGATTTGAGCTTCGTAACAATCTTCAAGCTGACGTTTCATGAGATACCCCCAAAGACCAGTGGTGCCAACTAGATAAGCTCCGGAGCCGAATGCAATTCCTAGGGATGCCTCAAAATTGCCTTTTAGCCATTTGACTGCATGGTCAAAGCCCCCCGTACCAAAAATAGCGCAACAGGCAATTAAAGTAGCCACTGCCATAAAGAGGGCTGTAATGCCCGCAATTTTCATCCCCGACCAAAACCTTGGATTCTTGTCACTGAAGCCCACAGATGGTAGGTCTTTAGTCCCTTCATCGTTTGAATGTCCAAAGGAAAAATCATCTGCATGGGGATCGGTTGGCAGAACGACAGCCCCTTTATTTTGTCCGTCTGGGAGTGTTAATTCCCCCGTTTCAACCTCTCGTTGGCTTGAATTATTGTTGTTATTGCCGTTATTTTCGCGCGTAAACTGATAATTGTTTGTATCTGTTGAACCTGCGTATATTGGTGGGCCAAACATAATTTTTCTCCTTATTAAATTTTATTATTTACTTTACTTTGTAAGCATCTCTTTTTTAGCCTAAAAGACTGCCTTAATCCTTCTCGACATCATTGTAAAACGTCGGGTGGCGCCTCTTTATACTTTATTATTGATAAATACACAAGTCCGCCGCTTAAAACGCCTCCTACAAGGATGTAAGCTGTTCCGCCAACTGAAACTGTCGTATTTAGCCAAACGGTATTTTTGAGTG
>CAZPPS010000070.1:0-1986 GCA_964588495.1 uncultured bacterium | reverse complement strand
AGCTTAGCGATGATGGCGCACAATGTCTTTAACTTCGTGACGTGCACGAACAGGCTTGATTTTGCCCTCGTTGAGTTCATGACGGATGTTTTGCAGCGCTAAATAAACGCTGGAAGTCTTTTCAATTTTAGGAATTTCGTTTTCCGCCTGTTGAATAACGGCAAAAGCGAGCGCCTTATCGCAATTTATGAGATTCGTCTCTAAATCTCTAATTGGAGCTTGGCCTGCTAATACGGCCTTAAAATTCTCTTCGCAGCCTTGGAGCTGCTTTTCAAGCTCAAGCCTTACAGCTTGAGGAATATTGACAGTATTTAACTCTCCCCAAAGATTATTGATCTCCGATTCGAGACGGACGATATCAGCGTGTAGAATTTCTTGTGTCTTGAGCATAATAACCCCCTAGTTTCTTTTTTTATTATCCCAGAAATGTATTATAATTAAAACTTTAATTATTTATTTAGAGGGGTTTTTAGAGAGATAATAAAGCTTTTATGAATAAAAAATTTTTCGTGAACGAGCCCGAGCCCCTGCCCGATTTAAGGAGTTCGAGCTCGGGTTAGGGCTCGGGCTCGTTCACGAAAAAGCTTCTCTTGTGATATCTCAGAAGGACGAAAGAGCCGGCAAGACAGAGACACGAAGCCGCCAGCATCACGGTGACTGAATTAAATGTGCAAAAGAGGAGGCTGCCAATAAAAGGGATCACACAGCCGCGGACACCGACTGCTAAGATATTGGTTTCGCTAAATTTAAGACTATCTTCTTTTTTGGCAAAGGTAACAGAAGATAAATGCCAGCTCAATTCGCTTCCCGATTGCATATAGCCGTATACAAGGTAGGCAAAATAGATGAGCCAATAAGACCATTTGGCAAAAAACAGCAGGAGTGGGAAAAACGCTGCCAAAAGAGCGATATAGAGACTAAATTTGTGGATATTCAGTCTTTTAAAAAGGGAGACCCAAAAAGGGGAAGCCAGGGAAAAACCAATCCCTTTACAAACAGAGATCGCAATCATCATTTCGGTATAGGAAAGCTTGAGCTCATCGACAAAGAAAAATGGGAGAACAGGCTGGATCACCATAAGCCCTGCCCCGCCTAACATAAACCCTAAGAGATAGGCCCTGAAATCTTTCCGTTCTTTAATCAACGCAACAGAATTTTTCCAGGGAAGGAGGATTTTTTTGCGTCCCTCTTCGGCATGCTCTGCGACATCTGGGAGGCGTTTCAAGAAAAATGTAGACATAAGCCCGATAAGAGCGGTCAGCGGGAAAAGCCAGCGCCAAGAGTCCGGGCTATAATCTAGAATCATCCCAATTGCGATCGGAAAAATGGTCGTTCCCAAATATTCAACGGCATTTCCAAGAGCAAACAATTTAGAGCGTGACTCTTGTGGCAAATGATTTTTAAAAAGCTCCATCCAAACGGGCATGCTCCCACGGCTTAACACCATATAGAGAGAAAAACAGAGGATGATCGCCGCTGCTGAATCAAAAGCAAAGAAAAACAAAAACGGGAAAAAGCGGAGGATATTGGAAAAAATAAAATAGCCATTCTTGCCCGAAAAAAAGCAACTCCAATAGGTCGCAGCAAGCGCTGTAATCGGTTTGATGGCAATCAGTAACGTCACCAAAAACGGCGAGACATGAAATTCTTTATAGATAAGGACCGATAAGGTATTGAGCATCACCCAAAAAGGGATACCAAGTATCCGCGACCACACGAAAGCTCTTGTGGTGATTCTTCTTGTAAGAGGCTCAGCAGTAACTGTCATGGCAGCAAAGAGGATACTAACTTTTTTACATAAAGTCAATTAGGCAAGTCCCGCACGCTTATCCAGCTATGTTTCCGTTAAATTAAACACAAAGGCACGAAGACACAAAGAAACAAATGAAAATTAATCCCCCCCCCCCCCCTCTTCTCTTTGTTCTCTGTGCCCTCTGTGGTGGTCCAGTTCACCCACATAGGTAACAGATTAGTTCACCCACATGG
>CAZPPS010000069.1:0-2135 GCA_964588495.1 uncultured bacterium | reverse complement strand
AAAGTTTATACGAACCTCTATTTCTAAGTGGACCGATTTTTGGGGAGCAGGTCAAATGGAGTACTCCTTTATGGAAAAAAGACAATATACTTAATGAAAAACAGATTCATGGCAGAAAGAAGTTTTGGAAATACTACATCAATGTAGAGTGCATTGCTGCATGCGGTGCCGGATTGGCTTTAATTCCTGTGATCCCAGAATCTCTTCTAGGGCTAATCGCGTCGGAAATAATATTTAACTGGTTGATCTTGTTGATGATCATAGGTATTTCAAGTCTTTACATGAAATATGTAAAAAAAAGATGTCTGCCGATTCTTATCCCTATATCCTGCACAGCATGTGAAAAGCTGTGAAGTGTTATTGAAAGACTGGGCCGGCTTAATTGCAAGTGATGAAAATTGTCTGCGCTGGATCGCGAGAGGACGTCCTCCGATGCGTCGATATTTATCAGCCAATCGAATAAGATAGGATCGGCTTCCATTCAGGGGTCATCTCAGAAACTGTAAAAAATAGCATGTTAAAGAATTTTGTTAAAGACGTTATAATGGACTGTATCTTCAAATTGAGGGGTAAGGTAGTCCTTCGTTTTTCAAAACGACTGGAAATTCCCCATGATTGGTGAGACGCCCTTAACATAGCCATAGTGCCCCTCGACTTTCGCGCTTCTTGCCTCTCTTTCCTGCAAACATGCAACTTCTGAAGCAACTGTTAATCAATCAGAGCATTTTTAATATCTAACAAGACAACTGTCATACATTCCGGAATAAAACCTGAAAAGCATCCATCAGACAATTTATTCACTGCATCGATTGTAGAAAGATTCGAGTTATGAAAAGACTTAAATCTATATCAGGACCCCATGCGTCTCCAGATGAAGGTGGTAGCAGAATTTTTCTTGACATGCTCCCCCTTCTAATGGAATGGGAGGATGTCAAGACTTTACTGTACTGTGCATTCCCAAGGATGATCAAATATAGAAGATTGATCAAAAGCAAAATGAGGATATTCATTCACACGTTCTTCGATTTCAGGTAATAAATTTGAAATCTCAGAGTTGAGGACTCTGCAAAGATTGTTTTCTTCATAAAAACAAATAGCATTTTCTTCCTGGAAAAAAGGGAGATTTTCTTCAATGCATTTTTTTGCGATTGCTGCTGAATAAATCGAAGAATACGATTTATTCTCTTTGTACGAGGCAATTAAGGAACTAAGGGGAGTGGAGGATAAAATGTTACAGTTTAATTTTTTTAATATTTCAGGATTAGTTTTAAGATAAGAAGATATATCGAATTTGTTAAGCAGTGTCTCAGAAAGTTTTTTATCATTTTCAAGTAATTCTAGAAGGGTAGATTGTGAATACACTTGACCTAATCGACCAAGGGTATATTCTATAGCAAGTCTAAGAGAACTATCTTTAGTAGATTTAAGGATTTCAATCAATTCAGGAACAATAGTTTGTCCGTTCATTTGACCAATGATACTGAGGGTTTTCGCCGCTTTTATTCGCAACATAATATCGTGTTCATTTTTGACTATCGTAAAAAGTAAAGAAATTACAGCTTCCGGAATGACTTGACCTAAATGACCAAGTGCTTCTATCGCAGTTTGTCTAATACCCAAAAATTTATGCTTGATGCCCACAAGTAATCCAGGAATGGCGGCTATTGGATCCACTCGACCAATTTGAATAATAGCTTCCATTGCACGTACAGCAACATTCTCATCATTGAGAGCTTCGATTAGCGTAGGAATGACAATTCGTGGATTGGCTTGTCCAATTAACCCAAGATTTTCAACTGAATGTTCTCGGACCCATATGAATTGATGTTTGGTTCCCTCAACTAAGGCAGGAATGACAAGTTGAAAATCCGCATTGCCAATTTGAACCAAACTATTTGCTACGCAAGCTCTGACAAGATCATTGTCCTTTTTAAAAGCTTCGTGGAGTACAGCATTGACAGGAATAGCATATCCTATTTTACCAAAAGCAATTGCTATACAAGCCCTAACCTCCGGCATTTTATTCTTGAATTCTTGAAGAAGTATGTCCATGCAACTGTTTCGATCTATTTGACCTATTCGACCAATCACTTCGGCTATAATACGAGCAGTTGCTAGCCCTGGGCTATTAAATT
>CAZPPS010000068.1:0-2248 GCA_964588495.1 uncultured bacterium | reverse complement strand
TCTTCTATGCCGTAGCGCAACATTGTTAAACGTTCGATCCCCATTCCCCAAGCGTAGCCGCTATATTCCTCAGGATCAATGCCGCCACTTTTCATCACTTCAGGGTGAATCATGCCCGCTCCACACACTTCGAGCCAACCCGTATGTTTGCAAACGCCGCACCCTTTTCCATCACAGATAAAGCAGTGAATGTCCACTTCCATGCCGGGCTCAACAAAAGGGAAATAGCTGGGACGGCAGCGCATTTTCACTTCGCTTTTATTCAAAAGCTTTGAATAGAACTCCTCAAGCGTTGCCAGAAGGTCGGCAAATGTCACGTTTTTGTCGATGTAGATCCCCTCAATCTGGTGAAAGAGGACATGCGATCTTGCTGAAACATCTTCATTGCGGTAACACTTACCTGGCGCAATCACCCGAATCGGCGGCCGCGTTGTCTCCATCACTCGGATCTGTGTATTGGAAGTGTGCGTACGCAAAAGTATTTCTGGCGTGATATAAAACGTGTCGTGCATATCACGTGCGGGGTGATCCTTGGCAAAATTGAGCGCTTCAAAATTGTAGTAATCGGTCTCGATATCTGGGCCATATTGGACAGAAAAACCCATCTCAACCAGGATGTCGATCGCTTCGTCCAGCATTTGCTGCACGACATGCTTCTTACCAAGAAAACGGCGTCTTCCTGGTAAGGTGACATCTTCAACTTCTTGCGCAAGACGCTGATTCAGCTCTTGAGACTCATACTTTTCAAAAGCACTATCGAGCTGCTGCGTGATGAATTCTTTGAGATCATTGATCTGTTTGCCCACAAGAGGGCGTTCTTCAGAAGAGCAATCTTTAAGGGTGTGCATCAGAGATTGCACACGCCCTTTTTTTCCCAAATATTTAACCTTCAGCGCTTCGATCTCTTTCGAACCACGATGAGTGATCAGATCAGATTCAATTTCGGCTTGTAAAAGACCGATTTGCTGTTCAATATTTGACATCTATTTTGCAAGTGCTTGCTTAGCCATTTCAGCGATTCCTTTGAAGCTTTCTGGATCGTGAATCGCCATTTCTGAGAGCATTTTTCGATTCAGATCGCAGCCTGCAAGTTTAAGGCCACAGATCAATTTGCTGTAAGAGATGCCATTAGCTTTTGCTCCAACGCCCAAACGGGTGATCCACAAACTTCTAAATTCGCTCTTCTTTTTCTTGCGGTGGCTATAACTAAATGCCATGGCGCTTTGGACTGCATTTGCAGACTGGCGGATATGATTTTTTCTATCGCCCCAAAAACCTTTCGCCTGCTTTAAGATACGCTTGCGGCGTTTGCGGGACGCTGGGGCACAGGTTACTCTAACCATGATTTAACTCCTAAATTTCTATAAATATTTATTAACCTGAGTTTGGGGTTGTCAAACAATAACCCAAAACTCAGATCTTTAGACGCACATCTTCAGCTTGTACATCTTCAATTGTGATTCATGTACAAGTGCAGGTCTTGCCAAACTACGCTTTCTTGCAGAAGTCTTCTTAGACAACTTGTGGCGGCGAGCTGGATGACGGCGTAATAATTTGCCTGTGCCTGTCAATTTAAAACGGGAGGCATACGACTTATTGGTTTTCATCTTGGGCATCAGATTTCTCCTTTTTAATAGCAGGTTTAGCTTTAGTTCCACTTTTGACAGGGGCGGGTGCCAAAATACCGATTAGGTTTTTCCCTAAAAGTTTTGGCGGCGCTTCAACTAATGCAATATCTTCTAAACCTTTACAAAATTTTTCGACCATTCTTTGCCCCAATTCAGGATGGGCCATTTCCCTGCCGCGAAACATGCAGGTCACTTTAACCTTATTTCCTTTTTCAATAAACTCGCGAGCTTGCTTGAGTTTTGTTTGAAAATCGTGATCATCAATGTTTGGCTTGACCTTAACTTCCTTGACCTTCACCTGATGTTGCGATTTTTTGCTCTCTTTTTCTCTCTTTGTCTGGTCATAGCGGAACTTACCATAATCTACAATTTTGCAGACAGGAGGCTGAGCATTAGGCGCAATTTCCACGAGATCAAGATTTTCTTCTTGCGCCTTTTGAAGGGCATCTTTAATTGCAAGTATTCCAACCTGTGACCCATCGGAACCAATCACACGCACTTTAGGCGCACGGATTTGTCTATTAATCCTCAAATTCAAACTTACCTCATTCCATTATCCAGGAAAATGGGATATAGCTGACTCGAACAGCTGACCTCCACGATGTCAACGTGGCGCTCTA
>CAZPPS010000067.1:0-2480 GCA_964588495.1 uncultured bacterium | reverse complement strand
AAAGTGTTACCCATGTGGGTGAACTGATTTGTTAACTATGTGACCGATTGCACCAGGTTAAACCAAAAAAAACGGCCCCAATGACAATAGCCACAGAGCCAAATACGCCGATCCAGTTTTCTCTAATAAAGGCAGGAATCTGAAAGGGCTTGGTCGTTTTAACTGGGGCTTTTGGAATAACAGGTTTTGGTGGAGGAGGAGCCACAACTTCCGATTTAGGGACACTTGTTTTTATAGGCGCCGGAATTTCAGGTAAGGGGGGAGCGGGAGCTGGCCGTTCTTTTACAGGTTCCGGAGCTTGAGGTTTCCATTCTTTAATCAACTCCTCGCATCTCTTCAGGCGAGCCGATAATCTTAAATAGAGAATGACAAGTATACAAAGAACTATCCAAAAGAAGCTGATCATTTAATGAACTCTCGTTTATTAAGGGATAAATTATATCGAAACAATCTTCTTTCACAAGGAGATTTCTGTGCTCACCAGCTTCAAAAATAGATTGCTTTATTCCAATCTCTATTTGAGAATCAGGTTAAAAGGGGATCGTATGTCGGACAAAAAATTACAAAATAAAATAGCTCTTATCACGGGAGGTTCACGTGGGATAGGGGCAGCCATTGCCAGACGTTTTGCCCGTGAAGGGTGCCATGTAGCCATTAGCTATACAAAATCCAAAGAAAAGGCCCTCGCTTTATTGAGTGAACTGGAAAAAGAGGGTGTCAAAACTTTGGCTGTACAGGCAGATCAAGCCAATCCGTTAGAAGCCGCAGCCTTTGCTAAAAAGGTGGGTGAGCACTTTGGAAGAATTGATATTCTTGTAAACAATGCGGGGATCTATGAGGGAGGCTCCATTGGGGATCCTAATCTTGATATTGACAGGATCACCAGACAGTTCGCCGTTAATGTTGGAGGGGTCTTTGCCACAACACATGCAGCTGTTCCTTTCATCAAAGAAGGTGGCCGAATTATACTCATAGGTTCTATCAATGGGGAGCGCGTGACACATTCTGGCGTGGCCGATTATTCTGCTACAAAAGCGGCTCTTGTTGGCTACACCCACGGATGGGCAAGAGATCTAGGTCCAAGGAATATCACGGTGAACCTTGTTCAACCTGGCCCTGTTGATACAGACATGAATCCCGATTACACAGATTTTGCGGAGATGGCAAAAAAAAGCGTTGCTCTCGGACGTTATGGCAAGCCTGAGGAGATCGCTTCGGCAGTCGCCTTTCTTGCAAGTGAAGATGCTTCCTACATCACAGGCACCACCCTTACTGTCGATGGCGGCTTTTTAGCCTGAGTTTTGAGTTTTAAAGGGGGCAATTTTTGAAAAAAGTTTGGGCGTATTGGAGAAGAGAATCTGCGTCCGTGAGCTTTGAACTCAGCACTTGTTGGCGATATTCGACTAACTCTGGATTTTTAAATACAAAGCCGAGCAATTGTTTGAGCTTATTCACACACGTTTTAGCAGGGGCCACAGCCAACATGCTTTTCAGATAAATATTAAGGTATTCCATCAGTTGGTTCTCAGAGGGGATGAAGGGTTTATTTGCAAAACTTGCACGGATCTGATGAAAAATAAATGGGTTGATCAGGCTTCCCCGTCCAATCATGAGGCCATCGCATTTTGTCGTTTGCAACATGGCCAACGCATCTGCAACAGTCAGAATATCCCCATTGCCCACCACCGGTATTTTCAAAAGAGATTTTGCCTCTGCGATGAGATCCCACTTAGCAGGTGGGCCATAGCCGTCGACTTTCGTTCTGGGGTGGAGGGTGATGTAGTGCGCTCCACTTTCTTGAGCCGCAAATAGATTTTCTTTGAATAAGGAAATATCTTCGTATCCGGAGCGCATCTTAATTGTGACTGGAATGGAGACTGCTTGCACAACGGATTTTGTCACATGGTGCAGGGTATTTGGATCTTTTAATAGGCTCGAGCCAGCCCCTTTGCCTGTCACACAGTTGGAGGGGCAGCCACAGTTGACATCGATACGGTGAGCGCCTCTTAATACAAGCTCCTGGGCCATAGCTGCCATCAAAGTGGCGTCCCCTCCCATGATCTGTGCTGCAAGAGGAATAGGAGAGAGTTCGTTAGAACAATAAACTTTGCTTAATGATTGAACATGGGCATTTGAGGGAACCCGAAGGAAGTCCCTTACCGCCTCATCAAATCCCCCAATAGAGGCGATCGCTTTTCGAAAGCAGGAGTCTCCGACACCCTCCATGGGAGCTAATTGAAGATACGGGCAGCCGTTGCTGTCTTTTGGAAGAAGGGGTGTGTGTGTCAACTTTTTCATGAATAGGAATTTCTCAGCCTAACCGGCTCTCAGGTAAAGCCAATGGGGCATTAGTTTCAGTACCCAGCCGATGAGTCGCCAGCGGTGGGTGATGTAAGCGTGGCGTTTCCTTTTGTGGATGGCTGAATAAATTTGTTCGGCAGCTTTTTTCGCCTGCCCGCTAAAATATCCTGAACAGTATA
>CAZPPS010000066.1:0-2621 GCA_964588495.1 uncultured bacterium | reverse complement strand
TAAGACTCCAAAAATTTGCACGATATGGGGATTGCGCAACTTCGAGTGGATGTTGATTTCTGTTTCGAAATCCTTCACGACATCATCCGATGGATCCACCAATAGTTGCTTAATCGCCACATCGGTCTGAAGCCAGACGGCCTTGTAAACGACTCCAAACCCGCCCTCTCCCAATTTGGGGCCATATTTTATTTGCGCCTTCGGAATGTAGTCTGCATTAATCATAGATCTTCCTTAGTGCTTCATTTGACAATCACAAGTTTTTGCAACGCTTCTACTTTTTTTGCCGCATCGCCAACGTTTTGCTTTTTGGCTTCCCGGTACCAATGAAGGGCCTCTTGCAAATTTTGTGTCACACCATCTCCCTTCTCCAACATCGTAGCCACATTGTACTGAGACCTGCCATGCCCGCCTTGTGCCGCCTGTAAAAACAGGCCATAAGCTACTTTTTTGTCTGCGGTAACACCATGGCCGAATAAATAGAAGGTTCCAAGATTCGCAAATGCCCTGTTAACTCCTTTGTCGGCAGCCAAACGATAATATTTGGCAGCAGAGATAAAATCTTTCTGTTGTTCAAAAGATAAGCCTTGCGCAAATAACTCATCGGGAGATGGTTCGATTTTAGTGTTTATTTTTTTCAAGCTCTCAATGATATCCAATAAACCTGGACGATCGGTAGGTGATTGACTCCAGCACTGTTCAATAATGGATTTAAAGTCGGTAGGTACATCTGTTCCCATCTTTTCTTGCTCTCCGTTAAATACTTTCCTGGAAATTTCCATATCTGAGAGATTAGCAAAAGGAGCTTTGCCTGTAGCTATTGACCAAAGCACCATCCCATAAGAATAAATATCTGATTTTTCAGAAAAAGTTCCTTCTTTGAGTGTTTCAGGTGCCATCCATTGGATCGCATTACTTTGTGCATGAGCAGTTTTTACATCCTGATCCGCGGTTTTTGATAAACCAAAATCACTAAGCTTTGCCTGCCCCTGCGCATTCACTAAAATATTGGCTGTTTTTAAATCCCGATGTAGTACCTCCCGATTATGCAAGTAGAGCAATCCTTTGGCGATGTCCAAAGCCAGGCCTATTTGTTTTTCGTATGATAAGGTTTTTTGTTGGAGCAATTTATCTAGTGACCCTTGTTCCATATATTCCATAACAATACAAAGGTTGGGCTCAAGGCAAGCACCGTAGAACGTGGTAATATATGGGTTTCTCAGCTGTGACATGATATTAACTTCACGTACAAATTGCTCGAAATCCCTTTTGTCCGGGTATTGTCCACTGACTTTTTTAACAACAACCGGTATCGCACACCAGAACCCCTGATAAATCGTTCCAAAACTTCCCTGGGCAATTTTTTGTCTGATTTCTATATCATATAAGGAAATCAGTAACTTCGAATCAACGGGTGGCTTCGGGTGGTATTCTGTTTTTAGAAACTTTGTCTTTTCTGAGGGTTGCAATTCTAATTTTTCTGCTAATCTCGCCATTACTGATTTGAGCTGTAATTCTACAACATCTTGACAATCTTGATCTGATAATTTGTTTTCCTGTTTCTCACTGTTTGATCCATTCGTATTTTCCGTATTCTGATGTTTCTCTAAATATTGTTTTATCTGCTCAAAAATTTTAGATTCGTTTCTTATGATTTCCTGCTTCTCTTCTTCTTGAGCTTTCTTCAATCCTTCCTCATCTGTAATCTTAACCTGCTTTTCCAGCATGACTACGGTCTCTGTGCTTAAAGCTAAAGTAAGCCCATGAATAGACTCAGACAATTTCGTATTAAGGTCTGTAAATTTTGCTTTATTTGCACCATACATACCCATTCTAATGACAATATTCTGCGCTCGGTATTCCTTAGCTACATTTGTGCACTCACTCACCACTTTTGTAAAAAGATTTAAGGATGCAGTCACGTGTAACTTGCCCTCTGGCGCTGCATTAATGCGTTGCAGAATGTCAGTAACCCCTTCGACGCGTTCGGAAATGTAAGATAACTGTTTCGAATTTTCCCTGACCTGGATGGCTATTTCCAGAAATACACGTACAACTGTTGCGACTTTACTGGCTCCATAAGGATCCTGGACCTGTTCTATCACTTTTAGCACCTCAATCGTCCCATTGGCCACAAAAACCGCACCTTGGCGTATTTTTTTGAGATTATCATTCTGTTTTGCTGGCTGAACGGGTGTCTGGTTGGTGACCGGGGAATTATTTCTTACAGGTGATGATGATGATAATGACATAAGTTTCTCCTTTTTTTTCGAACTATATTGCGGTTGATCAGAAATCAAATCCATGTAAATTTTGAAATATTTTATCTATACAAGATAAAAAATCATTTTGTTAACATGTTACCACCCAAAAATTGAAACATTGCAGAACAGATGATTAATACAGACCCTTACATTCCAAAGGAGCAAATAATATATGGCCCCAAATTGGGAGAGGGTGGCTTTGGAGTCGTTTTCAAGGGCGTCTGGCTTCAGACCGATGTGGCGATTAAGCAATTATTAGTGGATCCATCGGATGATGTCGTGAAGGATTTCGAAACAGAAATCAATATCCACTCGAAGTTGCGCAATCCCCACATCGTGCAAATTTTTGGAGTCTTG
>CAZPPS010000065.1:0-2806 GCA_964588495.1 uncultured bacterium | reverse complement strand
AAGAACTAATTCTCCAAGCAGCGGCAGCTTAAAAAATCCTAAAGTCGAGACAGAGGACACAGAGAAGGGAATTTACATTTTTTCTCTTTGCGTCTTAGTGACTTTGCTTCCTTTGCGTTGAATTTTGGTTTGTCTACGTTATTTCTCGGTAGGGGACGATAGCACTGACTGATCTCTATGCGGGTGCAAAATGTGGATTCATTCATTTTTTGGAGAAGGTGAGATAGTCGTAGAGATCTTTCTCACTTAAAATGAGGAAGCTCTGGTAGAGGGAACAAACGGGATCTGTGGCTTGGATAATCTCACAATTTCCAACGCCTGGCATGCAAATCGCTGAGATTTTTGGAAATAGGTCCTTATTTTCCAAAGAGTTGAGCCCTGATAAATAGTCCTGAGTGCTAAAACCCTCTTCGTGCACTCGAAAATAGACAACATGCCGTTTGTAGAGAAGAGCTTGAACTGCCAAATCAAGGCCTCGGCAGTCCCTTGAGGGAGGTTCTCCCAAAAATTCTGAGAGTTGGGCGAGTGTGTTGCAATAATAACCCGTCCGGTATTCCCCTTTGCCTGCTTCGCCAAATAACGCAATCGTGTGTAGCATCTTCTCCCTCAAACACCATGCCTATTATTATACTAAACAAATATAGTAATTATTTTAAATAAGGCTTCTTCAAGCAATTACTATTTGGATTTTTAAATTGTCACATGCTAAATTTTTCGCTTTGATGAAATCTTTAAGAAGGCAGAAATATGAGTTACAGAACGCAACTATACAATGTGGGTGTAAGAGCCTATGATGCAATGCATTGGGGGATTTGGGGGTATAATAAGACGGGCTCGCCCGAATTGCTGGAAAAGATTTTGAGAGAACAGCCTGCTGCAGAGGCTCTTCAGTACACGTTTGATGGCCTTTCCATTCTACATTATGCGATCAAAATCGGAAATTCTGGGGCGACAGAAACGATATTTCAATTATGTGATGCACAAAACGTAACATTTGCTCCTAAAGAAGAACTGCTCCGTTACTTTTTAGAAAGTTTTGAGCAAGGAAAAGAGCCTAATCTTAAGCTCTTTCCGCTTTTAATTACCGATATTAACCATCAAGATCAACCCCTTTTGAGAACGCCCCTAGAGTTTGCTTTGGAACAATTGGCTATTGGTAAATGCATGCCCTGGTCTGTTATCGAATATTTGCTGGATCAAGGCGCTTCAGTCGATACAAATGTCCTTACCAAGCGGAGTCCCTTTGAATATTTTAAAGATAAATGCCTTGAGCAGTTGAATACGGGGTATACCTATGAAAAGGGGATCCCTCTTCTGGGTGCTTTAGAAACGTATGCTAATCTTCAGAAGGCAAGATACGCGCAATCAAGCTGTTGTTTATCTAAAGAGGAATTCGTTAAGGCAACCAGAGGAATGAACTCGGAAATAGAGAAAGCTCTTGATAGATATAGATATCAGCAAACCTCAATAAAGGATTGTCCAGTACACCAAGGAATGGCAAATGCTCTAGATCAGACAGTTCAACAAGGTATTTTTTTTGAAATTTTCGGAAATAAAAGTCAAAAAGAAGCCCTTCAAAGTGTTGCAACGGCTTATCAAAGCAGCACATATCCATATAATGTTCATCTTGCTGATTTCAAATTGGGCGAGGCATTCTTTAAATATATCCGCTGTTACCACTCATTGGTGAGTGATGAGCCGTTTAAAGAATTTTTTCCGCAAACGATCTGGGAAAAAGTTTGCGGCTGGCTAGCTTATCACAAAGACACTCTAGAAATGAGCTATTTAGCTACTGCTTTCCAGTGCTTGGGACTCTACGAGGATCAACCTACCTCAAACAAAGAGATAGAAGCTCGGGAGGACTTTAATGACTTTGTATCCCCTAAATAGGTTTAGACTCAGTTTTTTTAGAATTCTTATAAAAAATCTGCCTATTTAGGTTGATGCGTATGCCTGCTTACCCTGTTCCCTTTCTGGCTTCTGGTCTTGTTAATTTTTAATAATATGTTAACAGAAACTTAGTTCAGGCAAGAACATAAATAGAAGACAATAAAACATCTCAAAAGGAGGGCAACTTTATCTATGTCCGCTCATTTTTTTGATTTATCTTAATAAAGAATAAATATTAATAGTGCATAATTATTTTTGTATTTTTTTTTAAATAGGATAATATCATGGAAAGTTCAACTTCTATAGTGGGATCGGGACAATATCTATGTCAGGACCCCATGCGTCATCCAGATGAAGGCGGAGTCGGTTTACCGGAAATTTATCTGAATATCTTTTCTCGGCTAAGCCCAATAAATTTAGGATGTTGTCTTTCTGTGAACAAAAAATGGTCTCAATTGGCATCTGATGAGTTGTTATGGAAAGATTTTAAAGAACTTGTCGGTGTAGAGGCGCCTGTTGATGTAGATGTCCCTACTGTGAAGGTTTCTGTTCCACCTCGCCTAAAGGTCATAGATGACCATTTTTGGAAAAAACATGTTGATTTGGCTAAACACGGCCTTTGTGTAAATGAACCTCTGTTTGACAGAACAGTAGAGATTGCAAAGCTGAAAAAAGGGCTAACGCTTGCAGTAGAAGAAGAGAAAGGAATAGCCTATTTGACCATTCCACAAGGCCTTAGCATCAAAAAAGCTATCCAGATTGCCAAAGAGAATAAAATTGAAATTTACTTTACAAAAGAGATTCTAGAGAAATTTGGTGATATTGAGGTCAATAAAACCTATACGATAGTGATCACACGAAATATTCTGGAAAAAAGTAGGAACATCAAATCCTTTGTCCACCTAAGGGAGCTTGT
>CAZPPS010000064.1:0-3029 GCA_964588495.1 uncultured bacterium | reverse complement strand
CTTGCTTCAGAGAGATGGCCGCTGGATGGGGAACTTTTTTTTAGTATCTCTCCCAACCTCACAGTTCGCAACCATGTAAAAGTTCTGTTCTTCGAATCTGCAGATAAAGGATTTACTGAACAACTGGAACTTTTCATTGACGGGGGTATGGATGTCGATGTGACAAACGATTCCGGATGGACAGCTTTAATATTCGCAGCCTGTCGAGGGCATTTCGCGGCAGTCCAAATTCTTCTCCGTAAAAGAGCGAATCCTAATGTTAGAGATGAATCGAATGCTACGCCTTTAATGTGGGCCTCTAGAAACGGCTTTCTCGAAATCATGATATCTCTTCTGGATGCGGGTGCCGAAATCAATGCCACAGATGGCGAGGGTCGTACAGCTCTGATGTTAGCAGCACGCGGCGGCAAACTAGAAGCTGTGCGCACTTTGCTTGAAAGAGAAGCCGATCCCTCTATAGAGGTCAATGGTACACAAGCTATAGATTTTGCCCGCGCGAAGAACCACGATGAGGTTGTAACATTGCTAGAAGAAAAAGGTTCGAAAAAATGAGTTATTGGATGCGCATTGGTCTGGGCATAGCAGGAGTTGCTCAACTAGGAGCTGGAATTGCTTATACAGCAACGGCTGGCGATGAGGACACGACCACAACACTACAAGGTGCTGTGCTCATTTCTACAGGACTCGATGGGCTTATGCACGCCCTCAACTATCCGCACAATAATTTGAGCAATCGGGAATATTTTTGGGAATATTTCAAAGAAACTGTATATGCCGTTCCTGCTGGAATCGTATGCGGAGTCATCGGAACGTATTCAAAAGGGGCTAGCTTTGCAGCAAGACTTGGAAGTCAAATATGTGGAGGAGCTATTTCTGCACCCTTATCAGAAATATCCCATTCCCTAAAAACAGGGAAAATCCGTTCGGGGAAGAAACTTGTCGTTAAAGTTATTGCAGGTTCCATAAGAGGATTTGCAGGTGGTAGCATGGGGGCCCTCACGGGTAGGATATTATTCCCAACCATTAATGTTTCAGCGCATCTGCAAGCCGACGTGATGGACATTATCTATAGAGCTCTACAGGGTGGGATAGAAGGCATTATAATCTGTGCGACTAGCCAAATTGCATCTAATAAGGTCAAAGCTGTACTACAAGGAAAAAATCTGGTTTTAACGAAAGGAGTTGTTGCAAGTAGCGTGATAGGAGGCTGCCTGGGAGCCTCTATGGCAGCAGTTACTCAATGGAATTATAATAAGCAAAAGCAAGAAAACCACCAGAAGCTAGAAAAACAGCGCGAAGAGTATGAAAAATATCGAGAAGAACATGAGAAATATAAGATCTACCAATTGCAGCAAAAAGAACAAGAGGAAAAAGGCCAACAATCGTTCGGAATCCTAGAGCGCATTAGGTGTCTCTTTTTTCCTCATCATTGCCTGCCTTTTGAAGACACGCAGGCTGCACAAGGCCATGACAAATTTTTAGTTCCCAAACCGAACAAACCTGTCTTTCCTAATAATGGTGAACCTTCACGGTTGGAGTTACCAGAGAATACAGCTGGCCGTGCGGCGCTCATTCAAGCTGCTTATTCAGAAAAAATTAAGGCATTTTTGCAACCCTATCCCAAAGCGACTCATGCTGCGTATCATGCAACACTTGTTCAGGCTTTCAATGTAGAAAAGATCACGAGAGCTTTGCAGCCAGATCCCGTAGTGACTTTCAGCAGCTGTGACTCTGATGAGCTTTTTAAACATGTGGTTCTTGTCCAAGCAATCAATGACGATCAATATTTTCATGGCACTGGCAATCCTGCATTCCAAGGGAAATTTGGCCTCACGGATGCTTTTCCTTGGGGTGAAATCGATCAGCCCAAGCATAGGGCATTTCGTTCCAAATTTGCTCTTCTTGGAATACTCTCTCCCAAAGGAGAAATTGGGCATCACCTCAAGTTTGAACAGATTCAGTTTGGTAATAGTAAAATCTCAAGACCCACAGTCCATTGGAGTTGGAATCAGTTAGTCCAACCTAATAATGGAGGAAATTGGGAAAATGCTCAAATTGCAATATTACAGCCCTTTGATGACTTCGAGAGGTCCGAAAATGGTAAGCCCTTTAATTTGGCTCCCTATGACACCTTTAACATTGGCGTGCAGACCCTAGGAAATCGAGCCATTGTCCTTATTCCAGATACACTTGCAAATGAGCTCTTTGATCTTCGCCAACATTATCAAGCATCATCCATAAAGTTTGTGACCTATGACGCCAGGCAAAAGTTGCGCGACGTCATTATGGATCACCTTGAGGGAGATCCGAATGTGTGGCAGATGTGTGATGAAAAAGGCAAGCTCCTTGGAAGAAATGCAAAAATGACAGCAGGTGGTTATGCGAAAACAACCTGTATTAAAACAAGCGATGGGATGATTATTCGCCTATTACAAGGGCAAAATACCCAAATAGGTAACTCTCTTAATGTGAAAGGTCGTACGGTCGACCTTCACGATAATCAGACCCACACATTTTTCCGCTGCGACGAAGAGGGAAATAAATATTTCAAGGCCTTAAATTGCTTTAAGGCCGACACCAAAAGCATTGCACAAAACCCCTTTTTCGCGGGCAATATCGGAGGTCAAGACAGGCAATCACTCAAACAAATGGGATCTTTGACTATGCTTGAGTGCTATCATGGTTTAAAAGAGCATGATCCTGCAACCAATTGCCATAACCTTGCTGATTACCTGATCGGAGAGGCTATCTATGCCGACATCGTGAGTCTTTTTTTCAAAAATTATCCAGGCAAGGAACTTACCTTCAGTAAATTTGATTACAAGTTGATAATCGAAGCCAAATTGCCCTATCTCATCAATTGTCTACAGAATATCAGCGATGGCAACCTAAAAGATGAAGAAGTGTTGGATCTTTTTAAAAGCTATACCTCTCTTTTAAACCTGGCAATGGAAGAGTGCGAGCTTGCAAAAGCAAAAGCAAAAAGCATCATTGAAGAGCGTGCCACGAAAGAATTGCGACGCATCCCA
>CAZPPS010000063.1:0-3707 GCA_964588495.1 uncultured bacterium | reverse complement strand
TTTTTTTTGCTAAAATTGGGCGGGTTGCATAGGATTCGGGGTATGCCTGAAAGACCTCTAGATTGCTCAGAATGTAAAAAGCCCCTGTATGTCTGCTACACTGAAATCGTCGGTGATAAAATGACCAGGACCGTCATGTGCGCTGACTGCCCTCATTTGGAAAAACGGTTGTATGGAAAGATAAGGAAAGAATCTTTGGAGAGTCAGGGTGAGCTGGCTTGTGGAAATTGTGGCACTACTTTGCAAGCTCTTAGGACCGGAAATCCCTTGGGGTGTAGCGCTTGTTATGTCGTTTTTGCTGACGCTTTGGTCGATCTTTTGACAAAGGAGGAACGCATTTCTCGGCATTTGACCTCTAATAAGAGTACGTTGCATATCGGACGTACTCCGGGAGAAGTTTCTGAGGTGAGTCCTACCTTGAGATTGATAGCTTTGAATGAAGCTTTGGATGAAACCCTCGTTAGGGAAGATTATGAACAGGCTGCTTTGCTGAGAGATCAGATCCGTGCCTTAAAAGAGAAAGCCGATGAGTGAACCCATTTTTCAGTTGAAAAGCCCTTGGGAGAAGCATTCTCACAATGTCTGGCTTGCTTCTACTTTGAGTTTGTCCCGTAATTTGCAGAAGTACAAGTTCCCTGCAAAGCTTGAAAAAGAGCGAGAGGAGCAGATCAATTCTGCTTTATTTGACAGTCTTCAGAAGTGTCTTCCAAAGCCTCTGCTTTTTAAATCTGAGGAGATCGGTCCATTGCAAAAGGAATTTTTGCTGGAACATTTCATGATCGGAGATGGGTTTTATCAAGCCCATGCTGGAGAGGGTTTTGTCATTGATGAGACGAGCGAATTTTTGGGTGTCTTTAATCTGAAAGATCATTTGCAGCTTAATTTGCTCGATACTCAGCAGGAGATTGAAAAGTCTTGGAACAGGCTCGTCAAAATTGAAGGGCAGCTTGAAAAGACTTTGGATTTTGCCTTTCATCCCCGTTTTGGGTTTTTAACATCTGATCCTAGAAGGGCGGGCACTGCTTTAACCATCACTTTGTATTTGCATATCCCCGCTGTGATCCATTCTGGTGAGCTTTCAGAGTTATTGGAGAGGGAGAGAGAGGAAGAGGTGGAAGCTGTCGGGTTGCATGGCAAGACCCATGAGATGGTGGGAGACATTTTAGTGGCTCGTAATACCTGCTCTATTGGTCTTACAGAAGAGTATATCCTTACGACCATGAGAATGTGGGCTACAAGGGCTGTTGTGGCTGAGATCAGTTTGAGGAAGAAGCTGATGGAATCGGGCAATGAGCAGCTCAAAAATAAGGTCACCAGAGCTCTTGGTCTACTCACTCATTCCTATCAACTGGAAGCTGTAGAAGCTCTCAATGCTCTCAGTCTTGTCAAATTGGGCATTGAGATTGGGTGGATACTGGCTCCTCAAAACATGAATATGAATCAGGTTTTATTTAACTGTAGAAGGGCCCATCTGATCAATCTTTTGGATGGAAAAGTGGAAATCCCCGATCTGCCTCGTAAGCGTGCAGAATATTTGCACGATTTGGCCGGAAAGCTCACTTTAGCCATCTAATGCAACTTCCATTTTGAAAGCTTTGCCTTGTTCTTTGATCTTTTCGAGGGCAAAGCCTTGGTTCAGCACCACTTGATCTCGGATCGGTTGATCCAGGTCTTGTTTCAGCATCTGCTCTGATATCAGGAAGCACTCTATGTATTTCCCTAGGCTATAGGCAGCGTAGGCAAGTTCCATCGGAATCCCCCACGTTTTCATCCAGTCTTCGTTAAAAAGCGTATCCCGCTCTGTTGGGGCTAGTGCCTCAAATCCCTTCAGCGTTTCATAAGCAAGATCTTGTCTTCCTGTTCTGTTGAGGTACGCTGCTAGGCGAAAAACTGTTTCTGGGCGGTGTGGTCTGTAGCGGTGCGCCCGGTTATAGCTGCTGACAATCTCATCTTCTGAGTAGCCCAGTCTTTCTTTGATGTAGGCTATTTGGTAGTAAGACCAGTACACTTCTTCTGGCCATCCTCCCATTTCAATTCTTTTTTGGTACCATTCGATTGCCTTTTCAGGTTGGTTGGCATCTCGATAACTTTCTCCTAAATAAAAGGCGTAGCGTTCATTGTGAGGCTCTTGTTTGATTCCTTCTTCTAGAAGTGTGATATACTGGAAAAACTTCTCAATACCCGCTCTTGCTCCTCCACCAATAGACGTATAGAGGATGTCTTGTAGTGTTTCGTGTCTAATGGGGGTATCCCCACAATCGAGGTATTCATGGACAACGCTCACCCATTTCCAGGGCAGGTTGTTTTTGATCACTTGAGGGATCAAGTATCTGAAATCTTTTGATCCTCGCCACATGTGGTAGCATTCTTTATCCAGGTTTCCAAATTTAAACCCTTCAGAGTATTCCAGGATATCATCCGCGTCGATGATTAAAAGGTAATCCCCTTTGTTTTTAGCAAGTTGGAGAGCTTCTGTCCGGTTAAAGCCAAAGTTTTTCCATTCTCTTTCAAAGAGCTCTCCGGGGATATCTTTGAGGTGATTCCGGATGATTTGTTGTGTTCCATCCGTGGAGCCTGTATCGACAATGACCCAATAATCGATCAAAGGCTTTACAGAGTCTAGACAGCGGCAGATGACATTGCTTTCATTTTTGACAATCATGTTGAGGCAGACTGTCGGTTTAGCAAAGCAAGTAAACGGAACTAAAATAAATAGAAAGAGTGCATAAAACATGCCTGCAAGGCTATGTCATCAAAAAAATTTATTCAACTGTTTTTGCGCTCAGAAGTTCGTTTTAAAGACGCATCTGCGTTTGGTCATGATGATTTCGTTGCGGTAGATCCGGCAGCAGCACGGGCAGCCCCTCATACTGCGGGGAAAGCGAAATGAGAGGCTAATCTCTGCTTGCACGTTGGTTCTATAAATCGGGTCGTGGGTCACATATAAGCCCAGTTCTAGAAAGTTGCACAGGCATGTTGCGACACGCGCCATTCCTCCAAGGTGCATTCTGCCACCGTTGCAGCCATTAAATGTAGAGCCGAAAAAGTAGGGGCCTGCTGCTGCGTAGACATTGAGACAGGAGCATTGACGGAAGAAGCATCTGCCCACTTCCATATCAAATCTCCACAGCGCTTCCTGGTAATCGATTTCACGGGCAACAAAACCTCCCGGAAAATCGAAGTTTCTTGTGCTTTCAACGACCTGTCTTTTGCCGAATGGTAAGTAGACATTCGCACGCAGATCTAAGGGGTAGCCTAAAAGTTCGAACCCTGCGCTCCACTGTTCCAGTCTTTGTCTTGCAAGGTAGCGGATATCATAAAAGCCGTAGATCCCAAAAGTTTGGCAGCCATTATTGACAAGTTCTCTAAAGCCAAAACCAAGGCTGGCTGCCCACGATTCGTTTCTCCAGTCTCTATTGCGGATGCTGTTTCTAACTTGGAACGCGCAGTTCTTTTCAATGTGGTGGATCTGGGCATCTACAAAAGGAATGAGGCAGCATTGTTTGAAGCCCAGACAAAGCTCTGCTGTTTGGTAGCCCCGTTTATAGCTCAGTCCATCCCCTACTCGATATCTTAAAGACGGCGAAATGCAAAAATTGCAGTTCTTATTGCAGTTGTCCGCCTGGACTATCGAACCTAGAAACAAGCAAAAGCAAAATAATATATAAACCCTTTTCATATCTCCACACTATGCAAACTGCATGCCA
>CAZPPS010000062.1:0-4077 GCA_964588495.1 uncultured bacterium | reverse complement strand
AAAGTTTATACGAACCTCTATTTCTAAGTGGACCGATTTTTGGGGAGCAGGTCAATTTAACTTAGGTTGAAATTTTATTTTTTTGTAATCGTAAAATTTCATTTTCCAAAGTTTCATGTTGCCAGCCATTGTAGGTCGGATGCTTATCCTTGACAGGGTACACCAACAAGTAATTTTTGCAATACTAAACTCTGGAGTCTGGGGCAAGGTCAGCATTAATGGCCAAAGGAAATAAACGACGCGGGTCAATATCTTTTCTTTATGTTAAGCCGCATCGTTTACGATGAACAAAACTTCTCCAGAACAACCTCAAGAAATGTGTCACTTTTGAAGATCTGTTCGATTTTTAGAATTTCGTCTTTGTATTTTTCCAATAATTCGGTTGTTTCCGGTGAAGATTTATACCCTCTAAAACTGACAGGGGTTATCAAGCATCCGCTGGGACGCTTTCCCAGGTATTCTAGTGGTGGGTCGATCTCTTCATTATGAATGAAGTCTTTAAAGGCCATGGAGGCATCTCTTCCAAAACCCAGCAAAATCCCTAATAGTTTTTCATCATGCTTAATAAGGCGCATCACTTTTTTCTTTTTTTCCAGATTTGCCATGAAATGTTCTGGTTTAAAAGATGCTCCGATTATTTCGACAAAATCGGCTTGGTATTTTTCTAAAGTGTGCCTGAGTTTGTTCTTATCGAAGATAAAAATTTGTAGATATGTTTCATTTTCAATGCGATCGTATTTTTCACATATCAGGTAATTTGGATGTTTAAAATATGTTTCATACCGTTTCCAGGTATACCAGGATTCTTTGAGTTTTTTTTGGAATTTGTATCCGTTTTCTATTTTGTAGGGCAGAAAATATTTTTTATGGGTAATCGGTATTCCAGTATATGTAAGACATTTATTTTCACCAAAAAGTAGAAATCCTAATGTATCGCGCTGAACTAGAAAGGTAAATAGAAATTTTATGTTTTCTCTATCCTTCGCAGGTAAGCCATTTAATTCATGAGCATGCCCACGAGGATAGAGGGTGAGGAAAAGAACTAAAAAATTAACGAGCCGCATTTTGTATTTTTGCTTCATCTGGAAAATTGCAATATTTGCAGAATCTTCCTGGGGTGTATCCATCTCGACGGCAGTTTGGACATATATCTGCATTTGGTATTGGTATGGCTACAAAATATCCATCATTGGCTGTATGAATCGATTCCACAGCAATCATGCTGCCATTCGCATGAACCACCAAGCCATAGGGTGTCGTCTGAATTTGATCAGAAGTAACAACGATGTAATTGGCAAAAGCTGAGCTTGTAACGATAACGAAAATTATAAAAAATTTAGAAAGGAATTTCATTTCTGGTCTCCTTTATGAAGGTTATAGCAATACTATCGTAAAGAAAATATTAAGTTTCTACAGAAAAATTTTTATGGATTTGAAAATTGGATGATAACACTAATAGTGAATCACTTGCTTGGTCCAAGCAGAGGACTCAAAGCAGCAAGAGCGGCAGTTTTTCCGTCAGTGCGATGGCAAAGGTGTCAATTTCACTTAAGCCAAAATGCCCAGAACTATGCACCGAAAAAGTCGATGAGATCAGAGATAGGGGAAGTCATGAGGGAGATTTTTAACAGTCCTACCCTAGAGATAGCTTTAGAGATGAAAAGAAGAGCAGTTGAGAAGTATAAAACAAAGGCCCCAGAGTTTGCAAAGTGGCTCGATGAGCATGTTGAAGAGGGTCTAACAGTATTTCGGCTTCCTAAAGAGCATAGAAAAAGACTCAGGACATCAAATGGCATAGAACGGGTCAATCACGAGATCAAGCGAAGGACAAGATTGGCAGTACTTTTTTTCTATATTTATTATCTGATATTTTGGCGTATACGATACCTATAAAACCCTGATACAATATCCATAAAAATAGATACAAATTATTTGATTTCAATGGACTTTGTGAAAAAACAAAAACGCTGAGACTTTCAACTTGCATAATTGAGATAGCACCTGGAAGTACATGAAGCACAAGCGAAAAAATGGAACTTCTTTCTTTTAGCATACTAGGCGCCTAGGTGAGGTACAAAATATATACGTCTTTGCTGGAAGGTTTATAGTACCTTACATTTTTTATGCCGTCAAATTTTTATTAAGCATCAACCTGTAACGTCTTCGTTAAGTAAACGTATAGAATTTATTTGTCTATCTGAACGAGGAAGAAATTCTAAAAAATAATTTAAAATTATATTTAGATTAAAGCCCTTAAATAGATTGTTTTTTCGAAAAAAATATTGAGTAGAAATGCCCCCCATCTATCGTATCCTTTTTTCAAGGAAGGTCTATCATAAAAATTTGCCTATCCTTTGGTTATTGTTAATGTCGTGTCAGTTGGCTTTGATGCTAATCGGATCTCACCACCTATTGGGAATGTGAAAAGTGGTAAAGTATGGCCAAAATCGGCTTCGGCAATTACTGGCATGTTCTTTAATTCTTTTTTTGAGTCGATTATTTTTTGCAATAGATTCATTGCGATTTTAGAATCCACTTGAAAACGTCCAAAAACTATTCCCTTAACATACTGAAAATCAGGCTGGAGAATCAAAGAGTGAATATGCCTATCCAGAATTTCAGCTGTCATAGGATAGTTGTCTTCTAAAAACAATATGGCATTTTTAAGAGATGGCATATACTCAGTGCCTTGCAAAACATTAAAGGAATCGATATTTCCACCTATTATTGTACCCGATGATTCTCCAAAATGAATTGCAGCATAGCCAGGATTCGGCATGAATTTGCGCTTTTCCTGATTCAAGTACCATTCATCATCACTCCAAGAAGGCGAAGAAAAAAGAGGAATTTCCTCCATCCCCGCAAAAAGACATTTCTGAAAGTAATCAATTATATAATCGATCCCTTTCAGACATCCAAAAGTGGAAAAATGGGGTCCTGAATATGTTACAAGACCTGTTTTTGCAAAAATTGCATTTTGTAGGGTGGTAATATCAGAGTATCCACACAAAATTTTGGGGTTATTTTTAATCAATTCATAGTCAAGATCTTTCAACAAATGAATCGAATTGCAGCCGCCAATGGTTGTAAGTATGGCTTTGATTTTTTTGTCGGCAAAAGCTTCATGAATGTCCTCTAAGCGAGATTCAACCGATGAGGAATCAAACACATCTCGCTCCTCACAATGTTTTGATAGGCTCACTTTCAGTCCCAGATCTTTTAACCTTTTGATAGCGATAGAACGAAGAGATGGTGAAATAATGCCCATACTTCTAGCTGGAGAAATGACACGAATTTCATCTCCTTCTGATAACTTTATAGGGAAGATTTTATTCATTGTCACTTGATCAATGACTTGATTTTAAAAAAGAGTAAAGAAAACGATCTTTGACAATTCCTTTCTGCACTACGCATTTTTTCAGTAATCCTTCTTTTGTGAAACCATTTTTTTCTAAAACTCTTTGAGAACCAATATTATTTGGTTCAACAAGGGCCTCTATCCTCTCGACGTCCAGATCACTAAATCCCATTTCAATAGCCAGTTTGATTGCCTGTGTTGCAAATCCATTTCCCCAATATTTTCTTGAGATTACATATCCCAATTCTGCCTTGCAACTATGTGCTCCTTTGCCTTTATCTAAGGTTATAGAACCAATAACCTTTTCACCTAGGCAAATAGCCTTAAACCAAGCATGTTTTTCAACGACATTTGTGAAAAAACTTTCGGCGTCACTTCGAGACGTGTAACTGTTCCACATCATGTATTTTGTAACCTCATCATCAGTCGCCCACTCCATGAAGTCATCAATATTTGCCGATGTAAAAGTCTTTAAAGTTACGCTCTGTTCTTGTTGTTTATATTCAGTTATCGTGACCTGCTGGGCTGATTCAACCTTCAGATTCATAAACATTTTGTTTTCTCCTCATTCTTCTGTATCATCATCCAACCTAAATAGAGGCAAAAAGCTATGGTTGCTAAAACCCCATAAAGCTTGTATGCTTCGCTTATTCGCCATTCATTATGACCTGCTCCCCAAAAATCGGTCCACTTAGAAATAGAGGTTCGTATAAACTTTT
>CAZPPS010000061.1:0-4588 GCA_964588495.1 uncultured bacterium | reverse complement strand
CAGCTGACCTCCACGATGTCAACGTGGCGCTCTAACCAACTGAGCTAATACCCCGAAAATCAGGAGAAATTTATCAAACTTTTCTATTTCCTGAAAGAGAAAAGAGTTATACTAACCTGAGTTTTGTATTATTTTTCCTCTTATACCCCTATGAAGCCCCATTTAACCTATGCCCACCGTTTTTGGACGGAAATTATCAGACCCGGCGACACAATTATCGACGCCACTTTGGGCAACGGTCATGATACTTTTTTTTTGGCTGAGCTTCTTCAAGGCTCAGGAACACTCATTGGCTACGATATCCAACCCGAAGCTATTGCCGCCACTCAAAAAAGGTTAGAACACCTTCCCGAAGCTTCAAGAAAAAATATCACTTTAAAACTCACATCCCATGCGCAGTTCGAAGAAAAAGACGTTAAATTAATTGTTTACAACCTGGGCTATTTGCCGGGTGGCAATAAAGAGCTCACAACCCGCCACGAAACAACCCTTGAGAGCCTCAAAAGCGGCCTTTCTATCTTGCAAAGCGATGGCGCTCTTTCAATCACCTGCTATCCAGGCCATGCTGAAGGGGCAATCGAACAAAAAGCTATTGTGGATTTCCTGCAAACTCTGGACAGACGCTACCAGATTTGTCATCACGTGTGGCTAAATCGCCCCCTTTCTCCCACATGGATCTTGCTAACAGTCTTGCCTGATGCATGATGAAAAAAGTGCCGCACACTAAAAGAACTTCTCCATTTTGTTTCGCAGCTGCATAAGCTTTTTCAAAAGCGCTCTCAATCGGCTCCCCTTCCCGTGACAGACGATAATGGTCTGTATAGGTAAAATGCACCTCGTCTGCATACTTTTGAATGATTCCCAAAGATTCCGCAATCGCTTTGTCTTTGGAAAAGCCAGCCAGAACTCTGATTCTTTGATTGGGATAGCAAAATTTCAGCCGCTCAAAAGTGCGCCTGATTCCATCTGGGTTGTGAGCGACATCTAAAATAATGACAGGATCTTGAGAAATCACCTCAAAGCGGCACGGAGGAACAGCTGCAAGCCCTGAAACGATCGCACTTCTCTCCAATGGAAAAGGTAGAAGACGGAGCGCCTTTCTGGCAATTGCCTGATTTTCCTCTTCATAGTGCTCAAAGGAGCCTTTGACCTGAAAAAGGGGGCTTTGTGTTTTTTCGGCCACTTCTTCAAAAACGTGGCGTGGCTTAGCCCGAGGTCCAATGAGAGCTGGAACCCCGGCTTTGATAATCCCGGCTTTTTCAAAGGCAATCGCCTCCAAAGTATTTCCTAGATAGGCCATATGATCAAAATCAATCGATGTGATGACTGACAAGATCGGTTGGACAATGTTTGTAGCATCCAATCTCCCCCCAAGACCCGTCTCCAACACCGCAACATCCACCTTTTCCTCAGAAAAGTGACAAAACGCAATCAAAGTCAACAGCTCAAAATACGAGAGGCGAGCGTCACTCAAATTCAAAATCTTATTGAGGTAAAAAACACCCTTCTCCTCAGCGATCGGAACACCATTGATCTGGATTCTTTCATGCCAGCTTGAGATATGGGGAGACGTATAAAGTCCCACCTTTTTCCCATTCACCTGAAGGGCCGTTGCGATCTTTGTGGTGACAGAGCCCTTCCCATTCGTACCCGCAACTTGCACGCAAGCAAACTGCCTGCTCGGATAACCCAAAGCCGCATCGAGCGTTTCCATCCGCTCCAATCCAGGGTTCATCGACTTCAGCTCCAAACTATCCTGCAATAAGGGATGCAATTGATCTTCCATTTCCCCAGAATACCATCCTATTTTAAATTTGTGAAATCTAAATATTTACAGTTCTATTCTACGAACATCTCTACAAAAGAAGGGGGTGTTTGTTAATTTACAGAGAGGAAGTGGTTGTAGAGGTGCTCGAAGGTTTCCTGGGGGGTCCAAGAGCTGCCGAGGATGCTGCTGGGCTTGGTTGTGCCATGGTAGTCAGAGCCGCCAGTGATGAGCCATTTTTTTTGAGTGGCAAGATCGAGCCATTTTTTCTGCTGGGGAAGGGTAAAACGGGCGTAATAACCTTCCAGGCCATCGAAGGGCATTTTGAGCATGGCGCGGATAGTGGTGCTTCTTTTGAGAAGGTGTGGGTGAGCTAAAATGGCTTTCCCTTTGCCTTGATGGATGGTGCGGATGGTCTCTTCAACGGAGATGGGCTGTCCAGGATCGAAGGCCGCTTTCCCCTCACCTAAAAATCGCTCAAAAGCTTCTTGAATCGAGCTGACAAGTCCCCGTTTAAATAGGGCTACAGCGATGTGGGGCCGTCCGATGGTCCCTTTTAGGCCTTTGTGGACCAGCTCTTCTGCTTTGATATCGATTCCTAAACGGCGTAGTTTATCTAAAATTTTTTGATTCCGCTCATCCCGCCTTTTTTTGTGCCGCTCGCAAAGAGCACGCATGGCCTCGCTTTTCAAATCAAAGGCGTAGCCTAAAATATGGACTGGCTCTGGCCCATACATGGCAGAGAATTCAATCCCGCTTAAGAGGCGTATCTTTTGTACATTGGCCAAATGGTCATAGGCAGCAATGGTATCGTGATCGGTGATTGAAAGCCCAGATAAGCCTTTGTCTACAGCCAATTGGAGGAGCTGCTCAGGACTATCTGTTCCGTCAGAGAAAAGAGAATGGCAATGGAGATCGGCTCTAAAATCAACTGTCATAGGAAACGAAGCGAATCTCCTCTTCTAAAAGTACCCCTTTTTGCTCGTACACTGTCTCTTTAACTTTTTGGATCAGAGCGAGGACATCTTGAGCCTTAGCTTGGGTAGAATTTACAATAAAATTGGCATGGAGAGGACAAACTTGAGCTCCCCCCACACTAACCCCTTTTAAGCCACATGTATCGATCAATTTACCGGCAGCTTCCCCTTCTGGATTGCGGAAAGCGCATCCTGCAGACTTTTCTTTGTAGGGCTGTGTCTTGAGGCGGTAATTGAGGATTTTTTTTTGCGTTTCTTTGGCAGAAATCGATGGCTTTAGCTGAAAAATCCCCTCAACAATGGCCCCTTCCATTTTTTGAAAAGAACTTGTTCTGTAACCAAATTGAAGGTCGGCTTTTTTCAGATTGAGAGACTCCCCTTTTGAGCTTAAGAAACCCACTTCCAGTAACGTATCAAAGGTTTCCTGACCGTTAGCTCCGGCATTCATGTAGATCGCCCCACCAACAGTTGCGGGAATCCCTGAAGCAAACTCAAGGCCCGTCACCCCAAGACGTGCGGTAATCCCCCCAAGCCTTGCAAAGCTGTAGCCACTTCCCGCCCTGAAAATCTCACCCTCTTCCATTTTCAAATAATCGATTTTGTTGAGGATCACAAGGCCATCAAAGCCCCTGTCATCAAAAAGTGTATTGGAACCTTTTCCCAAAATAAAGACACGGAGCCCTAAGTCAGAAGAAACTTGCAGCATTTGCTGCATTTCTTCTTTTGTGTGGGCGCTTGCAAAAAAACGGGCTGCCCCGCCTATTCCAAAGGTGGAATACTTACTCAGCAAGATCTCTTTCTGGTGTGGAAACGGAAGATTCACAGGCATTGTCTTTTTCGTCTTTTTCACCATCCAGAACTGCGTTGACAAAAGAAGCTCCCTCAACTGTGCTGAACTTGCGCGCCAGCCGGTGAGCCTCAGAAATAATAATCTTTGCACTCAAAGTTTTTTCAATGAGGAGCTCGTAGAGAGCGAGTCTCAAAACGTTTTTTTCTACCGTTTTGATCCGCTCTAGAGAGTAATTTTGCGATTTTTCTTTGATGATTGCATCTAATTCAGCCTGCATCTTCCAAATTGTGGAAGCTTTTTCATAGGCCAACTTCACATTTTTTTTTGAAACAGAGAGCTCTGCCATGAGAAAAGGGATCAACTCCGCCTCGGCAGAACCGCTCCCATCTAGAGAGTAGAGGAGCTGAAATACAATTTCTCGAAATTTTTGAGGTGGCAATTCCATAATTGATTGTTAATTGTAAGAGATATAAAGAATTAAAGTGAAGCAAGTATTACGAATGTTCTTCTTCTAAATGCAGATCGAAGCTATCCATCGCCACGCAATTGGGACACTGAAGATAGACTCTTCTGAGACGGGAATCCCCATCAAAGTAGAGAGCAAAAACCAGCCACCCTTTGTTAAAATAATAAGAGAAGAGGGAGCATGATTTAAAAGTTTCTTTTTTAAGGGCCGACTCAAAGGACGACTCGGCAAGCGCCCGGGACATGAATCTTTTTAATTTAGCGGGACGCTGGTGGGGGGAACTGAGGAGGTTTAAAAATTCGGAAAAACTCAACGTATTGGGCAAATGCATTCCCAGATCGTGGGCGACATCCTCTGGCAGAGATACGGGATACCGAAAACGGCTAATTAACCTGATGAGACTCTCGACGAGCTGCATAAGTTTCCTTTTATTCCTTTCGATAGCAGGCAAGTATAATTTAGTCCAAGGGATTTTGTAAACGGGCCATCCCATGCCCTTGCCCCTGCCCTTGCCCTTCCCCGACTTTTCAATGAGATTGGGCACGGGCAAGGGCAGGGGAAAGGAAGGAAAGGAAAAATCTGGAAGTTTG
>CAZPPS010000060.1:0-5129 GCA_964588495.1 uncultured bacterium | reverse complement strand
AAAGTTTATACGAACCTCTATTTCTAAGTGGACCGATTTTTGGGGAGCAGGTCAGTTTCCGTCAACAGAGCTAAAGGCTTAATCTTTAATTTTAGTCTACATCAGCTAGGAGCTGTGGGAACTTAATGCTTCGCTAAAATCAATAATTTCTGTGAAATAATCCGCTGCAATGATGTTATCAGTAACCCCGTTGACATGAATTAAAACTGGACAAACAGAAAATCCACGCGGGCTATATAGTTTATCGATTTTCTTTTTTACCTCAGTGATAACTTCTTTCTTGATTGCCTCTTGGGAAAATTTCACTTCGCAAACATATAATACGTTGGAGCGCGTTTGAACCATATAATCAACTTGGCACCCAAGCTGACGGCTTTTTTGATGTTGAAAATATGGATTTTCGAAGACGACATCATCAGGATTCAGTCGCAAAAGTTTATGAACAAAAGAACGATTATTTAAAACCAGGTTTTCAAATTGAAGACCCATAATTGTAGACCAACCTGGCAGCAATCTAACAGATTTTAGTTGATATACATTTCTTTCGATTTCAGGAAGTTTATTTTCAATGTATTTTAAATAAAAACGTAGGTAGTTATCTCTAAGCCTATATTTATAAAGCAAAGGAGCAGCTATGCCAGTTTTGGGATTCCAGGTATTGTCTTTTGCTATGAAACCAGACATCACTAAATCATTGAGATATTCGCTCACTAATCCTGACTTGTCTACTTTGAGTTTGCGGCAAATTTCTCCGTAATCAAGACTACCTGAAACTAAAATCCGAACTATTTGTTTGTATTTTTCACTTCTTTTTCCAAATAGATCTGAAAATATATGTTCAAATTCATTGACTAAAACTCCTCCTTTTTTAAAACAAAGATGACGAATGTTGTCTTCAGCAGAAAGTTGTGGGTTGATTTCTTCAAGATAGCGAGGAACACCACCAGTTATGGAAAGTAATTTAAATTTGTCGAATGCGGAAAAATACGATTTATTGTTCCAAAATGCATTGCAATCAGATAGTGCAAGTTCCTCAAGAGATAGCGTGAATGAAACTCTTCCCATAAATCCCGTGCTGGATAAAACATTTCTGTCTATCCACGCAGCGGCGGAGCCACAAATGATAAAAATAAGCTGATGATTTTTCTTAAAATGTAGATCCCATGCATTTTTTAATTTCCCTAGAAAATCAGGATCTTTTGAACCAATCCATGAGATTTCATCAAATACAATGACCACACGACCTTTGGCTGTTTGATTTGATAAAAGTAAAAATAGAGTATTCCAGTCGTCAGCTTTAATGCCCGGTATTCCAAAGGCAACCCCTAATTGTTTTGAAAATTCTTCGATTTCTGATTGTTTAGTGGTTTTAACAGTTGGTGCAAGACCCGCGAATACATAATGTCGGTAGTTTTTGCAAAATTCCTCTATTAGCCGGCTTTTGCCAATTCTCCTTCTCCCTTTGACGACGATGAGACTGGCGATTTTTTTTCTGGCCTGCAATTTGAGTTCATCCAATTCAGCTCGTCTTCCAATAAAAAAATCCATAAATTTCACCTCATAAGCAGATTTTACGTAGCTTTTTTGAATGATAATTTCCTACGTAAAACATGTAAATACACATTTTAAGTAGTTTTTCCTTTCTTGTAAATACTTCGCAAAATGTGTTTTTATGATGGTTGAGTCCATTAAAGATCAATCTCAAGTCATTTGAAATATCGCAAATTGCTATTTTATGGACTCAGCTTAGCCAGAATGGGTTGCTTTTATCTTAACAGAAAATTAAAATTTGCCTAAGAAAATGAGGCACTTAAATGCAGAGAGAGACCCATCTCATCTTTCTAAAAGAGCTGAGCACGATGCCGATACATCGTGCCATAGTGATTAGATATCTGTGGATTGGGAAGAAGATTTTGCAGTTGTGGCATTGGGGGTTTTCAATAAGAGGCTTCCATGGTTTCCTTGATCAAATTTTTTAAGGATATTGCCTGAACGACCTCTTATTTTTGAATGGAAAATGACCAATTGGTAAACTACTGAATTCTGAAATTCTGGAGAGCCAATGTTTAACATTTCTGACCTTCCATTTACTTCGATAGGTTTGACGCCTATTCAACAGGAGACGCAATCAGGAACACCTGAAACATACTACGAGCTTGGAATCAAGTATAAAAATGGAGATGGTCTACAACCTTCTGATTCGGAAGCGATAAAATGGCTTGGGAAAGCAGCGGATGCTTATTATGCCAGTCGACAATTCCAAAAAGCCTTCGAAGCTCACGAGGTCGAAATCGAGATCTGGAAAAAGGAGGGTGAAACTGAAGGTAGTGCAGTCTGTTTGAATAAAATGGGAGAATGCTTGAGTGCCCAAGCAAAATTCAAGGAGGCATTAGAATTTCATAACCAGGCACTGACAATATGGAGAAAGCTTCACTCCGAAGGCAACATTATCACTTGCTTAAACCATACAGGCTGCGTTTTAACTGAGCTAGGTCATTTTGAAGAAGCCCTCACACACCATCGAGAGGCCCTGGAAATCAGTCAGAGACTTCATGGATTAGTGGATCACCAAGATATGGCGGTTTCCTTAGTGAATATAGGACGAAATCTAAGAAGGCTTGGCCATTTTAATGAGGCATTAATAAATCATCAACAAGCTCTGGCAATCAATCTGAGAATCCACGGGTTGTTTGATCATGATGATGTTGCGAATTCTTTATGGCAAATAGGTCGGGATTTAAGTGAGCTCGCCCGTTTTGAAGAGTCTTTGAAATATTTTCAAGACTCTCTTGAAATGAGCAGAAAAGTCTATGGTTCGAAGCCTCACCCTTATGTAGCTACTGCTTTGGGCAGTGTGGCTTTCGCTTTTAAAGATCTTGGACGCTTTGATGAGGCTGTGAACCATTTTGAAGAAGCTATAGAAATGAACAAAAAAGTCTATGGCTCGGAGCCTCATCCTGATATAGCACTTATTCTGAGTGATGCAGCGTATGTTTTGAAAGATTTGGGACGTTTCGAAGAGGCCTTGAGATATTTCAAGGAAATTATAGAAATGGATAGGCAACTCTATGGATTGGAACCTCTTCCTGATAGATCAGCAACCTTGAATGGTGCCGGGCTTGTTTTAAGAGATCTCGGTCGTTTTCAAGAAGCTTTGAAATATTTGCAGGAAGCACTGGAGATGGATAGAAAAATCCATGACTCAAAGCCTCATCCTGGCATAGCTAGTACCCTAAATAATATTGCCCTTGTTTTAACTGATTTTGGACGTTTTGAAGAAGCCTTGGAATGTGGTCAAGAAGCCCTAACAATAGATAGACAAGTCTTTGGATTAGAGGCTCATCCTGAAATAGCAATTCAGTTATGTAATTTAGCGATTGCTTTCAAAGGATTAGGACGTTTTGAGGAAGCTTTGAAGTATGCTCTGGAAGCCCTGGATATGGATAAAGAAGTTTATGGATTAGAAGCGCATCAAAATATGGCAACTACTCTGAATAACGTAGCGGCTATTTTAAGTGATCTCGGTCGTTTTGATGAGGCCTTGAAATATTTTCTTGAGGCTTTAGAGATGTATAGAAAAGTCTTTGGTACCGATAAGGTTCATTATCGTATCGCCATCGCTTTAAACAATGTCGGAGGTTCGTTAAGAGATTTAGGCTGTTTCGAAGAATCAATCAAATATTATCAAGAAGCTTTAGCTATCGATAAGACAGGTTGCGGTTCAGACATCCCCTACAGAATAGGACGCATACTAAGCGCAAAAAGCAATTGTTTAGGATCTTTGGGGAAATTCCAAAAGGCTCTAGAGATACAAAAAGAAGCTTTAATTATTGACCAGAGTTTTTATGGAGAGGATCATTTTCATTGTGCTGACTCCTTAAAGTACATCGGGGTCTGCCTCTATTCTTTGGGAAATTATCAGGAGGCTTTAGAGAGTTATGATCGAGCTCTTTTGCTTTATAAGAAAAGTTATCATGATGAACATCCGGCTGTTATAGATACGATGAGCCACAAAGCTAATTGTCTAGCGGCTTTAGGAAATATGAGGGAAGCGTTAGACATACAGCAACAAGCACTTGCTATTTTTGAGAAGTATTATGGTAAAAATCACCCTAAGATAGCGACTTTCTTATGTAATATAGGCTCATATTTATTTTCGCTTGGAGACATTGAAGAGGCGTTGAATAAGTATGAGGAGGGGCTTGAGATTCGAGAAAAAACTTTGGGTCATAAACATCCTGAGGCGACAATCACTCGAACTTATATCGATATCTGTTCTCAAGCCTTGGGCCGAAAAAAAGAAATGATCGATGACCCAGATCAACCTTTACTTCGAAAGGAAGATTTTCAAGAGCTTCTTAAGTTTGCAATGAATCATCTACAATCGAGTGAAAACATCATCTTAGAAAAAAATCCGCCTGGCTTTGTACGCCTACGCTTGCCCATTCCAAAAGAACTTCCTCTGGCCCATCAGATTGAAAACCTACGTCTACATTATTGGCCGCCAGAACTAAAAATTGATACGGTAGAAGCGCTACATTCTCATCCCAATCGCTTTGAGAGCATGATCCTCTATGGAGGCTATACACATGCAGTCTATAAGCAGATCGAAAGTAATCCGCTTTCCAAACCTTTTAGGATCCATCGTGTTGTGAGATCACCCAATCTGCCTCAAGAAAGAAACCCAGCAGAAAGAAATATCTTCTGTTTGGGAGTCATGCCTCTGGAACATGTTAGCACAGATGTTTTAAAAGAGGATAAAACGATTGCCTTCCCAAGAAGTTTAATCCATGGAGTGCTAGAGTATCAACCGGCTACTCTGACGATTAATGCGGTTTTCAAAAACCCGCAAGACTTGACTTACTTTAACGTCTATATGTCTGAGGATAATCATATGGATCCTCAGAGAGAACGAGAGTTTCTTGCATTGGATGAAACACATAAAATTCTCGCTGAAATCAAGGATATTTTATCTGAAAGGCAAATCACCTAAAAAATCGGGCTATTAGAGCTTTTCTTCTGAAATTCCCGAAAATTGTACCTCATCGCGAATTAGCCAACATAAATCATGGGCATTGACCTTGCCCCCGATTTAGGGCCAGAGAGAAATAGAGATTACGCGACTAATT
>CAZPPS010000059.1:0-5274 GCA_964588495.1 uncultured bacterium | reverse complement strand
AAGAAAAGCTTGCTGCTTAGTAAATTTACACCGTTCTGTGGGCCGTTACAAAACTCTTAAACAAACACTTTGGCGAGCCGTTGGGAGCGTAGCGACCTTCGGCGAGCTCGACCACTTAACGACCGAGGCATAGCCGAGTGTCGTTAAGTCAGGCAAGCTAGATGGTCCTGTCTAAATGGGGAGCACTCCACCTTGTTTTAGAGGTTAAAGCTTATGCATCTTGGTGTTAAAACAAAAAACTACTTTTACCATTGCGACTAGAACTGCCTAATGGTAACATACAGATAGATTTCTATACCTTTTTGCCTTTGGGAACGTTATGAGATTACAATTCATATCTGAAACTGGGAAAAATGATGGCAAAGTATCAAAACTTTAAGAATTTTCTGATTTATGCAAAGAATCATCGAATCCCTATTCATGCAGAAACGCGAAAAATAGGCATAGTGGCCACTCTTATTGGTTGGGCATGTATTTCTTATGTTGAGGTCGCCCTCCCCGCTCCAACGGAAAGTTTTCCTTTTTTTTTCAATTTTTGCTTCGGTTTTTTAGGAGAAACGATAGCGCTTTATATTGCTTCTCTGTTTTATGGAAAAGATTTTTTGGTAATTAAAAATTCCACTGAGAGCAAAATTGAAGATCAAAGTCAACAAATAACACATCTTAGTGCGCCTGAGAGGATGCGAGTTTCTTGCATTGGATGAAACGCATAAAATTCTCGCCGAAATCAAGGATATTTTATCTGAAAGGCAAACCACCTAAAAAATCTGACTATTGGAGCTTTCCTTCTGATGACTTAACTCTAAGTCTGCAAAAGTAATGGAACAAAAAAATCCCGTTAAGACAGATGTTTTCCAGCATTGAGAAAAAACGTGTAAACTCTTACAAAATGGCAAAGGTAGCAGGTTAGTGATGTTTTCTATTCCTCCTATTACACCGACATCTAACTCTGGGAAATCCTATGAGGGGCAGCAGTTGCAACAAATTGTCGATGAACATTGTAAAGGTTATCCTCCCCAATATCCTTTAGGTTGCAACGTTGTCATAATGGAAGAAGGCAAAGAAGCTATCTTTTACAAAGGCGGCGAGATGCCAGCGAATGCTCCCATTAACTGGGGTTCGGTCTCCAAGCAGTTTACAGCTGCCTGCATAGATACGTTGGTTAAGGAAGGGGTCATCAAATATGATGATGATATCCGCACACTCTGCCCGGATCTGCCTGAATTTAAACTCAATGGGAAGGTGCAAAAGATTACTGTCGATGACCTTTTGCATATGCGTAGCGGCTTACCCGAAGTATGGGGCATAGGTCTTATGCAAGGGGTAGATGCGGAACAATTGGAAAATTCCGTACAACTGAGCAATCTCAAAGAACACCCTGGAATGATCTTCGCTCCCGGCGAAAAATTCATGTATTGTAATACCAACTATTATATTTTGGCTAAAATTGTGGAAAAAGTGTCGGGCAGGGACTTTCCAGATTTTGTGCGTGAAAAAATTTTGATTCCTTTACATATGGACGCACGCTGTTCGATCGATCCCTCTTCACCCGCAACCATAGCTGGCTATGAATTTCAGTCTGGTGATTGGAAGGATGTGACCTCTCCCAACAAAAGTTATGGAACCACCGGTCTCATTGGTCCTCCAAGCGATATGGTCGCATGGAACGCCGCGATGGCAAGAGAAGCTTATGATTTGTTTGACCCCCCAAAAAAAAGAGAGTTTACCGAAGATAACTATTGCAGAGGCGTTATTGTCGATAATGTTGAAGAATATAGGGTGATTTCCCATGGAGGCGCCCTTTCTGGAGCTAACACAATCTATCGTCGCTATGAAAATACCAAAGACCCCAATAAAACTTTCGCTCTCTTCTTCACGACAAATAATGACAACATTCCTGCAACAGAAATGACGGTAGATAGAATTGCAGAGGCGATTGCGGGGAAAAAACTCACCCTGCCGAGATCCAAAATAGAACCCACACTGCCCAGCTGGAAAGCATCGCAAGAGCAGGTAAAACCTTTTTGTGGCACATACCGGTGCCGAGAGTTAAATTCTGAATGGCTGATCAAAGAGGAAGATCTCAAAGGAAATTGGGGACTCCGTTTGAATCCATCGGATGGTGGGTCCTTCCCAACATTTATCTTTCAGCCCCAAATTAAGGAGGACACATTTGTCTTCCGGTCGGAGCTAGGATATGGGCATCCTGTTATCGAACTCACACCCACAGGATTGATCGTCACTTGCGAAAATATTGCTCCTCTCCACTTTGACAGAGTGTGAGTATTGCGCCAAGATAGTCTAGACCCAGCATTCGTGTTTCGTCCCCACAAGGCCTTGGTCTAGGTAAATTTATGAATGACAGTTCTATCGATATCGCCTACGCTTTGCTTGCTACTCAGCGTGCCTTGCTTGGAGAAGTTACGCCAAATTTAAGAGCAGTCTCCATCGATCTTCAACCTAATAGCAAGTCCGGCAAAATTTGTTTTTATTATCATGGAAAAATCTCAGAAGACGATTACGATATAGTTACCTGTGCAATAACAGAAATCACAGCGGCCTTCCCCATTGGATATAACTTTGAAGAAAATATAGAACGTCTTGATTCGCCCACCAAAATTCAAGTTAAAGGACGTCTAGCCTATTTAAGAAAAGAGACTGAAGATGACGTTTAAAAACATGCTTATAGCTTAAAAGAAAGAACGGAATTGGGTTTGGGAGCCTTAACAATGAGTTGCCCCTACATCCAATCAATTTGTCTACATTTTTCCTGGTACAATGAATCTGTGACCTTTCTTGCATGGGATGTTTCAAAAAAAACTTGCATTTTTTTCATAAAAATTAATAAATGGTTAAGACTTCAAGATGGCAATCGATTTTTTTCAGAAAATCTGAAACAAGCTGTCTTCGAAGTCTTTGATACAGCGTTACTATTTAATTAGGAGTAAGTCGCATGAAAAAAATATTTACAGTTTTAATGTTCATTTTTTTCGCACAGCTCAGTGCTTCGCAGATAAATGAAAAACGGACTGACATCCAGCAGACAAGATCTACTGAACCTAAAGTTGCAGAAATCGTGTTAAGCCTTCCGTTTGAACATCTTGTTATTAATTCAAATGGGATTTTTGTAAACTATGATGGCCAATTATTGGCTGTGCATTCTTTAACACACACAGGTGATCTATGGTTAGCAAGAGCTCATCTATGGGAAGATCATGCAGGACACACTCGAGCATGTCCATGCTGCGGAGGATGTGCGGTTCCTGGTTGTCCATGGTATTGTGATGGCTATTGTTGTGGAAGACAGCACTAAATCTGAAAAATAGGTGCGCTATGAGAAAATTTATTACACTATTCCTCTTACTAGCTTTGACTACCCAGCTACATAGCGCGCCTATACACATTAAAAACAAAACTGATTACAAGATACTTGACCGATTTTTTAAGGCAATGGTTGAGCAATCTGAGTATGGATATGTTTTAGAAGGGGTTAAACCCATCTCTATTGAAGTCATTCATTCCATGGACGATTTACTAGTTCCGCAGACATTGCGCTATACAACGGGAATTTTAGCGCGTGAAGCAATTTCTCTTTGGCAACACATTCAAGTAGAAGAATCCGATATTATCCTTAAAGCTACTCCCATAGATTCTTCACCGTTTGCAGTCAAACCGATAGAATTATTATTTGTTCATGTGCCTCTTCTGAAGCAAGAAATAGAAACTAATATAAATTTATTTCGTTATGTATTGGGGCCTCATATCCCGGATGCCGCTTACGTAGTCGATTACATATTAAAGACTCCAAAGCCTCTTTCCGAGCTGCTCAAAGAGGACAACGTACTAATGGGCATTGTTCTGGGTTTTGGGGCATACAATAGTCTCATGCAAAGTCGTGCTGAGGGCATACAATCTGCCAGAAAAGATGTCCTTCCTTTTATGCCGCATAGTACTCTGATGAAGAGCACAGGTCCTTGTCAACACAGTGACCTCCTTTTACGTACCCATTTTTTATCAACGAGCGGCGATTTCCAGACGCATGCTACAGAACAGCACCTATTACAACCAAGCATTGGGTTTAACAATTGTGAAGAAGAGTTAAAATTTATTAAAAATTGCCAAGAAGAAACCCTCGAGACTCTATTAAAAGAAAAACCCAGATTCGTGTTCGGAGCTTACAAACAACCTGAGAATCTGAAGTTAGAGAAACGCTTGGCAGATGCACAAAAGCAGGTTAAAACTCTGCTGGTTCGCCAAGATTTTCTAGAAACTGTATTACAAAAAATCACAGGAGAATCTCCGATCATTGATTATTCTTCGATCGCAAGTAAAAACATAAGTCTTGACTTAGAAGAAAGCAAAGAAGAGATATTTGCACAAATATTATGGGATTACTGTTCGCAAATCGGAAAAGAATACACTGCTGCTTTTCTCGAAAGTTTTTATCAGGGCGATAGTCTAACAATTGCACTTCCCAAATTGCGCATTATGCCTGGCACTCTAAAAGGGCTCAGGCAGGCAAAAATCAACCTCCAGCTTGCTGAAGCAAAACTACAAAAATGGAAAACAAATCGAAATCTGAAAGAAATTATCCCGGATCACCTCTATTTTGAAGAACTAAAACCTGGGGATGGGACGCCGTTGGGAACTGCTGACTCACTGCTTCTCAGTTATATCATTGAAGATGGTGAGGAGAATGTCCTAACGGCTGCTCACAAAACTTGGTTATCGCTATCAACTGTAATACCTGGTTTTGCACACGGTATAAAAGACATGAAAGTGGGAGAAACTCGCGTAATTTATGTGCATCCCGCTTTAGCTTACGGCGCGCTTACCACGTTACCATTATGCACTCCGTTAGTTATCAAAGCCATTTTGCATCAGGTGAATACAAGCAGCCTTCAGCATCTACCATCTGCAGAACCTATCGATCTCTCTTGGATCAATGATCCTGAATTTTTCCAAGAAGTGAGTGTGGCCAGCTCTCAATTGGCGAGCGTCTTTGGAAATCGCTGGGGTTGTTGGCTTTCTAAAAGTACTGATTTAGACTTCTCAAAACTATGCGATTGTCTAAAGCATCTTGCCAAGACTGACGCTCAGCCAAATCCAACCAAAATTGCTAAAAAGGAACTTGTCTGCAACAGGGTCTTGTGGAATTTATTGGTAGATAAGGATGACAAGCCCTGAAAGAAGGCAATTCCAAACATTAGAAAGCTGAAAAATTTTGTTCATCCTAGACGGCAAGGTTTAAATAGTGAGAACAGGATGTTGACT
>CAZPPS010000058.1:0-5933 GCA_964588495.1 uncultured bacterium | reverse complement strand
CGTAAGAAAATTGCACTGGACATCTCTGCCGGCCTGATTTTCCTGCATCAAAAGATGGTGATCCATCGAGATTTAAAAAGCTTAAATGTTTTATTAGATGACAGTTACCGGGCAAAACTTGCCGACTTTGGTTTAGCAAAAGTGAAATCAGAAATAACGACTCACCTCTCTGCAAAATCCAGTGTCAGCATTAAGGGAACCACACAATGGATGGCGCCGGAGATTTTCGAATCACCCGATTACAATACAAAAACAGATGTTTACAGCTTTGGTGTTGTCCTATGGGAATTAGCTGCACATGAATACCCCTTTAAAAATATGAACCCATTTGTTGTCCCCATGCGTGTGATGCAGGGGCATCGGGAAACATTTCCTTTAGGAACACCCGAAGAGTATGCGCAATTAGCCATCTCATGTTGGGATGGAGCACCCGACAAGCGCCCTACCATCGATCAAGCCAACAGCCGTTTGAAAGGTATGGATTTTGGAACATCTGATGAACCACAAGTCTCAACGAATAATAACAGCAGTCCCTATCTTCCCAACTCCAATCAATCCATAACTTTTATTCCTAACACGACATCACAATCCGCCTATTTGCCTAACACGCAACAAGAAATTTCACAGCAACCTTCTTTTTTTGCCCAAACAAGTTCATCGTCCACGCCAAAGCCATTGCCTCTAAAGCCAGGCGCCAAATCTATGACATCAACAAATAACAACAACTGTTCCTATCTGCCCAACTCTAATCAGTCAATAACTTATATCCCTAATACGGTATCTTCACCCTATTTGCCTAACACGCAACAGGTAGTATCCCAACCCTTTCCGGTTTCGTCCTCACTCCAAAAGCCAAGCATCAAATCTGATGCTCCTGTTTTATTTAAAGAAATAAATGCTCTAAAGGGGCACTCAGCCGCCGTTTTATCTTTAATCCAGCTCGCGGATGGAACCCTTGCCAGTGGATCTGAGGACCGAACTATAAAGCTTTGGGATCCCAAAAAAGGAATGTTATTACAAACCCTCGGGAAGCATTCAGCTAGCTCTTTAGCCCAGCTATCGGACGGAACCCTTGTTAGTGGATCTCAAGACAGCACTATAAAGCTTTGGGATCGCAAAACAGGAAACTGTTCAAGTACTCTTGAGGGGCATTCTAGCGGAGTTCAAGCTTTAATCCTGCTATCGGATGGAACCTTTGCTAGTGGATCTAGGGATCAAAAAATAAAGATTTGGGATCCAAACAAGAGAAAATGCTTAAAAACTCTTAAGGAACACTCAGGATCCGTTGATGCTTTAATTCAGCTACCAGATGGAACGCTTGCCAGTGGATCTATGGACAACACTATAAAGCTTTGGGATCTCAAAAAAGGGAAGTGCTTTAAAACTCTTCAGGGGCACTCAAGCTTTGTGAGTGCTTTAAAACTGTTATCGGATGGAACGCTTGCCAGTGGATCTTGGGACAACACTATAAAGCTTTGGGATCTCAAAACAGGAAATTGCTTACAAACTCTTCAAGGACATTCAAACGCGGTTTACGCTTTAATTCAGCTATCCGATGGAACCCTTGTCAGTGGATCTTCGGACCATGCTATCAAGCTTTGGGATCCCAAAACAGGAAAGTGCCTACAAACCCTTCAGGGGCACTCAGGCATTGTTTTCGATTTAATCCAGCTAGCGGATGGAAACCTGGCAAGCAGTGGATCTCACGACAGAAAGTTTACCCTTGCCAATACATCTCTTGAGGACTACGCTATAAAGATATGGAGTAGGGATTTTGGTTCACTTGATAAAAAAACGACATCACTGTCGCCAAAAAACAACAACAATAGCCTATAGACTTAAGTTTTAGGTTATTTTCTTTGTGAAAGTCTGAAAGAAGCGCGGCAAGCACTGAAGAAATATTCCGATCTCCTCTTCAGAAGAAACTGTACGCTTGCACTTTGATTTAACTTTTTGGAACCTCAAAATTTAATATAACACGACGCTTTAAGAACTGATTAATTTAAAGACAAGAAAAAATGTTTGAGTAGCGACAGCAAAAGACGCTATAGGCAGTTCTGAGAGATCCTCAGAGAAAGCATCTGGAGATGACTAACTCTCAGGCTAATTTCTTGCACAGGGAAAAGCTTGATGAAAACTGCGAGCATTTTCCATCAGATATATTCTCGTTGGATCTTTATTCGTAAAAATCGAGAAATTTTTGAATTTGTATAGTGTTTTTTTGAGGTTTTAGTTTCCTGAGTTGTGAGAAATGGTTGGGGTCGTTGGGATCTGTAATTTTCTGCCAGCTTGGGTGACTGACAATAAAAGCAGCCATGTCAGAACATCCCAATTGAATGGCATAGTAGAGGGGCGTATGATTCCGATCATCTCGGATGTTGACATCTAATTGTGAGCACTTTACCAACTCACAGACAACCAGAAGATATTCTTGCATCACCGCTTTATGCAGCGCCGAGCAACCTCCGCATGTGACTTGAGCATTTACTAAAGTTCCTTTCTGGATAAAAAAATCAACAAGTTCATGCTTCCCATTATAGGCCGCCATATGTAGAGGAATTCTATTGTACTCCCCTTGTGCGTTAATATCCGCTTGGTTGTCCAAGAGTAAGTGAGTCATCTCTAAATCACCCTTTTTTGCAGCCCAGTGGAGAGGTTGATACCCTAATTTATCAGCAGAGTTTGGATTAGCACCTTTTGCTAACAGATACTGAGCACAATCAAAATGCCCATGAGCGACCGCAAGCGAAAGCCCAGTTTGCCCCTGCTCATCCTGTTGGTTAACAAAATCGCTCACCTTAAAAAGGAACAAACCATCGATCTTTTCTTTAATGTACTCAATATTACCCTGCTCACATGCCTGCCATATATTTTGAATAGTCATCGCATTTTGCTCATTGACTGTCTTGATTTCTATATATTGACTTTCCCGATCTTGTAATTTAGTCGTAAGGTCCGTTTTGAGTGATAAAAGGTTCTCATAAGCATACAGTTTGATTTCCAGTTCATGCTTCGTTTTGCCTCTTAATTCTTCCAGGTGCGAAATAAAATCTTTAGGAAAATTATTCTGCAGGATTTTTTCATCTATTAGTAGAGCGAACGTCAGCATCAATTGCTCTTTATTTTCGACTGTCAAAGGAATTGTACGCCCAAATTTTATGATTCCCTCTCTTGCGTCGAGAAGGTTCTGGTAAGTTTCAAGGTTTTCCTCTTTGATTTGTTTAAAACGAGCGTGCAAATTGTTTTGCGCTACGACAGGATCACGGTTTTCAGGAGCAATTTCTAAAAGAGATTCAATCTCTTTCAATCGTGCCTCAACGAATTCAGAATCAAGTCCGATTGTTTCTCTCATTTCATGAGCGATGCTATTGATACGACTCAGCAAATTGGCATGTTCTTTTTTCAAATTTGCCAATACGATTGCGTTTGCACTTACATTCCCTTTAGAAGCCACTGGCAGCATATGAATCCTCTTTTTAACAAGTTCCGAGGACTATAAGTTGCTACAACATTTTTTACAATTCCTTCATCTTACGTGGATAATTTAACTCCTAATCTGACAAAGCTGCATATTTCTCAGTAAAAAAACCTTAAATCTGCTTATGAGGTTAAGTTTTTGGATTAAAACTAATAGTTTTAAGGAATTCCAACTCCCCATTTAACGATATGCCACCCTATTTTTGCTCCAGCCATGGGCACTAGCCCTGCTCCACCAGTTAAAAAAGTAATTCCGTAAAGGAGAGCGGCTTCACCGCCGATATCGAGACCAAATTGCGACACGTTTTTGAAAGCTGCCTCTGCATTTTCGGCGTGATAGATCATTGAAGATGCCTGATAGACTTTCATACAAGTGCCTAAAGCGGGAAATTTGTCGGCCCCTTCGGTCACAGTTTTAGTGATCGCACCCTTAACTCCCTCATAACCTACAGATGTAACAGCATAGGTTAGAGAGCCTGCACCTGCATTGATCAGTGTGTTTTTAGCAGCCGTTTTCAAATCGCAGTTCCCTTTCAACCACTCCGCGCCTTGATCTATTCCACCTAAAAGCGCTGCACCACCAACTGTTTGTTTGACATCCCTAATTTGATTCGAAGCTTCATTTGCCATACTCCCTTTTGCAGCTGTCCAGCGACTGACACCACTGTCCCGCTTGATTGCATCGCTTTGGGCTTGATAATTATTGGCTTTGCTCCTCTTCTTGTCCGCAGCTTCTTTGCCCTCTTCAGGTGGGACCTTTTTTTTGGCACCGTTCTTATCTTTTAACTTAACTTTTTTATTTCCTAGTTGCTGTTCGATCTCGTCAGCAGCTTTATGCGCCTTTTCAGCTTTTTGTCGTAACTTGTCAGCTTCGGCCAGCTTTTCTTTAGCTTGATTAATTTGCGCTCTACAATCTTGTGCAACGTCTTGTAAATCATCTATGGCTTGTTGTCGGTAACCTTTAGGTGTATTGTCATGTTCTTGCTGTTTTAAAAGCTCCTCGACGGCATCTGTAAAATCCTTTTTAGCCTTTTGCCGTTCATCTGGCGTTGCATGAGGGTCTGCTTTTGTTTCGTCAAATTTTTCCCGGGCATTTTTTCTATTTGTTTCTTGATTACCTCTGTTAGCAGTTCCAGTGTTATCAGAAGGTTCTGGAAAAGACTGATTCTTATCCGGCTGTTCATTTTTAGCATCAGGTGCTGGAGACCGTGCTTCGGGCGGGTATTTATTGACGCCAATATGATCTTCAACAAAAGTTGGTACTTTTTCGTGGGCCTTATTCACGTAATCATTTACAGGATCTGTGAAATCCTTTTGCTGCCCTTCTGGTGTTGCGTGAGGATTTGCTTTTGTTTCATCTAATTTTTCCCGGGCATTTTCTCTGTTTGTTTCTTGTCGCCCTCTATTTGAAGTGCCGTTGTCATCAGAAGGTTTAGGAAAAGATTGATTCTTCTCAGGCTGTTTATTTTTAGCATCAGGTGCTGGAGGGCGAGCTTCGGGCGGGCATTTATTGACACCAATATGATTTTCAACAAAAGTTGGTACTTTTTCATGGGCCTTATTCATGTAATCATTGAACTGCTGCGGCGTCATTTGTACGACTCTCCCATCCCGGTCTACAAAAGTCCTAGTAGAATGCTCTGCACTAAATGACGGAGGCTCTGGTTGTTTGGCTGCTGCTTGTTGGGCGGCAACAAAATCATCGTACTCTTTGCGCGCTTGCGCTGGAGATTGGCGTGGCTTACGGTGGTTTAAATCATAACCTTGTGGGCCACTGTAACTAAAACTTACTCCTCCTGAGGAATTTGAGCGATTGTTCTCATTAACTAAATTGTTTACCTTTTTGTTAATGTCTGCTGCTCTTTTACTGGCCTGATCACTCTTATTGTTATATCCCGTATGGACATAATCAGATGAACCATCCACTTTTTTACTACTCATAAACCTTCCCTTTTCCAAAAATCGAAAAAAAAGTGTGCAACACACTTTTTCTAAATGCAATCTTTATTTTAGGGCGAATTGATGGCAAATGACTGCGCAAGCTATTGTCGAGTGTCCTGAAGAGTTCCTTGATCTGTAAGTATAGTCCTTTCCAATAAAACTCTGATCTGTCTGGGGCTGAATCGGCTGGCAATAAATCGATTATGTATAAAATTGAAAATAAATATACACGAAGCGCTAATGATAGCCACAAATGACAGCTGGCGGCTAATTTTTGCCGCCACTTCGATGTATTTTTCTACTTCTTGATAACAGTTTTGCACTTTAGAGACATCGATCTGACTTTTAATTTCTGGAAATGTTCTGCAAACATCCAAAGCCTGACCTACATGATGGTCGAAAGCAAGTTGGTATTTCCCCGGATTTTTTTGAATCGTTTCATTAATTTCTAAAGCACATTCAGCTACTGAATGCACAAGACTCCATGCGCGTGCTGAATATTCCTCTGCTTTTTT
>CAZPPS010000057.1:0-6332 GCA_964588495.1 uncultured bacterium | reverse complement strand
AAGACAGCTGGTTGTTCTTACATTCTTGTCCCTCACAAAGAGCTGCGTTAAATGTCCTTTTATCCTGCTGGTTTTCTGTGGGAGTCAGAAGCTTACTTCAGTTGACTCCTGATTTGAGTAGAAGACTCTGGTTTGTAATTGACGAGCTACCAACACTGCAAAAACTCAAAGAATTGGATTCTCTTGTAACAGAAAGCCGAAAATACGGAGGATGCGCTCTATTAGCTCTCCAAAGTCCAGCTCAGCTAGAAGAAATTTACGGAAAAGCATCAGCGAGGACAATTATTGGAAACTGCGCGACTCGTGTGGTCTTTGCAGAACATGACCCTGAAATTGCAGAACGCATATCCAAATCATTAGGTGAATGCGAAATCAAAGAATATCAAGAGGGCATTTCTTACGGTGCTCATGAAGTAAGAGACGGAGTCAGCCTTTCCCTCCAATCTAAAAAAATACCCGTAGTTTCCTCAGCGGATATTCAAAGCTTGGAAAATAATTATGCCTTTTTAAAGCTGCAAGGAAATCAACCGATTAGTAAAGTATATTTAAATCCGCAAAAAGCGAGGTAGATATGGAAAACATCATCGGCCTATTCTTTCTTCTAATTCCTGTGATCTTAGTCATGCTGATTTGCATCTTTGCTCCCATGCCAGGGCGCATCGCCAAAAAGAGAAAGCATCCACAAGCCAAGGTAATTCGCCTCTGCGGTTGGACTGCGCTTTTATCCAGCAACGTCTCAGCTTGGACTCTTGCCATGATGTGGGCCCACCACGATTCCTTCAATTCCGATTTCCAATTCCGCATTGCAGAGGTCACCCGAAAATCGAAAAAAAGACGCGTGTCTTAATTGGGTGTGCTGCTAAGCGGTAAAAATTCTTCTTAGGGATTGAAGTCTTTCTTCTGATGATCTTGACCATCCTCCGCCAATATGTCTCCCACCATGAATTCCTTCTCAAATAAAGATTGCATTTATGGTCACACAAATATCTCAGCTCTATGAAAATACGAAGGGTTTAAGAAGGAATTTGATGCCAACTCAGCAGCAAATATTGCGCTGTAATTCATTTTAAACCGAAGAGAGAGGGCTTAAAAAGTTAAACCCCTATTGTTTCGGCTTCAATTTAAAATTTCCAAACTTAGCGTTGTAATGCGCGCCGTCAGGATCGTAGAGTTGTTGAAAAATTTCTGGCTTTTCCTTTTCAAGCTTGGCCTTTTGCCAGCTATCGCCTTGCGCATAATAAACAAGCGGGTTACCTAGATCTGCATTGTATCTTGGGCATTGCCCTGATCCCCAATCGTTATAAGCGGTGAAGAAAGATAGCAATCCTTCAAGAGCAGTTTGTGCGTAAAACTTATTGTAACGGGTATAAATCACAACGACTGGGACGACTTTGCCATTTGGATCCTTTCTGACTTCCATGTCTTTGAGTATTTTGAAGTTGATGATAGATGCTCTTAGTGTTTCATCATTTTCTAAGGCTTCCAGCAATTTTTCTATTCCCATACAGATAAATTCAGGCTTGAACATAAGATGTATCTTGAATTGATCGGCAAGTTCATTTCTAACAAAAGTTGTTAACGACCAAATTTCCCCATTAGGAAAAGTTACCCTGAAGTCCTTAACAACCTTTACCCAACGCAAACATGATGTCGAAGATGTGGTCTCTCCTTCTTCAAGACACTTAACTGCTTTTTCCCAAGTTGAAGAAATTTCTGAATTAAGGACTGGTTCTTTGTAGGAACTACTTTTATAGGTTTCTAGGACGGGAAAAACAATCCAATCGCTTTCGAAGTAAGGTTCTCTATCTGAAAATAGTTTAGGATGATTTTTAATCATCTTTCTCACTAAATCAGTACGCTTCTGTTCACCTATTGATTCGATGGTATGACGGAATGTATTGTAGTAACCTGTGCTTGCTTGAAGCAGTTTTCTCTGTTGAGTGTAATTCCAATCTTCCAGTTGAATTTCGTTTTCTAAGAAAACTGCAAGACTCTCTTTTTGTTTTGCTTCAAATGGCTTTTGGCTGACTTTAAGGTACATGCTTTCACATTGTGTTATCATGCCATGAACTTTTTTCTTTGTTGTTTCCAAATCGTCTTCAAACGGATCAGGAAGATCGGCAGCATTAATGGTAGCCAAAAGGTCCGAAATTTCTTTCTTGTTACTTTCAGCTTCTCTAAAAATGTTCAGGTTCTCCTCATCTACCAAATGGACAGCTTTCCTTCTTAAATAAATAACGGTAATGATAGAGCTTACAAACCAAGCAGTTCCTATGACCAGAATGCCTCCATAGGAAGCAAACCCCTGAAGTGTGCTAAATGCATTAAGGCCAGACCAGACATGGTATCCTGCCCCCAGTTGTATTATACAGAGGATTCCCAATGCTGTAAGTGCGCAGCTCGTCACCAGGTCAAATCCCAAAGAGATCTTTTGACAAGTAGTTAAGCCGTGATTTGTCGGCTGGATGTAGCATAAGGATATGGGAAGAGTCATGCCTGTTAGTCCTTGAAGCTGGTGCTTTATACAGGACAATTTTACACTGCAATTATTAACACTTTATTAAGATAAAAAAAACTGGGCGGGCACAGATAAAGTTGGCCCCCATCTGAGAGGGTAATGTTATGCGAAACGGCGAATGAGGAGTTTTATTGGCTTAACGTGCTTTAAATTGCGTTTCGTGAGGCATCCCTTATAAAAGTCGTATGAAACATAGCCAAAGCTTAAAAAGGATTACAGGATTATGAGAAATTTTACACAAGGAAATTCAGGCCACTTCGGCCATTGATCAAGCCTTAGCGTACAATTTTTTCCGTTTTCTGAGGTGACCCCAAGGTTGAACTAGAGGCCTATAGCATACTTAAGCTTGAAAAGAAGATCATTTTGCTCATGGATATCTCTTGATGCTATCCCGTCATTATCGATGATAAGATCATCAGCTCCGGCATCCTTCAAAAATTTAATAATGTTTTTATCGCAGGTTAGGTGGAGGGGAGTTTGGCCGAGGCCATTTTGAATATTTAGATCAACGTTTTTGCATTCAGCTAAGGCTGTAATCCGTCTTTTGCCGCCTTCTTTAACCGCATGATGCAAAGCTGTATTTCCATTTTTATCTTGTTGATTGATAGAGATCCCATTCTTTTGTAGAAGAACTTCCAAAATAGAGAAATTGTTGCATGCAGCATAGATCAAAGGGGTCTCTCCCTGATCATTGGCTTGGTTAATATCATCTGGAAATGAACCGCTTAACAATAAATCCACTAAATGAAGGATCTGTTCCTGGGATAGTTTGCCTGTATGTTTTAATACGGTGAGCAGGGGACCGTTTCCATTGTCATCGATTAGATGATCTTTGGAGTAAGGGAGTATTTGATTCGTAATTAAATGTACACCAGCGCTATAGGCCAACGAGTCATTCAAAGAAACACAGTGGCTCAATAGCTTCATTTTCAGTGGCGCCGTTAGCACTCTTTTAAATCCCCAGCCAAATACCCGGGAGATAAAAGAATAGGCTGGTTCAGAATCTTCATATTTTTTCTGATTGATATCTTGTGCCCATTTAGGAATTTTCTTTTCAACATCCATCCCTTTTTCAATGAGAAATGAAGCTGCAGGTGTGTTGTATTTAATTGCTAAATCAAGGGCATCTAAACCTTTTAGGAAATCAATTCTCCTCAAGGGGATAGTTTGAGAAAAAAAGCTTAGGTAAAAACTGGGCCATCGCTCTTCAATTTTTCTGCAAAACAGTTTAAGGAGTGAATTGTGGCCATTTATTATTATTTGATGCAGAAGTGTTCTTCCATAATAGGGACTTACCGCTCTCAATTCCACCAAGGGGTCATTTAGAAGAGCCCCTAAGGCTTCAAAAGATTTTTGGTGATAAGCAAACCATAAGACACTGCCATTGTCGTAGTTGAAGACAACCCCCTGATTCACAAAAAAATTAATGTAAGTTGCCCGATTTTGCTGAATAATGAATTCAATAAAACCTGTTGAACGAAAGCAATTTTGAAAAAATAAGGGGAAGGTATTGAATATCTTGATGGCCTTCTCTTCTTCTCGATTATCCAAATGCTTAAATATTTCAAAGCGAGAGTCGAATACGCTGAGCATTTCAAAAGAAAAAGTCCTGATACCTGGGTCTATTTGAGTTCCCATTGTGAGAACTGGTTGGACTTTGAAGGACAGTTCATTGCCTGAAATTTTGATATCAAACAGGAATTTTTCGTCCGACGCATTTTTGTAAATGGCCTGGAGTGTCTTTTCCATTCTCTCTAAATACATTTTAGTCGGAGAAACCAAAGCTTCTAAACCAACGTCTGGCAATTCAATATCTACGATCTTTAATTTTTTTCGTGCCCAAGTTAAGCAGCTATCTGGTTTTATCGGGACTAGTTGGGTGCTTTTGTCAATCATTGATAACAATTGGCGATAGGCAGCTAGTGGATCTGTCTTAAAAAGTTGGGTGAAATTCTGAAGGCTTTCTGTAAGAATTGGATGATCTATAAGCAGTTGTCCAACAAGGCTATGGATTCTATCGCTATAAGCCAAAATTTCTCTATTGTATCTATCTAGTTTGGCTTCAACTTTCTCAGAGAGGATAAAATAAAATTCTTTTTCATCGGTCGTGAAATTTTCTATTACCCTTTGCCTCTCTGCGGCGGTTTGGTTTTCATAAAATAGAGTTTTAATTTTTTCAATTTTTTCACTAGACAACAGTTTTTGCCAGGAAAAAGGGCTATTCTGAGGGTTTAGAAATTCGGAAAGCTTCTCAAACGTGGTGGCATTATGATTTTTTACACTGAGAGAAAGTTCGTCAATAGATTCTTTAACTGCATCAAAACCAAATTTTCCGAGAATGCTGCCGGGATAATAACAACGGTTTTCTAATAGCTCAATCCCACGCTCCCGGCATTTCAATACTTTGTCGTAGAGCATAGTAAACAGGTACTTGTCGCATTTTGAAATGGCAACGATGAAGGGGTTATCATCAATAACAAACACTTCTAAATTAGGTGGCAAAATTGATTGATTTCCAAAAAAACTGAAAGGAATTGGAAATTTAGCGGGATTGTCTTGTTCTTCCTGGGCCTTTGCTCTCATGGTGATAACTTTTTCCGCGATGATCAGCCAAGTTTTGGATTTATGGGTGTACCGATATTCACCATCGGGAGCAGGTTCTATTTTGACTTTTGCAATTCGTCCATGAAAACAATAACAATTACTCCCTAAGAAAAGCGCTATATTGGAGTTATTGCAATTATTAGGTCCTTTAAGGTGGATAAATTGTCTAAATACATCACCCGTTTTTTCCACACCTTCAATGGCAATTAAAGCATGGTGGTTACCAAAAACAAAATTTGCTGTCTTATGGCTGCAATGGGAGTTACAATAAACTGTAACGGCCCAATTGTCTTTATCGATCGAAATGCTGTTGTCGAACTTACTGCAATGTGTCATTCAAATTCTATTTTAAGTACTTTTCATGCGCAGAAATACAGGGGTTTTCATTAATTTCTCCGCATTTTCTGGTTGCTGTTTGGTAAATTTCTCGCAAATCATTTTTCTCTTGTTCAGTGAGAGGATCACGTTTTCGTCGTAAAATGGTTTCAATTCTGTCGTCTACTTGATTGGAAGTGACTTGACCAGTAGTCACAGTTGATGTGACTGCTACCACAACGTCAGCTCCCGTAATATTAGCCCAACAACACAAGGGTGAGATCTTGCAATCATCGATAATCATTTTTATATCTGATAGAGTGGATGCATCGTCTAAAGCCGTTTCCAAATAATTTTTTCTGCCTAACAAAATACCAATGGCTATGAGTGCCGGAACAGTTGCTAAAGCAGATCCAATGTAAATGAAATAATGGTCAAGATAGCCATAGTGAGCCACCACAGCTAATGTGATACCCGTAGCAACGATGATCCATAAAGCAATTTGAATTGCCGGAATGTATTTTCCGTACTTGTCTTCGTAATTTTCTAATCTAAAGGGGATCGGGGTGTTTGCTGTTGGGTAGCTCATGCTGACTCCTTTTGAAGAGATATTAATTCCAACCCCTAAAGGTTATTGTGCTGATTTGGGAACGGCATTCATCAGATTACGTTAATAAGCCCATTTCCTAAATCGGCATTACTCCATTATAAAGAAACTGTAAAATTAATTTCAATAGTTTAATATAAAATAATGTTTATTATGTTGAAGAGAGAGATGGTCCCTGCTTTCTAAAAAGAGGGGAGCACGATGCCAAGACATCGTGCCCGATGTACGCAAATAATTAAAAACTATACTTCATATTCAAAGCAAACGAGTGATTTCCTTGAGTTCGAC
>CAZPPS010000056.1:0-6757 GCA_964588495.1 uncultured bacterium | reverse complement strand
ATTTGACCAACGGCTTTCATGGAGAAGCTCGATGGCGCTGAGTTTGCCGGGTAACCGGAGTTTGCTCACATGGTTTAAAAGGCGGGGCAAAACGTTAGGGCTGCCGATTTTGAGCAGATACTCAAAGGCGATCAGCTGTTTTTTTTCGCCGTTTAATTTGAGGTTGGAGAGGAGGGAATATTCTGTTTTCTTGAGCTCTTTTTTAGAAAACTGGGCAAGGTAATCCTTCACTTTCTTATCGAAGCGGATGCTGCTGGCCACAAGATTGCGGAAAATAGCCTTGGGGTAGCTTGTCCGTAAGAAAAAGACAACCGCAAGCGCAGAAAGGGAGATCACAAGCCCTAAAAAATGGGCATGCTGCTGAAAGGCCAGTAAAAGGGCCGCCGCTGCAAACATCCCAGTCGGCTCAATGAAGGATTCGACAGCCACCCTCACCTGATTTTTGATCTTGGAGGGAACGCCGGTTATAAGAAGGTTTAAATTGTTGTCGTCGAAGGAATAGACCATCCCTTCCCGTGCAATCATCCCAAAAATGGCAATTGTCAACGCATCTTTGTAAAACCAAAAGGCAAAAATGGCAAAGAAAAAGGCTGGGGCGATCACAATGATGTTGTTGACCCCCATTTTTTTCACAAGGCGGCTATAAATGAACATCCCGAACAACATGTTGCCCAAAGAAATCCACATCCCGACCCGGCCGTTAAATTCGGTCAAGGCATTTGCTGGAGCAGAAGCAAAGGTTTTTTCATAAGTGTCCATGTAGTTGAATTCGGTCACAACTGCCAAAAGTTGCATCGAGAAATAGAAGACAACCAGATAGATGGTAAATTTGGATTTGAAGATCGTTTTAAAAATGATTTTGAAATCGATGGAGGAGGTGCTGTCGGCACTTTCAATATGCTCTTCTAAAATGGGCGCGTGTTTGCGGGAAATGATAAAAATAAAGGGAAGAGAGGCAATCATCGCCCCCACAAAGACTAAAATCAGCCCAGGCACACCTAAAAAATTCAAACAGGAAGCGATCAAACCGCCCCCTAAAGCATCTCCCAAGAATGTGACAGAGTTAAAAAGGCAAAAAAAGCGTTTCCCATCTTGCAAATCATAATATTGATCGGCAAATGCCCAAAAGACAATGTAGGTCGAAATGGGAATGATCCATCCAACAGCTTTGTAAACATACCAGTAAAGCGATGAGCTGCTGTAGAGGGGGTAGAGGGCAAAAAAAGCCAGGCTGCTGATAATCCAGAGGGAAATGATGGAAAAAAGAAGCGTACGGATGGAAAAGCGATTGAGGGCAAAAATGAGGATAGCGGACAACGAGCACATTGCGATTGCAATTGCAAAATAGATCTTTGGCAAGGATTGGGCGCCGACACGCTCCAAAAACATCCCTTCCGAAAGAACAAACGAACCGTAACTACCTACGCTCCATAGAAGCCCCAGGATGATGAAAAGACAGGCTTTCCGTCCTTCTCCTGGATGTAGGTTAAAAAGCAAGCGAAGGGCCTTCTGCATCTTGGCATACCAACCTACAAATTGTTCCGAAACGGATTATTATAGGGCGTTCATCGATTTTAGAAAAGGATGTTTTTCCCCCAGCCGTGCCCGGGCCTGTGCCCGCCTTCTTTCCCGATTTGTCGCAGACTGGGGGAAGGGGGGGGGCGGGCACGGGCATAGGCACGGGCACGGCTGGAGGGGGTGAAATCTGGAAATAAAAAAAAGGCATAGCCTAAGCTATGCCTTATACACTTCAGATTTTGAAAAAAAGCCGATTAGCTTACGATTTTGTAATCTTGTTTTTTGAAGATTCCTGTGCACCAATCTGTCCAAATAGCGCAGCGGCCAGGTTTTCCTTCTGTTTCATGGCCTTCTTCAAGTAATTTTGTCTCTGCTTTTTCTGCATCTTGTCTTCTGCTTTCAGCGAGAGCGCAAGCTTTGTTAACTGCAAGGAGCAAGCTTGAGACAAATGTGACGCTAAAGCCAGCCATCATAGTGTAGAGGCCAACTTCTTGTGTCATCGCGCCGATTCCTGTCCAGCCAAGTTCCAATTGGCCAAGGTAAACCAGCAAGCCCACAACGCCCACAAAAAGGCCAGTGACTGCAAGAGCGATAGCTGCCCATTTTGCAACTTTCATGCAAGAATCCCACTTACCTGGCACCTCGATTTCTTCCATGCGAGATTTGAGTAAATTTGATCCTCCCAACTTAGATTCACGTAAATTTTCCACGTCTGTAATGTTAAGCTGTTCGACCTTAACGTTTTCTTTGCCAAAAGCATCGGTAACAGATTGCTTAAGGTTAGCTTTTATTTGATCTTCACTTAGCTCTGAGTTTGGGCTGCCTTTGAATAGTGTAATTAGAAATGACATAAGTAAACCTCCTAGGGTTTGTCTATTTGTTTAAAGGTTGTTTTTTTGTATCCTTATGATAGGTATCAATGTTAATATAATATTAAGAATACATATTTTAGACCAACTCAAAGATTTTTTATATTTATGGGAAAAATTACCTACACACAAGTTGAACAAAAACAAATGAATAGAGCCATGCAACTTTCTTTTGCCGTGGGGCTCTTCATGCTTGTCATCAAATGCTATGCCTACTTTATCACAGGATCGGCAGCTATTTTGTCTGATAGTGCGGAATCGGTTGTCCATGTGTTTGCAGTCGGTTTTGCAGTTTATAGCATGTGGCTTTCACATAAGCCCGCAGATCGGGACCACACTTATGGCCATGACCGGATCACGTTTTTCTCTGCAGGTTTTGAAGGGGTCCTGATCATCATCGCAGCTGTATTCATTCTCTATCAATCGATTCACAAAATCATCTACGGATTTGAGCTGGAAAATATCGATGCCGGAATGCTTTTTATCCTCCTTGCCACTGTTCTCAATGGAGGTTTGGGATTTTATCTGATCAAACAAGGCAAAAAGTTTCATTCGCTGGTTTTAGAAGCTGATGGGAAGCACATTTTGACCGATTGCATGACCAGCTTGGGCGTTTTGCTCGCGTTGATCCTTTACCGTTTGACAGGATGGATCTATTTTGATCCAGCCATTGCGATCTTGATCGCTTGCAATATTCTGTGGACAGGATTGAAGCTTTTGTACAATTGCTTTCATGGCTTAATGGACCGTTCCGATAAGGCTTTAGATGTGCGTGTTCGGGAATTATTAAACGCTGCCGTGAAAAAATATCAGATCAGCTACCACAAAGTGCGCCACCGCAACGCTGGCAATCGCTTAATGATTGAAGTGCACCTTCTCTTTCCAAAAGATGTGAGTCTGTTTGCAGCGCACGAGCTTGCAACGCATGTGGAACAGGAAGTTATAAGTGGCTTTGAAAAACCGACAGAGCTTGTGACCCACTTAGAGCCACTTGAGGGGCATGATGAGATTCATCGGCGCCTTCTCGGCCACGAAGGTTAGGTTCGTATTTCCCGAGCGTGACCGTGACCGTGTCCGAGACCGTGACCGACCCGTGTACCGTTCCCGTAAAATCTCGGAAACACGGAACACGGGTCGGTCACGGTCTCGGACACGGTCACGGTCACGCTCGGAATAAGGGGTACTAATCCTTCAGAGGATTAATATCATGAACGACAAAAAATTGATTCCAGTTCACTGTCTAGTTCGTTCTCATTAGGGGGGTTGACAAAGTAACGACGGAAGAGGACAAGGGCGGCGGGTGCTAAGATGGTTGCCCCTGCAATAAGGGTTAAACCTTTTGCGACAGGGCTTCCAAAGGGATCTGTGGGCAACATTTGCATGATCGAAAGAACCGCAATGCCTGCGATAATAGCGCCAATCACAGCAACAACGATTGCCCCGATTTTAATCCAATCCTTCTTTTCTATTTTTTTGTCTCGAATCAAAGGATGGTCTTTGATTTCATAGTCGCTGAACGACTCATCCGAAGAAACTGAAGACGACGAAGATGTCATTTAATTATGGCCCAACCCAGTTGATGTTTCTGAAATGGTATTTGCTGGCGATCAAAATAACGTCGACAAGCCACCAGACTCCAAGGCCACCTAAAGTGATCAATTTTAAAATGCCAAGCCAAACATGTCCTAAAATAAAACGGTCAACACCAAATGATCCGAAAAATATAGACATCAATAAGGCAAGCACCCAGTTTACATTACGTGGTTCGCTCATAGGATCCTCCAATACATGAATCTACATTCGTATCTTAGCAGAATCAGATTTTTTTTTCTTCATCCTTTATCTTCCTTTCAGTATTCTTCAAAATATGAGAGATGACCTTTTAAAAAAAATGGCACAGGTGATTGTGCATTATTCACTCAATGTTAAGAGTGGAGACCTTGTCTGGATGAGCGGCGAAATTGGGGGTTTGCCCCTAATGGAGGCCCTCTATGAAGAGATTATTAAATCGGGCGGCCATGTGAAAACAAATTTGATTCCGGCTGGCTGGGATGAAATCTTTTTCAAAAACGCCTCCGACAAGCAACTCGAGCATACGTGTCCTTTTACATTGCATGAGGCCTCGATTTGTGACAAAAGGATCCGTGTCATTGGCCCCACAAATACGCGAGGGCTATCTCACGTGGACGCCCAAAAACAAACCTTGAGCAGCAAAGCTTATAAGCCTATTTTATCAAAAGTCTTCAGTAGATCCGCAGAAGGGGTTCTCGACTGGGTGGTGACCCTTTGCCCCACTCCTGCAGGCGCTCAGGAAGGGAACATGGGCATTCACGAGTATGAGGACTTTGTCTTTTCAGCTGCCCATCTCGATGAAGAAAATCCGGTTGCCTACATGCAGCAAACAGAAATCGAGCAGCAAAAAATCATCGACTACATGGCCGGCAAAAAAGAGCTCCACTTTAAAACTCCTTTTGGAACCGATCTTTTGGTCAATATTGAGAACATGACGTGGCGCAACTCGTGCGGCAAGCGCAACTACCCAGACGGAGAAGTGTTTACCGGCCCCAACCTCAACGCAAAAGATGGGGGAGTCAACGGAGTTGTCCACTACACATTCCCGGCAATCTGGCAAAATAAAGTCGTCGAAAATGTCAAATTGACCTTCGAAAAGGGGAAAGTGGTGGAAGCCAAAGCTTCCAAAAACGAGGCTTTTCTAAAAGCGATGATCAACCAAGACGAGGGAGCCTCCAAACTGGGTGAAATTGCGATCGGCACCAACTACAAAATCAAAACTTTCACTCAAAATATCCTGTTCGACGAGAAAATCGGGGGCACTTTCCACGCAGCGCTCGGGATGGGCTATCCAGAAACGGGCAACACCAACCAGTCAGCCCTTCACTGGGACATGATCTGCGATCTGCGTGAGGGAGGAACCATCTCCGTCGACGGGGAAATCATCTCGAAGGATGGCAAGTTCGTCTTCGAAGGTTGGCCCAAAGCCAAGAAATGATCCTGCCATAAAATTCGCGAACGAGCCCGTGCCCGAGCCCGATTTCAACACAAAGACACGAAGGCACAAAGAGAGGGAATAATTATTATTTCTCTTTGTGTCTTTGTATCTTCGTGTCTTTGTGTTGAATTTTTGATCGGGCGCGGGCGCGTTCACGAATTTGGGTTTATTCGGGTTTACGGCGGGCGGCAAGGTAAATCATATAGATAAGACCCCCAACGACACTTCCTAAAACGCCCACCATTGTGGTAATCGTGACCATGTTATACCTTTAAGGTTTTCTTCACCAGCCACTTGTTGAGGCAAATGAAAGTAATAATTCCGATGCCCCATTGAAAAATGATGGTGCCGACACTATAAATTCCAAACGGGTTCCACCAATCTTTGCTCTGCATCCCTTGGTAGAAAAACCAGCCGATTAAAATAAGTCCTTGAGCAGGGATCAATAGGCCTATGACATAATTGTAAAACTTTCCAAGTTTAAAGTCATGGGGAGCTGTATTGACCGCTTCGTTGCGGAAGCGATTGAGGCCAAATCGCATAACGCCAAATGCGATGAAAAGGCCGTTGACTATGAGGCCAATGCCCCAGACCCAGTCCTGGTTTTCAAAAAATGCCATGCTTAAGGCAGAAGGGATACCGAGAAGAAGCGCGAGTAGTGCTGTGACTAAAATCGCAGTATTTTTTTTAATTCCGAGCTCGTTAAAGACTTGACTCGTCAGCTGGAGCATCGAGATCATGGAGCTAATGGCTGCAAAAACAAAGCCTAAAAAGAAAATTGAAGCAAAAGTGGCGTGAATGATCGGGCCTCCAGGAAGAGACTGGAAAAGCTTTGGAAGATAAATAAAGGTCAGTCCCGTATTTGTGCTCCCTTCGCCAATAATGAGCTGATCGATGCCAGCCTGATTTTGGATAGCAAAAGCTGTGGAAAAAATAATAATTCCCATGATCAGCGAAATCGTATTATTTCCAAGAGCTGTGAGCGTTCCGTTGACAGTCACACTCTCTTTTTTCTGAGTGTAGCCCGCATACACCAAAAGAAGTCCCCAGCCAGCTCCAGTATCCCAGGCGTTTTGAGTGAGGGCTTCGAGCCATATCTTGTAGTTAAGAAGATCCTTAAAGTGGGGAGTGAATAAAAAAGAGATCCCTTGCCAAGCCCCTGGTAGGGTGACTGCTCTTATGCAAATAATGATAATGATGGCAAAAAGGGCAGGCATCAAAATTTTGTTACTCCGTTCAATCCCTCGAGTCACCCCTTTGTAGATCACAAAAGAGCCTAGAAGGATAGAGCCAATATGGAAATAAAGGGGCTGGAAGCTATGTGTAAATTGATCCCAGATGACTTGGTGGTCGGTTGCTG
>CAZPPS010000055.1:0-7426 GCA_964588495.1 uncultured bacterium | reverse complement strand
GTCGAACTCAAGGAAATCACTCGTTTGCTTTGAATATGAAGTATAGTTTTTAATTTTTTGCGTACATTGGGCACGATGTCTTGGCATCGTGCTCCCCTCTTTTTAGAAAGAAGAAACCATCTCTCTCTTCAATATAATAAATATTCTTTTATATTAAACTATTGAAATTAAAACAATGATTTTAAGGAATTCCAACTCCCTATTTAATTTTTGCTCCAGCCATAGGTCTAGCCCTGCACCACCTGTTTTATTGTAAATCTTTAAGGTGGGTTAATTGCTTATTGCCACAACTCAAACAACTTCTTTGAATTTGTGGAATAATGATCCCAAATCGAGGTTAAATACTCGACCCTGAAGAAGTAAGGAAATCGTCTTGCATAGGAGCAAAAATTTGGTTATGAGTTCAGCTGCGTTTGGAACACCATCCTAAATTTGGAAATATTTGAGACAAAAATTATATAAAAATGAATCTTGAATATAGCCGCTTAAGGTGGTTGCAACCGACTCCTGAAAGCCGATTGCGAGGATCTTGCCCTCGGTCTCTCACAAAGCTTGCTGCGCACAGCATAACACTCGCATCACTAGCCGCCACGTCAGCTTTAGATTAGTTTCACAGTAATAACTACTACGGCTATGATAATTGCAAAAATAATAATGCTAATAAGGGCTATTTTTAAGCTACGACCTGTTTCATCTATGCGTTCGTATCTTCTCTGTAAATTTTCAATTCTAACTCCCTGCTCTTCAATTGCAGATTTTTGCTGGTTGGTTTTCTCAATAATATTTTGAGCTGCCAAACTGTATTGCTCCAAGAGCTGATCATGTTCCGTTAATTTTTGATCATTAATTTTTATTTGCAGCTCCAGATTAGTTTCTGTGCCGTAGACTACTGGCCTTGACATATTTACCTCAGAAATAGTGATTTTTAATAGATAATTTAATATAAATATGCAAATTATACAAGCAAATTATTTTAAATTTGTTATTTACTATACTTTGATTGCGGATCCTTCAACCCTTTTTAGTTTAGAAGAACATAAAGAGAGCTGAAGAAATTTTTTCCCAGCAGCTACAACTTGCCTTTTAATGGCTAAATAAACTGCTTATGTATATTTTTTATAATTTCTGATGAAGTTCTAAATGAAATCAGTAATCTGTGAATAATTCACTTTCATTGGTCTACAAGCGGAAAAGGCCCTTTGTTGGGGAGGAAAATAGATCCGTTTGGGGGCAAATGCATACGCGCCATTAGCGCGTATGTATTTGATCGCTGACAAGAACATTACGGCTTCTTACGCAATCAACACAACTCACTTGTTTGTTCGGGCCATATTATCTCTTCGAATTTCTGCAACACAATCTCCAACCGCGAAACCTACCAGCCCTCCGACGATTGCTCCTGGAATAGCAAGTGCGCCATGTGGTGGAATCGCGCAGCCGACAAGACCTCCAATTGCCGCTCCAATAATAATAGGTGTGCAATCAACTTCCTTGCCTATTGAATTCATAGCTTCAAAGCCTTCCGCTACTCTTCTTTGACTTCTGTACATTGCATCAACGGGGTGTGACATATTTTTTTCTCCCTTTTTTAAAAAAAAGTTATAAAATATTATTGTTAAGTTTTTTTGCAATTTAGTTTTATAAAATACACAACTGCAAAAGTTTGTAACATTGTATCAATAACGTTAATTAATATATACATTAATATTTATTAATAATTTAATTATAATTCATTAATTCTGCCGAGGCAAAGGTAGCCTTACTTAGCTGAAAGAATCAGGAGTTTCCGTTTTTTTGACTCACGAAATCTAATTTACAGCCTTGTGATAGAACTACTTTCTTAGATGCCCCTTGAAGAAGACTTTTAGATAGGAACGATTGTGTATGTTTAATTAAGATTTGAGCTTCTATAGCTCATATTATTCTATAGGAATCCAGTGCGGTTAAACAGATGATTGATTAGAGGCTTAATTTCATTAATACATTTCAACGCTGAGCTTTGTGATAGAGCGTCAGACTTTCTGTTTTGCAAATAGTACAACGGGTCTTAATGGTAGAATGATTGTGGGTAAATGATCTTTGCATCAGAAAATTTCACTTATTCTATGGAAGCAATAGAAATGGTGCGACACCAGATGGGGCATTTATTCCCTTGGAATGTTTGTTGGCACTATGGTAGGCTTTGCGATTGTAGCATGTAGGGTTTGCAAAGGAATAGATGAGCTGTATTGATAACGTAAGAAGCTATATTTGGAATGATGTTCTTCCAGAACTAGGTCAACATACAGAACAAATACGCAAATACGCGCTGATTAGTGCGTTTGTTTTTCTGATTCTGGGCATTTCTTTTGTAGGAAATTGCTTGGCAATTAATCCCGAAGCATTATTTTTCTCTTCCTATAGCACAGGACAACTTTTATTCTGGTTTGCAATGTTTACAAATGTAATTCTTTCTCTAGCTATTGCTTATCTGGCTAAAAACCCTAATCTAGCCCCCCATAGCAGAAGTTAATAGCCAACCCGGCAACAAAGCTTTTTTTTACATTCGCTGCCTTCATTGAAGAAGGGTGAAGCAGAGAAGTTGTAAAGAGTTAATTTTTCACCTAATAACTACAGCATGTACATCTTATATTCTTTATACTAACTTTTTTTCTTAACGCCATTGAGCATTTATCAGCAAAATTATTTGGTCGGTGTCATGCACCGATTTATGAATCAACCCGCACAAAAGTGGGAGGAACTCTTACCGAACAAGTGGCTCGCTAATCGCAAAAACTCATTCCCTGTTTGATTTCGGGTCAACATCGGAATTTTCCCACTTACTAGACTGTAAATGCATCCCTCGTGGCAAGAGACCTTGATGGACCGTATTTGTTCAGATTTCCGGAAGGGTGCTTTGAACCAAGTACAGAAAAAGGGATGAGCACTGATAAAATTTCACGCAATTGCCCTATGCACCAACAGACGCTCCCTATCAAATTTTATTCCGTGCAATTTTTTGAATGACGAACGTAGCAAGTCAGCTACAAATTTTGCAAGTCAAGTTATCACTAACTCAAGCAGCAATACTACGGGATAGACTGCTACTGTTTGACAAGGCTAAAAATTTACCAAGCGCCTGCTTTATTGATATCTCCGCCAAATAGATGATAAGGCTCGTTTGGCTGAAAACAACCCCCCAGAATAGCTCTTCCATAAAAACCGCATTCAAAACTTGCATACAATTTTCTGCCATCTCTTGGAGCAAATATCCCGTAAAGAGCAGAAAGTTCAAGTAGAAGTAAAATAAATGGAGCAATCAAAATTCTGAGAAAATCTTTTCCGTATTCAAAAAATCTATTTTTTAAATTATATTCCAATTCTTCAGGAACTTCTTTCCAAAATTCAAAAAACGAAACTAACTTTATTATTCTAATAATTAGATTTATTATTATTGCAAATGGGTGGATAATTGGGGTAAAGACCGCAGCAACGAAACACTTTATAGAAATTAGTAGAGGCTCCTCATTTAAATATTTATCACCTGTTCCCAAATCAATAACGTACATGTAGGCTTTCTCATGCGAAATATTCCATACCCATACAGGGCTATCCGTATCCTGACGCCATTGATTAATGGGATGGAAGCTTTGACAACAGGAAGAAATGCTATTCATGTAAACCTTTTTTAAAAGTTAAATTTTTATTATCCACTTATTGATTTTAATAAAGATTGCTTTGTTTTATCCATTGCAGCTGAGGTAATCGATCCGACCAAATCTGCAGCCTTTCCTGGCAAATCAGCGGTTTTAATTAAGCCGACTGCAGTATCTTTAAGCGTATTGATTCCTTCGGTTTTTACTTCTTCCACCGCATCGCCCAGTTCTTTTAAAGTTCGCTTAGATAGTATTTCGAGCTGATCCATTCCTTGATCGGCAATATCAAGGGCATATTCTTTTATACTCTCACTTCTTTGTTCATGCCTGGGGGTTATATCTTCGAATTCAATGATCTTGTTTCCCTCATGCTCTTTATAAAGCTTGGCCATTTCTTTATTTCCATGAATAGCAGCTTGCTCTGATGTCTTTAGCTCACTGAGGGAAGAAAAAACAGTTTTACCTACCTGATCCCCGCGTGGAACTCTTGAAATATAAAATTCTGGTTTTCTGCCTAAATTATCTCTAGCTTCAGCTTTGGCCCCATGTAAAATTAATAATTCAGCAATTTCTTTATTTTTAGTTAAATGAAGCGGGGTTTGTTGAAGATTATTTGCAGCCATTGCATTTGCATTACGCTGCAAAAGTTTTTTTACAATTGATTCGTTGCCTTTTTCTACTGCATGATGCAAAGCTGTCTTGCCATTTAAATCTCTTAATTCAAGATCTATTTTATTGGAATCATTGTTAAGAAAATTAGTCAGTTCTTCCACAATCAATGAAAATTCCTTCAGTACCGCGCTAATTAGTACGGATTCTTTAGAGGCATTTACCTGATTAACGTCACACCCTTTTTCAAGAAGCACACGGATAATATCTAATTTTTCAGTTTCTGAATTATTTGGGTTTTGGATGACTAAAAGAAAAGGACCATTTCCTTGATGGTCTCTAATTTCAAAATTGGGAGAAATTCGGATTAATTTTTTTGCTTGCTCAAATTCACCATCTTTTAAACACAGGATCAACGCTTTTTCTAAAAGTTTCTTTTTTTCGTCTGTATTTACAGATTCAATGTATTTACCATGTCTAGCATCCCAAACTATTTGAAGAGATTGACTATTACAACATAAAAAAGTTCGAGGAAGATCAATAAGTTCCACGCCATTAACATTGCACAAATAATCAGACCCCAAATTAATCAGTTTTTCTACAATTAAATAATGATTTTTCCTTACTGCCAAAGACAAGGGCGTTTCGCCCGACCCCTCTTTTTCATTAATGCAGGATTTAAGAATAGTATCTGGCGCTTTACTCACAAACACATTGAAATTTTCGTAATCTCCTTGTTCTGCAAAAAGATGAAGTAGGTTTTTTTTGGTCTCCGGATGTTTAACTCCTAAATCAACCTCAGATTCAAGAAGTTTGTCGAACATAAATTTATGTTTTTTTTCATAAAGAGTAAATAGAAGAGGTACAGAATTTCCTTTAGTTTGGATTGCGGAATTAAGATTTTTTCTTTTTGCGTGCTCATCAAAAAGTATTTTAAATCTACGTTCATATTTTTTTTCCGCCGCTATAAAAAAAAGTGTTTTGTCATTTTCAGGATGATTTATTAGAAGGTCTGTTTCTTCTCTTTGTACCAGTATTTTGAAAATATCATAATTGTTAAGATCAAAGGAAATATGAACAGCCGTTTTTTGAAATGTACCCGAAACTTTATTTAGTAAAGTTCCCAGATTACCTTGACTTTCGCATTCCTTAATTACACACTCACAGGCATAGACATTGTTGGCTTCTGCAATCACATGCAACACAGTTCTGTCATCTTGAATTGAGATTGATTGAACGAGATCAAGTTTTCGGTATGTAAGAATCGCTTTAAAAGCCATATCTCTTGAACGGCTTAATAAAGAATTTTCACGCAGCGAATAATGTAAATTTGAAAGATTAATAGTAAATCCAAAATTCAATAATTTTTGAATTTCATCAATAGCGTCATGGTCTATAATTTTTTTAACAATTTTTTGAGATTCTTCAGGATCGCTTTGAAGGCTAGGATTTTCAGCGAGTATTTTTTCGGCTTCTTCCCATTTTTTTTGACTGAGCAAATTGCAAAAATTTAAAGAAGGATCATTAAAAAGACCTGTAATTCCTATATAAATAGATTCTCCCATTCCGCAGGGCGTGCAAGTATCGAACCTTCTTCCCTCATGTATTGACATTATAATTCCTTTTGCTATTAACGTGAGTTTTACCAAATGTGCAACTTTAAGTGATCAATCTTCAAAATGTATCAGAGATGAGAGAAAGAACCCTAAGATGTTAAGGATACGTAAATTTATCTATAAAAGCAAGCTTTTTTGCCTTCATTTTCACGAGTTTTTGCAAAGGATTATGGTTCTCCTTTCAGCCAATTAACGTCAAATAATCTTTGGTACTTATGAAAGAGCAAAAAATCTACTATTTAGCACGACTAAAAGACCACAGAGACCCTTAAAGGCAAGCCATAAAAACAGCCTTTAGCACCAATTCCATTAATAATTTTAATTATAGGATTAGACGGGGCATCTCCCCCTCTCTTTAGGCCTAACAAAAATTATTATTTTATAAGCTATATTTTAGGGTCAATGAGGGAAATATCCTTCTTCTACAAACCGATAATTATATTATTTATACCTATGATCGGGAGAGGAAAAAATTCTTGCATGATTTCAATCCAGGGGAAAGGTTCGCTTTGATAGGGTTTATGGCTGGTGTTGTGGTGACCCGCAATAATGTTGGATTCCCCAGTCAAACTAAAACATTAGATTATAGAAATGGCGGCTGGTAAGTATGCACTCAAAAAGTCGAGGATATTCCTGTTTTGCAAGGGACAGGCTTACCTCAGTCTCTGATTTCAAGCACTCCATAGTAAATTCTTTTATTTCTTCCAAATAGGTGAGGAATATAGATCTTTCTTTCGCTTCGACTTTTTGGTGACGTCGGCGATGCGGGATTGAAAATCAGAGTCTAAAGAATCATGGTGAGCCCACATCATAGCGAGTGTCCAAGCGGAGACGTTGCTGGATAAGAGTGCGGTCCAACCGCAAAGGCGAATAACCTTGGCTTGTGGGTGATTTCTTTTTTTGGCGATGCGTCCTGGCATGGGAGCAAAGATACAAATCAGCGTGACTAAGATCACAGGGATAAGTAGGAAGAATAGGCCGATGATGTTTTCCATATCTACCTCGCTTTTTGCGGATTTAAATATATTTTACTAATCGGTTGATTTCCTTGCAGCTTTAAAAAGGCATAATTGTTTTCCAAGCTCTGAATATCCGCTGCGGAAACTACGGGTATTTTTTTCGATTGTAGGGAAAGGCTGACGCCGTCTCTTACTTCATGGGCACCGTAAGAAATGCCTTCCTGGTATTCTTTGATTTCACATTCACCTAATGATTTGGATATGCGTTCTGCAATTTCAGGGTCATGTTCGGCAAAGACCACACGAGTCGCGCAATTTCCAATAATTGTCTTCGCCGATGCTTTACCGTAAATTTCTTCTAGCTGAGCTGGACTTTGGAGAGCTAAGAGAGCGCATCCCCCATATTTTCGACTCTCAGTTACAAGAGAATCTAATTCTTTGAGTTTTTGCAACGTTGGTAGCTCGTCAATTACAAACCAGATTCTTCGATTCAAATCAGGATTCGTCTGCAGCAAGCTTCTGACTCCCACAGAAAGCCAGCAAGATAAAAGAACATTTAACGCAGCTCTTTGTGAGGGACAAGAATGTAAGAACAACCAGCTGTCTT
>CAZPPS010000054.1:0-7488 GCA_964588495.1 uncultured bacterium | reverse complement strand
TAGCTCAGTGGTAGAGCACTTGCATGGTAAGCAAAAGGTCGTAGGTTCAATTCCTATTCTGGGCAGAAAGAAAAAAACATAAAAAACCAAAAGAGGAAATCTTAAATGGCGAAGGAAACATTTCAGAGGAATAAGCCGCACGTCAATATCGGGACCATCGGCCACGTCGACCATGGAAAAACGACATTAACTGCCGCGATTACAAAAGTTCTCGCAGAAAAAGGGGGAGCTAAATTCCGTGATTACAGCTCTATCGATAATACTCCTGAGGAAAAAGCTCGTGGAATTACGATCAACTCCAGCCACGTTGAATATGAGACAGAAAACCGTCACTATGCACACGTTGACTGCCCAGGGCACGCCGACTACGTCAAAAACATGATTACAGGTGCCGCCCAGATGGACGGAGCCATTCTCGTTGTTGCTGCAACAGATGGTGCGATGCCTCAAACAAAAGAACACATCCTCCTGGCTCGTCAGGTGGGCGTTCCTTCGATTGTTGTCTTCTTGAACAAAGTTGACATGATCGGCGAAACCGATCTGGAATTGATCGATCTCGTGGAAATGGAACTTACTGAACTTTTAGAAGCTAAAGGCTACAAAGATTGCCCAATTATTAAAGGTTCTGGCTTAAGAGCCCTTGAAGGCGATCCAAAATACGTTGAAGCCATCAGCGAGCTTATGAAAGCTGTCGATCAGCACATCCCAACTCCAGCTCGTGAAGTTGACAAGCCCTTCTTAATGCCTGTAGAAGACGTTTTCTCGATCTCTGGTCGTGGAACTGTAGCTACAGGAAGAGTTGAGCGCGGTGTTGTTAAAATCAACGATAAGCTCCAGATTGTTGGACTTGGCGATACACGTGATACAGTGGCAACAGGCCTTGAAATGTTTAATAAAGTGCTTGACGAAGCACGTGCAGGGGAAAACGTTGGTATTCTTCTACGCGGCGTTGAGAAGAACGATATTGAACGTGGAATGGTTCTTTGCGCTCCAAACGCTGTAAAACCTTACAAGAAATTTAAAGGTGCTGTCTACGTTTTGAACAAAGACGAAGGTGGACGCCACAAGCCATTCTTTAGCGGCTACCGTCCTCAGTTCTACTTCCGTACAACAGACGTTACTGGAACAGTAACTCTGCCAGAGGGAGTTGAGATGGTAATGCCAGGTGATAACGTTGAGATCACAGCTGAGTTGATCGCGCCTATCGCCATGGAAGAAGGTATGCGTTTTGCGATCCGTGAAGGTGGCCGTACAATTGGTGCCGGAACAATCTCAAAAATTATTGAGTAATAAAAAAAGCCAAATGAAAATCTGGCTTGGAAATGCCAAAAATGGCATGCTCCAACCGAGTCATTTCTGTCAGGTTTCTGGCGGGGATGGCTCAAAAGGGTTGTGTTGATGAATTTCAATGCAGCCCTCAAGGGTGTGTAGCTCAGCTGGTAGAGCAGCGGTCTCCAAAGCCGCCGGTCGGGGGTTCGAATCCCTCCGCACTCGTTAATACATTTCCGTGCCCGTGCCCGTACCTGTGCCCGAGCCCGGCCCTTGCCCCAATAATCGGGAAGCGGGCGGGCACGGGCACAGGCACGGGCACGGGCACGGGTTTAAAGAAGGCAATTATCTTATGAACGGGGAACGGGTTCAAGGAATGGATGTAAAAAAAGGCGGCTCTGCGCGTGCGTACAACAAAGCCGACGGAAAAAAGGTGATCGCCTTTGTCGGTGAAGTTAAACAAGAGTTAAAAAAAGTTGAATGGACAACAAAAGATGAGCTGAAAAGCTATACAAAAATTGTTCTCATCAGCTGCGCACTTTTTGGTCTTTTTATCTACTTCGCAGATCTGGTTATACAGGGCTTCCTCTCTCTAATCAACCTCCTTGTCAAGTTTATTACTGGGTAAATTTCAATGAAATGGTACGTTGTTCAAGTTTTTACGGCTCAAGAAAAAAAAGTTAAAAAAGCTCTTGAGGAATTTCGGGAATCGGCAGGTGTTGCTGACTTAATTGAAGAAATTTTGCTTCCGACCGAAAATGTGATGGAGGTCAAAAAAGGTGAGCAAAAGATTTCTGAAAAGCGGATTTGGCCAGGTTATGTCCTAATCAAAATGAATCTGACCGACGATACATGGCAATATGTTAAAAATACGCCAGGGGTTATTGAATTTCTTGGGGGAGAAAAGCCAACTTCTCTGACAGAACATGAAGTCAATAGTATCTTAAAAGAACTTGAAGAGAAAAAATCTGGCGTTACCCAAAAACACAAAATTGAGCCGGGCGACAGAGTCAAAATCAATGATGGTGTCTTTGTCAACTTTATTGGAACAGTTCTCGAGGTTTACCAAGAGAAAGGGCGCTTGAGCGTAATAGTCTCCATTTTTGGCCGTGATACGCGTGTTGATGACCTTGAGTTCTGGCAAGTCGAGGAAGTGGGTCCCGAAGTCGAGGGTTAGTCTTTTCTATCCGTGCGTGACCGTGTCGGCGTCCGATTTTGTGCCTCCCACATTTGAGTATCAAGCCTTCGTGGTATTTTAAGCACAAAGACAAAAAGAGATAGGGATATATTATTTTCTTTTCTCTGTGTGCTCTGTGTCCTCTGTGGTTTTTTATTTATCTTTGAAACTTTATATAAAACATCTTTCGTGGATTTTATAAAACCAGAGAGAGCACAGAGAAAAATATTCTTATTTCTTTGAGTCTTTGTATCATTGCGTCTCCTCAATAACTTGTTTCAAATAGTTGTGAATCAAAAATATAATACATTTTCTCTCTCTGAGTCCTCTGCGCCTCTGCGTTTTTAAAATGAGTTCACAAACTTGATTCACGCAAACTTTGAAAAACGCAGAGGCGCAGAGGACGCAGAGAGAGAAATAAAAGACATTTTGTTATTTCCCGGTAGGGGGGGCGATAGCCCTGACTCGCTTCGTGTTTAATAATGGTCCTCAGACTGGCACGTAGCCAACGTTTGGGATAAAATCGGGCGAGGGCAGGTGCACGGGCAGGGGCACGGGCGGGAAATTCAATAACAAAAAATGGTTATTGCTGAAAAATAGGCTGACTCTTATAATGGCCTGCTTTACTGCCTCTAACTCTGTAATTCAATCCTAAAGGATAATCATCATGGCTAAAAAAGTCGTAAAAATTATTAAACTGCAAATTCCCGCAGGGAAAGCGAACCCGGCACCTCCTATTGGTCCGGCGCTTGGTGCTGCTGGCGTCAACATTATGGCTTTTTGCAAAGACTTTAATGCGAAAACCCAGGATAAAGCAGGTGATATTCTTCCTGTAGAGATTACCGTCTATGCAGATAAGAGCTTCACTTTTATCACGAAGCAACCTCCTGTTGCCAACATGATTAAAAAGGCAATCGGTATCGAATCGGGTTCAAAAACGCCCAACCGCGATAAGGTTGGCAAATTAACTCTGGTTCAGGTAGAAGAGATTGCGAAAAATAAATACTCAGACATGGGCGTGCGCAATACACGTGCTGCAAAACAGATGATTCGTGGAACTGCCCGCAGCATGGGAATTGACGTCGAAGAGGAAAACGAGTAAACTATTAATCCTTCTCTATGTGAATTCTGGGCTCTTTGGTTAAAAAAACAAAAGGCTCTTTAGGAACACATAAGGAAGGCGAATAGCGAAAAGAATAAACTATTGATCTTTCCTCGGTGTTCTTTGTGTCTTTGTGTTTAAAAAACGGAGGGCTAACCAAAAACACATGAGAGATCAGATAGCCAAAAAAGCAAACTACGAGCCCTTCTCTGTATTGTTTGTGTCTCTGTGTTTAAAAAATAGAGACCTAACCAAAAACACATGAAGGGTCAAGTAGCCTAAAGGAGTAGCTATTCTGGCCTTTAAGCCTCTAAAGCACTTTGTGGCACAAAGCCATTAGGGGCAAAGAGCATAAATGCCAAATTTGATTAGCTACAAAAAGTAAACAGTTCATTTTCTTTCAGTTCTCTGTGGTGAAAATAACAGAGTCTCAAAGCGAGTGGGCAAGTATAGCTTAGTAAACGAGAAGGATAAATCATAAATTATGGCACGAAGAAGTAAACGCATTCGGGAGATTGACTCCCAGGTAGAACTTGCCAAAAGTTATACACTGGACGAAGCAGTCGCTATTTTGCAAAAGTGCCCTTCCGTAAAATTTGATCAGACAGTTGATGTTTCCATTAAAATGGGAGTCGACCCTAAAAAATCTGATCAACAGGTGCGAGGAACTGTTTCATTACCGAACGGAACAGGCAAAACCAGATCTGTCTTAGTTTTTGCTGCTGGAGAAAAAATCCAGGAAGCGCTCAATGCGGGCGCTGACTACGCAGGCAGCGATGAGCTCTTTGAGAAAGTCAAAGGGGGCTGGACAGATTTTGATGTTGTGATTTCTACACCTGATATGATGCGGGAGGTTGGAAAACTGGGTAAGGTATTAGGTCCAAGAGGGCTTATGCCGACGCCAAAAGCCGGAACTGTTACAACTGATGTGGCAACAGCTATCCAGGAAATCAAGAAAGGTAAAATCGAATTCAAGCTCGATAAACATGGTGTTGCCAATAACGGCGTTGGAAAACTTTCATTTTCCAAAGAAGCCCTTGTAGATAACATCAACGCCCTTCTTGCTGCGATTGTACGCGCAAAGCCTGCGTCTGCGAAAGGACAATACATTGTTTCTATCGTCTTATCTTCGACGATGGGTCCAGGCCTTAAGATTGACCGTTCAGAAATTCCAGCAACATAGGGGAGTAACATGAGAGAAGAAAAGCAACTGCTCCTCGATGAGGTTAAAGAGAAAATCGAGGAATCTAAAGGTTTTGTCGCCCTGAACTATCAAAATTTTACTGCAGCCCGCGCACGTCAATTCCGTGATAAGATGGCTGAAGTGGGTGGAGAGTTTGAGGTTGTCAGAAAACGGGTCTTCATCAAAGCTGCTGAAACTGTAGGAATACAAATTGATGCCAAAATGTTGTCAGGACATGTTGGGATTGTTTTTGCAACTGACGATACGACGCCTGTTATCAAACAAGCTGTTAAATTCGGCGAAGATAACGACAAAGCTGTAACTGTACTGGGTGGGCAAGTTGAAGGAAGCCTTCTCGGCGCTGAAGATGTGGAAGCAATTGCGAAATTGCCAGCTCTTCCAGAGATGCGTGCTCAACTGCTTGGTCTTTTCGAAGCACCAATGGCTCAGACTGCTCAAGTCATCCAGGCTGTCCTTACCGGCGTCCTCTATTGTCTAGAGGAAAAGGGCAAACAAGGCTAAAAATTTATATTTAATCTAAACAGAGGTATTTAACCGTGACAACACAAAATTTAGAAGAGATTGTTCAAACACTCAGCAACCTTAAAGTAACTGATCTTGCTAAGCTTAAAACATTGCTTGAAGAGACTTGGGGCGTAACTGCTGCAGCTCCTGTTGCAATGGCTATGCCAAGCGCTGCTGCACCTGCAGAAGCTGCTGTAGAGTCCACTGAGTTCCGAGTCACTCTTGAAAGCGTTCCAGCTGACAAGAAAATCGGCGCAATTAAAGTCGTTCGCGAAATTACAGGTCTTGGACTGAAAGAAGCCAAAGACATTGTAGAAGGAGCGCCTAAAGTCTTGAAAGAGAGTTGCCCTAAAGCGGAAGCTGAAGATATTTCCAAGAAAATCGAAGCTGCTGGTGCTAAGGCTACTGTAAAAGGCCTGTAAGCAGTTCAGATAAATTCAGTTGAATGCACAAGCCCCTCCAGGGGGCTTGTGCTGTTGTTATTTTAAAATTCGGGCACAGGCACGGGCGCAGGCTCGGGCACTCATTTTGTGTCGAAAATATTACCTTGGAGCTTAGATTACATGCTAAAAAGACGTCCGGAAAGACTCAGCAACGCCCGGAAGGAAGAGATTATCGATCTTCCTAACCTTATCGAAGTTCAGATAAAATCATACAATCAATTTCTGCAAGCCGATCGATTCGCTGAAGAGCGGGAAGATGTGGGTTTGCAAGAAGTATTCAATGAGATTTTTCCGATTAAATCCTACGATGAAAAAACAGTCCTTGAATACCTCTCTTACAATCTCGGTGTGCCTAAATACACTCCTGAAGAGTGTATCCGCCGTGGAATCACCTATAATGTAACTCTCAAAGTCCGTTTCCGCTTAACAGATGAAACAGGAATTAAAGAGGAAGAAGTCTATATGGGAACCATTCCCATCATGACCGAAAAAGGGACCTTTATTATCAATGGCGCCGAAAGAGTTGTTGTCTCTCAGCTCCACCGCTCACCTGGTATCAACTTTGAGCAGGAAAGACATCCGAAAGGGATGATGCTTTCAGCTTTCCGCATTATTCCTTACAGAGGGAGCTGGCTTGAAGCTGCTTTTGATGCTAACGATTTAATCCACATTTACATCGACCGGAAGAAAAGACGGCGCAAAATTCTTGCAACAACCTTTATCCGCGCTTTAGGATATTCTAGCGATGCTGATATCATCGAAGAGTTTTTCAAAACGACCGAAATCAAAATCAAAAGCGAAAATGATTTTGTCAAATTGGTTGGCAAGATCCTGGCTCAAGATGTGGCCGATGTCGAAAGTGGCCTTGTTTATGGAAAAGCCGGGGAAAAGTTGAGCACAGCCATGCTCAAGCGCATTCTGGATGCCAAACATAATACTTTAAAAATTGCAGAAGATGCCGATGAAAACCATCCCGTCATCAAAATGCTTGCAAAAGACCCGACAGACTCTTACGAGACTGCTCTGAAAGATTTTTACCGCAAAATCCGTCCAGGTGAACCTGCGACACTTTCAAACGCACGTTCTGTCATCATGCGTCTTTTCTTTGATCCGAAACGTTATAACCTTGGACGTGTAGGCCGCTACAAGTTGAACCGCAAGCTCGGTTTTGAAACAAACGACGAGATGCTCTCCATTGTGACACTTCGTAAAGAAGATGTCATTGGCGCTCTTAAATATGTCATTGCTTTGAAAGCAGGCGATCACAATGCCTCTGTCGATGATATCGACCATTTGGCAAACCGCCGTGTCCGTTCTGTGGGTGAGTTGATCCAGAACCAGTGCCGTGTTGGCTTGGCAAGAATGGAGAAAATCATCAAAGAAAGAATGAATCTTTTTGATTTTTCATCCGATACTTTGACACCGGGCAAAATCGTCTCTGCAAAAGGGCTAGCTGGTGTTCTTAAAGACTTTTTTGGAAGATCTCAGCTCTCTCAATTTATGGACCAAACCAACCCTGTGGCAGAACTGACTCACAAAAGACGTCTTTCCGCTTTGGGCCCTGGTGGTTTGAATAGAGAGCGGGCAGGCTTTGAAGTGCGCGACGTGCATGCGAGCCATTATGGAAGAATTTGTCCGATTGAGACACCTGAAGGTCCAAACATCGGTTTGATCACATCTCTTTCCTCTTTTGCCAAAATCAACGAATTTGGCTTTATCGAAACTCCTTACCGCATAGTCCGTGATGGAGTTGTGACAGATGAGATTGAGTACATGACGGCAGACGTTG
>CAZPPS010000053.1:0-7897 GCA_964588495.1 uncultured bacterium | reverse complement strand
ATAGAAGGTGTTTGTACAATCTCATAAGGGGGCAAATCGTAGGCAACTAGACTTATTTATGCAAGAGTTTCCCTTGCCCGTGCCCGTGCCTGTGCCCTTGCCCTCTCTTTTTTTCTTAAATTTGGTCAAGGAGTAAGGACACGGGCACGGGCATGGTGATGTTAGTACCGATGCCTCCCAGCGAATGCTCTCGCAAGGGTTCCGCCGTCGATAAAGTCGAGCGAGCTCCCCATTGGAAGGCCTAAAGCCAAACGGGAAGTCACAATATTGAGCTCTTCCAACTCCTTTTTCAGATAAAGGGCTGTGGCGTCCCCCTCAAGAGTGGAATCGAGCGCCAGAATCATCTCCTTGACCCCAAGCTTTGTCACCCGCTCTTTGAGTTTCGTAAGCGCCTGCGGTGTCAAAAAAAAGCCTTGTAGCGGAGATAAAAGCCCGCCCAGCACATGATAAAGTCCGTGAAATTCATGCGTTTGTTCCACTGAAAAAACATCTTTAGCGGAAGCGACCACACACATCACTTCTGTTTCCCGTCCTTCAATACAAAAAGGACATGTCTCTTCTACCAGACACCCGCATTCGGAGCAGTTTTTCAAATTTTCTTTAGTTTTTTCGATAATTTTGGCCATTTCAAAAAGTTTTTCTTCAGGCCAATCCAGAAGTTGAAAGGCAAACCGTTCGGCACTTTTAGAGCCCACGCCTGGAAGTTTTTTGAAAAGGGCAATGAGCTTCAGCAAATGTTCGGGATATAACATAATTAATATTTAAACTGTTTTGTTTTAAAGATTCAGTTGGTAAACTACTCTGACATAATACAAGGAAAGAGTATCTGTGGTCAAAGAAAAGATTGTGGCGCGTGTGGTAGGAACAGGGTCTTATCTACCTGAAAAGGTTCTGACAAATCAGGATCTTGAGAAAATGGTGGAGACCTCTGATGAATGGATCACCTCCCGCGTGGGCATGAAAGAGCGGCGCCTTGCCGCCCCTGATGAATTTGCCTCTGATATGGGGGCAAAAGCTGCGCAAAAAGCCCTTTTGGCTGCTAACATGACTGCCCAGCAAATCGATTTGATCCTGGTTGCCACCTCAACTCCCGATTTTATTTTTCCCAGTACAGCCGCCCTTGTGCAAAGACTTTTACAGGCGCCTCAAGCGGCAGCTTTTGACTTTCAAGCAGCCTGCACAGGTTTTCTTTATGGCCTTTCGATTGCAAAAAGTTATATAGAATCGGGTCTTTATAAAAATATTTTATTGATCGCCTCTGAAAAGCTCTCTTCAATCGTCAACTATAAAGATAGAAATACTTGCGTCCTTTTTGGTGATGGAGCAGCAGCAGCTGTCATTAGCCATCAAGGGAATGGTTTTGACATCAAAGAAGTGTGTCTCGGAGCAGACGGTGAAGTTGCAGAGCTTCTCATGTTGCCAGCAGGAGGCTGCCGAAAGCCGGCTTCTATTGAGACAATTGAGAACAGCCAGCACTATATCCTGATGGAAGGCAAAGAAGTCTTCAAGCACGCTGTGCGCCGTATGGAAGCGGCTGCCAAAGCCTGTCTGCTGCAAGCCCAAATGCCCGACGATTCAATTGATTGGCTGATTCCCCACCAGGCAAATGAGCGGATTATCGATGCCGTTGCCAAACGGTTCGGGATAGCCGAAGAAAAGGTTTTCAAAACGGTCCAAAAATATGGAAACACGTCGGCTTCAGCCGTTGCGATCGCCCTCGATGAGCTGATTCGGGAGAAAGATATCAAGCACGGGGACAATATGCTCCTTGTCGCTTTTGGAGCCGGGTTTACCTGGGGAGCTTCGATTTTGACTAAAGTAGAGAATGAATTATGAGAATCGCGTTTCTTTTTCCCGGACAGGGAGCCCAAGTTGTGGGAATGGGTAAAGATTTTTTCACTCACTATGCCAAAGCGAGAGCTGTTTTTGAGCAAGGGGATGACCTTTTAAACCGCTCGCTTTCCAAAATTATTTTTGAAGGTCCGGCAGAGACTTTGACCGAAACACGCAATAGCCAGACGGGAATTTATCTCACGAGCATGGCGATTTTAGCTGTTTTGCAAGAGCAGTTTCCCGATATCAAGCCGACGGTTTGTGCAGGTTTGAGTTTAGGGGAGTATTCCGCGCTCACAGCTGCTGGCCATATTCCTTTTGAGACATGCCTTCCCCTTGTGCAGCTGCGCGGGGATGCGATGAATGAGGCTTGCGTGACAACGCAGGGGACTATGGCAGCCCTCTTTGGCCTTTCAGCACTGGATGTAGAAGCGCTTGTCAAAGAGGTGAACCTTCCCAAAGATTTGTGGGTTGCTAACTACAACTGCCCAGGACAAACAGTGATTTCCGGAACTCTCAAAGGGGTGGAAGCGGGAATTGAAGCTGCGAAGGCCAAAGGGGCAAAAAGGGCGATCCCTTTAAAAGTCCATGGGGCCTTTCACTCGGGGCTGATGCAACTGGCCGAAGAAAAACTGGCCAGAAAAATGGAAGAAATTGAGATCCAGGCAGGCACCTCCAAGGTTGTGATGAACGTGTGTGGCCATTTTGTCAGCTCAGGAGATGAAATCAGAGCCAATTTGATCAAACAGGTGACATCAGCTGTCCGTTGGGAGCAGGGGATTCGGTCCATAATGGATGATATCGACTTATATATTGAAATCGGTTGCGGAAGAACACTTGCCGGCATGAATAAACAAATTGGAGTTTATGCTCCGACACTATCGATTAACACACTCGACGATTTAGACAAACTGGGAGAGACTTTTGGATAAGACAATGGCAAATAAGACAGCGGTTATTACAGGCGGCACGCGCGGAATTGGAAAAGCAATAGCAACAAGTTTTGTAAACCAGGGAGCCCATGTTGCCATTTTTGGAACGAATCCTGAAAAGGGGAATGAGACTCTTGAGCAACTAAAAAGCCATGCTCAGGGGGATCAGAAGGTCGCTTTCTATAAAGTGGATGTTTCTGATAGCGCCCAGGTTGAGCAAGTGATCAATCAGGTCTATACAGACTTTGGCCAAGTAGACATTCTGATTAACAACGCAGGAATCACAAGAGATAATCTCCTGATGCGTCTTTCCGATCAGGATTGGGATGCTGTGATTAATACTAATTTGAAATCGGTCTATAACACATGCAAAGCCGTTGTCCGCCCCATGACGAAGGCACGTGCTGGCAAAATCATCAATATTACCTCAGTTGTCGGCATCATGGGCAATGCGGGCCAGACAAATTATGCAGCTTCCAAATCGGGAATGATCGGATTTACTAAATCCCTTGCTAAAGAGCTTGGCTCGCGGGGCATCTCTGTGAATTGCATCGCCCCTGGCTTTATCGAAACGGACATGACAGATGCTTTGAATGAGAAGCAAAAAGAGGCCATTTTAGGACAAATCCCACTGCAAAAACTGGGCAAAGCGCAGGATGTGGCAGAAGCTGCCCTATTTTTAGCCAAGGCAGATTACATCACAGGGCATACTTTGACTGTGGATGGCGGGATGGTCATGTATTAACCAAGAATTTCCGTGCGTGACCGAGCCCGTGACCGTGACCGACCCGAGCTCCGTGTCTCTAAAAGGAAAAATCGCATGCATGTACGTATTAGGTTGCAAAAAAGATAAAAACCACTATATTATTAACATTTTTCATTGATTTTGTGAGGAGTCAAGATGACAAAAGAACAAGTTGAGGAAGCAACAATGTCATTAGAACAAGAAGTTATTGACATCGTCGTCGAGCAGCTCGGTGTGGATGAAAAAGATGTCACAGAGAGTAAATCGTTCGTCGAAGATCTCAATGCAGATAGTCTGGATTTAACTGAGTTGATCATGACATTTGAAGAGCGTTTCGGTTTTGAAATTTCTGAAGAAGAAGCCGAAAAGCTTAAAACTGTCGGAGATGTAATCAGCTACATCAACCAGAAAAAAGGCGAGTAATCGTTTCTACATGTCAGCCGAAAACCTCGGCTGACATGCTAATTTTTCCCTTTCAGTCCCTTCTGCATTCTCCATATCCCTTTCAGCGCAAAAACTAAGAGAGTTACATCAAATTTTTCTTCTCTGTGATCTCTGTCTTGACTTTATGATATTTTATTCTCCAAGGAATCTTTAACACAGAGGCGCAAAGAAACACAGAGGTCCACAAAGAAACCCATAAGTTTTATGAGTGCTTATCATCTTCTGTGAACCTCTGTCTCGATTTTAGGATTTTTACAAAAAGTAATTCAACACGAAGACACAAAGACACTAAGGCACAAAGAAAAGAAAAATAATAAATCGAATCTCTCTGTGCCTTTGTGTTGTCGCTTCTTTGCTGAGAGCCCATCGGCTGACGTCCTAAGATTTCTAATCGGTTCAAAAAGGAAAGAACAGGATGGGCAGGATCGCTTCGCGGCAGGATGGGCAGGATTTCGGGCAAGGCTGCTGCAGCCTTGTCCGGAGCCATCGTTTCCGCTTGCGCGTAAACGATATTACTGAATTATTACTTTTTTTTTAGCCGCGTGTAGCGGCGATATTGGTTAGCTGTGGGTGAACAGAGGGAACCCACGGAAAAGAGTAACACAACAATTGAGCCACACAAGCGGCGACACGTAGTCAAAGAGTTGCGCCACTTACATGGCTCCAGGGCTATGATGCTGAGGTTCCGTGGGTTCCCTGCGGTCACGCCACGGCTAGCGAATATCGCCGCATCGCGGCTAAAAAAACTAAACGTTAGAATGAACAAAAAAAATGGAAGAAATGGTTCCTTTATAGGGTTTTGGCGAATCCATCATCTTTTCTGTAGAATTGGCAGAGGTTTTTGACGGCCATAGTGATGTAGAGAGCGGTGATGCCGCTGGCGATGCCGATGAGGGAATAGGAGGCTGCTGGCGTCATGATCGCGACGACTGTCAGGCTCAAAATGGCGGAAACCAAGGTGGTCAGCCAGACAAGGGCATCGACGAGGCAGAAGGTGCCGATAGTTCCGGCTGAAATACGCTCTTCGTCATAATTTGCATGGGAAGAGCAGCAGCTGCTTACCAAATCATAAATGGGTAAAGTCATAGGTGGTTTCTCCCTTTGAAGAAGAATTTATTGAAAGAACTTTTAATCATCACTAAATTCTACGACGTGATTCTTGTTCAAAATCTGCTTCTATAACAGCCTGGTAGACGTCATTATTAGGTCTCCCTTTGATTAGATCGATCACGAATGGAATAAAACCTATACCAACGGCGACACTATAGCCCATCAGGGCTCCGGCAAGAAGCTGAGACACTCCGATCACCGAACAGGCTCCTAAAATGCCTACAATGAGGCAAGTAATCGCTGTTAGCACGTCAAAAGCTATAGTAAATTGTTGTATTTTTTGAAAAGTTTCAGGCTTTAAAGCTCCGCATTGATGTGCTGCAAGAGTAATGACAGACGTCATAATTGATCCTTCTTAGTTTTTATTAAGATTATATAAAAAACTATTTTTTGGATCTACTCAAATTAGTAACCTGAGTTTCGGGTTCTTTTTCCCCGTAATCAATGGATTTTTGTGAGGCAAAATCGCATTTTTTTGCGAAGCTCATGGCTGAAAGCGCAGAGCTTAAGCAAAAAAGTGCGATTTAGACCACAAAAATCCCTAAGATGAGGGAAAAGAAATCAAAACTCAGATTAGTAGGGCAAGGGCGCTGAATTAGAATTGGATGCTGCCGTAATCTTTGAAGCGGGGTTCGAGCTCGATTTTAGTGTCAGGCTCGGTCTCCAAATCTTGCAGGTAGGGGTAGATTTTGTCTGTGGCTAGCCCAGACATGCCTGATAGGCCGGTGATGCAACCGAGGCCAATAAATAGCCCGGTTACCTCGTTGGGTAGGCCGATGATTGAATGAGCTCCCAAAATTCCTAGAATCAAACCGGTGACGCATAGCGCGGCATCCGCAACTAGGGTGTATTTAAGAGATTTTTCGTAAACTTTTTCATTGTTAGGGGAGCAACTTATCATTGCTGAAATCATGTTTGCCATAAATTTTCCTCATTTTAATAAATAGTTTACACTATTTATTTTAAATTGTCAAGGAATTTTTATAGACTATTAACCTGAGGATGGGGGAAAAGAACCCAAAACTCAGGTTATTAATTATCTTAAGCGGAAGGGGATGGTGGCGGTGTAGGATTCCAGGAGGGCGAGGGCGACAGAGGGGCACTCGTAGATGATGCTAAGGAGGTGGGATCTGGAAAGGGCGAGGAGCTCGACTTTGGATTTGCAGGAGGCCGAATAGGCCCGTTTCTGTTCGTTAAAGAGGGCCTCGTCTCCGAAAAAATCTCCCATGCCCAGTTCGGCAAGGAGTTGGTGACATTTATTTTGGATGAGGATTTCTCCTGAGATGATCAGGTACATTCTGTGGGCATCTTGTTCGTATTGAAAAATGGTTTCCGAGGGGCGGAAGTGGAGCACTTCCATTTTATCTCCAATCGAGAGGAGAAGGTCGAGATCCAGGGCTCCAAAGAGGCTCGTTTTTTTCAAAAGAAAGGCCTTATCGATCAAATTTAAATTACGCATATCCCTCCAAAAGTTCATGGGCAAAATGGTGGAAAATTTCTTCGCTGCTCTCTATTTTTTCCTGCAACATCAAGCGCCAGTCGGGCGTTTTAAGCTGCGCTTTCATCGCAAGGGAGATGATCTGATCGGCCCTTGAGGGGAAATGTGCCATCGCATCGAGCAGCTGGGTTAAATTGAGGGGAATTCCCCCGTCTTTTAAGTAGAGGCGCAGTCTTTCTTCAGGCCGTCTTTCATCGATTAGGGGCTCTAGTAATGAAAAGAGACGGGCATCGCACGCTTTTTCCAAGGATTCAATCGCCTGGGCTCTGATTTTGCGATTTTGGCTGTGTAGAGTATGGGAAAGAATTTCACACTCTTCCAAAGAGCCCGCAATTCCCAAAAGCTGGATGATAAAATCGATAATAGATTGATAGCCTGTCAACAAGGCTTTTTTCAAAATGGAAAGATCTTGCTCGGGCATTTGTTGTTGGATGGAATGGGCGTGATAGAAATAGAAATAGGCCCGTTTAATCTCTTTCTGGATCATATCAAAGAGCTTTTTCTGCAAAATTTTCCGGTCAAGTTTGCCGAGGATTTTTCCGGCAAGAAGCCGGCATCGGTCTGCAATGCGACAATCCTGGACCATTTGTACAAGTGTGGGGGTGATATTTTCTTTAAGTCCCACAGCAATTTGCTCGATGAGTTTGCGCTCTGCGGGTCTAAAATGGAGAGCTGCTAAAATCAGCGGATAAACCGTTTGGGGGTCGGCAAATTTGTCGAGGGCCTGAAGGTTATAGGTTCGGATGACGCTATCTTGTGTTGTGGAGAGGTGCTGGATAATGGGGCGTGCCAAGTGTTTATAATCGGGATGAGCGCTTAAAGATAAAGCTTTGGCAGCGGCTCTGCACACAATGGGTGAGGGGTGCTTTAGGAAGCAGAAAATCAAATCGCAATTGGCCGGGTTTTTCTCAAGGCCGAGAATTTCGAGGGCGATACACACTTCGTGCTCCTGTTTGGAATCGAGCATGTGGCGAAGCTTTTCGGAGGCGAGTGCACAAAAAGAGGGAAACTGAAAGGCGTGGGCAGACGTTTTTAAGGTCAAAATGGCAGCCGCTTTGAGCCCTAAGTGGTCGCTATGCAGATCGTTCATAATCCGCTCGGGGCGCAAAATGCCTTGGCGGGCTAAGTAAAAAAAGATCGCGCTTTTGACCGCAGGATGGGGAAATGCTGTGTGCCAGCGTTGTAGTTTTTCAAGAACAACAGGCTCATTTGACCAACGGCTTTCATGGAGAAGCTCGATGGCGCTGAGTTTGCCGGGTAAGCTGAGTTTGCTCACATGGCTTAAAAGCCGGGGTCAAACGTTAGGGCTGCGAGTTTTGCGTAGTATAGCAACGG
>CAZPPS010000052.1:0-7920 GCA_964588495.1 uncultured bacterium | reverse complement strand
CTATTAAATTCCTCATAAAATTGAGGAGTAAAAAATTTGCGAGTTACCTCAATAGGTACTTCTATACCATTGCATTTAACTCGTATTTCATCAAGGGGTTTAGCTTCAGCCTTAAGGATTTCAAGAAGTTTCAGTAGGGCAGTTTTTGTATCACCTAAAAGGCTAATTGCTTCAGCTGCAGAATAGCAAACAGGCGAATCTTTATCGTTTAAAATCTTTGTAAGTTCTCCAATGATAACTGCTGCATCTGATTTGCCAATTAGGCCAAGAGTTTTTACTGCGTCTATATTGATTTCACTATCATTAAGAGAGCCAAGTAAAGCAGGAATAACACTTTTTGAATCTGATTGACCTATCTCGCCTAAAATGGATAGAGCATCATGCCTAGCCCTACTTTTTTTATTTTTAAGAGTCTCCACTAGTGCAGGGATCACTGCCTTGGGATCCATTTGAGCTAATGTATTAAGGTACCGTTTAACATCCTTTTGTAATATCGAATCTTCATTTTCCAAGTTCTCAATCAGAATTGGAATTACTTTTTTTGGATTGGTGTGACCTAATTTGCCAAGAGCATTAATAACTATCCTTTTTTCCTTGTTGCTATTGTAAATCTTAAGTAATGCCTCAATGGCTATTTCTGGATCAGCAATGCCAATCTCACCAAGAGCGTTTATTGCAAAGAAGTTATGGTCATTTGATAAATATGAGACTAGTTTAGGGATAAATAAGAGCTTGGCTCCTTTAGGACTCATTCTAATTGCTTCAAACATCTGTTTATTTATAGGAGTATCCATGGGAACTCCCAAATCCATTTTATCAATCCAATACATAATTTGATTTTTGTAAATCTCAATTTTTTCCGGTGTTACTTTCCAATCACATTCTTCTAGGCAGCCTATTTTCAATATTGCGCCATACAGTCCAATCAAATCGGAGGTTCTATCCAAAATTTCAAAAAAAGCTCTAATAAGTGCCTTCTTTTCATTTCCTAATATGCCGGCAATGAAGCACATAAGGGCATGATAACGTGGATTAAACTTAATCTTTTGGATACAACTTTCGGCTTTTTTAGGGTTTTCCTTTAAAAGACAAATCAAATAACGTGCCGCAAAGAATTCCTGAATAGTCGAGTGGTGAAAAGAATATTCCCTGCCCAAAAATGATGTACTTGAACCTGTAGCTTTTAAAAAACCACTTGAACACATATCTTTGAAAAGTTGTTCTCTTTTTGCATATTCAATTAATGGACAATTCTGATAAATTTTTACCATTTTTCCTTGATTAAAGAAGAAAGATGCTTTTTTTTCTTTCATCCCTATCCAGGCAACTGATTCTAACCACTTAAATATTGAGGAAACTTCAGTAATTTTTTCCATGTCCTCAAAGCTTAGATGCCAAACGGAATCTTTTTTTATTTCTTTCAAAACCTCTTTGCTTAGTTTTCCTGAAAGAAATTGGTTATTTATGAAACGTTGTTGAAGTGTAAGAACCAGTTTTTCATAGAGAAAAGTTGTAGAAGTAGTTGAAATATTTTGGTGCTTTTGCAATGTATCGCAAATCAATTCTAGATTAATGGGAATATGGCATAGACTATAAATAAGAGGGTTTTTCCCAATTTTTTCGATGATTTGTTGTGAATTTTGTTTTTGGGATGTTCTCTGAATGTATAGATCAATTGTTTTTGAATTAAACCCAATATTTTCTATAGTTGCATCTGCTTGAATGGATTCAATCGTATGTGGACGAGATGTGAGAATCCAATGCGGAAACGATAAAAGTTCATCTAAAATCTGTTGCTGAACTGTGTTTTTGCCAAGAGTGACTTCATCAAGACCATCTAAAATAAATAATATTCTGTTTCTGTTTTGCTTGAGATAGTCTGCAATATTTTCTGAATAGAAAGTTATACTATTTTCTTGGCAGCAAAAGCGATAAATAAAAGAACTTATCGTCTCCGTAGCGGGCGAATGTTGTAAATGTCGAAGGGGCAACAAAAAAACTGCATCGAATTTCCCTTCCCATATTTTGTCTTGCGCCCAAAGATATGCCATATTCTGACAAAGAACAGTTTTTCCACTGCCTGCTCCTCCTATGATAGAAAACCTTTTCCTTATCTTACCTTTTGCATCAAAAAGCTGAGATAATTCAATTTTGTTATGTTCTGTTATATTTTTGCAATTTTCGGCATTATTATTTTCTTCTTTAAGGATAAGTTCTGTATAGATTCCTTCTATTGGAAGAGGTTCAGATACTGTTCGAAGAATCATATTTTGACTTTTATAACTCTCTTTCAAAGATTGAGTAATTAGGGATGAAACATTTTGCCTGGGTTTTATCCCCATTGGACCTAAAAATTGACTCATATGCGAGACAAGTGTATTAATTCTTTGACAGCGTTCATAAGTTGTGATCCATTGTTCTAACTTTGTGATGTGACGTGCTTGAATTCTTTTTTTACCCGTACCTTTATAATTATCTGTGATTTCATAGTCTTTAGGAGGTCCTTCAAAAAGAATTCCAATTCCCTCTTGATTGGACATCGCTCCTACAAAAGAGCCTGAATTACCCCCAAAAGCATCTAAACGACATTCAAAATAATCTTGATGCTCATTTTTGTCAGCTTTGGCATGCCAGGTAAATTTAAGAGGCAGGCCTGTTGGATGACCTAACATATAAAGTTCAATATTATTCGCGATTTTTTCGTGCCATTTCATTTGAAGAGGAATAAAAGGAACATCTTCATCGAGTTCAAGAAGGGCCCAGTCAGTCCATTCATATCTAAAAAACCGAGAACAATTTGTAGATTGTTTTGTGTAACTATGGCATATAACCCGTTTGATTTGTCGAACTTGGTATTTGAAAAAAAAATAATCAGAAGGTTTTTTTTTCACTTCATGAAAGCCGAATACGAGGCGAGTGTTTTCGATTGTGCCATGATCAAGAACATTGCTTTTCTCCATAGTTACACAATGAGCTGCTGTCAATGCCAGTCGTTTACCTACCAAGAATGCGCTACCAAAACCAGGTGCAATTTCATCCTTAAAGGCTTCTTGCTCGCCAAACTGAACATTTTTAAATTCTTCCCTTCTACGAACTCTTTCAGATAGCGTTGGTGAATAAGAACAAAATCCCCAGCCCTCCTGCTTTTCCATTTTTTTTGGTATCATATATTCTTTAGAAATAAGACAAGCAATGCTTTTGGCTTGTTCTTTTATTTTAGAAATCAATGACTGATCTAGATTAGTCGATTCAAGTTGATCCAAGTTCAACCTTTCGTCACCAGGACCCCAAAGGATTTTTTCTTGCAGGTTTTCATCATTAAGGTGATTAATAGGATACATAATAGTTACTTAAGTTCTTTTTAAAACACTAATCCACAAATAAATTCAAAAAGTTGGTTTTGTGAGCCAATGCGCTTAAATACGTAAAGCGTTCAACAAGATACTTTACCAGCACATTTGTTTCCAAGAAAAAGATTGATAGAGAGGATAGAGCGACACGATCTATTAAATGAGGTATTTTCTTCAGAAACCACCCTTACAACAGGGTGAATCTAGAGCTTTGAATAAGGTCCGAGCTTGACAACGCAACAAAAATATTTTTTTTCGGGGCAAACATCGGGAGACGGATAACCTCTCAATAGCTGTGATCGGGTAAGTTCTAGAGAATATGATGAACATCGCTTAAGCAGCTCCACCTGAAAAGGCCTCAGCAATGCTCGCGGCTTCAAAGATGGGGAAGGAATCCATTGGAATTTTAACTTGACTAGGCCGACCATCAATGCATATCATGTTCCAAAAAACTCCTCTACAGGAGACTTTTTCATGACTCTATCAAAAGTACATTTTTTGGCTGATATCAGAGATGACATCACAAAAAAAATGATGAAGGAAGTTTCCCGGTTCATGAAATATCTGCGCTGAATGATTACATCAAGGGGGACATGGCGTAAAAATCACTTAAAGAGTTTAAGATAAGAAATTTAAACAAAAGGAAAATAAGATGTCTTCACCAATTTCAAAAAAGAATGAGATGATTCTATACAGTAAGGAAAATCCAAATAGACAACTGTATCTGGCTGAAAATCAAATAATATCATTCCTGAATAATCTAACGCAAGTTTTAAGTAATTTTAATGAAAAACACGATAATACCACAAGGGACATTGACAAATTAAATGAGAAAATGAAAAAACTAGAGAAAAAAATAGATAAGCTAAAACAAGATAAAGTTAAAGAAAAAAATGGGTCTTGCGGATGCAATTTTATAAGCCTGCGAAATGTTATTATTATAGGAGCAGTAATTGGCGTGGTCGTGGTAATTTTCAACAGCATGAATGTAAGAAATTCGAATGATTTTTATTGATTATTCACCACCCCCTATCGGGGGCGATTAATAAAAAATTTTCCTTTTTAGATAGTCCTTAAGGTGTGAAATCCTTAGCTTACGACTGATATGCATTCATGTTTGCCGATTTCAAGCTTCCTGAAGATGTTTTTGCATCCTTACCTCCCGTGGCTCAAGCATACATTCGCTTGCTTGAGCAACGCGTTCTTCAATTAGAAGAAAAAAACCGTCTGCTTGAACCGATCCCCCTGCAGATAGAATTTTGAGAGACGATCTCCAACGTATGAAATTCTTAGATCTAATACACTTTACTGGTTTTGGTAAAGGAGCCCGCTGGCATTTGAATAAGGCATTGAAATACAAACCAGCAAACGCAGAAGCAAGATCCTGATTAAATCTTAATATTAACTGAGTTGGTAAAAGCCATAAAAAAATTGAATTTTTTACAGAGATGAAAGTCCCTAGCATTGATATATATCGCGACCACTCGATTTTCTCATTTCAAGGGGTAAAAACATGTCTTGGCCGTCAATCTTTGATCTTGAGTCAATTCTAAAGGTCGCTTTTCTTTCACCTATAGTTTTTTCAAATGTTTAATATATTAACCACGTTGTTTTGGTAATCTCGCACATCTTGATAATACTCCTTCAGCATATTCACACTTTTGTGTCGCGTTTGTCGCATGACAAGTGTTTCAGGAGCTTTAGCCTCAAGAGCTGACGTTACAAAGCCTCGGCGCAATGAGTGGCCAGCGATATCTTTTTGATCGAAGAGGCCGCAACCGCGCTTTTTAACTATCAGAGCTACAGCTTTTTCTGAGAGCTTTGAATGACTGACTACCCCATGTTTGTTCACAGAGCGAAAAATGGCCCTCTCTCCGATTTGGGCCGCATCAATCCATGTCTTCAGGGCTACGACTGGGCAATTTGCTTCATAACGACTGCGAGGGATTTGCACGATTTGACCCTTACCTGACTGGTCTGTTTTTGAAAAAGGCAACAGTATCGAAATCCCCTCTCTATCAAATGTGATATGCTCAAAACATATCCCAGCTAACTCGCTACGTCTAAAAGCCCCTGTAAAACCAATAAGCAAAAGAGCACAATCGCGGATATCGATGAGTCGTTTTGATGATTGCAACGGTTTGAGAATCTCACGCAAATCATTAAGCATAATGCCTTTTTTCTTGTTTTTGGGAATTCCGCGCATCTCATTCCGGATTCCCCTCATTGCGCGTTTGATCTCGGGGTGATCCAGCTCAATTTTCCTAGTTTCCCAAAGATAATGCTTGATCGCTGCTAGATAAGTTGTGAGGCTTGCATACTTTAACTTACTCTCTTTGGCCATGTGAGATACAAATGACCCTACAAAAAGCGGGATTTGTTTTTCGTTGGTGAGGCTATAGCCGTTTTCATTGCACCATTCATTGAATTTAGCCCATCCAAAGGCATAAGTCCGCCTGGAACTGGCTGATTTGTCTTTTTGTGTGTATTCGTAGAAATCACGTACGTGTTCGGAAGAGATAGGATTGTCGACTCCCCGTTCGATTTTGATTACTTCATTTTCCACGGCTAACTTCCCTTAACGTTCAATTAACGGAAGTTAACATATCAAGCAAATTTTTGCAAATTTTGACTTCAGGAAATCACATTTTCACAACTTTCAATAACGATGTTTGAAAACCGCAGTCCAGATAGCAAGCGTGCGGATGATTTGCCAGAATGAAAGAAGAGAAATTAGATAATGCGATATGACTCCAGAGAATTCTAAAAATGAGCAAACCTTGAACTTGTGCCCCAAAGTGTGACATTTTTTGGCAGAGAGAGAAAAAATGACCCCATTCCAAATATACTGCACTTCGAAGTGCCTTCTGTTCCAGAATCCAAGCTTTGAAGATCAAAAGTACCGCTTGTTTCCTAACCTTTCTCTTTTTGTAAATAGAGTACCTGCCACTTATAGACGTGCTATAAGCGGCAGGTACTCAAACGAACAAGCTTTACAGATATTTGTGGAGTATTTTAGTCAAAAACGGGGATTGAACACAGCTGTCAGCTATGATATGCTTATAAGTAGCAGGAACTCATAGAAAGTGCTTCGAGACATATTTGTAAGCAAGATAATGCTGGAGAAATTGATTGGGACAGGAGAAAAATTGTGTTTGTGCAGTCCAAATCCAAAGGCTGGCAGAAAAAAACCATCATTACCTATCCACAAAGTGTTCTAGATAGGCTTAAGGCGTATATTGGAGAAAGATCGGGGATTGTTTTTGTGACCCGATCAGGGCAACCAATTATGATGACCCGGCTTGCCCAAACATTTGCCAAAGCAGGGAAAATTGCGGGAATATCTTTTAAAGTGACTCCTCATGTACTCAGAGCGTCGACTGTGACTTATTTAAAACAACAGGGATTTCAGGATACAGACATCATGAAGATAACGGGTCATGCAAATGTGGCAATGGTTTCTGCCTACGATAAAACTGGGCAGGAAACAAATGTAAGTGAGAAGGTGCAATTGGTCATCTGATCTTCGCTAGCGTTTACCAGACCACTTATTGAGATGACTTTTTCTTTTTTTTGGAAGTAATGCTGACTTTTTTGGGCTCATTTACCAATTCCAAGCGATGACGAGCTTGTTCAATTGCTTGGTGCAGTTTCTTTTCTAATATTTTTCTAGAGGGTAACTCTGTGAGATAAGTTGCAACTCTGATACCGCTTTTATCGAGTTGCATCAACTCAACATGTTCATCCGATTTGCTAGCGCACAAAATTAGTCCTATAGGTGCTTCTTCATTTTCCTGCATTTCATATTTTTCTAACCATCTAAGATAAAGTTCCATTTGACCCTTATCTGCTGCTTGGAATTTCCCTAATTTGAGCTCGATAACTACCAAACGTCGAAGTTTTCTATGGAAAAAAAGTAAGTCCAAATAATAGTCACGTCTGTCTACTGTGATTCTTTTTTGCCGCTCTACAAATGTAAAGCCCACCCCCAATTCTAAAATAAAATTCTCCAACTCTCTAAGAATGGAAGATTCAAGATCTTTTTCACTGTAAACATCTTTTAACTTCAAAAAATCCAAATAATACGGTTCCCGAAACACTAAATCAGGACTTAATTCGTCGTTGTCTTGGAGCTTTTTCAGCTCTTGCTTGATCAAACTTTTCGGCTTTTTCGATAAAGATGTGCGCTCAAAAAGCATGCCATCAATTTTTTTGCGTAGATCCCTTACAGTCCACCTTTCTATACGACACATTTCCGCATAAAATGCCCTTTGAATATCTTCTGGGAGGTGCATGATTTCTAAAAAATGGCTCCAAGTCAATTGTCCAGACAGTGTCTGGACAGTTTTTTCCGAAAAAACTTCTGCAATTCGGATCATATTAAAAAGATTGGTTCGTGAATAACCTCGACCATATTCAATCGATAATTGTCCAGACAGTGTCTGGACAATTTCTTCTCCATACTTAGCTCGTTTTTCTTTCAGAATGGCTCTTCGAATTCTGTCGCCAATGCTCTGACCTTGCCCCGAAAAATCGGTCCACCTAGAAATAGAAATTCGCATAAACTTTA
>CAZPPS010000051.1:0-9745 GCA_964588495.1 uncultured bacterium | reverse complement strand
CTCTCAAAAGAAGGCACTCTTTTTCATCTTTGTTCTCCTTTAAAGAACGGGCCTCCTTAAAATAGAAAACTCCATCGAGATCGGAGCTCTCCAGCCATTTTTTGGCGAGCGCCTCGTTTTTTTCATCACAAAAAAAGCCGGAAGGATCCAAAAATACGGTGCCGCTTCCTAAGAACGTATTCTCTTTAAAGAAGGTTTCAGGACCCTCTACAAAGATTTTTTTCTGATTTTTGATTTTGCAAAATTCTGTCACCACTTCTGCTTCAAAAACGGGATCATAGCGTATTTCTTTAATCGCTTCGGGGTAAATAGCCCCTACAGGCGTGGCTGTAAAAAGAAGTGAGCAGAGAAAGCCTCCCGTCAAATGGGCAGGGGTGCAGCTCAGCTGCTGCAAGGCATAGCCGATTTGGGGAAGGATGAACTCTTGCAGGTAATATTCAATCACAAGGGGATGGTGCGCAAAAACTTCGGTTAAATCTCGCATCAGTTTGGGATTATTCAGGGAAATATCTCTTAAGTTAATCCTTTCAAAAGAGCTTTTTTGGGTCCACGTCCTAAACATTTCAGAAATTTTGGTGTGATCAGAGCCCGACTCTTGCTGCTCTTTCCAATCGAGATTAATCAGTTTGAGAATCAGTTTCCTGATTTGTCCTTCCTGTAAGCCCCTGTGAGAGGTTCCCTTAATCGTCAAGGCAGAGCTCAAATAAGAGTCTTCGTATTGAGCCGTCGAAGGTGTTTTATGGTGGCAAGGGGTATCAAATTCCTCTTCCTGGAAAATCGATTTGCTATGATCAAGCTCTGTGCGCATTTTGACAATGTGGGGAAGAAGATCGAGGAGAAAATAGCCGGTCAGCGCAATTAAATTGGCTTTGGAATGATCCTCTTTAGCAAGAGCTTTCAAGAATAAAGGCTGCTTTGATTTTTTATTTGTCCAGTATTCGATGATCTGTGGCCGCTCAAAATCAGGAATCTCAAGAAGGGAAGAGGCGCTCATATGTTTGGCAAGGGCCAGCTGTACTTCTTTCACATCGTCAGCCGAAGGAGCTCCTAAAAGATTTTTCTCAAGCTTCGAAACTGCACTGACAGGGCGCCCACTCATATCCAAAACCTCTTCAAATCCCATAAGGGGTTTCATGAGAGCAATAAAAAGAGCACTTTCTTCTTTGGGAAGATAAAAATATTCCCCCACACCAAAAATGGCCCGTGTCATGGGATCGTAGTTGTGATGCCCTTCATCTCCAAGTGCGCAACATTTGGTCTCAAAAAAGTTTAAGATGAGCCCTAAATACTTGACCTTGGCCACATCTTTTTCTCGGATCCCCGCAAAATAATATTGCAATCTCAAAGCGTAGAAAGTTTGAGGGGTCATGATCAACCCCCTCCCCTCCTGATAGTATTCCTGAAGCTGCTCATAGATAAATTTCATATCGTGGGAAGAAAGCTTCATATGCATCCCCACTTCGAGATAGATAAGATTGTTATCCAGCTTCTGCAATGTGGCGCTTAAATTTACTTTATCCACCGCGTAGATCATCGGAGTCGAGAAAAAGACCGGCATCAGATTCTCTCTTCGGATCCGCAGCATCATCAAGGGAGTCAAATAATCGGTCTTCCCCCCTCCTGCTTTGTGTTGGAAAAGCCGGCTCTCCTTTTTGGCTAGTCCCTCACAGACCCATTTGTAGATCTCAGCTTGTTCTTTGCGGGGAATTTTCCCTTCGGTCACCTTAAAATAGGAGATTTCAGGATAGGCCCTGTGATCCAAAAATTCGTAATCCAATTTCTGGGCAAGTTCGTTTTGTAAGAACACATCCGAAGGTTGTTTTTGGATTTTGTCGATCAAAATAATGGATTCTTCACAAAGTTGGTAAAAAGCCAAAAGATGGTAATAATCACACACATGATTGATGATTTCCTGAACCTCATTCTCTTTAAGAAGAGGACAATGCTTTTTGAGAAACGCAGGATTGCCCCGTAAAATCACCTCTTTCATCACAGTTTCGGGTAAGATAGGCATTGTTTGTAAAGCTTGCCGTTTGTTGCGAAAATCGATCTCCTCAAATACCTCTTGGTTTGATTGCAACGCTCCAGAGCGCACTTTATAAGGAGTGTTGATTTTGGTGATAAATTCTTCTCTTTTGGCACACAAGATTTTGTGAATTCTCTTTTTTTCGAACAAAAGACCTTCTCTTGATATTGTAAGCTCATCCGAATGTAGGGTATAAACAAACGTTGTCCTCTCCTTCAACTTCTCATACCCTTGTGTGAACTTCTCCACCAAATCGGCCTCAAAGGTATTGGGAAGGGGAGATAATTTTTCATCCAAAAAGGGAGGTTCTTCTGCAAAACAAACGGTTTTAATCGTTTTTGTAAAGAGCACCTCACAAAAAGAGCGGAGCGGAGCCTTGATCCATTTCCCCTCTTCTCTTTCTTTGGCTAAAGGAATCCCAACGCTCTCTATCGTTAAAGGGGAAAAAAGCTCTGTTTGCTTTTCGAAATGAAATGTCCCTTTTTCCTCCAAATATTCCTTTTTGAACCTCTTAAAAGTAAATGAATCCTCTAATTCGCAGACACGTTGTACGATTTGTTTGAAGATCGCCACTTTTTCAATTTCTTTAGTGACTCCCTTAAAGGAAAGATCGGTAAAAAGATAAGAAAAATGGCGCACATAAAAAAGAAGGGATCCGAGCTGATGGGCATCATTGTGATGAGAAGAGTCCTTCTCCAGCTTAAGAAAGGCTAAAAGAGTAAAATCAAAAGGGACTCTAGTGTTTGCCCTGCATGCTCTTGCTTTTTCATAAAGATCCGGGAAATGGACAAGCATTGCTTCTTTAGTCAGGCGGTTAGGAAAGGCCATACAATCAAAATTTTCTCCTGGCTTGGCCTTTTCAAGCCTTTTTTCCCCATAAGGAAATTCCTTTTCCATATATCGGGTAAGTGCGTAGAGCTCTCTTGGTGGGCTTAAATGTTGATATGCTAGAGGGCGCAGCAAGACCTCTTTATTTTTTGTAATTGTAGCCGTCACTTTTTCTTTGCCTGTACACAGAAGCTCAAAGCGCAGCGCCAGGATTTTGGGAAATGTTTTTCCTTTATCGTGTTGTGTGATCTCTTTTTCTTCCTTTTTGCGCTTAAGGGTACGCAAAATGGACTTTTCTTCTTCAACCGTGAGACGAAGCTCCTTAGGGATAGAGCTCACGCTTTCACTACTCATTGTTTTCAAATAATCGACATAGGCCTTCTCTGCCCAGGCTAAAAAAGTGTTGAAATGGCGCTCATGTTCCCGTACTCCAAATCTCCCTTCCAACATTAAATTGAGATTGTCGATACAAAGAAACACAAGCTTGGCATTAAAAGCATGAGCCGCAGGAGAAGCATTTCTCAAATAAGTGAACTGATCCAGCATCCAGCTGGCGTCAAAGTCAAAATAATCGTTTGCCTGGACTCTTTTAAGGTATTTAAGCGCTTTCACTTCGTCCCGCTGCATCTTTAAAAGGAGCGCTATGTAGAGATTGGCTGCATTTTTTTTACTGATTAACGTCTCATTGACAGGATCCACATCACAAGCAAAATACTTCCCCCTTGAGATATTTTCTTTTCCAAAGGTCACCTCTTTCGAAAAATCCTCAGCACAGGCTTGTAACTTCATTGCAGGAATAAGGATTTTTCTCTCATCGGTCAAACTTTTCAGAATCATCACTGCAGAAAAAGAATTTAGCTCTTCAAGCCTTTCATCCAGCTGTAAATAGTAGCCGGGATACTGCACCGATTCCATTCCATGAGCTGTCCGAACAAAGCTGAGGTTTAAATAAAAAAAGTTTAACTCCTCGATCAATCCCGTAGTTGTGTTGACAAAACAAAGGACTCTTGATGTGTGAGAAAAACGGGCTGCATATCTGTAAAGAGGGAGAGATTGATCCCGAATCCTTGAGAGATTGGCCATTTTAATCGGGAGAACTTCCCCATTTTGATCGAGTTTTGTGTATTCAGCTCCTTTTGAGGTGTAATCGATCCGTAAAATTGGCCTATTTGTTTTGTAATCGTATGTTAGAAATGTGGGATCCCCTTCCCTTTTATCTTCGAGAACATAGTGTGCGTAGGGAAGAAACTCCCGATAATTTAAGAAATCCAGATCTACCTTATCGATTTCCGAACAAGAAAATATGTGCCCCTTTGCCCATCTCTTTTCACCCTTAAACACAATTTCTTTTCTAACAACAACTCGGTCATTGTCATGGTCACACGCAAAATTGACGGTTCCATCCAGACTCTCATAGCGCCCTTCCGCACACCAAAATTTTTTCCCTCGAGTCAGAAAATGCCAATCACTTTCCACAAGAGCTGGTATTTCATTCCTTAAAAATCCTTTTTCCCGATGTTCAATCCTTCTCTCAAAAAAATTAACGACATAGGAATGACACGAGAAGCTAGGAAATTCTCCACTCCAGACAGAATCTTTCAAAGCAATAGCCATTTCCGGAATGAATTCCTGTAAAAGAGCGTGACACACGCGATTACAAAAACCTTGATCGACTTTAAAAGCATCCTGCAGTTTGAAAATAAAGTGGCGTGCAGTGGAATCAATCCTCTCTTTTAGCCACTTGTAGTCGTAATCATGAGACCATAATTGTTTGGGCTCTGAAAATCTAAAAAGTCTTTTTAAAAATTCAATCTCTTCATCTTTGCTTCTTTGTGTAGAATATAGATCAATAAGAAGAGTATGCATAATCAGCTGAGAAGATTCATTTTTTTCGAGCTTATCACTTTTAAGTTTGGAAATTTTTTCCTGATAATAACTTAAAGTAGTTTGGATTTTGTCTACGCCATAGAGATTGGCATAATGTGTTTCAAAGCAAATTCCTGTCCGGATCAGATAGAGGATCGTCGATAAATGGTGGCTATTATCTCTGTAGTAATCAAGACCTTTTGCAACAAACTCCCGTAAAGCATGGATCAGTTCAGGCTCCTGTTTCAGCCTCTCATAAAGACTGCCGGGACTAAAAAAACAGTGACCGAGAAACCACTGAATTCCCTTATGGTCTAAATGGACCAAATTTGTAGAAGCCCAATGCAGTGCAAGGGGAAGTTTTAAATTTTCTTTCCGTGTGATCCTGATTAAATCTCGAAAAATAGATTCAGAAATTCTGTAACGGCCCATCTCTTCTTCAGGTAATCGAATACAGACAGCGTCATTTGTGCTTAAGCCCTGATAGGTAGGACCAAAAATATCAATGCAGGAGTTACGATCCCCGCCTATCTGCATCTCGTCGAAGCGATAATCCCATAATTCCTCCCACCTTTTTGCCATTTCTTGGGGATGCTTATGAAACAACTTTTCCACATCCCCTTCGATAACAAGGGCTTTAAGTCCTGACCCGTCCACTCCATCAACAAATTTCAAAGCGGTTGGAAAAGAAGAATCGTCCCCCCTTTTTCCATAAAAAAGAATGCTGGCGACAAAGGCAAAGTAATAGAGCGAATTGACCTCAGCGGGGAGCTCTTTTTTCATTTCTTTCCATAAAAAATGGGACGGCCTTGCGAGTAATGAATTGGCAGATTGTGGATAGCGCTCATAAAGATGGTGCCGCAAAAATTCGATGTGGCTTTTTCCTTGGGATAATTGTCCATGGTGGGTCGAATCGTAGACATATTGCTGTACTGCAAGTGTAGGCTCTACAGGGAAAATGACTTTGTATTGGTTTTTTTTCCGGCTCTCTTTGAAATAGTTCGAAATTTGAGAATAGCGGTGGTTGTCAAAACCTAAAGGGATCGTTGTAAAATCAGGGATAACATAGGGATGCTGGAGAGGGACAAAGGGAGAAGCAAAACCCTCCAGCTTTGTCCATTTACAATTCCTCGCCAGTTTATCAGCAATGACATAAAGGGTATGGATGGCAAGCACTTGGTCAAGAAAACAAGCCTGATGAATGTTCTGTGCTATCGCAATCTCTTTCAACCCCAAAATCATCAGAGTTTCCATTTTCTGCAACAACTGACTCACTGCTTTGTCAGAAACCGTATCCCAGACACATTTTTTGTCCCATTCAGGAATAGGGAGAACTTTGGTGCAGGCATAAAAAAAACGGAACCGTTCTTTTGGATCTGAAAACTGGGAAAGGGTATCGATCCATTCATCGAGCTGCTTTGAAAACAGTTGGATTTCAAAGGTAGGGGCGTAAATTCTGGCCACTTTTTTTATACTTTTGGGTGTCGCCTTTGTTGTTATCGAAGAAGTCAGAATATTCTCTTCGATTTTTGGAAACTCGGCAGGAAAAGAACGGATCTTGTTTTCCTTAGGCAAATCAGCTTGCGTTTTAGGAATTTTAAGCTCGGTCGTTTTGGTGGCTTTTTTGATCTGCGTGATCACGGAAGAAGCTGCGATATACTCCTCTTGCGAAATTTCGTTCTGCAACTTCTCAAGGGTGATTGCAAGCTCAACGGCTGCGTCGCGCAGCAAAATGCATTTTTTTTCATCGGGATTTTTGAGATAGCTATGGTAACCGCTGATTAAAGAACAAAAATAGACGTTTAGAAAAATCTTCTTGGTCTCTTTTAGAGGCACTTGGTATTCAACGAGCACATCATGCACCACATTCTTGACCCCTTTTTCCGTGCAAGAGGGCCCTCTTTGCCCTTTAGCGGCCAACGCTTCGGGATGCTCTCCAAGATCTGGAACCAGCGTCCCAAGGGTGCGGAAAATATTGTAGATATCTTCTCCCTCATAATGATGTTGATCGGGACGGGGGGGCTCAGAGTGGTAGCGGATCAGGTGACAAAGGGCTGCAAACCCCATTTCTCCCCAAAACACATCAACATCTACCTGGATGGGGTAGGAGCGAAAAGAGATTTTTTCCTGAGAAGTTGTGTAATTCAAAACAGGATGCTCACCTGCTCCATCCCCTAAATTGAGCACATAAATGGTAACGGTCCGATCCTCTTCCAGAACAAACTTTGCCGGCATGGCATGCCCTTCATTGGCTACACCATGACGGTAGGCAATGGGTAGATAAACAGTTTTTTTCTTAATGAGTGCATTCGTTAATTCCTTATGCAGTTTTTTTGCGCAAGAAAGCAACTGTGTCTCGGGCAGAGATTCGGTACAAAGAGGGGGAAAAAGAGATTCAAAATATTTGAGATCTTCTAAAACCTGGCAGGCTATGTTGAGCGACTTCTCTGAAAAGTAACAGGAAAAATAGAGAGAGTCGCTTTTTTGCCAGATCTCCAAGATCGCTTTCCAGGCCTCAATGCTGTCATTAAAAAAACCGCCAGCCAAGCTTGTTTCCCGAATCATGGCAGAGTTATGCATCAATGCAAACTGCCGCCAGTTGACTTCGGGCAAGTTTCTGGCAGATTCCAGGATTTTTTTGCCCAAAACCCGCAATCGAATCGATCTTTGTTTGCCGCTCTCCTCTTTCCCAATTTCGGGAATCGCTTGTTCAGCAAGCCCTGCTAGGGCTCCTTGTTGGATTTCTTGACCCAGCTGCTGGCTATAGAAAAGGGGCTTGAACACATCAAAGATACTAAGCATTACGACTCTAATAATTAAATATGAAGATATTATAAATTATTTTAACTATTTTTGTCAAATTAATTTTTTATAATTACTAAATTAAGACAAGTCCAGTTTCATTGAGCAGTCCCCATTCCTCCTCATCAAAACAAGCCTTCACTTCAGCCGTAGTGACAAATTCTCCAAAATAAGTGTTATAAAGATCTAACTTGTAACGAAGTGTGACCCTTATAAATGTACTTTCTTCTTTTTTGAGATTTTTACAAAGGGCAAGGAGATCTTGTTTCAAAAGGGAAGTGTGTAAGTTAAATTCCTCAACTGTCAAATAACAATGGGTGTTCCCATATTTTCTTTCCAACCTAGCGTAGCGGCTTAAGGCATCAAGAAATCCCATCTCTTCTTCAGAAGTGATCCCCTCTTTTAGCTTCTCAGCAAATGCTCCTTGCAATATAGAGAAAGAGTGCCCGTCTGCTGGATATTTAGTCTGGATCTGCCTCATCTGAAGTAAAATGTCGATGATGTCCCATGGAATATTCTTATAAAAAGCCACCTTCTTAAGAGCATATTCTAAGGGAGAGCGGATCCCAAACAACTCAGTTTCATTGAATTCAAAATACTTACCAGCAATCAGGACTAAAATATCAAGATTGGCTTCCCTACCATCTTCAACCAGGTCCAGATAAAAGTAGACAATCGTTTGATTGCCTGGATTTGTATAAATTTCATTAGTAAGCAATTCCAGCCGCGTAATGATTCTACCCACATCTTCAACACTTTCCCGCACCACCGCCCATTCCAAAAGGGTATAGATCTTCCCAAGCTCCTGAACCTCACACTTTAAGAGGACCTTCGCAGGCTGCACGAGTGCCCATTCCAGCAGCTCTTCTGCCGTCTCCAGAGGCTTCTCTGTCGTGTAAGACCCCGAAACGGGATAGGCATAGCAGGTATTCCGGATCATTGACATATAACCAGCTGAAAAAACAACGTTTGTACCACAAAATTCACATAAAAACTAGCGCCCGGTTCTGCGGATACCGCGATAGCGGTGATATTTGTTAGCCTTAGCGTGACCGAAGGGAACCCCACGGAATAACGACTATCAATTGTTAATTAAAAAAAATACAAAACTTAATACGAAAATAATAATTATATCATAATGCTACCGGATCTACCAGGGACATCACAAAAGGTAAGTAACTTTATTTCAGGGCACATAACAGGCTAGGGAGGGAAGTAGAATGTCAGGTCTAGCCATAACAAAAGCCCAAGCTCGCTCTGTCAGCGAGACGCAGGCTGCAGAGCGTAAAGCTTTGGAAAAAAATGAAAGGGTAAAAATAATTACTCTTGTGTGCGTGGCTGCTTTGGCAATTATTGCCAGCATTGCAATAGCACATGTTTGTCCCCATGTAGGTGTGCCCCTGATGATCATAACGGCATGTTTTTTACTTGGACTTTTCCTATTTTTGAACATTGAGAAGAAAAAAAAGAGCGATGAGCGTGTTGAATTGCAAGATAAGCACAATCTTGAAGAGTTGAGCTCAATACGTGGCACTACCCAGGAATTCAAGACCGAATTATCGCAGGAATCAGGAAACGAGCAGTATCGTAGCGTCGTGACTAACCTTTTTGAAGGTTCTGTGGATGCATCTTCGGCAGGCTAACCAGTAGCTCTTAGGAAGAGAGTTGCGCTTCAAAAAGCAAAAAAACAGGATGGGCAGGATATCGGCCAAGGCTGCTGCTGCAGCCTTGCCCGAAGAGCCATCGTTTCCGCTTCGTAAACGATATTACTGAATTATTACTTTTTAGCCGCGAAGCGGCGATATTTGTTAGCCGTGGCGTGACCGAAGGGAACCCACGGAGTGTGAATAATATATTTTTGGAGCCACGCAAGTAGCGACACTATGTTGAAGAGTTTCGCCACTTGCGTGGCTCAAAAGTTATGTTGTCTGATTCCGCGGGTTCCCTTTCGGTCACGCCACGGCTAGCAAATATCGCCGCGCAAGGCGGCTAAAAAATCTAAATCGATTCTACTTCGTTGATGCCCAATAAGTTGATTACCCATTAAAAAGCGGTGACTAGTCACCGCACTCCAAAAAAAAACCTCTTTGGCCGGGGCCAAAGAGGCGAATTCCAAGGGAAAGAGAGGGAGCAAACTTATCGTTTGGAGAACTGGAAGCTCTTACGGGCTTTCTTATGGCCGTATTTCTTACGTTCTTTCTTACGAGGATCGCGTGTTAAGAA
>CAZPPS010000050.1:0-12556 GCA_964588495.1 uncultured bacterium | reverse complement strand
GACACAGCCTCAAAAAAAGCTGCAACTCGGGTTTCCAAGGCCTGGAATTTTAGCCACAGAGAAAATGAGTTCACTCCCCTCAAACAGTTCCTCGAACATCTAACAAGGACTCTCGGCAACCACATTCTCGTAGCTCAATTAACGCCCATTATTGAAAAAATCGAAAAAGAAATGGTCAATCTACCACAATTTAGACTCCCCTCCCAGATCATCAAAAAGATTTTTTATAAAGAGACTATAGAGGTGTTATCCAGTCTCAGAGTCGAAGAACTGAGGCTCTTAAAGGAAAGCAATGCAAGAATTGTACCTGCAGAGCTCAGGGACATCTTTGATCTTGCCAATATCCACAGACAACTTGAAGAAGCCCGTCAGCTGCCCGACAGCGCAGCAAAAGCTGATTGGATCCGCTCGCTGAACCTCCAACTCCTAACCGGCGACCTCATGCGTCTCAGCGTCAACGAAATCGAGTCAACTGAGGGGTAGCTGTAGGCTCAGAGTCTCAGCTTTCTCCTTGACTACTAACCTGAGCCTTTCGATTGAGTTAAATAGGCATTATGCCTTGCAAGTCTTGCTTGAGCATCGCTCATGTCAATAATGGTATCGTGCTGGTCATTGATCGTATAATTCGAATTGTTAGGAATAATCGGATCATTTGAAAATACGCGTGCCAAATTTTCCAAACGATCTACCTGATTTTTAAGTTCAATGGTGGTTTCAGTAATAGCTGTGTTAGCTGCCTTCATTCCTTCGTTAGTGTTCCCCAAATCACCACATAAGCCTTCTATCACAGTAACTTCCCCATCCCATTTCACTTCGAAATTGTGATAAGTATCTCTTGTACCTTCATTAAAACTTTCAAATTTATCTAATTCCCCATCAAAAACTTTAACATTTTTTTTGAACCTTTGGTTTTCAGCTTCAAAACGATCCAGATTTTCTTTCAGCCGAACAACGATTTCCTCAAATTTGGGCGGAGAAGATGCATATAAACAAATACCTCCTACAATAGCGACTACTGACACCCCTCCAACTACAGTTCCAATCAGCCATCCAGGTGCTGTCGTTTGAATCAAGGGATTTGCGAATTCATAAATTGCTACTAGGCTCCCCACCCCTCCAACACCAAGCAACGTATTTCTGACACCGTTTTGAAAACATCTACCTTTCCATTCGGCAATCGCCTGTATTGTTTCTTTACCATAATCTGTAACAGCATACTTAGTGGCTAGTAGAGCTTGATAGGTCATACTTTTATTCCATTGTTAGCTAATAATCTTAACAATTCCTCTTCCCGACGCCTTAAAAACGCCACTTCATTTTTAAGGCGTTCTTTTTCTTCATCGTCCGCTACTGATTTTTTTTGATAATTGTCTGAGATCACTAAAGCAAAATTAAGTGTTTTATCTTTTTCGCGCAGCTGCTGCCTGCACACTTCAAGTTCACTTTTGAGATCAGCAACCTCTTGGCTCTGTTCCAGCAATTTTTGTTCTAAAGCGGGATTAATCGCGCTAGCAACTTTGTTCGCAGCCTTAATCAGAGTCTCCGCAGTTTGTTTTTGGGATTTAACATTCTCTGATTGGGTTTCTTCGGTTGCCCATAATTGCTCACCAACTTCTTTGAGGGTTTTTAGTTGGGGCTCGAGTTTTGCGATGTTTTCTGCCGCAACATTTTTGTGATCTTCAGCAATGTCTCTAAAATCTTCGCTTAATTTTTCGAATCTATCCATTTCGTTGGCTAATTGATCTCCCATCTGTTGGGCTTGATCATTGGTTTGCTGCGTTTGAAAATAAGTATAAGTTCTTCTTGCAAGACCTTCTGCCTCATTACCAACTACCATACCTGAAAAAGCAACGAATTCGCCGGCAACCACTGCTGGAATTAAAGCCCATCCAACTGCAGCAAAGCCTATTCCACCGATAATAGCCCCGCCGAATAAGCCGATCACAGCTCCTGTTCCATCTGGTTCAATCCCTACAGACTTCGTCATAATAAACTCCCAAAAACGCGTGTTTTATATCCTTACACCATTACTAACTAATAATCGCATTAACTCTGCTTCCCTAGCTTTTGAGAAGGCCAATTCATTTTTAAGCCGCAGATTTTCTTCATCATCTAATATTGCTTTGCTTTGATATTGGTCTAAAGCAACTACAGCGTCGCGGAGCAGCAGCCTGCAGTCTGCAAGTTCTTTTTTGAGCGTCGCAATCTCTTGATGTTGCTCCAAAACTGTTTGCTCTAACGCAGGATTAATCATTTCAACGAATTCTGTAACAACATTATTCAGTACTTCTGCTGTTTGTCTTTGAGATCTAACATTTTCTGAACAAACACTCTGCGTTTCTTTTAATTCCTTACCAACTTCATTCAAACGTTCTATTTTTGAATCTAGTATTCCACTGGTTTGTGCTACAGTTTCTTTGTGATCTTCAGCAGTTTGTTTAAAATCATTGATTGATTTTTCGAGTCTCTCATTTCCTTTAGCTAACTTATTGCCTGCATCTTCGGCTTCCATATCGGCTTCCAAAGCTGTGTAGTAGGCATCTATTCTTGTGCTGATATCAGAAATCCCACCTGCAACGCCTCCTGCCGTAGCTCCTAAGGCTCCACCCGACACTCCACCCACAACAGTACCTGCACCAATTAACCCCATTAAGGCCGGAATACCACCGACATTAGTCGCTACTACTGATACTGTAACAGCGGGACCTCCGAAAAAACATCCAGCAGCAAAAACACCCATCAGCAACGGCACAGTTGCCAAACCCCCTCCTACAGCACCAACAGTACCCCCTATTTTTCCACCCCGAATTGCAGTGTCAATTATAGACATAAAAATTTCTCCATCATTGTTTTGTATCTATACCAGCCCAGCTTAGATTCTTTCTGGATGCCAAAGTTCCGGTCCTTTTCTTGAGGTGACTGCCAATAAATAAAAATTCGCGACACCATACGAAATGTTACTTTGGCTCCGCATCCACTTTTAACGTGCCGCCTTTTCCTTACCTTTTAGTAAAGTTCGGGATGCAGCTCAAAATTGATTGCCATCTTCAGTAACTTTTCTCTTTGAGGCAGGTTACCTTCGATTGCCTTTGTCAAAAGGGGCCGTACGAATGACGTAGGATCAGCAAGATCTGCAGTCAGAGTTTCCCAGAAACCAAAAAAACTAGATATTTTCATTTGAGAAAATAAATTCTCGACAATAGTTACAACCTCCTGTTCTTTTTGGCTGGGATTGTCAAGTTGAGCACAGAACTTAAAAAAGAAGCTTACAATCCTAAAACTGCTTTCCAAGTCTTTTCTGACAAACAAATTATCTGACCGTTCCGTAACACTTGATCGCTCATCAAAATATCTTTGTTTTGAAATAGTATATAACTCATCTATTGTTATAATCCTCTTTAACAAAACAATGACCTGAAAAGACGGTGTGCATAAAAGATAATGAAATGGTGCAATATAATTTCTGAAAATAACTGAAAAATTGACGTTATCAGTATTTGTTCTTACCCAATTGTTTAATTCTTTGTATCGCTCTAAAAGGTTTTTTTCTTGTAACCATTTGATGGCATCTTCTTCGGCTAAATGAGTATATTTACCAACTTTAACAGGGTGATTGTGCCCATAATTCCAAAGAATCTGTTCTCCTTGTGCTATAGGTCGAATGGCTCGGAGCACATGAAGGATCGGAATGCCCTTAAAGTTACATAAAGACATATCGACACTATTGGGAAACCCATCATTCATCATGGGGCCAAAGTTCCGCTTTTCGAAACCGTCACAGAGTGTCATGGCATAAAGACTAGCGCCTCCATCATGTGTTGCCTTTCCTAAATAATCGATGACAACAGCATCTTTCGGTATCTCGCCACCAGAGAAAACCCCAAAACCCGAAGCTCCGGTTGCATCTAAAAAAAGTGGAGGAGGAGCGTTCAAAAAGCTTAAATATAACTTTTCCATGGATGCAGAAATGTTTAGATCAGCCTCTGCTATTTCAGTGGGATTTTTCCATTCGTTTATAAAAAAGGCTGGATCTGAATGCATTTGAGAGACGAACTGAGCACCCGTCATTTCCTGAAACTGGGTTGCACTGCCGCCAACAATTTCCCCATGAGGATTACGAAAGTTAAACACATTGTTATCTTGGGAAATCTGCTGGGGAAAAGCCCATTGTCTGAGATCTGCGTAAGTGCCGTTATTTTCATTTTTGAGTGGTGAAGCGGGGTTATCTTTCGTTGCATCAATTTTTAGGAGGAGAGTCAACATTGCCGAATTTTCATGGAGAGCCGCGTGATGAAGCGGTGTCCACTTTCTGATATCGAGTTCATGAGTGTGAGCTCCCTTGGAAAGGAGATAAGTCGCTGTATCAACATCTCCTACAATTGCACACAGATGAAGGGGTGTGATTTGAAATTTCGTCGCCTTCTCATTCAAATACTGTGGGTTATTGTTGAGCCATTCGACAACACCCTTCTTGTTTTTATAAAGAATAAGATAGTGAGCACAAACTATTCGCTCTTTTTTGTAATCATCTTTGGGAAAAAGATGATGCAAATCGTAGGCTTGCGCTGCACACTCGTGCACATTGACTGGCTGTAGTGCCATAACCGATCCAAATGTAAATTTTACAGCGTATGATAGGTAGTATTCTTATTTTGCACCAGCAGTTCCTCCTCGTGGCATTTCCAGTGGAGGAACTATCCTACTGCCACAATTTGATGGTCCCATCCCCGGATCTACTGGCCAAGGTCCCATCGGAAAGCTCCACGAGACCATACACCTTATCTTTATGCCCCTTAAGAGTCTGTTTGCAATCCCCAGTCTTTGGATCCCACAGCTTGATAGTTCTGTCAGCCGATCCACTGGCCAATGTCCCATCCGTAAGCTGCTTAAGAGTAAATACCGAACCTGCATGCCCCTCAAGAGTCTGTTTGCAATTCCCAGTTTCCGGATCCCACAGCTTGATGGTTTTGTCATAAGATCCACTAGCCAACGTACCATCTGAAAGCAGTATGAGAGCATGCACTTCATCTGCATGCCCCTGAAAAGTCTGTTTGCAATTCCCGGTCTCCAGATCCCACAGCTTGATAGTGGTGTCATAAGATCCACTGGCCAAGGTGCCATCAGAAAGCAATACGGTAGCAATTACCAGACCTGTATGCCCCTGAAGAGTCTGTTTGGAAGCTCCAGTCTCTGGATCCCATAGCTTGATGGTTTTGTCTGAAGACCTACTGACTAAGGTGCCATCGGAAAGCTGCTTAAGACCGAATGCCGAACCTGCATGCCGCTTAAGAGTCTGTTTGCAAGCTCCAGTCTCTGTATCCCATAGCTTGATGGTTCCGTCCCAAGATCCACTAGCCAAACTACCGTCTAGAAGCTGTAGGAGAGTATCCACCAAACTTATATGCTCATGAAGAGTCTGTTTACAATTCCCAGTCTTCAGATCCCACAGTTTGATGATACCGCCCCAAGATCCACTGACCAAGGTGCCATCGGAAAGCTGTAAGAGAGCCTCCACCGCCTTTATATGCCCCTGAAGAGTCTGTTTGCAAACTCCAGTCTCCGGATCCCACAGCTTGATCGTTTTGTCCTTAGATCCACTGGCCAAGGTCCCATCCGAAAGCTGTATAAAAGAATTGATGACGTCAGCGTGCCCCTTTAATGTTCTTACGCACTCCAACTTCAAGTAGCTCACTTGCACTTGAGGTGAGCCTGTACAATCTACTTGAAAAAAGGGGGATTTTTTGATGCGCAAAATCTCTAGCTTGGGGTTATGTTTTGCTGTCAATGAAAGGTGTTGCGTAGCACGTACCTGAATTGTGTGAAGATTGGGACAATGATCGAGTCTTAGGTTTGTAAGCTTAGGGAAATCGATTACGCGGGACCATAAGAAGCTTCCCTGGAATACAGTAATATTGGTCCCGGAGAGCAAAAGCTCTTTGAGTTGAGAAAAGCGTGCAATAACGGAAATCGCATCCTCATCGATTGCGGTGCAATAGCGCAAATCAAGAGATGTAAGGGATGGATGGAGAAGTGATTCCAGATGGCTTGCTTCCAGTATGTTGCTATGGTGAATAGTAATAGAATGAGGTCGCTGGATTTTGGCTTGCTCAATTAGGGCTTTCAGGACCAAGAGTTGTCTTGAAGGATCATTTTCTAGATCTTGAAAATTGGCCTGTATTGAAGTTCCTTCTGCATTGCTGATAAAATCGACGTAATGGGAGTTTTTTTCTAGGACTGTGAATAAAAATTCCTTTCTTGCATTTTCAGGAGAATAGAACTTTTGATTAATCTCTTGGATCTTAGGAATCTTGCCCAGACATGCCTGGTGGTATTGGACCGATGTCATGGACTGTTGTTGGTTGCGGGAAGTCGCTTTTTGCAACTTTGTTTCTGGAGTGGGTTGGGCATTATTATAGGATTTATAGATATAAGACCCTATTTTCTCCTGATGTAGGCTGATCAGCATTTGAAGCAACTCACCGGCAGTCAGAACTTTATCTTGTGTCAGGCTAAGGGCGATATTATTTTGAAGTTGCCAAAATTGTAGATGGAGGGTTGCTAAAGTTCCCTCCCTAAAAAGGATAGTCGGCGTGAAGGATTTCTCTGGATCTTCCTCATAGAGTCTTTTTTGCTCTTGTTCTGTAAAGAGTTTGGTATACTCTTGCTCCTTTTGGATCACATCTCCAATCCATCCATCTAGAATAGCATAGGAATCCAGCTCACAGAACTGCTGAAGTACTTCTGAGTCAAGGGGTGTATTCAGCGGAAGAATGGCAAAGGGAGCAGAACAGAAATTGACAGTCGGAAAAATCATTTCTTTAACGACAGGCTCCACAAAGGAGATATCATTATCGATGCAGTAAAGTTTGTTTTGCGGGTCAAGGATATAGTTAGAAAGTCTTCCATCTCCTGGACGCGTGAGGATTGCACAGAGAAGTGTCCAAGTGTAGTTGGCATTCGCTTGCAATTTTGGCCAAGAACTTTTGAGATTTTCTCCTTTTACTGTTAGGCTCATGAGAACTGGATAGCTCTTCCCTTGCACATCAAAACGGAGAAGAAGGGTCGGCGGCGTCAACTCCCCTGCAATGCGTGACATTAGGTTATGTATGGCGTACTCCATCAGAGGATGGGAGGGCTTTTGTTTGAAATGCAGATCATATCCTTCATATTCCAGGCGGCATACTCTGTGTGCACTCCCCTTGTAGATATCACGGATATCTGTTCCTTCTAAAATCCTTTCAATGATTGAAGATTTTAAATAGCGGGGAATTGCAGAAACTGTGGTTGTGATCGCAACTGTTTTTCCTCCCTTTGGAGATTCATCTGTGATCGCTAGTAGAGCCTGTTCCAGTTTATTAAAACTAAGTTTGAAACAGAGGCGTAAGCCAGACTGATTTGGAATTTCCAGGAGGGTTTGATAGATATCAGGCTCTAGATTCTCCTCCAGGATTTTAAGATAAAATTTTCCAAGTGCTTCATCCGGGTGTTTAGCAAGAATTCGAAAATGCTCAGGATACTCTTCTAAAGAGGCTTTTAAAGCGATCTGTTTAAGCAGAGGTTTAGATAATAAGGGGAAATGATTCTGAATAGCCAATTGAAATAGATCGCTATCGGGATAGTTTTTGTCTAGCACCTGAAGCTCAATTTGATCACTCAACAGAGGCCCCAGTTCATTGCATGCGGGTGTTGAGGTCAATAAAATATGGAGATGAGGATCTGCCAGGAGGTAGTTCACAAAGGCTTTGATGTGGGGGCTCGCTAATTGATAGCCATCTAAAATTACAAGTGTGTTAGGGGTTTGTTTCAGGAAAAGGCTTAAGGTTTCAATGGATAAGTCGATTTCACTAAGTTTGGCAAGAGAGAGAAGGTAAACTCTATGAAATCTATCCCATATGCCTCCTGCTGACCATTCATGGGCGATCTGTTTGCAAAAAGTAGTGAGCTCTGTACTTTCACCAAGGAGCAGCACTTTTTGGCTATTTACAAAAAGCTGGTTGGGCTTAATCGAGAAGCGTTCTTTTGCTTCCCAGAGATTGAGGTAAGAGGCGCGAATCAATGACTCACTATTTTGTAGCGTGTAGCTTTGGAGATCTTGAGCATAAAGGTCTTGCTGGAGAGCTGCCCATGCTTTTATTTCTTGGTGCATTTTAAGAGCAATCTCTGTTGGAAATTGCTCTTTCTCTGTTCGAGAAAAGAGATTGTCCCGATGAAGCAGGAAAATGAGCAGCTCATCAGAATTGAAGTAGCACATGCCATGCAAAAAAGCTTTTAAAAACTCTTCTTTCTGAGGAACACTTAAAGCATGCCAGTAGACAATGGTATCCCGATTGCTCGATGAAGTTTGTAGATCACGGATATCTTCTAAATAATATTGCCCCGGACCTACCTTGTGATAGGTGTTGATGACTAAATTCGGAGAAAGATCTTTCGTGTGCAGCTCAGAGCAACAAAAAGAAAATCCAGGATCGATCTTTACAGTTTGCGCTCCAATAATCACTCCTTCTTCTTCTATCCAATAGAAACCTGCGTTGCCTCCCGATCCTCCGAGAAGGTCGACATCTGCCAAAAGACGCCCCACAGCAAGAAGAGCCATAATCCCGTTTAAAGGGACAGATTGGCCCTCAGGAGTTAATAACGTTTCAGGTGGGCGTCGGTATTTCTTGATGTAGGCCATAAAGGAGATCGTTTGGTCTAAATCAGTTGTGATTGCCTTGTCAAAATCGTAATACCCCTTTACGAAACGGGACATTATTCGAAGACATTGTGAAATGCCAAGATATTCCCAGTCTTGAGCCAGTGCATGGTTCTTTGTGAAAGCATCGACGACTTTCTGTTTAGAAAGATAGGTTTTAGGGACGGCAAACATTCCCTTACCAAGCTCTTTGAATAGATCAGATGCGATCTTCTCTCGCATTGAATCGGAGTTGATTTCTTTAGCTGCCCGTGTTCGGATCGTATTTGGATCATTACGGAACACTCCATTGGGGCTGCCGACTTTTCCGATCCATCGGCTTCCAGAAGTTTTCTCATAAATCGTTCCGAGAGCTGTTCCTCCTGTCTTTTCAGCGACAGGGATAAATTGTAACTTTTGTCCTTTTTTTCCTTTGTAAATACAGAAAAGCTCTGGGGCATAGGTGATCAATCGATTCTTAGTTATCTCTTCTCGATGTACAGGTAAGGAACTCAATACCTGAGCAAGATAAGACGAGATGAACTGACGCCATACGGTGCTTACCTGTTTGCATTGGCATAAAGTTTTTGTATCCAGAAATACAAATACACGCCTTGTGATCTCGATATTATAATGAGCGCCTCCGCAAAGCGATAGCATAGCAAAATTCCGCAAAGCGTTCGATGATACTACGCAAGGAATAATTGCCAAATACCAAATGACAAGAGATCATTTCTGCTGCGAACTCATGATCTTGCATGTGAGACAGCTCATTGAGTGTGATGTCCCACCATGCATCGATGTTAGACTGAAAGTTCGATAGGCCCATGAAAGCATGCAAGAGCTGCAATCACAATAGAGGAAACATCACTATTTTTTTAAAAAAACCATACCTTTTTCTTTGCGCCATAGGCGAAAACCCGTATATTTGTCTTTAAAAAAAATTAACATTAAAATTTGTCAGCGGTCAAAATGTATGCTAGTAAAATAAATGCTGCAAGTAATCATCCTCTATATCTTCCAAACGCTAATGAACGCCTTCATGAATGGTGTTTTCCTTTTGGGCAAGTGGTCCTGATAAAAAGTAATGGTTGCCTTGAATATGTGCTTGAAGACGATGAGGAAAAAATTCGAGGGCCTATTCATACTCCATCCGATGTTGATTTGGATGAATGCATCAACTTTCTCACTTCATGCGAACCAATCATACACGATAATGGCTCAGTCAGTTTTGCTCTGCCGATAAAGCGCTGGAAGATCGAAGAGGGTGAAGTGTGTATTGTCCAAGATACTGATTTACTCAAATCTATTTGGATCAACCCTGAAGGGTTGCGCATCCATGGATGCGCTCTGGGATCATTTGCAAGCACACAAAACTTGGAGAAAATAAGACAACTTGTAAAAGCCTGTCAGCCAATCATATGCTTCAGAAAATCTACAAGAGTTCATTTTTTCCCGATCTCTCATAGTTGGACTTGGAACGACTATAAAATTGAGCTTTTAAGTAACTACGATACCTTCTGGGATTTTTTAGATTCAAATTTTGTCAACGCTCTTTCAAAAGATCAGTTACCTCTGAAAGCAAATGAATCCAAATTGCCATCAGACCCATTATTCTGGCATGTGTTCAATCAAAAAACAAAGCAGACAACTTATCTAACTCACAAACAAGCATTTATAATACAAAATACAGATGAAATATCTTTAACTGCATCAAAAAAAACACATAAATTTGAAGCATTTGAGATTACAAAACTAGAGATAGAAAAGACGAGCCATAATGAGGTCGTCGAAAAAATTTGCTTAAGGCCTATTACTTTTTGCAGTAAATTTGATAGTAATGTGACCATTTGTGTGGATTTATGGGCAGTAACTCTTGTAAACACAGGGAAATGTTACAGCAGTAATCCTTCATCGTGGTATGGGCACGCTGGGCTTGTCATTGAAGGGGTAAAAAAGGGTGCCTATTTTTCATATTTTACAGATTTAAAAGCTGAAGGTGGTGGAACTGTGAGGCTGACGGAAGAGCGAACTACAACCTATTCCGGGAAAGCCAAGACTTTCTTAGTCTCACATTTAAAAGTAGAAAGGATGATACATACGATTGAAAGAGAAATCGCTCAACAAACGAAAGGAGAGCCTATCGTTAAGTTCAGCATGGGCAAAGTAACCCCTTTATTGTCACATGCGGAAGCGCTGCTTAAGTTAGGTGTAAACTCTTTATCGGCCACATGCCTAAAAATTAAGACTTTTGATTCATATGACGATATGGTTAAAAGTATACTAGACTGCAGCCCCAGTATACTTGATGCATGCATATGGGAAAATCTGGGAAGTCAATACTCATTGGAAGTGGATAAAGCACTTTTTATAGAAATGAATAAAAATAGATTAATATCAGAAGAGTTCGCATTCGATCTCCTCTTCGGACGCTATTTTCATGTAGCTCAGGAACTGTCCAATACTAAGAAGGAAATTGAACTGAAAATCAGTAAAATCCTTAAGATTGAATCTAAAGAGAGCGCCGAAAAAATAGAGTCAAAAGATGAAAATGTACCTTATTATTCTGTGGTACTGATAGATAAATCAAAAAAAAATCTATGGCTAGAAAGTAATAATCCCAAAATGCGTGATTACGGAAATGAAGTCAAAAGTGATGAATTTATGGCATTTTCAAACCATAGGGTCGTGCTTGAGACGGAAGATGATAAATGGATAGAGGTCGTAGAGCCCCATAACTGCGTCAGCTGGGCAGCAGTAAAATTGAAACATTTAGGACTTTATATGGGCGACTTTTCATCTAGCTGGAAGCCAAATGAACACGCCAACGAAGATGGAGTTAAGTTAGCCCTCAGCTCATTGGCCCTTTCTGGCGCTATTGAAAGCAAACAAATGATCTCTCCCCAAAGCATTCGAATAAAATCCCTAGAGCAAGATAAAAAATATTTACAAGAACTCCAGCAAGCCTTGAGGTATTCCAAAGAAATTCCCCAAAGACCCAAGATAACCCTTGAATCTTTATTTCCTAATTCAGAATCCATCGATCCGTATACCCTTTTATGGTTGGCGAGCATACATGACACACCTGGAGTTACTGCAGAAATCTGCAACTATTTTAAAAAAGTCTGTCCGATCCCTCAGGAGGCCATCATCTCGGCTCTAAGCGTGGCCATCGCTACAAAATTGATTAAAGAAATAGAGGTTCTGGTCGACTATTTTGAGATCCAGATAGTCGCAAAAAAACATTATCGTGGGCAAACGCCAATCGATTATCTACTATCAAATGCAAAGAATGAAGATGGATTAAATGCATTTTTAGCAATTCTGATGGGTCGCAAAATTAGCCTCTCCCACACAAATATCTTTCGATTTGAGAGAGATCTTAAGTCTGTCCTATCCAAGCTTCAACACAAAGAATATTTTGACACTATTTTGGCGTTAAATTCTTTTGTCCCTGTACAAGAGCTATGTCCTGGTTTCTTGTGCGCTAAACATGTAAAACAAAATACTGAATACGCTGAAAACTTACCCATTCTAGATGAGTCCTTTCAGACACAAAAAACTGATGAGAGCTGTGTGCTATTCTGAAGAGCAAAGCATAATAACCACAAACCCGTAAGCCTCTAAAGAATTCATCTTTTTATTTCAGCGACGTGTGTCATTTTCTTTGAAAAAACAAGATTGGCATATTAAAAGAACAGGATCATGTCTTTAATAGTGGATTTTTAGATCGCCCTTAGATGCTGATATTTTTCCCAGGCTTCCAACCTGAACGTTATGTTATTGATTTTGAACGAACGAATCAAGCAGCTATGAAGCATTCATAAACGTGACCTTGCCCCGAAAAATCGGTCCACCTAGAAATAGAAATTCGCATAAACTTTA
>CAZPPS010000049.1:0-12650 GCA_964588495.1 uncultured bacterium | reverse complement strand
ATCCCAGCCTATATCAACATAGGAAGTGATGAATGGAGGCAAATCAATCTGCCAAAAGAGCTTGCATTTCACCTCGATAAACAATGGCCTCTTTCAGAAGAGCTTTATGCCTATGTGAACAAGATTCTGGGTGTGTTACCTAAAAATGTCGAGGAACTGCAAGCCCTCTATCAATGCTTAGCAACTTCTGAGGAGATCAACAAAGAGAATTACCGCAAACATGTGATCCGCGGTCTTATCTTTGGTTTGATCCAAGAACACTGTTTTGCTGCAGAGAGCTCCATTTTAATCCATCGTACTTCAAGCTATGGTGATGAACTCTTTGCCGATTATGGGCTAGTTTGTAGCGACAATTCAGACGCAAAGAAAATCGGCAACTGTCTATTCGATAACATCGCCGTCCAGATAGATCAAATTCATAATTCTGAACAACTTCGCTCAAACTTAATCCTTTTCATGCGTGAAAAAAGAGCTGACATTCAGCAGGAAAAAGATCAAGTAGCTGGCTACCTACGCATGGGCAATGATGGAACCGAATATTACTACGACTCTTGGGAGACCTATCTTGAGCAGATGTCCTGGACTAACACCTGGGCCACTGAAACTGAAATCTTCGCCCTAGCCATGATGCTGAATCGCCCGATCCTCCTTATGGACAAAATGTCTCCTCCTAAATTTTTTAACGAGGAATCAAATAACGGGCTACTACTTCTTTATCGCAAAAAAGGAGATCATTTCGAATCCCTTTTCCCAATTAAAGGGCTCTCAAGCCAAGAGGTTGTGAAGATTATCAAACTGGCTGAGCCGACACAATTGATTTCTGCCGATTCTCCCGATCATCCTGAAATGGATCGGGAAAAATATTTGAACACCCAACCTTTTGCAATATAAGCGCTGTTTATTAGCAGGAAAAAGCGATATTGTGAAAATGCGTTTGGTTAGGACTTAGGTATTTTAGCCACAGCTTTGCAATTAATCACAAAAAATTAGAGAACTCCCTTTTTTTAGGGGTGTATGTCAAATACTATAAGTTGGCCTTGTGCAGGAATAGCGTTGAATCACAGACGACCGAGGATTTACAAGAAGAAAAATTTCAACCTCATCATTATAAGCCAGAGAATCGGTATTTTTGTAATTTCTTTCGATGACCTTCAACGGGTTATTGCTGGGAACGTGCTACTAAAAATGCGTTTTGATTCGCAGACAAAACGAGAAAAAGATTTAAATAGAAGATTTGAGGAATCAGAAAGACTGCGTCATCAGCAGGATAGGGAAATAGAACGGTTGAAACAAGTGGTGCAGCAGACACATGCTGTCACCCAACCGATCATGCAACAGCAAAAACCAACTACCTTAGACTGGAGTTCTTGTTGCTTGTAACCCTGCGATGGGACTTGCTATCAGTATCATAGGTGGTGGCATAATTATGATTTTTAATTGGTTTTGCTCTTAAGGAAAGTTTTATGGCTACAAATTCAACACAACCACCGAATCCAGCGTTGTCAATTTTTGAAGTATTTCACTCAAAAAAGCTATTCTTCGTATAGAAAAGTCATGCTATTCATACCCATTTATGAGGTGGTTTTTTTTCAAAGACCATTTCCCGTCGATTACCAATATACTTTGTCTCTTTAAATCTGTGTGCAACACTAAATTTTTTAAGCGAATTGATCCTGCTATTAAATCCCCACCAAACCGCATTTAATTGCTCAATTTCATCAGAAGATGATTCAATTTTGCTAAGACTTTGTATTCTACCTTCAATTTTATCGATTTTAAGAAGGAACCTCACTTGTCTTTGATGCCGAAAATTGTGTGCCCTTAACTTTTTTAAGATAGGATTATCTGTTCGACAAACGCACCGCGCGCTTTTAGCAGACTAATGATCCGTGGCAAATGACTGCAGCCAATCGCAAAGAGTGAGTTTTCTCCAGATGAGAGCTTATCAAAAATTCTTCCCTCCATTTTGACTTCGCGTTCCTCGTAATTTTCCAAGACACTGGCAGGAAATTCTTTATTTAGCTCAGTTAAAGAATCCAAATTACCCCATTGCACCGCATCAATTGCTTCCAGTAAAGCCTCAGAACTATAGCATTCTCGCGCTGGATCTTTTCTTTGAGCATCAGATACAGCCTCCATTGTTACCATTTGCTCGTCAACAGTTTCTAATGAAAAATAGGGTCTTTGCTCTTTGTTTTGCTTAATCGATAGCGCTATATCTAAGCCATAATTGAGAACTTTCTTGGCCGTATCCTCAATTAGCTGACTCCGCACTAGGGGACAGTGGGGGAGAGGCAACAGTTTTTTTTCAACTACAAAACGCGTGATTTGCTCCACATTTTCTGGATTTCGCCTCTGCCAGCAATTCCTCAGAGTAAAGAACCGAATCTTGTGATTGAACAACCAGCATCATTAAACTGTTATACTGTTAATTAAACAGTGTAATTATACATTATAATAATTAATGCTTTATTAAGATTTTAAAGATTTTTTTAGACAGTAGCGCCCTCTTTGCGAGCAAATATTGCAAAGAAGCGGCTCACCGAGCCTGGATTTGAGCAAATCCTAGTACGTAACCGTTAAGATCTTTGACGTAGATTTCCTTCATGCCATAGAAAGTGTCGTGCAGATCACGCACAACGGGACAATGTGCTTTAAGTTTTGCGGCAAGGGACACCACATCCTCGACCTCGAAGTATAGGACGGCGGAACTTCGGATATTCTGAGCTTCTCCCAATGCCGGAACATTCTCTATCAAGCTCTTTTGTTCTTGCAGCATGATCTCTACCTCGCCATGTTTGATCAAGGCATAGACTAAAGGTTGAGTAGAGGAGTACTCAAAAAGAACCTGTTCAGACCCCATGGGCACACTCATTACATGATGAAATCCAAGCACGTGTGTGTAGAAGTCGATTGCTTTATTAACATCCGCAACCATTAAGTTGCTCCATAGATTCTTTAGCATGAGCGAATCCTTTCCTATCTCCGCCAAATATACGCTAGCGCTCGTTATCGATCAAGATTTTGCTTGGGTCTTATACGATGCCTTGGCTTCAAGAAGAGCACAAAGGAGCTTCTTTTTTTTCTTGTTTCGAGCTAAAAAATTGACGGGTGGCATGCGTGGCATTTTGAGGTTCTTCTTTTAGCTGCCAAGGGGTGAGCTGACTTGTATAGGTCCAATCAAGGGGAATAAAGACTCTTCGTTATCCCGAACTTGATGGTTCGCAATATGAGCGGACACTTTTTAAGATCAGTGTCAGCCGTATTTCAATGTGGTGCTCTGTCCAACCTCGATGATATAACCATCGGGATCTCGGATGTAGCAGCGGATCTCGCCATACTTGGGGATTGGTTCTGTGATGAACTCGGCCCCTCGGCTTTTCCATAATTTATGGCATGCCTGAATATCTGCAACGCGGATATTCAAGAAGCTGTTTATGTGATTCGGGTCGGGGATGCTGAGGGTGACCGACGGCTTATCCTGGGTAGGCCCGCCTCCAACATTGAAAAGGATCCACGTATTGGCGATCTGAATGTATCCGGGTGCACCGTTGCTATCTCCTCTGCTTAGAATGCGAGCGCCAAATACCTTTTCGTAGTAGCTAACTGCTCGGTCAATATCAGAAACAGTGAGGAAATAGGCAACAGAAATACCCTCCTTCGGGGGCATCTCATAACTTTTCTGTTCCAATTCGGATGCAGTCAAGAGCTTCAAAAGTGTTTGAGCGACAGAGGTCGACGATGTAGGGTTCTGGCCCGTGATGAGACGGCCGTCTGTGACGACGAAAGACTGCCAGTTCATCTTCTTCTCAAATGTGGCGCCAAGGCGCATCATTTCATCCTCGACTAGGAACGGCACAACGTGGGTGAGCTTCACCTCTTCTTCTTCGCCGTTCGTAAAGCCGGTGACATGTTTTCCCTTCACGAGAGGCTCGCCCTTGTATGTGACATGGCGGAGGACACCAGGAGCATGGCAGACAAACGCTACTAATTTTCCAGAATTATAGAAGGATTCGATCAGAGCTTTCGAAACTGGGCTTTCAGCCAGATCCCACATAGGACCATGTCCGCCGGGATAAAAGACTGCGTCGTAACCTTCTGCCTTTATATCGGCAAGCAAGCGCGTGTTAGCAAGCGCTTTCTGCGCGCTCTCATCTTTTTTGAATCGTGTCACAGCCGAGGTTTGGTTTTCTGGAAGATCGCTTTTCGGATCGAGGGGCGGCTGTCCGCCTTTTGGGGAAGCAAGGGTAAGATCGACCCCGGCATCTTTAAAAACAAAATAGGGAGCCGCAAATTCTTCCAACCAAAATCCTGTTTTTCGGCCGGTATTGCCGAGCTGATCATGCGAGGTTAAGACCATCAAGATTTTCATATTTTTCCTCCGGCTGCACGCATTTTATTTATCGTTGTTGTTGCTGGGATATAGTGGAAGAACATAAACCAATCAAGTGCTTTTTTATAAATTACCCCCTTTGAATTAGGTTATGAAAAAATAGGTAAAAGCTGTAGCTTGAGATAAAAGAGGACAAATCATGAGCGAAGAGCTAGCAACAAAAATCGTACTTGCAGCAAGGCCGAAAGGAAAACCTGTAGACACAGATTTTCGTATGGAAAAGTTTTCGATACCGAAACCAGGTCCAAAAGAACTTCTTCTGCAAACCCGTTATCTCTCTCTTGATCCCTACATGCGCTTGCGTATGGATGACTCAAAATCGTATGCAGCGCCTTTGCAAATTGGGGATGTGATGACAGGGGAGAGCGTAGCTGTTGTGATGCAGTCAGATATTCCTGATTTTTATGTTGGGGATTTGGTCCTTGCTTATACGGGCTGGCAAACACATTGTCTTTCAGATGGCACAGGCGTCAGAAAGATAGACCCTACTTTAGCCCCAATCACGACTAGACTCGGTGTTTTGGGAATGCCTGGCTTTAGCGCATATTCCGGGTTACATATCATCGGTCAGCCCAAAGCAGGGGAGACTGTTGTAGTAGCTGCCGCCAGCGGAGCTGTCGGTTCTTTGGTGGGACAACTGGCAAAACTTGCGGGTGCCAAATCTGTTGGGATAGCAGGGGGGCAAGAAAAGTGTAAGTTCGTCAAAGATGTTTTGGGTTTTGATGAAGCCATCGATCATAAATCCCCAAAACTTGAACAACAACTTGAGGCTGCTTGTCCTAACGGAATCGATGTCTATTTTGAAAATGTCGGCGGTTTGATCTGGCAGGCCGTCTTACCTCTATTAAACAAATTTGCCAGAGTGCCCGTCTGTGGATTAATATCGCAATATAACGGTGTTCAGAGCGAAGACTTAAAAAATAGTGTCGCTGCCACCATGCGTCAAGTTCTTTCCAAAAGCCTCACCATCAGAGGTTTTATTAATTATGATTTCTCTGATCATTACCCCGACTTCTTGAAACTTGTTGGAGACGGCATACGAAGCGGTAAAATCAAATACCGGGAAGATATCGTTGAGGGGATTGAAAATGCCCCCCAAGCTTTTCTCGGACTCCTGGATGGGCGCAACTTCGGCAAATTGCTGGTCAAAGTCAGTTAACGAGAAGAAAAGTTAATTGATATCTCTTTGAAAAAAATGCCAGAGCGACATTCTGTTTTTGAATGAAAAAACGAATGGTTGGACTCATTTGAATCTTGTAATTCAAGAAACCTTTCTTTAGAATATTTTTTTAGCATCCAGTAGCGCCCTCCATTTGGATACAATGTGTAAATTTTGGAAATGCGAAAATGTCTATTACGAGGCTAAAAGCCAGTTTTATAGTTAGAGAATAAAAGGAGAAGCATGATTCCTACTCATTCCTATGACCGTAAACCTTCCGCACAACCCGTTAACCACAATGGCAATCAAAATGCAGTGCCACGTTTGAAAAAATCTGGGCAAGCCCATGTTTCTCGGACGCTCTCGGAACAACCATTGGGATATAGGGGCTTTCAGGGCAAGAGTGAGAAATTGGGGCTGAATGAAAGTTTTCAAAAGCTGTCATTGCAAGAGTCCACTACAAAAAATTCAGTATACATGAAAACCCGTGATATTGATTTTTCTCAAAAAACGGTTTCCAGGACATTTTCTGATGGAGGCTTGCTCGATGATGCTGTATATCAGTTAAATAATAAAAAAATAAAGCCGGAACATTTTCCCACTATCCGTATCGTGAAATTTAATGGACAGTGGGTATCGCTTGACAACCGCAGGCTCCGTGTCTTTCTCGATGCTTTCATAGAAACAGTTCCTGTGATCAAGCTGGATTTAAAAGATCCGGAAGTTGCTAAAGAGTTCTGGTCCAAGAAGAGCAACAAATCATTATCGGGAGGAGGAGTTGTAAGATCAAATACCGAAGTTTCCCATGGCAAGCATTTTGATGAGGGCAACTTTATATTTAATAAAAATGTTTTGAAGTGGACAGTGGAAATGATCCAGAATCCCACTTCCAAGCTGATACAACTCCCTGATATTTATGATAATCGAGCTGCCTATTATGAATATTTCAAAAATCTTATCTATGAAGAAGCACGCGCCATTTTGCAGATTGGACTTGAACTGTTCCATATCGGGAAGGCAGAAGGATCTATTTTTGAGCTATTCCATTACAAACGTAATGTTAATGCAGAAAATCCAACAGAAATGAAATTTAATCCTCCCCGTGATTTTAATAACGATATTAAAGCGGGCGATGCCTTACTTTTGGAACATACAAAGTTTTCCCAGCTAAAACTTATAGCTTTGGCTAACTATTCTGAATTAACAAGTGCAAACCCGAAAATCTCCTTCAAAGTTGTTGTAGATCATGGATTACTATCCATCTACAATACAGCTTTTGAAGCAAAACAGCAATGGCAAGTGACACCTATTGGTTCTCTTATTACTCTTCAGCGGATGTTTGATGCCTGCACAACATTTTCAGCACGAAAAGAAACTTTTTTGGAAAAATGCATCTACCAGGGGACAATATCCCCATCTCTATTTGACCAAAATCCTGTGGAATTCTTCGATGATGATTGTTATTTCATGGAAGAATTTCCCAGAGTTTCTTCCGCCAAAAGAGAGAAAGCCCCCCTTTCTTTTATCGAACAAAAATTGTTAGCAAAATTAAACCCATCCCAGGCCTTGGCGGTGAAGAAGTTTCTCCTTTTGGAAGAAGGGTTGCAACTGATTCAGGGGCCACCGGGAACTGGAAAAACAAGCACTCTGATTCCATTATTAAAAGCTTCTCAACTGCGTAGAGAAAGACTTTTAGTCTGCACTCCTTCAAATAAGGCGACCCAGGTTTTGGGAGAAAGATTTGTCAACGAGTATCCCAATGTTCCCGTTGCTTTGATTGGTGTTGAAGAAAAACTCCCCCCTGATTCCCCGCTCTGTAATGTGTTTGTCGACACCTGGGGATCTCAAAAGATCAGCTGTATACAGGACATGTGTAACACTCTTTGGAAACTGCAACCTGCAAAGCTGGTTGAGGGAGAGGATAGGTTTCTCAAGAATCGCATCAAGGAAGCTGAAGCAAGTTTAAATCGAATGGGCGACGAATTTTCGGCATTGGCTGAAGAGGTCGCTTTGTATAAATTAAGTATATTACAGAAGATCAAGAGAGTAAATACGATGATTCTTCAAGTCACTAACCTTTACGTGAAATACCTCTCTCGTGCCACGTCTGAAGATTGGAAAAAACTCAAAGAAAATAAAGCCAATAAATTCGAGGAACCTGAAGACACAACACTTCTTGGTAAAGCGCATTCACTTTTAAGCATGCTGGCTTTGGAGTTGCAATCGGCGGTAACAGAATTTGAAACAGCTGATGGGGATTTTTCCGCAAAGGGACTGAAAGCTGAGCTCATCAATAACTCCGCACTTGTTTTTTCAACATTAAGCACTTGCGGTCAGCAAAGACTCAAAGAAATTATGCTCCCTTTCGATACTTTGATTATCGATGAAGCCGCTCAAGCCGTTGAAGCGGAGATAACCATTGCATTGAAATATACTCCCAAAAAATGTTTGTTGATAGGGGATATTAAGCAGTTACCTGCAACTGTGATCTCTCCCTATGCAGAAAAAACAAAGTTTGGACGCTCTCTTATGGAGAGATTGATTAAAGACTGCGATCAACCTTACTCTCTGCTCAATATACAATATCGAATGGATCCTGAAATTAGTTGCTTTCCCTCGAAAAAATATTATGGCGGCAGGCTTGAAAACGCTGCACCGGTCACAAAATATGACTCTATCCTTCCTAAAAGCGACGGTGTACCCTCCTTTATGAACTCTCCTTACGCATTTATCAATGTGACAGGACATGAAACAAAAAATACAAATCATAGTTACATTAATGAATCAGAAGCCAGGTATGTAAAATTAATTGTCGAGTTCATGCACCGATATGGTATCGATGTGATTAATCGAATAGGAATTATCACTTTTTACAAAGGACAGGCCGATTATATTCGCACTGATCTCAACAAAAAGTTTACAGGTATCAAAGTGAATACTGTTGATGGCTTTCAGGGAGGGGAGTGTGATATGATTATCATCTCTTGTGTCCGCGCAAACCTGAAGCAAAGGATTGGATTTTTGCACGATTCAAGAAGATTAAATGTGGCGCTCACGCGTGCGAAATATTCATTAATCATACTGGGTGATATAAAAACCCTTGCAAAGGACGATATGGCTGAATTGGTCCAAGACGCTTCAGACAGAGAAATCCTCTATGGTGAGGAGTTTCTTGCAAATTTACAACCCAAAAAATTGCCCTCGGCCAAAAAAACAGTCATTCATGGGCTACAGCCAACTCAATCAAATTACAAAACAGAACTGTGCCAATATTTCAAAAAAGATTCCACTTCCTGCAAACGGGGAGAAAAATGTAGTTATGCTCACGGTAAACAGGAGCTGCGCTCCAAGAATAATACTTGAATCCTCAAGCTTTTCTCGGACTCCTGGAAGGGCGCAACTTCGGAAAACTGCTGATTAAAGTAGCTTAAGCTCTTCGCCTTTTATTGAACAATCGCAGCTTTATGAAGAAACTCCAGGATCTCACTGTCTGTCAGCGTTGTTTCTATGAGTTCCACTAGAACTCCATTTTCCATAATGAAACACACGGTCCAGTTGTCTATAGGGGTGTTGGGTCCAAATACAATATTTTTTCCCGCAATTTCAGCTTCTAAGTTATCTACAATGAATGCAATGTGAGGAACTTCGGAAATGATATCTGGATGATCTTTTACCTTGGGATTGTCTTTATAGGATGCGTCGAATCGAAAAAATTCAATGCCATAAGGACTCTTAGAAAAGCTAACCACGTGCAAAGAGATGTCTTTGTGATAAACCTCGCCGTCCATAGCCTTTTTTATGGGAACGCCATAGTGGTGGTAACGTCTCATCAGTAAAACCTCCAGATTTATGGGAATATTCAAAGAACCTATGAACAGTAACTATTTTTGAATTAAGGAAAACCTATTCCCATGCGGTATTCCCAATTTGGAAACGCGACATTATTAAGTTGAGTCCACGTAAACTGTTTATTTTTAAGATTACCTGAGCCACTTATCTTGAATTTTTCTGTGTTTGGGATTTTTTCGCCACTTACTAGGGTTCTTATTGCCTTTGAGTGTACTATTTCGAAGCTAAAATTATCGTTTGCCGCCACTGCTACATTTTGAATTGACCCATCCTTAGTAGAAAATCTATACGTGGTCAGAAATATTAACTTACTTTTTTCATCGGGTTGAAAGCCTACAGCTCTAAATATGACATCCTTTTTTTCTGGATTATCCCGATACAATAATATATCGATGTTACACACTAAGTAGTTGTCTCGAAAAGAACCGCCATCAAATCTTTCATATAAATAACATGGGATATTAATAAAAGATTTGTTTTCGAAATCCACTCTGCCATAGGCAAGATTAGGAAATATAAATAAAAATATAGCTGTCAGCAATTTTGTTTTTAGCATAATGCTCATATAGCAAAATAAATGCCATGAGTTTGAAGCACTCATATTTTATAAAGAAAGGCTGATGGGGCTAAATGGGAGGCTGAATACACCTGAGCTCTCATTTTAGGGGAGTTAGCTGCTTGATATGGGCATTCAGTTTGCTAAAAAAGGAACTAAAGTAGATTTCTGGAGCTTCAACATAGGGGAAATGACCGCAATCTTCTTTAGCAAAACCGGCTGGAAGAATCAGATCACAATGTTTTCTTTTTTTTAACAAATCCACTATAATACTTTTCTGCATTGGAGGTTAATAATGAGCGCCCAAGAAATTAGTAACTCAAGGGGAGTGTCCATCTGCCCAACAATCGAAAATACCCCTTCAAAATTTCAAGTCCTCGGCTTTGCCCTTGTCATTATTTTAGGAATGGGAAGTTTAGCAACGGCCGGTATTGGAATTGGGGGATTATGTCAGGTGTCTCCGCTGATTAATCCGGGCTGGACAGGCAGCATTGTGATGTTAGTCATCGGGGGAGTTGGGGGTGTTGTTTTCGTGGGTGCCGGAATTTGGGGCTGTGTCAAATCTTATTCTCTCAAGGAAGAGCTTCAAGATAATCCTGCCGTTCCAGATACAAGCCCAGATACAAGTATGGATCCTCTAACCACTGGAATTAAGGAAGCGTCGAAGAAAAAAGAAGAATGCAAAAACATTCCTGAATCTAAAGTTGATATAGAGCCAGAGCTTACGGAAGCTGACATTAGCCCACTGCTTAATCCGGAGCAAAAAAAGGAAATCGCTGCCTTTATCAATATGCAAAGGGGACTCCAAACTTTTTCAGAAAAAGAAATCACTCTTTGTAACACCTCCAAAGTCTTTATTTACGCTGTGCGTACAAGCTCAGGTACACAAACCCATTATTGTAAATCTCAGCTGCCACGTACCCTTTTTGGACCAGAAGGTTCCTACAGAGATTATTGCAACCATGATGAAATAATAAGTGCTGTTAGACAGGGGTGTCGCTCTCATTTTAAAACCTCCTGTCAGGAGAAGCAATATCAGCATTTTGAAACAACCATTACAAATCAATATGCAGAGCACACGATCTATGTCATAAGATCTAAAGGAAAAAAACAAACGAAAACCGTTTATTACAGAACTAAAGATGAAAGAGACCTTTGTCTTTCAACTTTACAGAAAGAAGGATTTGTCGATGTTCAAACGGCCTTGTCTCCTATTTATTCTGAAAAAGAAGTGGAGGGACTGATTAAAGAATGGGATCTTGCTGCTTTCAAGAATGCGCCGTTAAAAAATGGCGAATTTTTGATGCGCAAATTTTCTATTAACATGCGCTCAGCTGTCTGGGCTCTAAAAGTCAAAGAAAAAGATATAGAAACGTGTCTTTATTATAGAACGCAGGAAGAGAGAAAGAAGGCACTGGAAAATCAATACAGGGATCTGATTGATGGATCCGCTCTCCATGAGTTGTTGTTTGGAACAAACAATTTTTCGGCAATAAGGGGTGGGCTCAGCTTGGCAACACTAACCAGGCTCGATATCCAAACTTCCAGTGCGTGCTTCATACCAAACAATCATTTTATGCGCCTTGACCCAATCCAGTTTTCTGATGAAAGAGAGGTCTATGTTATTTTGGGAGAAGGGAAGACTTATTACCATTGGACATCAGCCCAAAAAAGAGAGGAAGCTTTAAAGAATGAACTGAAACATTTAATAGATTACACAAATAGAGCGCACACATTGGTCATCTTTCCTGAAGAGCGCAAACTGGGACAAATTGTCGCTGTCCCAGGAGATTTTTGGCTTGAAGAAGGTGTCGAGGTTGATCATACTCCCTTTTCCATCCTCTTCTATCGGGATCAGAAAAATGTCTTTCGCAAAGAAGTTCTTTCTAGAGATACAGTCAAAAAGAGAACTGAAGGTCTTAAGGACGTAAAAAAAGAATTTGAAATTTTGGAGAAACAGGGTAGATATCCCGATACGCTTGGTGCACATCTGTTTCAGATTGCTTTTCCAATCGAAATAATTAATAGGGCGCAAGAGTGCATCCTTTCTAATGAATTTTGGGGATTTGCAGAATCGGATACTCATTCTTTTTATAAAAAAATCGCCGCAGTTTTAACCCATGACCATGCGGGAAAAAAGACATGGAAATTTTTTAAAACGGCGGCTAAATGCCAAGAGTATCAATCATCTTTAGTAAGTTATAAACCAGCATATGCCCGTCACTTAGCGGCAGAAAATGCCTTTAAAGAGACAATTCAGGGAAAGCAAGGGTCTTTTTATCGGGCCATTATGCATAAAGAACAGGACACTGTGCACCTCATGCAAAGAAAATCGAGTAGTCCAAATGAAATCCAGCACCGTTTTGTTCCGCTTACAGCATGGGCAACTGAAATGGATCATCTGAAGGATTTTATTGAAATATAGAAGAGCGCTTTTAGGGCCTGTTTAGAGTTGTTAGTCAACGTCAGTTGGTAGACGAGGGGATTACTCACCCTCGCCCCCTCTAAAACCGTACGAGCGCTATTTACGCATACGGCTTCCTCACCCTCATGGCTGATAGCTCTTCGAATGAAAGAATAAATTCACTAAAATGGAAGCTTTTGGATAATCATTCAGTTCTAGAAACTTATGGAAACGTTCTGACCTGCTCCCCAAAAATCGGTCCACTTAGAAATAGAGGTTCGTATAAACT
>CAZPPS010000048.1:0-13867 GCA_964588495.1 uncultured bacterium | reverse complement strand
AATATGGTGGAAACAGTTCGTTTTGCCACTGCCTGTGCCTCCCGTGACTAAGATATGTTGTGTTTCGGTTCCCTTAACCAATGGGATTTCGGCAATTTTCAGATCAGATGCACGTTTTGTAAGCTGAAGCCGCAACCGTAAAAGAATTGGAGAAACTTTTCTTTTCCCAGCGACATGTTTTTTTCGTTTAGAATTTGTCCCTCGTAGAAGAAAAAATAGCAACATCCCCAAAAATGCAACGCATGCAACCTTTAGTGATTGGATAAGTGAGTTCTTGATTGTGGCTAAAAATAGTTTGGTTTTGGGAAACGTGAGCTTTCTTAAAGTTTGAACTGAGACCTGTTTGTCTCCTCTTATTTTTTCATGAGCAACCTTCTCCCAAAATCTTTGAGAGACAGAAACACTCTTAGAAGAAATAGAAGAACTAACTTCCGCTTTCAGATAGTAGAAACAACTTTCATAGAGCAAGGGATCCATTTTTGAGATTGCATATACCTGATGAAGGCACGCAACTAGCAAAGATAGGCTCAGAGCCATTTTTAACACTTGTTTGACCATGCGGACGCGATGAGCCCATGTTTGCCCCCCTTCAGCAAGTGTATGCAAAAATCTCATCGGGTTTCCTCTTGTAACCAGAAAGGTTGTTCTTTCATCTGGAAATTACCGGCAACTGGTGGATTTGGGATTTGCGGCATTGAAACATTCATTTTGGCCAGTGCCGGCATCAATTTATTAAAATGCCTAATGACGTCAGACGAAGCCATTCTAAAGGGTTTTGAGTAAAGTGACTGTTCTGATTCATCGCGAAAGTTCTGCATAGCCTCAACTCTTGCAGATTCGACATCTGAAGCCACTTGGCCAAATTGTTGCGTGTGCAGGTTTTGACTATGTGCAAATTTTTGGGTGAGGTCTTCTTTCATGCTAGATATGGGATTCGAAAAATGAGAAGCAGAGTTCTCAAGAAATGTGCTCATTGTCTCTTCAGCTTTGCCAATCGTCACCTCGTTAGGTAATTCCCTCGAAAATACCATTTGAGGCTCTCTATACATCTCGGGTGCTGAAAAATTAGGACTAGTACAACGAACGTGCTCGATGAAATTTCTAACCAGCATATCCTGCTCTGTTGGGCCGCCTTTATTTAAAATTTCCTGTACTCTTAAAAACCCTCCTTCATCTGCATATTCGTTAGATGCCCAGTCAACAAAGTCTTGGTTCAATGCACGTCTAACAGAATGGGAATTTTGAGCAGCCCATGTGGCATTTTCAGAAACTTGATTGAGCTCAGTCTGGGCAATTTGAAAAGCCTGGTTAGAGCTCTGCATTTTCTCGTAAGATCGGCTTGAGCTTTCGGCAAGACGTTTACCACTATCGCTTAAGCTATTGTAGGCATCAGAAGAAGATACATCCTGGAGTTTTTGAAAGTTTTTTTGAAATTCTTCGCTTTTTCCCAAATTGTAAGCAGAATTTACGGTTTCATCTTTGCTGCTTCCATAAATGCTAGTACCTTTTGCTCCATTTCCAAGGAAATCTATTCCTACGCCCGCAAGGAGCTCTTTGCTTTCTCGTGAACTCAGACCATGCTGACTACCAAAATTTTCAGCTATGTTTTGAAAGTAACGGGAACTCTCTAACAAATCATGTGCCTCTCTTTGGGAATAACCATTTGAGTAACTTTCGGAATTAGCTAGGTGATCAGAAAGATCGACCATATTGCGCGCGTGCATTGAAAGCCCTTCTGAATAGTTTTTTTGAGCACTATCGACCGCGGACTGAGCATGCATTTTTGATGCTTGAAAAGTCTGGCTGATGGAATCATCAGAAAATAGGCTGGTACGCAAATCGGAGTTACTCTGCTTTAAAATCTGCTCATCATTGCTATAGATTGCTGACGATGTTCCCGTGTTTTCGTAGAAAAAACCACCTGTTAAGGATGGAGCCATATTTGCCTGAAAACTGGATGTGTTTTTATAGGACATTTGTCCAAAGCTTGAGTTGGCAAAAGAATAATTGCCCGTTGTCTGCTCCGCAGCGGCAGCAGAAGAAGCTGAGTGGGCAGGACTCATCATTGAACCAGCTAAATGTACGAAAGAGCTGACTCCCCCCTTTAAAATGGCGTAGGTGATAAAAGGGATGCTGGCTGCAAAATAGCCACTTAAGGCGTAAATATCTTGTTGCAAGTTGTCCAGACCAATGCTTGTAAAGAAGCTTAAACCTTTTTGAGCATCTGTTAAACCTTGAAAAACAGTCTGAGCATACCCGTGAGAGACACTTTGCATGATGTAATTAAGTATCGCATAGAAAGGAGGCCAAAGTTGAATCCAGACTACCAATCCTGCCCAGGTTGTAACGATTCTTATTCCTCCAGGAATTACTGAAAGTGGAATCACAAAAATGAAAGCCGCATAGATAAGTGCCTCAAAAACGGCTCTAAGCGTAACAAGGCTACTAGAAGCTAACGATCCTAGCACTTGATAGGTATTTCTCTGTTGAATGTAAGCGCGCGCTTTGGAGAAGTTGTTTCCGCTATATTCGTCCGAAACCAGATTCATCATCAGCTGCTGTCCAATGAGCTCCTCCGCATTCTTCTGCAATCCGGTTATAGCTTGAAAGGTCAAGCCCAAGTTTTTGCAGACATCAAGTTGTCCGTAATAACTTTTTTCGTTACTGAAATAGGGGGCCATTTTTTTGATAGCTGCTTGACATGACAGATACTCCCCTAATTCTCTGCCCTCTTTTTTCTTTACGATTGGGATGTATCGCATCATATTGACCTTGGAAGTCCTTTCTTCAAAAAACTTCCAAAGATCGGTCGTTTTCTTGAGCTCATCAATCGAGTAACGACCCAAATGCAAATCATAGAGGACACACTGCCGGCAAAACGTACGCAGATTATTTTCAAGATCGGCATTTGCGATTTTGTAGCGTTTTATATCCATTGCAGTATCTGCTCCAAAGATCATCCCTGTTGAGTTGTAGGCTACATCATTGGGGACATGCATGGCTTTTTCTACGCCACTTGTCACGTAATACCCCAATGAACTTGTGAGCTCAGCAAACTTAGCCAGCAAAAATGGAACATGATCGACATTATATGGTCGATTTTTCAGGATATCCTCGATATGTACACTTGCAGTGGGAACCATGAAAACACCAACTATTGCAATAAGCGGAATGATGAAATGAAGCAAAAAAGCTTGAGCCGAAGATGTAAAAAAGGCTTTTGTAACAGCCCAAATGGTGCCAATGGAAATAGTGATAATCATCAAGGGTTGGAGGAATCCCCCATTTTTGCCATTCATAAGCATGGCAATTGCGTTGAAAATGTTATTGAGGATTTCTCCTCCCCCATAAGTGACAACTGTTAATCCCATAGGATCCCCTAGTCTTCCTTCTCTGGTTCAATCAGTTTATATTTTTGCGATTTGCTTCGTGGTTTTTCTGGAATGGTATATGTAATAACCCCCTGATCAATCAGGATTTGAAAAACTTTCTTTAAACCACCAGAAATATGTTTATGGCCTAGTCGTTGAGCTATTTCAGCTTTTGATAAGGGCTCTTTACTCAATAAATTGATCACTTCCTCCTCCAACGACTTGGGCCTTATCTTGGGCCCTATCTTGGGCCCTATCTTGGGCCCTATCTTGGGCCTTTTTTCCTCTAATTCCTCTTGGCTTTTGCCAGTAGCAAAAAAGCTGGAAGGTAAGAAATTTGTTATAACTGATTGAGTACGTATTTCCCAGGTTGGCCTGGGATTTCCATTGTCAAGGCACCAGTCAATAATATTTAGCGTTCCCGACCCCCACTTCTCAATAACACCGGCACGATAAAACACATTGGCAATAATTGGATTCCAGGGTTTAGATTCATGAGGTTTTGTTAATTTTTCTGGTGTGATATCGAAGTGTAGAATGCCCGGATTAATAATTTCCAAATGGTCATCGTACATTGCGACAGCAACTGCGCCACCAGGAGTAATATAATCTCGGTGGCAAATTGCATTTGCCAAAGCTTCACGTGTTGCAAACGGCGGGTAAAGAGGATAATCTTCCCGAATCATCTTACCTGGAACGACACGCCCAGAAATTGGAACATGGTCTAGTAAAAATAATTCGCCGCGACGCAAAAGATCAAAAGCATTTCCCCAATATTCGCGATTGTCCATAAATCCACCCAATCGATTGCTACCCCTGAATCGAGCAAGCCTAATGGATAACTGTGGATAATTCGCGTAAAGCCTTTCACTTTTTCCATATAATGCAACGGCTGCGTTGATAAGATGGCCGTCATCAAAAAGACCCAAGCCTCTAAGAATCGATTCTGAATCTGTATGAGAGGGTTTCTTCATACGGCCTAATTGAATGGCGTTTTGGAGAGTGGATTGAATCTCATCTTCATCTAAATCTTTAATGGTCACTCCAGAGGGAACCATTTCATTTTCCCAACGCCGATGCGCATGGAGTTTATACATGAGGCGCTTTTCATACTCACTCTGAGGCATGATTTGTGTAACAGGGCCATGTCGAATATAAGGGCGTCCATCATAGCAATACGTTCCCTGTTTTCCAGAGACACGTATAGCTATGACTACTCGATCTTTTTCGATAGCAATAGTTTCCAGTTCAGGAAATGCAGGTGGCTCTATTCTGCGTAGCTCTTGGGTAATATCCTCCAGCGTTTTTGCATTTATTTGCTGGCCGACTATGTCACCTTTATCGGAAACCCCAAAAAGGACAAAACCGCCAAGGCCATTGAGTAGAGCACAAACTGTCTTAGCCGCCTCTGATCGTTGCCCTGTTGTCTTTTTGAATTCCAGAACATCCGACTCCCCTTTTTTAACCAATCTCTGAAGCTCTTCCAGCTGCATATGTATTTCTCTCACTCCTCAAAAAATCTATCGGTTCAATTCTACTTACCGTTGTTCTCAACTACAACTTCAAATGCCGTTTTCAAAAATCTGAGTCCTTTAGGCCCTCTGCAAGCAGAACCATCCAAGCTAAACCCCTTAAATAAATCGTCGATTGCAGCCTGGTCTTTTTGTGAGATTGTCCCGACTGATTCGACGCAAAAATAGATGCTCCCTTTATCACCGCTGTATATGTAGAAATCTATCTGATCTTTTGACTTGGCGTCTGAGGTGTAACCCATTCTTTCCCTACGTTGCATGACTTCCGGTGATAAGTTGACTATTTCCTTTTGGTGCAAAAAATTAAGCCCATTATAAACAACAATATCGGAAGGCATTATCTCATAGCCTGCAAAGTTACAGGAATCAGAGTGCAATTTTTTTCCCATTGCCTGAAAGTTTCCGTCTAATTCTTCCTGTGACAAATTAATATCTTTGCTGCTTGCACTGACGGTAATATACAAACCTCTGCTCTTTGATGATTCAAAACACTGGCCACCATCTTTATTCTTGCAATTCCAATCATCTGGGTTATAACGAATTGTGTAAGGGACCACAAAGCCTTTGGCAGTTTTCCTATGTAAATCCTTAAATCCAGTTTCCTTTGCTGACTTGCCAGTTGCTGATAAAGATGTCGAAAAAAACAGCCCCCAAATGACAAAAAAAATAAAAAAACATCGCATATTTACTTCTCCTTCTAATTAAAAGATAGTTCAGCACGTAGCTGATCCTCTATCATTTGAATTTTTTGTATGAGCAACAATTCTCGCTCAAACAGTTGCATCGAGTGTGTTTCATAATAACGCACCTTAGATTCTACCAACTTCAGCTCTTCTAAAAAATCATTTATATCATCTGCTACGTACATCTTTTCATTCTTAAATTGGAGTGTTCCCTCTCTCACAATCTCAATTGCTTCACCCAAAAAATGGCATAAGAGATCGATTGCCACCACCTCAGCAATATGATAAAGATCGACTGGGCATTTCCCTTTCTTATAGGCCGTTAGAACATTGATGATTTTGTAGAGTGGAAGTCTCGAATTTGCAAGTAAGGTCTTTTCATCTGTAGACAACTCCTCATCTGATAATATTTTTTCCTGAATGGATAAAAGCTGATCTTTCACTCTACCTAGCCATGAATGCGACGATGAAAAATCAATCTCCTGTTCATGCACACGAAGGCAGTGATTATTTGTCTGTCGATCGCTGCAAGCATAAATTGTTGTTTTACCCCCCTCAAGCATCGCCTGTAAAAAAGAGGCATCACGGATTTTAGATAACTTTCTTTCTGGAGTTATTCCCTTGTCATCTTTTCTGAAGATCATCGTTCCCATCAGACTCATAAAAAATTCTGCCAACTGTGGATCATTAGCAAGATAAGACTGCTTTTGAATGCTTTCCCATGCAATATTTATTTCCTCTCTTAAATAGCCTGGCAGCTTATCTCCAGCAGTCATCTTTTCATCAAAGTTTTTTTCCTGAGCACACCCATGCCGTCCTGCAGCATAACTTGTGTACTGGCCATTACCGCTCGATATTCTGCGACAAATTTCCTGACTCGCCATCGTTCTTTTGGGCCAAACAGAGCCCACTGCTGCCTGTGCAATCTCACAGCTGTTGATATTGAATGTATTTATGTGATTCGCCCACGTTTGCAAATTCTCGATTGTACCACTCACTAAGGGGGAAACAGATTTAAGACCCAGCAAGAAGGCATATCCTACCGCACTGCTTCCAATGCTTTTGAGAGTTTCGATAAGTTGCTTATTATCGATAAAAGTAAATCCACCAGTAAAAATATCAATTCCACCACATCCTGCATCAAATTTTGGTAGACTGACAGTCAGTGGCTTTGTATCAATGACCCGTCCCCTTACTACAACGCCTCCCCCCGTCATATATCCAGCTTTCTGACCTTGGTAGATTTCTCCCGATGAGACGTTGACACTTGCACCCGCTTTATCGAAAAAGTTGTTGAGCTTCTCGTTAAGATTCGCTTTTAGTGGATGAGTAGTAATCAAAATAAGACATAGAAGCCACTTCATCATTTTTTGGAGTCCTCTTGAAATTGCAGTACGATGTTATCTTCGATTTTATCCATGCCAACCAATCCAAATGAGATCGGAACTGCCGTATCGGTTTGTGGATCGATGAGATAGAGTGCAGGCATAACATCAACTCCTAATGTGCTAGCTATCCCGTTATCCTTTTTGTGACTTTCAAATCCTTCTATTTTGACACCATCAACTGAAATGGCTACTGTCTGCATGTCGTATTTTTTAGAAAACTCTTTGACAATTTGACCAAAAAAGAGAGAGATCTCGCTCTTGCCCTCGTAAAAGAAAAACAAACCGTAGCTTTTAGCCAAAGAGGCAATAAGACTCTCCTTCTTGATCTGCTGCTCTTGTTTGTGATATTGCAAACCATATTGAGAAACAGGAAGAGATTTCGCCGTATTGTCTAGATGAGGGTAGCTTAAGAGAATTTTTTCCCAGACTTGGGCAAAATAGGCAGAGTGGTCAACCCATTTTTGTTGTTCTGTCATATACGCTTTAATATTTTCTGGAGTTGGTTCTAGAACCGCTTTGGCTAATTTCTCCTCAATTTTTTGTCTAATCTCCTGTAACTGTTCGGAAGGCGTTGCTGGAGTCTTCGGCAACACTTTTTCTTCTTCGTGCTTGCGTCTTTCTTCGTACCAAGCCCAGCCCTCTGCTTTTCGATCATGCCAGTTGGCAAATAAGAGCGAATTGCTAAGTAAAAGGAATAAACACAAAAGAATTTGACTATTCACGCCTTTCCTTCTCTTGGTGTTCTCTCACCTTCTCTTTGATCTTTGATTCAAAGCTTTCCAATTTACTTTGAAAGTTTGAAGGTAAATTTTTTCCATAGCTGGCGTAGAGCTCGCTAAAGTCCATTTTGGAAAAATCTAGGTGGGAGATTTCGTCCAGTTTCAATCCTCGGCAATCTGCATGCTTGGGATCATCCCAGCCAAACCCCAATTGATCTCTAGCGTTCTCTTGTAAAACCCTGGCTAGTTTTGAGCTAAAACAACAATACACATGCTCGGTACGACTTTTCCAAAGATTACAGAATTTGCCATCGTAAGAACCCACATAATGACAAAAACCATTTTCACGCATTTCTGCTAAGGCAATTTCATCCGCATTGCAACTCTTCAGACCTAGCTCTTTTGCGAGACCGGAATAGGCAAAACAGCAGTCATACATAACATCGTCAGCGATGCTCTTACCGCATTGCATTTTTCGGCCTTTAAACACTTCCACATAACGAGCATCCTCCGCTTGAGATGTTTCGAGGTCTTTTTTGACGGCATCAAAAACGGCCAACTTCGCAGCCACTTCAGAAAAAGAATCATTGGGCTCGTAAGACACTTCTTCATCCATACCGTACAGTTCAGTCACACCGATATTTCTTTCGATGGTTTTGGAATAACATTTGAATGTGAGCTCCCAGAGATTGCAACCATAGGGACCTTCTTTTAAACAAACTTTGCTTATGAGATCGCAGTTTTTACTTTTTATATAGGGACAGTCACTAGCGTTTGGAAGCTGGCAGATGAAATTCAGTTTTTCTCTCCAACAGGCTCGATGCACTTCTTTGCCATTAATCGTTTTGGATTGTTGATTATCAATGCATTCAGAGGATATGAAAGTACAATCAGGGGAAGTCAAGATTGATTGATACCTCGAATCCGAATAGACCCATGTATCCCCTATTTCCTCATGCCTAGGAGCATGAACCTGCTTCAGTTGTGCCTTAAAATCGTTACATATTTGAGTATCATCTTTATGTAGCCACTGAGCTTCGACTGTATACTTGTGGACTAGTCCCCCGTCTAAGGGACCTTCAACACAAAACCATTGGATGGTGGGATCACGCGAAAAATTTCTCTTGAGCTCATCTGCATACTTTTGAGCCTCTTTTTTCTTGTGAAAACGCTCATGTGACTGATGTTTCATGCATACTTTGACCTCTTTAGATTCTCCAGGATCAAACAGCACCTCGACATGCAAATCACGGATAAGCGAAACTGGATAAGGGGCATCGTTTTGATGACATGTTTCGATTGTGAATTCAGTAGCTTCTTCAATTTCTATGGACTGATCTTGGACTTGCTCTGAACGGTTAAGAAAATGTTCTGTCTCGGAAATAGTCATTTTGTTGTTCACGACGGCAACCCTTTGAAGAAAATTCACTGTCTCAGATTCTGAAACCTCGCCCATTTTGACAGATTTTTTTGCTTTTTGGGGGTCGAAGGTTTGCCCTTTTTGTTCAGCAGGTAAGAAATCTTGGGCAACAAAATTTTCTATCTGAGATTGGATGTTTGATTTGCCTAAATTTCCGAGTGCTTTGCCTTCTTCTTTGGAAGCATTCATGGCATTGGCAAGAAAAAGGCAAATAAGCAACATCATGGTTTGCCTCCCAGAATCCCAGTGGCAGGTTTGACTGCATCTAGGCAACACTGTTTTTTAACCCAAATTAGATAAACAAAATCTTCACCACCATGAGGGTAGCTTTTTGCAGCTCCCCACAGTACATCCGTTTTACCGAGTGGATGACATTGTCCTTTGGTTTGAGGAATGGGATAGACAAGCTGAGTTTTGTAGAGGCTCTTTTTGATAATAGGTAGATATTTAGCGTCGCAAAAATCGTTGTCTTTGAATCCCTTTAACATGAAGCTGCGATGGAGTTTGGCAAGGACACGCTGAACTAAAAGGGAGCTCGCTTGTATTCCACCTACATGATCTGAAACAGTCCCCGTGAATGGGTACAAGGATCCTTGACAGCCTGCGCACCAGAAAAGCGCATCTTGAGGCTTGCCAGCGCTAGATGCTGCACAATCAGCAATGCAGGCTATTTGTGCTAATGGACTACTAAAAAGACCTGCCTCAGGATGATTTAAAAGCGCCAGTTGTTCATCGTGCCATGTTGGATCAAGCTCCGACATATACCCTATTTCAAGCTCTCCTTTTTGAGCGCAGACGAAATCGGTGAAAAGTTCGAGCAAAGACATTATGGGATAGGTGTAGAAGTGGACATGGTAAAAGCTTTGTTTGCTCACACTATTGCTCATAGAGTTCACAGCCCCCTTTTCCTTAATATTTGATTTGGCTACCGAAATACCGCCAAGACCCATGAGTTTATAGGCATGGCGCGTTACATCAATAAGGTAGAGAGGCTCCCAGAAAGTCAGAGGTACACCAACTTTTGGCGGAATCCCTTGGCAAGCGCAAAAGCGAGTCGAATGTTCAGTCAGGTCCTTTTGATTGGGTGTGACATTGATGCCAGAGACAGTAATAGGAAAAAGACATTCCCAACAGACATCTGTGATAGGATTAACGAATTTCCCCTCAGCAAATAGAGAGGACAAGCTAAGAAAAAATAGAGAAATGAGCACGCATTTCACTTTATGATTCACTAATCGTCCAACAACTTGTTGGACTGTTTCATAAGCTAGAAAAAGAGATCTCATACAGGTTTCAATGTCCTCTTACTTATGAGATCACGAGCGTAACTCAACGAGACAGATCCCGAGATTTTGTGAATCTTGTCTGCGTCCGTAAAAACAAATGTCGGTACTGATTGAATCTCATATTCTTTAAATAAATTGGGGTGAATCTGCACTGAAGCCTCCATCCCCTTCTTCTTTAGATAGGCGATTCTTTGAGCCAGTAACTTGAAACTATTGTCTGGAAGCCCTCTTAGCACGAATACGGCCTGATGGTTTTTCATTTCTTCAGAAAGAGAGAGCCAGATGTTTTCAGGCACAGAGAAAGAGATAAAAATAAGTATTTTTGGCGATTCAATATCTAGAGGCTTTCCTCTATAGCAAATAGAACAATCTGAGAGTAAATCAATAGTCTTTTGGCAATCTTGGCCATCTTGGTCAGGTTTGATTTGATTGCGAAGCCAAGCAACTGCATCTTGATCAAGTCGCTTTTCAGCTTCATTAAGCCATGAGGTATGCTCCCCTGCCAATGCCTGGGAAAATAAAAAGAGAAAAATCAGGAGCCGCATGCGGACTCCTGCAAAGGAAGAGCTTCAACTTTTAAACGATTGCATTCCTGTGTGACTTTTGCAGGAATTGTCGAGATAGAAAACTTCTTGACCATCATACCATTTTGATCAAAAAAAACAGGGTAATTTTCTTGTGCTTGCAACTCAAAGGGATTCCCCTTTACGAGAATCCACTTGGAACCTTCTTTCTGGCTTTTTGCCCACTGGATATGTTCTTTTTGGTCTCCATCAAAAAAGAGAAGGGATTGGGAAAGCGAAATATGCTCTAAGGGATTATAAGAAGTGCCTTTCGGGATGATAATTTTCCCTTCAATATCTTGAATATCGTCCTTCAGAATAATTGTAGGGTCAAAGTAATGGACAGCATATGACTCAGCTTTCTTAAGCCCAGCAACAGCTTGGGGAGTTGAATGCGCTTTTATAATCCGTGGAGGTTCATTTTTAAAGCGGGCTTCCAAGTAGTCTATGAGATTCTCCTCTTCGATGTGAAAAGTCTGGCTATGCACTCCATGATCTTTAATGGTAGGCATATTCAGACTGGCAAAAAGGAATGCAAAATTTAAAAAAGAGGCCATAGGGACTCCTTCAGCTGGTCTACAGCTACTAAACCAAATTCCTGATATCTCGAATCAAAGCTTTCTTGGTGGGGTGCATAGACGAAAACGTACCCTTCAGGGATTTCCTGATCGTCGATAGGGCTGAGAGGCATTCCGTTTTTTGATATGGCTACAATGGAACCATAATCTTGTCCATTTATGCGTATGCTAGCATCCACTACAGCGATATGATCTCCAGCCAAACCAACCACCTGTTTAGCTAACGCAACTTCAGACTTGGGATGTAAAAAAGATACATATTGATCGCGTGCAAGTTTTTTAAACGGTCTGCTAATAAAAACCTTGTAGGGCAAACTTGGACTTACCGTATAGCGTATGCCAAATAATGGCTCACAGCATGCCAGATAGGCAAATGAGCACATCACAAACAGGAAAATGCCAATTTTTACTTTTTTCATTTTTTTGCCGCCTCAATGAGATAATTGATGGCTTCTGAGACACTCATCCCCAGCTTTTGCAGTTCTTTGATCTGCGTATGTTCCTGAGCTTTTGTCGTGTATAAAAGCTGCGAAAATGGGTCTAAAACCAGGCGAACAATCGAATAGTTTCCATCAGCATCTGAGATCATCACTTCGCTATATTCCCCATGACGGGTATGTACACTCTCAAGAGCTGCTTTTTTTGATTCATTAAAGTCGATTTTTCCGCTTTCTGCATAACGCCTAATAGAGCTTGATTTTTGGGCCAGCAGACACATCCAATCGCTATTTTCAAAGGCGGCTAACGCACCAGGCGCCGAATAAAAATCATCAATACTTTGCGTTCCAATGATTAACGAACCATTATATTTTCGAAGCCTACGCGCTAACGTCTCAATAAATACACCTGATTGTTTGGCACGTAAAAGATCCCAAGCTTCATCGATGCAAATATAAAATCGGGTTTTGCGATCTCCTAGAAAGGCTTGATTAGTGATTGCCATAATGAAAAGCTGCAAAACCACGGCCTGAAGGTCTTTTTTTTCTTTGAGCTCTTCTAGTTCAATGAGAACAAGTGGGTTAATAAAATCAGCATTATTGTGTCCATCGAAGTATCGGGCATACATTCCATCTTTCGCATATGCAGTAAGGGTAATCCCTAAACTAGTCGCTCTATGGTCGTTTTGTTTTTGAAGCCATTGGGCTACATCTGTGATTGTGGCTTCTCTCTTTTTTGACTCCCAAGCATATTGTATGGCTTTTTCTATAAAGCCATTTTCTACGTCTTCAGTCCCTTTGGTAGGGGCTGACATGGTGGAAATGATCTCTCTCAAAAACCTAAATGAAGTTTCTCTTTCTTCATCATCATCGAGCGGAATATTGCTAAACGGATTTAGGCAGATATTAGAAGCCTTGGAAAATTTGACATATTGCCCTCCAAGAAGATCACAAAGCTTCTCAAAACTGCGTCCTACTTCCAGGACAAAAACCTTGGAACCTGTTGCCAAGCCATTCAGGATGAGATCTTGCATAAATACAGATTTTCCAGAACCGCTTCTGCCTACTACCACAGCGTTATAATTGCCAGATTTGTTATCAAATGGGTTCCAATTGACGAGCTGTCCTTTTCTCCCGAACAAAAGCATTCCAGGAGAAGGTGTCCCCATCCATTCCCCTTGAATAGGTATTAAAGCAGCACATTCCTTAGAAATGGTCGTTTTCAGCAAATTGAGCTCATGCAAGTCCTCCACATATTCCCCCCAAGCCAATGGCAAACAAGAAAGATAGCTAGGAAAGTGGAGAAAATGATTTTCTCTAAGTGTAAACTGGTTGATCCTGAACAAGCTTTTTAAAGATTGTTCAGCGCTTGTGGACTTGTTGTCTTCCGCCCATATGCCAGCACAAAATTGACTCCAAAGAATTTTCGATCCCTGAGCTAATTCCTTTCTTATGGCATCCGTTTCATATAGCTCTTCACGCAATTGAGGAATTAGTCGCAAAAGAAAGCCTGAGCGTCCCTGTTTCTCTATAAAGTGAGCCCTTTTTTTGAAATTCAGCTCTTCCTTTGATTGCTTGGGACAATGGACCCCAAAATGAAGAAAAAAGGGATGTTCAATTTGAAAAGCATTTCTTAGGACGTCCCCAATAAGGGCTTGCATTTCTGCCAATGACCATGCTTCTGGAAAATCTACAACGCGAAACGTTTTTAATTGAAAATGGTCTTCACCTTTCCAGCTAAGTTTTGACTTATCAATTTCTAGCACCCCTCCGCCAGCCGGTAACTGACTTGCGAGGGTTTGAAAGGGATTCCAATGACGTTTTTGACAATCCCTTGAGGAAGAAAAATTAATCAGAGCAGAAAGAGTGTCCAGAAAATGGTGAACATCC
>CAZPPS010000047.1:11592-13878 GCA_964588495.1 uncultured bacterium | reverse complement strand
AAATTAGTCGCGTAATCTCTATTTCTCTCTGGCCCTAAATCGGGGGCAAGGTCATTTCCATTATGGTGGTCTCGTCTTAAAATATAAGTTAGAGCCTATAGACATTGAGCAAAATAGCCAAAAATTTATGTTAGCTGTATTAAGATCAACAGATACAATCTGGTAGCCAGAAGTGAATTTCTTGATGTAAAATTTATAATCCTTTCTTATAACACTGACTTTTAAAGAGAGGCACTATGTCAAATCCTGCAGATTTTAAAACAACAAGCGAATCGTCTTGGATGCCTGAAAAGGTAGAAGACCCATCATGTTCAGAAAAAATGATCCTTGGAGGGCTAGCCGTTGCTGGGGTGATTGTATTGATCGGATCAGCCATTGCTGCGTGGCAGCTCTATGGTCATTTTCAAACCAATCTTGTCTTTACAATCTTGGCTGTGGATCTTGCTGGAGCTGGTTGTATCTTTGCGGCGGTCTTTTTCTGGCCAAAGAACGGTGAAGCAAATATAGTTGGCCGATTCCCCACTATAGAGGATGTTGAACGCGTTGAAGTGCCTTGTGAGGGGTGTACGGTTTTTGTCCTTCCAGAGAGTGTTGAAGGATATACGAATCTCCACGCGGGAGCCTTCGCCCTTGTTCTGGGTGTCGTCGATAAGTTATCTTTAAGCAAAGACAATCCTCCTATCGTAGATTTTGACGGTTATGACTTAAGGTCTTATAAAAAAATAGTTTACAATCACGAATTGGGGGTTTTGCAGCTGGTTGGTAAGTATTGTCCGCTAATATTTACGATAGAAAAGGAAGCCACCACTGGACCTCAAGGGCAACAATTTATTCAACCTACTTATGCACCTCAAGGAATGCAGCCTTCAGTAAAAATCAATTTTGGAGCTCAAGCTCTTCCAGAGGTCATATGTGAGGGAGTCAGCATCTGTAAAATAGGGGACACTTTGAGTGACTATGATAATCAGCAGGGTTGGGCAATCGTAATGGGTTCGCAATTTAAGGGGGAGTGTGCATTTGGTCCAAACAACCCTCCCATTTTGTATTTTAAAAAGGACGCTGGCAAACGTTATTTATCCCCTTCAGACACAACAGTGAAGCCTTCTCAGGTCCGATGGAATGAAAATGAAAATTCTCTAAGAATAAGTTGGTGCAGCGGTATAAGGGGACACAAGGTTTCTGATTTTTCCTATCATCCAGATTTCAAAAATGTAGAAACAGGACCAGAGGGTCAAAAGTTTGTATATGCAGGCTATGATAGCGATCAGTTTGCACGTTTTAATCCAGAATTTGGTCAAACTATAGATCCTCGTAAAAGTAATAGCTGTGCTGATATCCGTATGATAGCTTCTGGTAGGCTGGAACACTGTGATAATGGCGACGGCTGTGCCATTTTTCTTGGCCATCAGAAAGAGGATAGTCTGGCATTTAACAGCAATAATCCACCTGTCGTTGTCTTTAGACATGAGGATGGCAAATTGTCGCTAAATCCCTTCAGAGAGCCATGGGCTGTACGTATTGCGAAATATTTCGAGGATGACAGTAAATTAGAATGTTACATTTATGGTATAGGCACAAGAAACTATCAGTTAAGACCTTTAAGCATCACACAAAATGGTCAGAAATTTGTGGAAGCTGTACCTTTAAAGTAGAGAGGATCTAACGAGCTACTTGTTTTTCAATGAAATAAAGTTGTTTGCATTTTCTTAAATAGATCTTTTTCGAAATTCGCTTTGTGTGGAAAAATTAGCTATTTTTGTGTAGATTTGCATTAAAATTTTGAGAGCATATGCGTACATACGGTCGAGAAATTTTGATGCAAAGATGCCAAAAGGGCAATTTTAACGAACAAATGGAATTTCGAAAGAGGTCTAAGAGTTATTATCGCCTCTTACAAAATCGGAGTTTTTTTCATGTCTCTCAGCGCCGTTAAGAGTGGATTTTATGAAACTGCCAAACTGACAGTGGCTGTCGCTGGTGGAACTGCGACAGGAATCGCGGCGAGTGCCGTTACGGGACTCGCTTTCGTTGCGTTTGGCGCAATGTTGAGAGGTGGGATTGCAGATTCTGAATTCGAAGCTAAAGAGCAGGATCTGACAGTAGAGGTTGTCGACATTGTGATGGTCAATCTTGGCTTGCCAGCCAGCGTCGCCGTCGGCTTAGAGACAGGCATTTCTTCCGGCTACACACTCCTCAACCTCCTGAACAAAGTATAAAAACTTTGGAGTGCGGTGACTGGTCACCGCCTTTTCAAGGCTTTGCCAAAAAGTAGCGGCGTTCTTCGCC
>CAZPPS010000047.1:0-11492 GCA_964588495.1 uncultured bacterium | reverse complement strand
GCCCTGTCGGTAATAAACTGTTTAGAAAACTAGTCTTTTTGCCAATTGAAAGCGGCGACGAGTGGCCGCACTCCAAAAAAACTCGAGGTGACTGGGTCTAGCGCCCTTTTAATCTTTCTTTGGAGTGCGGTGACTTGTCACCGCCTTTTCAAGGCTTTGCCAAAAAGTAGCGGCGTTCTTCGCCGCCCTGTCGGTAATAAACTGTTTAGAAAACTAGTCTTTTTGCCAATTGAAAGCGGTGACAAGTCACCGCACTCCAAAACGGGCACGATTTTAGTGACTATAGAGTTGTCTGATGGTTTCGTGGTACATCTGCAAGGCTTGGTAGAGGAAATTCTCGATCCCTTTCCAGTTGTCTTTGATCTCATCCATGGAGCGGGTGTTCTCTTCCCAGTCGGTTTTATGCAAATCGCTCATGTGTTGGTCGTAAGTGCGATCTCCCTCTGCAAAGGTTTGGTAGATTTGACCGGCGCTTTTTTGCATCTCTGACATCGCGTAGGTCATTTTGGTAATCCCTTTGAAGAACTGATCTTTTTTGACATCGGCTAAGCTTGAAAAGAACCCTTTGAGCTTGCCCAAGATCCAATCGCCCTGCATGTGGCCGATGATAGGGCAGGCGCCGGAAACAATTGCGAGAACGCCCGAGCCAAGGTTGGCAAACATGGTCCACTTTCCTTGAGATTTGTAGTTATCGACTACCTTTTGCATGTGGGCAAGCTGGAGCTCCCGTTCTAATCGTCTCGAAAGCTTTTCTTGTTCACGGCTTTTGATATCGAGCTTCATGATCTCAATAAAGAGGAGAAGCACATCAAACTGGGATACACGCACTTTAAAGATTTCGCTCAAACTAGAATCTTGAACCGCATATTCGTTGAATTCTTTGGCAAAGGACTCATCAATTTTGGTCACATTTTTGCTTTTTTTGGTCTCTTCATCCCCATTTTGCTGCTGATTTTGGTTGTTCCCTTCGGCAAAGCCCTCTTCTTCTTCCTGTTTGCGCTTTTGAGAGTCCCGTTCCTGATCTTCTTTTTTTTCGAGCTTTTGATTTTGGGCTTGGATCATCTCCCGCGCGTTTTCCTGTGCTTTGCGGGGTTCAACGTGCCGTCGTTGGTTGTTTTCGACAATAGGGCGCCCCTGTTGCTCTTTTCGGGAAGCTACTTCCTGATGCATTCTATGTTCGACAGTTTTTGCATGAGGCGTCTGCTGTTGCAGCCGTGCAATGTCTCTCGGAGGGGATTCGTGTTTGGGTAAAACCGCTTTTTCAAAAGTGCGTCTGACAACTTCTTGAGTTTTAGGGAGCGAAGGATCTTTTTTTTCTGAAGGTCTTCCATCGAGATTTTGTTTGTCAGACTTAATGGTTGTAAGCTCTTTTTCCTTAACAGTGCTCTCTTTGAACGAGAGGTGGTTCTCTCCTTTTTTGGAGTCGCTATTTTTTTGTAAGGTAGGTCTGTTAATGTCGGAGAGGTAGGTGGTCAGTTTTTGGGTAAAAACAAACCCTTCTTTACATGTAAAAATGAAGGATTTACCGCCACTTTCTAAAGTCCCTTTAGAAAAAAGTTCCTTGAGCATCTGCTCGGGCTCCAAGAGCTCTTGCTCGACAAGCACTTCTTCAAGTCCCTCGCCTTGAGCCAAACTAATTTCTGCCAAAATTGTGCTTACCGGATTAGATCCTGCAACAGAAAATCCCATACCATTACCTTCTATTGATCATTTGATCAGCCCAAAAGAGCTCTTCTTCAAACTCAAGGGCTTGTGCTAAATCTTCAAAAAGCTTTTCCAGCCGATCGAGGCCGAGCTCCACTTTTTCCATAAGATCTTGTCTCATATGCTTTAATTGAGCAAGTCTTCTATCAAAAGCTTTGACATCACCCAGCTTGTCTTTGTAGAAAAAGCTGGTGATCCCTTCGCCAATCGAACAAACTCCCATTCCCATTGTGGCAACGCCTCCAATCACACTCATGGCTGTCTGCATCGCTTCTCCAAAACTTGTCATGCCCGTCCAAAGGACCCCTGCTCCTGAAAGAGCGAGGCACAAAACCGCAATCCCAATTTGCATCCAGCTGATCACAGCCCGTTTTTTCTCAGTATCTTCACCCGGAAGGAGGTCTGCAATTTTTTTCCAACCGCCGGTGAGCTCCATCAGTTGCGAGCCCAGCTGAATGGTTGCGCCTGCGATTAGCATGGCTCCTGCCACGGCGCCGACGCCTGTCGCAATCAAGACCACTCCCGTGATAATGGCAATCAAAGAGGCAATCCAGGAGAAGACTTTAATCGCAATCCCCCAGCGGGCGGCCTGTTTTTCGTTGTCGATATTGAGCTTGATATCGTCTAAGCGTTTTTTGTGAACTTCGCTTGTTTCAGAATCTACAAACTCAATTTCTTTCTTGTAGGCAAAATTGGAGCTTCCATCAGAGAAAATGCCCATTTTTGTCAGGATGTAATAGAGAGCAAAAGCCCCGATTTTGGGAGCGGGCAGCATCGGTTTGCGCTTTGAGCTATTTGATGTTTGCGTGTGATGATTCGAAATAGAGGCGCTTTTGCTAATCGCTACACATTTTCCTTCATCCTCTTGCTGTTGTTGCTGCTGATTGCCACCCTCTTTTTCCCTTTCATGGTAGCGAGCTTCCCACCATTTTTGGGTCTCCTCTTTTTTCCATGAATAACGCTCAAGTGGGCTTTCATTTTGGGAATTGTGTTGTTTGTTGAGCGTGTTGGAGTGTTGTCTCTCAGTTGTTGGGTTAAGCTTTGCAAGCGTTGCTGGAGCTGTTTTAGAAGTTTGCAAAGAAGCTTGGGGGCGTCCTTGTGGCACAACAACCTTTTCTCCTTGAGGAGGTGTTTGAGGTTTTACATTTGAGGGGCTCGCGTCTTGTTTTGCCTCTTGTTTGGCTAGCGGCGCCTGAAAAGACTGAGGCTTTGCTTCACTTTTTTGTGCAAAAGGAGCGCCTGCTGGTGTGTAGTTTTTGCTATTCAGGGCAGCCACATGAGTCATAGGGGATTTCAAAACAGGAGTCATAGGCGTTGTGACCGTTTTTGTAAAAACGTCGCCGCTTTTAAGGGTAGCTTTAAGCTGGCTTGCCCCCTGCTTACACAAAAACGAGCTCTTACCGCTGTAGCCTTTAAATTCTACGCCCCTTTTATTTTCAGGAAGTGTGGAGTCAAATTCCTCAAAACCTTGCTCGCTATCGGCTGCAAACAGGTTGAGTTCGGTGAGTGTGGCAGTTGTTTGTATTCCGTAGGACATGGGGGTGCTCCTTTTCGATCATCTCTTTAAATTCGCGGTATTCTGGATTTTCAGTTGCCCGTTTATAGGCATCCTCAAGGGCTTTTTGTGCTTCCTGTTGGTCACCTAAGCCCAGGTAGCATTCAAAAGCGTGAAAATGTGGATAAGGATTTTTGATTTCCAAAAGGGCAACGATGGCGTAGCTGTGCAAGGCTTTGGTGTATTTTTGCAAAAGCTGAAGGCTCGCTCCAAGCCCTAGCCAATATTTGGCCACAAAAGGGTTGAGAAGGACAAGGAAACGAAAGGCGGTCGCAGATTCTAGATAGTTGTCCTTCATATAAAACGCGTGAGCTTCTGTGTAAACGGCTTCCATGTCGTAATTGGAAACTTCAAAGGCCTTTTGCAAAGTTTCGCTCTTTAAAAGGGTATTGGGGACAAAATCTTCAAGATAAGCTTCCAAATCCTCCGGAAACGGGAATTCCTCTTTCCGGTTCAAGCCAATTCTGGTAATAAGCTGTTTTAACTTCATGCAGGCCGGATGTTGTGGATAAATGTATCGATGACCTCTTTGAGGAGCTTCAAAACGTTAGAACGGGCCTGATGGCACTGGGAAGATTCCTGAAGATAGCGCTGCATGTCTGTTCTTTCCAGCTGAGTCATCTTTTCCATACTGTCTTTGCGCATTTGAATGTTCTCTTTCAGAAGCTTTTTCTCATCTTCTGTCCACTGATATTTGCCCTCTGGAATGTCCACACCCAAAGTACGGGCATGATCGACCATTTTCTTAAGTTCAACGTTATTGGTCCAGTCGATGGCTCCTTTCTCAGAATTGATTTTGGCAATCAGACCGGTTAGAGAATCAATTGCGTCGGTCCGCTCTTTAATGCGCAAATAAAGTTGATGCGCCTCAGACTCGGACTGGCCTAAAATGCGGGCCATTAAAGCCATGAAGCGGACGTAGATATTCTCAATTCCTCCAAGGGGAGTCTTGGCAGATTTATTTTGTGAGGGCTCACTTTCCGGTATCTCTTTTTCCGCGTTGAGTGTCGTGACTTCTTTAGCGGCTTTAACCCCAGAAATCCCTAGAGCTTTCTTTTGTTGTTCCTCTTTTTCTTCATTTTGTCTGTCACGATCCTGTTTGCCATTTCCTTCACGGTCAAAACGGGATTGCTCGGTTGGTTTTTGCTCAACTTTAACAGTGTTGAGGGGTTGGAGAGAAATTTTTGTCTCGTCACGACTCTCTGCACGCTTTTCAAGACGGGCATCACTCTCTTTTTTCTGCTTGGATTGGGTTAAAGAGGAATTCACAGAGCGGGCCAAAGAAAATAGGGAAGAAAAAACTTGAGGACGGACCTGACCTTGCCCTTGAGAAGAAGCGGAGGCGTTTTGTTTTTCAGCCGATTTTGGCTTGGCTTCTTTAGAAAGTGGCTGATTGTCCTTCACATTTTCACTTTTCTCGAGGTGTTCTAACAGTTCGTTGATTTCGGCCTCGATTTCGACCCGTTCTTGGGTGATGTGCGCAAAATCGTGTTTACGCAGCGCATCTTTAGGACATTTCTGCAAATTGGCCTGTTGAAGAAACTTATCAACAGCTGCGCTCACATCTTCTGAATTGGGTAAAAAATGAACGGTGTAATCTTTCCCTTCCGTTTGCAGGGTTCCCTGATTTTGGGTTCCAGTCATTGCCTCGGTTTCACCAATTTGCTCAGAAAAGCACATTTGCAAAGCGACTTCAGACATATACGAAACCTCGAACAATTTTAGAGAGTAAATCTACCTAAATAGTTGATTTTTTGCAAGCTTACCGCTTGCCATTAATGTTGTCTTTATTTAAGATGTCGAGTTCCCATGCCCAGGTGGTGAAATTGGTAGACACGCCAGACTTAGAATCTGGTGCCGTAAGGTGTGTAGGTTCGAGTCCTATCCTGGGCATATGTTTAAATTCTTTGTTCCCTTCATTTTACTTTTTGTGCAATGAATGGCGCAATTTTGTAAACGTAGTCGATAAGGCTAAAATCGCCTGCCAGACCTATTCACACAATATTCTGGACCATTTTGTTGACGTCAACAAAATGGTTACTGTGGGTTCTGGAGGGACTAGTACAAGAGAAATCCCTGATATCATGCTCTCGAGACGCGCCTGTTATCTCATCGCTCAGAATGGAGATCCCAGGAAGGAATCTATATGACACGCTTTCTTCCTCCTTTTTCTAGCCAAGCTCTATCGATCAAACCAGGGGCGATCTATGAACATTACAAAGGTAAGCTTTACCAAATTATTGGTGTGGGGCGGCATACAGAAACTTTAGAAGAGTATGTTGTTTACACGACGTATGGAGATCCAGATATTTGGTTGCGTCCTCTCACAATGTTTTTGGAAGATGTTGTGATTGAGGGGCAAGCAATGCCCCGGTTTAAATACAAAAAAACTAATGCTTGATCCACTTGGCACCGCGACCTTTACCAACATGTTTGAGGACGCCCTCGTCACGTAGCTGTCTGAGGACGAGGCGGATGGTGTCGCGGCTGACAGAGGGACAATTTCTTTCGAGATCGGAGATGGCAAAAGGGCCGATCATACTTTCAATGGTAAGGCGGATATGTTGCGCTTTGCTTCCTTGGGTTTTAAGCTCGCCGACCCGTTCTTCGAATTCGATGTAAGCGCGCAAGAGAACTCCCCAAAAGTAGGTAACCCACGGCATGGGATTGTGTTTGCCTTGATGCCAGCCGCGTGAGCTTTTTTCTAACGTTTCATAGTAGCTCTCTTTGGATTCTTCGAATATGCGCTCCAAACTGATATAACGGCCCACTTGAAAATCAAAATGATAGAGCAAAAGAAGGGTCAGGAGGCGCGCGGAACGTCCATTGCCATCGCGGAAAGGGTGGATGCATAAAAAATCGAGAATAACCAAGGGAATTATGAGCAAAGGCTCCTTGTTCCATTCCTCGACAGCTTTTTGATAATTCACAATCAATTTTTCCATCGCACGGGGAGTTTCAAAGGCACTTGAGGGGACAAAGCGGATCCTTTTTCTCCCATCAGGATGGGTTTCGATGATTTCATTATCGGTTGTTTTCCAAAGGCCCCCTTCTGTCGGAAGATAGCGGTAGAGCCAAGAGTGGAGCTGCAAGACCACATTGATTGAGAAGGGCATGTGGAGAAACGATTGATGGATTAGATTAAGAGCATCTCGGTAACCTGCAATTTCTTGCTCGGAGCGGTCTTCTGGCTTCGTGTTTTTGACGACAAGTTCTGCGATCCGTTGGTAGGGGGCTGTGATCCCTTCCAAGCGGTTTGATGACTCACTCGATTCAATAATAGCGACTTGGCTCAACCCTTTCAAAATTTCTGGTGATTGTTTAAAGTAGAGGGCCTGCTTTCCCTGGTATTCCCCAAGCGCACGGGATATCGTCAAATCTTCTGCCGAAAAGGCCAGCTGTTTCAGGTATTTTTGCGTCAAAGAGTGCATAATGGGGTAACCCTTCCCTTAAATAGGGTAAAATTCGGAAAAATTTACCCGATTCTACATCCTTTTACCCCATTTTTGCAATCAAAAACTTGATTGGCAGTAGAAGCTGCCAGAAAGTAACGGTATACACTAAAGACGATGAGCAGACTTGAGAGCGGATTGCGCTGCCTCAAAGAAAAATTGCGCAGGCAACTCGCTCCTACTATTTGCGAACAATTCAATATAATAAGACCACTCTTTAATTGGAGCTTGCGAATCGATAGATTGATCCGGAAATTTGAAGAGGAGACTCTTCATAATATAATGACATGTCAAACAGAGGCTTGCCAAATTAATTTGTTTAATCGTTGAAAAATGTCGTTGTTCCTCCTCTGTAGGGTTATGTTGAAGATAAGTAGATAGTAAAAGTTGCTCTTCTTCAAAACTGTATCCATGGAGCAAAGAAAAGTTTGTCAAATCATAAAAAGGATCTTCCCAGTTTGTATCACACCAATCAATGAATAGAACGCTTTGATGAGTGATGAAAATATTGCGAGGGTTTAAGTCTCCATGAATGTTAGCCTTTTTTACATTCATATTGGCCATTTGTGCATTTCCTAAACGAATAAAGTGAATGGCTTCTGTGATAAAATTTATATCTTCAATTTGTTTAGAAAGTTCAATATAAAGAGCTTCCATCCTGGCCTGCAAACTTATAGGCGGGTAGGGGTTTTTTTCAATAGCATGTGCTTTTCGCAGCGCCTCAGCAATTTTTATGCAATTAGCGCATTGTTTTGCTTGATCGATCGAAATTGTATTCCCAGAGACATAATCCATCAAAATTGCTTTATCTTTTGCGAAGATAGAATGAATACGAGGCGATATTCCTACTTTTGCGCCCTCTTGTAAAGCGTAAAACTCTCTTTGAATCTCGCTATTAGAAGACTGATCATTTTTGTATATGCGTAGTACATACCTTTTATTGTCAATGTTTACGGAAGAGTTTGTAGCTTTTGAGAAACCCCCTGATAATAAAATAATTGATTGACTGTCCAAAGGCTTTTGAAAATATTGCTCTAAAATCTTATGAGCACGTGACAATTCATTTTCAGCAGATTGCTTGTCACTATCTTCGCTAGCAACTAATGTATTCCAACAAAATAGTAGTATTATAATAAAATGTAATAATTTCATTTATTTGAATATTTGCAATAAACTATTCTATTTTCGTTCAGTCGATTCTATTTTACCAGCAAATTTTTCGCTTCATTTTTCCAGAGCTGCGGTTATTCTAACATAGATCCTTAACTTCTTTGTCCTCTTCTCAACTCCGCGAACTTTTACTTCAGGAAACAGAAGAGTGCATCCTAGAGCCGCACGAAATTAGGAATTACGTGTTTAATTATACCAGAATCTAGTTGCTTTTGCATTTTGACCGCCCCAAAACCCCGGGTTGAACGATCGTAAGTTACCTCATATTAATAATATGGGGCAGCTTACGATCGTTCAACCGCGGGAATTTTCGGGTGGTCCAAATGTAGAAAGTCAACTAGACTCTGTTATAAGATTGCTTGGCTGCCAGCCGCCCTCCAGGGACTCTACTTTTAGACCGAGCGCTAAGCTAAGATGGTCGTTCCAAGGCTTTGCTGCGATTTGCAATCCAATGGGCAATCCTTGAGATGAAACGCCGCACCGAACAACTGTCACGGGCCAACCTGTCAAAGAATGCACCATACAATGGGTCAGGTCCTTGCTTTCTTCATGAGTTGTGCCATGCGATTTTGCTGTTGTCGAAGCAGTTGGGGAGAGAAGAATATCAAAATCTTTTAATACTTCCAGCATTTTAATCCTGTAAAGATCCACTTCTCTAAAAAGATTCCGAAACTGAGTCACAGATAGGACGCTTTTTTCTGCTTGCTTGAGAAATTGCTGGAGCAATGGAGAGGGTCTGTCAACCCTAAGCATTGCTAACGTATTTTTGGTTCCCTGTCCTTGATCAGAGCCAAGATAAAAATGTTCCCAAAGCAAACGATAGGTATCCTTTAAACAGGGGATAGTGATTAGCTCAATTTTGGCAACATGAGTTTTTAATTCTTTTACTAGCTTTTCTACAGTATGTACAATCTCATTAGCTGTATTAGAAACGCCATCCTGAATGAAATAGGCTATGCGTAAAGAACTTATATCTACAGATTTGACATCGCTTAAGTTGACAGGAGGAACATGAGGATCGATTCCATCGGGGCCAGAAATAATTGGTAGCGCAAGTATTAAATCCTCGACATATCGTGCCATAGGACCCGAAGTAGCAAATTGTGCCACTAATCCCTTTGCGTTCCCCATAGGAGAGCCTGTTCTCGGAACTAAACCGACTGTAGGCTTATGTGCTGCAATACCTGTACAATGAGCAGGCCAGCGGATACTGCCAGCAGCATCCGAACCCATACTCAGCGGGCTACAGCCAGAACTAACAAGTGCTGAACACCCTCCGCTGCTCCCTCCAGAAGTTTTACTTAAGTCATAAGGATTATTTGTTCTTCCGTAGACTAAATTATCAGTTTCGTAAGAAGCTAGTAGTTCAGGAACATTTGTAATTCCGATAATAATGGCGCCTTCTTGTTGCAGGCGCGCAACGATAGTTGAGTTTTCTGTAGCAACTTTGTCTTTTAAGCCTGTACACCCTACGCAAGACGCCAATCCCTTTACTAAATGCAAATCTTTTATAGTAACTGGCAAACCATGCAATTTGCCTTTTGTGCGCCCTGTAGCAACCTCATGATCGGCCTCCATCGCTTTTTGTAGACATTCTTCTCTAGAAAATTGTTGTACAAGTCCATTGATGATAGGATTTAATTTTTCTAATCGATCAAAATGAGCATTCATAACCTCAACAGCAGATAGCCGCTTCTGCTTCATTGCTTCAATCAACTTTGAGGCTGACCAGTAGTAGATTTCATCCATAACCATCTCCTTTCTAGCAGGAAGATCCTACCACATAATTTTTTTTACATAAGTCTAAAAATTCTTTAAGCTCTTCATCCAATATACAGCTTTATGAGGAGATTCTTTAGTAGCGCCTATGTTTGTCCAGAAAATCTGAAAATTAAGCTCAGGATGTCGAACGAAGCCTAGTTGTTTCCAAAAATCATCGCTTGGAAAATAACTGGAAGGATTTTGGGTTGTACTTTCGATTTCCCAAAAACAAATTTTAGTGGTACTGCCGCTGCTACTTGCATGATCTTCAATCTTTTGATAAAGAGTTGCTTCAATGCCTTTTCCTTGATGCTCAGGCATTAAACCAAACTCTCCCAAATAAAAAAGATGATTAAGGTCATAACCATGTTGTAACAGCGGTTCCAGATAGCTATCTCGATTTGGCATAGGTAACCCCACTCCAATTCCTATGATTTCCTTGTTTTCAAGGGCCAAACAGACAATAACGTCCCCTAAATTTGGGAAAGATTCCAAATACGCTTTATATCCCGCATCATCTCCGTTATAGAAATAGGGAGGGTTTCTATAGATTTTATTGACAAACTGAACAATTTCTTTCACATGCGAGGCAATTTCATGCCCCTTTAAAATCTGTAGATGGATTTTATTAGGCCAACATTCTTCATATGAAAAATCAAATTCATCAGTGAAACCTAATTCAGTAGCAGCTGTGACTCTTTGCCGCACACCATTTCTTGCTCTTTCATTAATGAGGTGCATATCCGCGGCAGAAAGTGTAAAATTCAAACTATCAATATTTTGTCTGATGTGCGCCTGATTTTGGCTTCCAGGGAGCGGCATGCAACCGTGTTGAACGATCCATTTTAATGCCACTTGAGAGGCGGTTTTTCCATAACGTTCACCAATTTCCTTCAATAAAGGGTCAGTGCTTAATCGACCGCGTCCTAAAGGGGCCCATGCTTGTACTCCGATGCCGTGGTCATGACAAAATTTTATCAGCTCATCATCATAAAAAAACGGATGCATTTCGACTTGAACCCATGAAATGGGAACATTGACTTCTAAAGCACGTTTCACATGGTTTACATTCACGTTGCTTAAACCAATGTGTCGTATCTTTCCATTCATTCTTAATTGATTCATGGTGTGAAGGGTATCTTCAATAGGGATGTTACTATTTGGCCAATGCAGAAGATAAGCATCCACATAGGTGGTTTGAAGTCTTTTCAAAGTTGATTCAATATCACTTTTTATCCGCTCAGGAGTTTGAGAATCGGGCCATACTTTGGAGATAAGGTAGAAATTTTTGCGTCCAAATGCATTTAAAGCTCGACTAATAGGCTCAAAATTATCATAGAAAGTGGCAGTGTCAATAATGCGGTAACCACATTGAGCAGCGTGATTTACAGCATCGAAACATTTTTCATTCTTTAAAGGGTAGGTGCCAAATCCAATAACAGGATATTCTTTCCCTTCGATGTGACACTTGCCATCTAAATCTATTTCAATAGTCATTGCATAAACTCCATTACAAATGTTTACCATTATGATAAAAAGGATACACGGACCTATCGCCCAATATTTCATCACAAACCTCAATTCTATTCGTTTTCTTCTTGCTTTGCACTTTCAATATAAAAAAGTGAGAAGCGGTTTTCTGTTATTATTTTGTATGCTGAGCTAACACAAATTCCTTTTTCGGATCTTTGGCTAGTTAAAATATCTCAACAGGAAAGCCACTATTACATATTTCCTTATTTTTCCGATTTGTTTTCCTAATAACCTGAGTTTTGGGTTCTTTTCCCTCATCCTCTTTGCCTCACAAAAATCCGCTGATTACGAGGAAAAATAACCCAAAACTCAGGTTA
>CAZPPS010000046.1:0-14083 GCA_964588495.1 uncultured bacterium | reverse complement strand
TAAGTCCACAGCAATTTTTAAATTGCCTAAAAGAAAACAGAGAAGGTAAATTAGTTGCGTAATTTCTACTCTTCGTTGGCTCTATTTCTGGGGCAAGGTCACAACACCTGCTGAGGATTTCTTATCTGATTCATTTTATCCATTTGAAAAAAGAACGTTGGAAGATATTCTTGAAGATATCTTTAGCAAGTCAAAAATCACCACTTCTCTTGTCTGAGCGACGCACTACATATAATTATCGCGAGAGCAAACCCACAACTGGCCAAGCTCTACTGTTAAACAATGGCCACAATTTGCATTTTTTTCGTCTGCCTCGCGAAACATGTAACTGGACATACTTCTTATTTTGACTATAAAGACAAGTTTCAAAATTTTTAAGGTCATTTTTTTTCGGATCTGAATAGTGCATTTCTCGCAAAAACTCTTGGTGGAAATAATTCCTCTGCTAACCGATCGTTTTTCCCAACAGAGTGAGGGCAGTTCCAGGCGACACTGTCTCGCTATCTGCTCAGGAAACCTGAAAAAACACCTTTTGCGAGCCGTGGGAGCGCAGGAACTATCGACGAGCTTGACCCTTTAGAGTCCGAGTCAGCAGCCAAAAAGGACAGTACTCGATCATTAAGACACGCAAAAAAGCAAATCCTCATCAGTATCTAGACGGGTGGACTCTGCCCTGTGCTTTTTAAAGTAGCTTCGTCTGCTCCAAGAGCAGTTTGTATAATGGAACATATTTTGCTAATTATAAGCAGAGTACTAGCGATACCAAAGATACAAAATAAATATGCACTCGCCGTGTTTGGCATTGCGATTGCATTTCCCGACACAGATACAGCTATAATCAAGCCTATTAAACTAATCGCAGCCAAAGCAGTTAAGAAAACATCAGGCCGAAAAAATATATTACTCTGGCACGATGTTTTGTAAGAATTACACGTATTTTGGATACTAATCATCACTTAATACTTTAATCACTCCTATAGCAAATCCAACCGCAGCTCCTATACCAGCCCCAGGCCCTGCTGCCCCTACACCGCCAGCCAATAGACCCAAACCTCTCCCAACACAAGCACCAGTTATCGTCCAAATTGCAACTTGTGAAACTTTACCACGTGTTCCATTAACCGGCCCACAATAAAATGCATAACAGATGTTAAAGGGACATGTGCAAATTGCTATCAAAAAATTTCATGAAGTCTGCAAAACTCGCAGCCATCGGCTGGGCTGGGTTTTGGAAGAGAATGAATATTTCGGTGATTTAACCTGCTCTGATGAAAATACACCCTAATTATTACTTATCGCGTTATTCATGCCCGAGTTTTTCAGGCAATCAAAATTCCGAAGAATCCTTGGCCCTTAAAAAAAACTACCTTTTGGCAAAACAAAAAGTTTTGGAATACTCCCGCGACAAAGACTTCTTGGAAGCCACATTAAACCTTCTGGCTGGCTACCGTCCTCAATGATTTTGAAATCCCATTTCGCTTGTCGTTTCGTTCAATCTAGGCTGCACGGCTTGAACAGTGAAAATAGGAAACTAAGTTGAACAGTTGCCCATTAATGCTTTTGTCATTGAACCTGGTAGGACCAGTAATCAGCCACGCACGCGAATTGAAAAAATATGCAATACCTAATCCTCCACCACCTCCTCAGGTACTCCTTAGGTGGTGCGGGGTGGTTGGACAAATTTTAAAGAGATTTAAGTAAAACTCTGCTTATTCCTCTAAAACGCTGGCAGCGCTCTAAGGGCTGCCTAAGCCTAACATAAGGCTCAACTTTTCGTAATTCATTATTTTCAAGTTCGAAAACTTTTTCTTTTCCTTCATGAGCAAGCTGCTACCCCTCGATAAATCTGGCCTGGAGGCCGATAGGCAAGCGATGAATGGGGTCTCTCTTCATTGTAGTAGAGAAAATACATTCCAAGATAGTGGAGAGCATCTCGACCATCCACATAACTCTTGGGATAAATTTCTTCTTATTTGATCGTTCGCCAAAATCTCTCTATCCATATGTTGTCCAGTGCCCTACCTCTGCCATCCATACTAATCTGCACTTCGTTCTTTTCTAGAATCTGGATGAACTCAAGGCATGTGTATTGGGCTCCTTGATCTGTGTTAAACCATTCAGGTCTTCCAAACTTCTCAAGCGCCTCTATAAGTACCTCTCGACAAAATAAGCCATCCAATGAGTTGGATAACTTCCAGGACAAGATGTATCGGCTTTACCAGTCAATTAATGCTGTTAGATATAAAAAACCATTTCTCATTGGTACATAGGTGATATCTGTGCTCCACACTTGATTGGGTTCTATTATCTTCATTCCTCTTAGTCCATAGGGATAAATCTTATGGTTGGGATGTGGCTTACTCAAAGACGGCCTGGGACCTATTGCTTCTAACCCATTTGCTTCTAACCCCATTTGCTTCATTAAGCTACAGGCTAATCTTGTTCCTACGTCAAACCCTCTCTGCCGCAAAACTATGCTCATACGCCTCTTGCCATAGTCTGGGTAAGCTGTATACAGTTTGCCTATCTCTTTCATAACCATTATATTGAATGCATTATCGCGACAGGATTCGTAGTAGAGGGTTGATCGAGGAAGCTTCAACAGATCACATTGCGCCTGAATTGTCAAATCCGGATGAGCTGGCTCTATCAACCCTCTTTTTACCTCTAATGCAATGATGTCAGTTTTTTTTAAGCCAGTCCCTTTGTACTGTCACTTCTCCTATTTGTCTATAGAGGTCATCAAGTTGCTGCGTGTCTTCCGACTTTTTCTTTTGAGTGGAAAAAATGCTTGACAAACCATCTAGAAGCTGTTTTTTCCATTGCGAGATTTGTGCTGGATGTACCCCATACTTGGTGGCTAGCTCATTCAGGGTACTGATATCCTTGGCGGCTTCTAATGCTACTTTGGCCTTAAATTCCGCACTATGTCTTGTTCGCTTGTGTGTCATATCTACTCCTTTTTTTAAAATTTAGAAGCAGATTTTACTTATTTTTACCCATTTTTTTTGTCCAGTTTTGGCGCACCACTATACTCCAGTCTCATAAAAAAATTTTTTGACTAGCAGCTCAACATGTTTGATTTTTTTTCGTGTCAAAGTCCAGTCGGCTGTAATTTTTTGTAAAAAAAACTTTTCATTAATTTTTTCTTTACGTATTTTCGTTGGCATGAATTGCTATTGCAAACCTCATCATGAAAATAGAAAAAAAAGGGGATAGATATGAAAACTCTAAGAATTTTGATGTTAATGCTCATAGTTCCATTTTGTTTGTTTTCCTTTACAGTTGGACACGCCGATGAGTACCTAATCCAGCAACAACAGAAAATTGAATCCACTTTTGAAAGGATTTATGTTACACCAGACCGCGTTTTCATATACCCTGAAGGCATTTTTTATTTAAACGAAGCGGGGGAATTAGCGTTAGCGCGTTTGGTCTCATCTGATACCTCGGGACTATATGTTGTAGTTGCAGTTTATAAATGCCCCGCATGCGGAAGAGGCAATAGAAATGGAGTATGCATTAATCCGGCATGTCCTCTATACGGAAAATAAATCTTCATGATTTAAAAAAATCGAATATCCCTTGTACAATGGATATTCGATTTTTACGAGAACCATGAAAAATGCTTCTATCGATTTGGCGATGTGCCTTTATTTTTCTTTTCCTAATTTCTGGTTGTCAAAGAAATCGGACTAGACATACACAATCTTCTTGTACTATTTTACAAGCTCTTCCTGAAAAGGACCTTAAGACTCTTGATTCTTTTTTCCAAATTTTATGTCGCGAATATGATTTTGCATACACTTTATTTGGAAACAAACCCATGTCAATGGCCTGTTATTCATCAAGCCTTGGGTCGACCGCTATTTATCATCCAGCAGAATATCTTAATCTAGAAAAGGGATGGGAATTATGGGAAAATTATAAGACTCTTTTTCCTAGCAAGCAGTTTGTGTTTAAGAAATGCACAGACAATATTTCTGCTATTTTTCTGTTAAATAAGCAGCTTGTTTTAGACCATATTTTACAAAATCAGAAGAAATTTGAAGAAATTTTGAAACGCAAAATTGAGCCACAGGAGTTTTTGCAACAACTTTGTCACTCTGAACACGGTATCATGGAATTACTGGCTGAGAGCTCAGAATTGCTAGGAATTCTATTGGGCTATGGAAAAACGAATGCCATGCTTTTTGAACGCAGAGCAAAAATTTGTATGCATCTCAATGCGCAAATGATGCCACCGTTTAGTTCTGGATGCGAGATAGAAAACTTGCAACCTTCTAGTCTCAATTTTGTAAAACTTTACAGAAATACGAAACCGCCAAAAGATCTGTCAATTTCTTCTTCAGCATCAAAGTACAATTCCTTAGCGGAAGAACTGAATGACATCACATCACATTCTGAATTTTTCGAATTGTATGGAAGTGATTTTTACCTCGATCAATTCATTGCTCCAGTGTTTATGATGCGCAGGGAAAATCCTGAAAATCAAGATTTAATGAGATCGTATCTTGCCACTAAATTGCATTTGCGTCAGATCTATAAAGAAGGTCCCTTTTTAGAAATCACCTTAAATCAGTGGATGTGCCCTCAATGAAACAATTCCTTTTACTACTTTTAGCATTAGCGAACATCTCTATTATACTTGGAACAGAAAAAAGCATTGATGAAAAGGGACAAATTTCATTTTACAGAGGCTATCTACTTTGGCAGGAATATCTTCAGAGACCAGGTATGCCTTATGACTTTGAACAAGTGATTGCCGGAATGCGGGCCGCACAAAACGGCGACAAACTTATCTGCAATGAAGAGAGTTTGCATGAAAAAATAGCCTCGTTTCAGGCAGCTTTGCTCGAAAAACAAACAAAAGAAAATCTAATCGACGCTGAAAAATTCTTATCTAAGATAGCACAAGAGGGTGCTCAAGAACTTATCCCCAACAAGCTCTATTACAAAATTTTAATGCCAGGTTGCGGCAAGAAAATTCAACCGGCCTATATCCCCGTGTTGACCTATGCAGTCAGTACATACAATAGATGGGGAGAAAATGAAGTGGTTCCATTCGACACGCCTCGCCCAATTATGCTCGAAGATACAATACCTGGCTTTGCCCAGGGCGTCACAGGCATGTTGGAAGGTGAAATCCGGCAACTCTTCATTCACCCCGACCTAGCCTATGGCACTTACGGCAAATTCGACCCTAACCTCCTCATGATTTTCAAAGTTGAAGTCGTCAGCGCCCAAAGCAAACCAGAATGAAAATTTTTCAAGACGCGTAAAGGCACATCCTTTACTCAATCCAATATCCGCCTTAAGTTCGAATCCCATTTTCGCATGTCTGCTCGCCTAGGCTTAAGGCATAAACAGTAAGAACGGTACTTTCAGCTAAACAGTCCATTTCCATGTCCGATCAATCTTTGTCATGACCCAGGTGGGACCGGTAATTATATCAAGAGAAAGATTTCATCATTGGAAAGCCGTCCTCTTTCTTTTCTCCCCATTCTCACGGATTTTACGGCCTTGACTTTGTCCTTATATACGTTATCACATGATTTTTTTTATTTAGAAGCTTTCGGTTTGGCTTGCCAAATAAATTAATAACTATTGACACATAATAAATATTTTATTATAATTTCATTTCCAGACAGGAGGTGTTATGGTTTATTTCAAGAATAATTCTGATTATATAAATACGGAAAATTATGATCATCAAATAAATTCTTCTATAAACGAGTCTAATTTTCTTGAAAATGCAATTCAATATGCTTTTTCCGGAGTCATAAATTTTATTCACAATCTCGATGATGCTTTATATAAAGCCAGTAGAACAAATGAAAATGTCAATTCTGATGTGAATCTGAGGAAGGAAATACCTAATGACACCGAAACAAATGAAGATGAACCTCCTATATGGCGGCAAAGGAGTGCTAAAAGCGACCTGTTTCCAAAATATTTTTCAGAAACTGATGAGGATGGTATTACCTTTTTTGATGAACGTAATCAAATTGAAATGCGTTTCACCGAAAGAAAATCCCATGGAGAAAATGAAGGCGAAAAAATTCAAGAAGTATTTAAAAAATTTTTGAGCTTCCTTAATTTTTAGAGAAGTTGTTTTATTGATTAAAATCTTTAATAAAGACTATTATAAAGTCCTAGCAAAGTTGGGAACGAACCAAAAATTGACCTACACAAATATAACTGGTAATTATTTGGCAATGTGCAGCTATAAAATTTTTCCTTGCAGTTTTCGAAAGTTTTTATTACTATGCTTTTTTGAATTTTCACACAGGCTATTACTATGTCAACAGAGACTATTTCCCAAAAGCAATATGATGCTCTACTTCAAGAAGGCTACCAAGTACACGCAGAGCAAACTATTAAATTTCGTGCTTCAATTGGTAAAAATGTTGTTTTACACCAACCTCTAGATACCTGTGAAAGGATGGGTAAAATTTTTTCCTGTTGTTTAATTGCACCGTTTGCTTGCCTTTGCGCTCCAATTTTTAAAGAAGCAGCTTGGGGATGTTGTGAGTCGAATTGCTATCAACCTGGTTTAGGCTTTATTGAAAAAGTGTACTTCATAATCGACCCCAAAAAAACGGCAGAGCTGAAACAACAGGATTATGAGCTGCTAGGTTGTGCTTCCGAAGGAAAGCTTGATAATAAAAAATTGGCTAACTATGTGCAACAACAAATCACTAATGGTGGTCGAAAGCTCCATAGCAGCAAATTATCTGAACATTCTTATATGACACTCTATGGCCCCGCAAGTCAATTTTCTTATGTAATTATTGTGCCTTTTGGCAACCTCCATGATACGGATAACATATCTCTTTTCGCCGTATATCATACAAATGATGGTAAACCTCTAAATAGTGGAGAGCTAATGCAGAAAGCGGACCAAGCTTGTGCAGCCTACAGACCGAATGTCAACAATATGCGGGTCACAACTGAAACAGTTCCGATTGCCTATGCAACACATGATGCTGTTTACGGCACAGTTAAATCTATAGCCTACGAAAATCGAGAAAAGGTGATTTACGGTTGAATCTATAATGGATTCGATGCAAGATAAAAAAACTCTTTTATTATCTCGGGCTATTCTTGCCCAAGCTTTATGGGCAATCCCAATTCTCAAGAATCCTTGTCCCTTAAAAGAGACTACCTTTTGGCAAAACAAAAAGTTTTGGAATACTACCGCGACAAAGACTTCTTGGAGGCAACGTTAAGCTTACTTGCGGGATATCGCCCCTAAAATCTTTTTTTTCATCAGGGGTTGTAACACACAACTTAAATATCACTTATCATTCTTGCGAATCTGTTCTTTAAACGCTGTGAAAAAAATATTGATTTGCACAGTCCATTTCCATTGACCATTGATTTGTTTATCATTAAACCAAGTTGGACCAGTGATCACAGCCGCTTGCGAATTAAAAAAATAGACAATTCCTACACCGCCTCCACCAATGAAATTTTTTCCAGAGGCATAATCGGCTAGCAACCACCATTTCCAGTATTTCGAACCTCCTTTGTCCTGAACTTGACAGAAGGATTTTGTGTAACCCAACATATAACCTATTTGATCACGCCCAAGAGTATGCGTTCCAAAATATGTTCCTAGAAATATCCGACCACCTGACAGCCATTTTGGCAGCGTTTTTCCCACAATAGCATCGATTACATCATAATTTGTCGTATGAGAGCGCGTGCCAAACCAAAAGCCCCCAACTGAAAAACTCGGCGCTTTTGCAAACAGCTTATCCTCTTCAATACCCATCTTAGCATTGAAAAACAGCGGATAATCCGAACCACCGAGATAGTCAATTCCCACTTCGACCTTCCAATCGCGCCAAGAGAGCAGTCCTACTTCAAATCCAATATCGATTGCCTAATCATCACACAAACTGTGTGATCATGGTTGCAGGAATCTATAAAAAAATCTACCATCTGTAGGTAGCTGAAGAAGTGTCAACTTATTGTTTCAAAAGCGACTACAGCTGCGAGAAAAAAAATACAGCTTGGTTCGAGATCTGAAATGGAATCTGCAAACAAAATAAGCTTCTTAAAACGTTTCAAAAAAAGCTTGACTTGGCAATTTATAGCCGTCATATTTCCCGTTTTCATTTTCATATTTGCAGATGTTATCTGTGAGAATCACGTTGTCTCGATTTATAGCCAACAATCCGAATTAACAAATTTTATTTTTTTAACTTTTTTTTGTTTTTTGCAAATTATTTTTGCGCCACTTCAGTCTTCGCTTTCAGATATTTACGGCAGAAAAGCAGGGATTTTTATAGCACTCCTGTTTTCCTTGATAAGCATCATTTTAATCTATGTTTTCAATGTCATCTATCAGGATTTTTTATTTATTTTGATCTTAGCAACGATTTCTAAGGGTGTTTTTGGAAATACTTTGCCAATAGCTTTAGCAGTTATTGCTGATTCTAAATACAAAAATCATAGGATGTTATTTATTTTTGCAACTGCAGCCTATGCTATGGCATATTTAATTTTTTCATTCATGAAACATTCCAGTATTTTTGGGTTATTTGCTGAACATAATCTATCCGTACAGATAGGTAACTTTCTTGGCATGGGTGTTTTTGAAGAAAAATATATATCCGCACTGATAAGCGTGATCCTCTTCTTATTTTTTGTTGCTGTCACAGTGTTCTGCCTATTTGTGAAATTTAAAAAGAAACGGCAACCTCAATTAAACTTTCTCCACGAATTGAAACGTGAAACTTCATTACTGAAGAAAGATCTACAAATACCTGCAAAAAAAAATGCACTGATACCCTTTTTTCTATGGGAGGTTTCCCTTTATGCTATTCTTATTTCACAGATAGACTTTGCATCCGACAAGTCACTATATCTCGCAGAATTCATGATGCTTGGATATTTAGTAGGCGTGTCGATTCTAATCTTTAGTTATAAATTAAGTGATAGTACAACAATAAAAATTGGTTATTGGATATCTTTCCTATCCTTGATCCCCTATTTTGTTTTGTTTAAAATATTACATGATCAATCAATTCTTCTGAGGACTTGCTGTTTTTTTCATGCGTTAGGGAATGCATTTTTGTCACCTTCGCTTCTATCTATTTTAGCCAACGAATTAACAGAAGAAGAGCATGGAAGAATTTATGGTTTAACAGATTCAGTTGACACCTTTGCCTATTGGTGTGGAATTGTAATTATTATTCTAGTAGTTCGTTTGATGAAGTTGGATATTTTTTATCTAATGGCTTTCTCCTTTTTAGTTTTTTCATATTCATGGAAATATTATAATAGGTTTCAAAATCTGCAGGAAAAGAAAAATGGTTAGACTAAATAATTCTTTTACACTAAAAAAGATTAGAGCTCTTGCAAAGCGTCCGAAATTTGAAAACAAAACTTTCATTGAATTAGTGCGCAAGAATGCAAGGTTAAATCCGGACCATATTATTGTAAATGCTCTTGATAGATCTCTATCTTACTGTGAACTAGATACATTATCTGACAGTCTTGCTACTTACTTGATCAGCGTAGGCGTCCAAAAAAATGACCGAATCGGACTATGCAGTTCACTTAGTTCTTATTTTATTGTCTGTTTTTTGGGAATTTTGAAGGCTGGGGCTGTGTACTTTCCTTTGGATCCTATGTATCCTAAAGAACGCTTGTCGTATATGCTGGAAGATGGAAGACCTACTTTAATTTTATCTGAAAACAAATACACAGATTTATTTCATAATTTTGATATTAAAGTTGTCAAACTTGAAGAAAAACTCTTTTCATTGATTCCAGATATTCAGTGCTTAGCGAATGTTAAAATATCGATGCAAACGCTAGCATACATAGTCTACACTTCGGGATCAACTGGCAATCCCAAAGGAATTATGATAAATCACAGCAGTTTAGCAAATGTTGCTACTGCCCACAAAAAGTATTACCCAAAAGGCATGAGAATGCTCATTTCCGGTGGCGTTTGTTTCGATGCAAGCCTCTTAGTCATGCTTCATGCCTTAGCAAATGTTGAGTCGATTTATTTGTTTGACCACAACGCTAACCAGCCAATTGACAGACTCCTAAAATACATAGAATCTAATGACATTAATTACATTATTAGTGTTCCTTCTCAATACCTGAAAATATTGCAAAAAAACACAATTATTCCTTCTTTAAAATGTGTTAGTTTGACAGGAGAAAGTCTTTTTAAAAGTTTATGTCATTTACATGCTGAGTTTGCCCCTAACGCGCTTCTTTATAATGAATATGGTCCTACCGAATGCGCAATTGGGACGACATTAAGCAAGATATATGATCCTATCAACCGTGTTTTAGAGGAAGTTACGGTAGGAAAACCTCTACCAAATACTAAAGTTTATATTTTAGATAATAATTTGAAAAAATCGACTAAAGGTCTAAAAGGTGAAATTTATATTTCTGGTATTGGGCTTGCGGAGGGATACTGGAATAACGAAAACTTGACCCATGAAAAATTTATTTCTGCCAGGGTGCAGGGAAAAAGTGAGACAAAACTTTATAAGACAGGCGATTTGGGACGCTTTTTGCCGAATGGAAATCTTGAATTTCTGGGTCGAGTTGAGAATAATGCTCTGATTGCTGACAATCAAATTAATCTTGGAGAGATTGAATATCATATTGCTCGCTGCCCAATTATTCAGGAATGCGCAGTAATTATTCAAAACATATCTATGGGGACAAAACAACTAGTTGCTTATATTACTTCTAAAAAGAAAAAAAGTGCCAAAGAAGAACTCGGTTTGTATCTAAAAGACAAGCTTCCCAAGTATGTATCATTTTCTGTTGTCTTAATAAATAATTTCCCATTATCCCCTAATGGAAAAATTGATAGAGATAAGCTAATATCTTTACATGGAAAGTAAAAATAACGTTCATATTGCCTCATTGGAAATAATTAAAAAAAAAATCAGAACACGAGGTGATTTTAATTATGCTTCTGTAGAAAAACAAATCGAATACGTCGAGGAATTAGCTACATTTGAACTAGGTCGTGCTTTAATCGAAAAGAAATCAGTGGATGTTATCTGGACTGATTACCTTATGCAATCCAGCGGGCATTCAGGCACTTCTTTTATTGAGAAATACATCCTTACTCGCTCCCCTTTTATTTTAGCTTGGCGAGAGGTATTACAAATATTTCAAAAACTCATACAAAAGCATCTAAAAGACGGAATGATTCTGGCGTCCATACCATGTGGCGCAATGCGTGAACTTCTAGATTTGGATTATTCCAATATTAAAATTTCTCAACTGATAGGCGTCGATATAGACCCTAAATCACTATCCCTAGCTCGTATGTTTGCTTTAAAAACAAAGCTACATAGCCACCTGAATTTATTACAAGATGATGCGTGGCACCTACGATTTGATCGTGAAATAGATTTGATTTCAAGCTGTGGTTTAAATATTTATATTTCTGACCGCAAAAAAGTTTCCGAGCTTTATACTCAATTTTATAAGTACTTAAAAATGCATGGGAAATTAGTCATTAGCTTTCTTACATACCCACCTGGCGAAGATAAAAAATCGGAATGGTTGATCGATGGTATTGACAAGAAGGAAATCGCGTTAGAAAAAATTATTTATAGAGATATTCTCGAACTAGAATGTTGCAATTTTAGAACTTCAGAAGAATTTGAAAGGGAACTTAGAGAGGTTGGATTTTCTAAGATCGATTTTTACTACGACAAACTACATATTTTTCCTACAGTTGTTGCAACAAAATAAGGCTTGGAATCAATTTTAAATGCTTCCTTCCTTAATGCACATTGCAAGATTTTCTAGGTATTCAGTAAGACACTGATCCGAAGAGAAATATGGCACCACTTTTCTTACTTTATTAAAGACCACCTGTGTGGCTGATGAAAGGAGATGCGTTCCACGAATTTCCGCTCCTTGTGCACTACACAATAACTCGAATGCAATAACATAAACTGTGTTATTGTATATCTCTTGCGCACGTCTTGCTGCGACTAGCCCCAATGAAACAATATCTTGAAAGTCTCCCGTAGAAGGAAGAGATTGAATAGAAACGGGATTACAGAGAGATCTATTTTCGGAAGTTACCGAAGCTGCCATAAACTGCCCTCCCATGAGTCCCAATCTCAGGCCGGGAAATTCTGCACAAAGAAATCCAGGCAGACCGTTACTATTGTTTTTATCCATTAAGCGATCAATTCGACGATCAGCTAAGTTTGATAATGTCGTTAATGCAATTGAAAGATGGTCCATCGCCATGGAAATATACTGACCATGAAAATGTCCATTATGAAAGGCTTCAGGATAGCCAGGAATGATCAAAGGGTTGTCATTACTAGAATTTATCTCATTATTGACCACTGATTTAATCCATTCTAAACTATCTTTTATTGGCCCCAAAATATGAGGTGTACATCTAATTGAATAGGCATCTTCAATTGGATAATTCGTATAGGTTGGAATGGTTGCATCGCAAGTTTGTAAGTTTTTTTGCGTATCTAATTCAGTGCTTATCATTTTACTATCAGATAGTAAGTGCCAGATCTTGCTAGCTGAGGAAAGTTGACCACGATGCGGTTTCTGCTCATGAACTATCGGATTAAAAGGATCCCTTTTAGCTTTTAGAGCTTCAAAAGTGAGGCAAGAAATCAGTTCATATGCATTCACTAAATTTAAGACTTTCTCAACAAGGATAGAAGCAAATCCCGTCATTACCGAAGTACCATTGATTAAACTAAGCCCTTCCTTGTAGCTTAATTTCATTGGCTCGATACCTGCTCTTTTCAACGCTTCTTTCCCAGATACTATTTCACCTTCATATTCCGCCTTCCATTTGCCTGTACAAACTAAAGCAATGCATGCTAAAGGCCCCAGATCACCGCTAGCACCTAAAGATCCTTTGCTGGGAATACATGGTATAATTCCTGCGTTGTAAACACTTAGTAGCTTGTTAAAATTATCTAAGGAAATGGCAGAGCAGCCACGCACAAGAGAATTAAGCCTCACCAACATGCTTGCCCTAACCACATCACGATCCAAATAAGGTCCGACATTTGAAGCTACTGCTGAAATTAGATTTTCTTGGAGATCTTGAGCAGAATCTAGAGGTACCAACCAATTGATAAACCCACCAACCCCTGTATTAACACCGTATATAAATTGTTTATCGCAAATAAATTTATTAAGTGTTTGTCTAGATAAATCAATTTGTTTAACAGCCTCTGGTGTAATGACAAGTTTAATATCCAGATCAGCTGCCACACGAACTACTTGATCGGTAGAGAGAGTGCGACCATCCAAAACAAATTGTTTGAAGCAATTGTCAGATGTAGTACTAGGATAGTTCTCTTTAAAATGCGCAGATTTGAGACGACGCTCTGCTAAAATTTCTTTTAAAGAAGTCACGTATTCTACATTTCGCTTAAAGAGATTCTTAATAGCAATTGTATTTTTTTCAGACCTTGTAGCCATCCCCTTCCCCTTCCTAGTGCTAAAGTTATGAACCGACAAAACTAATAAATTGATTCAGTTGATCCAAAAAATGAAGTTGTAGCTTCTTATCTAGTTCGTTTACACAAAATTTTAACATAAATAGAGCTTAAAGTCATGTAAAGATTATGTAAAAATTAAAAACACAATCATTACAGATTAAGCCAAGGTAGAGGTTAGTCTTGTCAAATCAGAACATGATGCAAGAATTTTTGCAATGATATAGGAAATTCTATATTATGCAATGTTGATTTTGCGCTTCCGAAGGTGAGAAATTGAAATTTCTAAAAATCATTATACTGCCATTTTCGTGTTTGCTTACTAATCCGAACCCTGTAAATGCCTTCCCCTCTGGATTGTATTGGACAGCCTGCTATACGGATGTTATGCCGACAGGGATGGGCTGTTTGCAGACAGCGAATTACTTCACCATTGTTAATAGAGGACATCAGGGTCAGTTCTTTCCTGTGGATGTGGGATTTAGCGTAGGGTTGTTGTCTTGGCGGGATTGGAAAATGGAAGTGGGTGCTGATGACCTTGCCCCCGATTTAGGGCCAGAGAGAAATAGAGATTACGCGACTAATTT
>CAZPPS010000045.1:0-14931 GCA_964588495.1 uncultured bacterium | reverse complement strand
ATATTCTGGAAAAAAGTAGGAACATCAAATCCTTTGTCCACCTAAGGGAGCTTGTAGAGGTGACCCACGGATGTGAAAAGCAGAAAACAATAGAAACGATGGCCCTTATTATCCTCACATTCATGATCTCGGGAGAGCGCCTGTATGCTGATTGTTACACATATCAAGAGGAACAAATCGAAATTCTGGAAGAAAACGGGCCTATGATTGTAGGGGGTTTTTCCTCCTCTGACTTTCGCGTCTTCGTCAGCCTCTGCTTCGACTGCGGCATCTCCGGCGTCGGGGTTGCCCTGTGAAAGTGTTAGGCCATTGGCACTTGAAAATTTGGCACTTGAGTTAGATTTTGTTACTTGGGTGCCTGGCAATTGGGGCCACTATCCTGTTACCCCATACTAAAACTTAAACTACAAGGTGCGGCCAAGGGTACGGCAGCGGTTGGAGTCTCTGTAAAGCGCTTGACTTCCCAACTCGGATTCGATGGTGAGGAGGCGGTTGTACTTGGCGATACGGTCTGTGCGGGAAAGGGAGCCTGTTTTGATTTGGCCGGCTCCGCAGGCGACGCTTAAGTCTGCGATCGTCGTATCTTCTGTTTCGCCTGATCTGTGGGAAATGATGGTTGTGTAGCCGTGCGCTTGAGCTAGACGGATGCACTTCATTGTTTCGGAAAGAGTGCCGATTTGGTTGAGTTTGATGAGGATGGAGTTTGCTGCTTTTTCTCTAAAACCTCTTTGTAGAAACTGTGTATTGGTGACAAAGATATCATCCCCAACGATTTGTACTTTTTTGCCCAGTCTTTCTGTCAGTTTTTTCCACCCTTCCCAATCCCCTTCTGCCATCCCATCTTCAATCGAATCAATGGGGTATTGCGAAGAGAGTTTTTCTAAAAGATCGATTTGGGCGTCGGCGGATCTTCCGCTGTAGCTATTTTGTTTGTAAAATTCGGAGGCTGCACAGTCTAAAGCCAAAGAGATTTGTTCCTTGGGGCGATAACCGGCTCTTTCAATGGCAGCCACAATCAGCTCTAGAGCTTCTTCATTAGATGAAAGCTTAGGAGCAAAGCCTCCTTCGTCACCAACGGCTGTGGCATGTCCTTTTTCTTTTAAGATTTGTTTCAGGGTGTGGAAAACCTCGGTTCCCCAACGTAAGGCTTCAGAAAAAGAAGGAGCGCCAATGGGGCGGATCATAAATTCCTGAAATTCTAGCCCATTATCGGCGTGTGCTCCTCCATTGATCACGTTCATCATTGGACAGGGGAGCAAGGAGGCAAAAGGGCCTCCCAAATAGCGGTAAAGGGGCACGTGTATTGTATGAGCAGCCGCTTTTGCAATGCTCAAAGAGACCCCAAGAATGGCATTAGCTCCCAGTTTAGATTTATTTTCTGTCCCGTCGAGCTCGCACAATTTTTGATCTAAAAGCTGCTGTTCAAAGACATTTTCCCCAAGCAAGAGGTCTTTGATCTGATTTTTGACAATACTGACAGCTTTTTGGACCCCTTTCCCTAAGTAGCGCCCTTTATCACCGTCGCGCACCTCCAAAGCCTCATGAGTCCCAGTAGATGCCCCTGACGGGACAGCTGAGATCCCTCGCATGCCTTTATCTGTTGTCACCGTTACTTGAAGGGTTGGATTTCCCCTTGAATCGAGAATCTCGAGGGCATCGATAGCTGTAATTTTAGAGTTGATCATTGAGGGGCTCCCTTTTATTGTAAAAAATACAATGCACGAAAAAGAATTGATTGCAAAGAGCCTGGAAGGGGATGAAGAGGCCTTTAAAGCCCTTGTCCTTCAAAATAAAGATTCTGTCCATCGACATGTCCTCAATCTTGTCCACGATGAAGAGATAGCAGCCGATCTTACCCAAGAAACTTTTCTCCATGCCTTTCAGCACCTCGCCTCTTTCAAACAAAAAGCCAAATTTTCGACGTGGCTATGGCGCATTTCTCACAACCTCTCCCTCAACTACTTAAAACGAGAGCGCCGATTTGACCAAGAATTCAACGAAAATCTTCTAACTCCCAAGCCAGAAAAAGTCATAGATGATGAACTCCTTTCCAAAATTCAGCAAATCTTGCCACATTTGCCTGAAAAACAACGGATTGTATTTGAGATGTATGATCTACAACGCATTCCACAAAAAGAAATTGCTGCCACTTTAGGCATTTCCCACGGCACTGTCCGTTCTCGCCTCCACTACGCCCGCCGAAAAATCAGGGAATGGCTGGCTGTGTTGAAAAACTTATGACGCTCATCTTCAGCCATTTTTGGCCTTCACTTTTTAAAGACGCTGAAGCTCACTCGCTCGAAGGTAGCGCAGGGGCTACCTCCTTCGCTTGTGCTTTAAAAATTGAAGGCCAAATCTGCCTAAATCTGAGCATCCTAAGTTTTTCAACACAGCCGGAATGGCTTTGATTTTTTTAGAATAAAGAAATAAAGCGTTGTATTTTTTTGAGTTTTAGATATATTTACTCCTTTAAAATGGAGTGTCTTATGAAAAAAATGAAAATTCTGTTCCTTACGATCCTACTGCTTGCGATTACAATTCTTCCTGCAACCTGTGCCGAAGGAAAGACAAAAGATCTACCTCTGACGCAAAATGAACAGGCGCTCATTCAACATTTAAAAAACAGCATTGCAAATGCAGAATTGGGGATTTCTTTTCTCCCCTACGAAATCGTATCTTTAGAGGGTATGTCAAGCCCAAAAGTCAGACATCTGCTTAATAACTTATGTTCGTTTCAGGGCACTAACTATCTCGAAATCGGCATCTGGAAAGGATCCACATGGGTTTCCGCTTTATATAATAACGGCTCTACACTTGCGTCTGCCACGGGCGTTGAAAACTGGTCCCAGTTTAAGGGGCCCAAAAGAGAATTTACGCAGAATTGCGAACAATTTCTAAAGGACATGCCGTATCAGATCATCGAGCAGGACTGCTTTCAAGTCGATTTAAGTTTATTTTCAAAGCCCATCAACATCTATTTTTATGATGGAGATCACTCGGCACTCTCACAAGAAATGGCATTTACCTATTTCAATTCAATTTTGGACGAGTCTTTCATTGCGATTGTCGATGATTGGAACGCACCAGAAGTTCCTGAGGGCACTTATTCCGCCTTTGCTAAACTGAATTACGAAATTCTTTTTGAAGTGGCTCTTCCTGCACGTTGGAATGGAGACAAAGCCAATTGGTGGAACGGAATGTATGCAGCGGTTATCCGAAAAAAACCTTCCGAGGACACTCAAATTTCTTCGAGAAGCTTGAAGTAAGACTCTAGGCGCAAGGGGGAAATTCTCCCTTCTGCGAGGGCAGCTTCGAGGGCGCAACCTGGCTCATGGGAATGTGTGCAATTGGGGTATTTACAGTCTTGGCTGATCTCGTAGATCTCCGGAAAATAGAGATTTAAGTCCTCTTTTTGCAGATCCCAGACACCAAAGCTGCGAATACCTGGCGTATCAATGCAAAAACCCCCAAATTCCAGGGGGATGAGCTGCGCGTTGGTTGTGGTGTGGGCCCCTTTATTTGTTTTTTCGATAATAGCGCCTACTGGAAGGGACATCTCTAACATTGTATTGATGAGAGATGATTTGCCCACCCCTGACTGTCCCGAAAATACCGAAGCTTTCCCTTTCATTTGCTTTTTTAAAAGTTCCATTCCCTCTCCAGAATGGGCGCTGATCGGGATGACGGGAATTTTAAGGGCCCGGTAAGTTTGCATAAAACGCTCGAAAAGCTCTTCGGCTTCCCCTTTTTTTTGGAGTAAATCAATTTTGTTGATGACGATGACAGGTTCCATCCCCCCTTTATAAGTGGCGATGATGTAACGATCGACAAGGGCAGGCTTGAGCGGAGGCGTGACAATCGAGACTGTGATGAGGACCTGATCGATATTGGCAGCGATCAGCTGCTTTTGACGTCTGCGCAAATGCTCCTGTCTTGTCAAAACAGAGCTTCTTTCTTCAACAAAAGCAATCGATCCCCGTTTGTCCTCATCTTTTTCAAAAAGAACAAAATCGCCCACAGTGACCAGATTTTTCGAGTGTGTAAATTCCTTTTTTAAGACTCCCCTTAAGGTACATTGATAAATTTGATCGTGATGATCGACAAAAATCCCTTCAGGGACAATTGAGAGCACTCTTCCCCTTAAAAGGTCCTTTTTCGCAAGCTTTTCCCGGCTTTTTTCAACAAGCCGCTCTTCTCTTTTTTTGAGATCGGTCTTTTTAAATTTGGAGCGATCGCGCAGCTGTTGCTGTTTACGAGCCGTTTTCTGCTCTTTTTTTGTTTCAGCAAAGTGATCTTCGTAATCTTTATCAGAATTCATCGCGTTGTCAGATTGTACATTAAAATGGCTCCAGCGACTGCCACATTGATCGATTCCATCGCGCCGTGCATCGGAATCGTGATTTTTTTGCCGTATTTGTCCAAAGTTTTGTTTGGCCCTCCCCCCTCATTTCCAAGGACAAGCATGAAGTTGTCTTTATCTTCAAGGGCGCTCAAGGCTTTACCTTCTGTATCTGCAATGTAAATTTCACACTTTCTTTTAGCTTGCAACTCCAAAAGTTCCTTAAAGCTCCCCGATTGCCAGGGAAAGCGGAAAAGAGCTGCTCTTGAAGAGCGTAGAACTTTTTCATTAAACGGGTCGACACAGCCCGGAAGAAGGAAAACACCCCCAAAACCTAGAGCCAAAGCTGTGCGCAAGAGTGTCCCTGAGTTCCCGGGATCCTGGATGGCATCGAGAACGAGAATCGGCCCCCCGGTTTCTAAAGATGAGGGAGGGGGCAGGGGAAATTCCGCAATGAAGGGCTCAGGGGAGACCAATCCTGTGATTTTTTTGAGGACAGAAGAGCTTACCCGAATGCATTCGGGACATCTTGGGAAAATGGAGGCATCGTCAGGGTTTTCCAAAAAAAGCCTTTTGGGCCTGACAATTTCGCTCAATTCATCGATCAGTTTGAACCCGGCAATCAAAACCGATTGTTTCTCTTCCCGATATTTTTTCTCTTCCCGAATTCTGACGAGCTCTTTAACTATGGGGTGATGAACACTTGCTATCATTTGTTATTTTGTTTTTAGTAAGTTCATGATTCAGTTTCGCGAGTCCATTGGTTTTCGCCTGTTGGTGATCAGCTTTATTCTACTCACACTGCCTCTTTTAGTAGATGCATTTATTCTTATTCAAAAAGGGTATAACCATACGGCGGCTAGCGCAAAGGCTAATTTACAGGAAATGGCACATTTACGAGAGCTGCCCCTTGCAGGTCTCAATCCCTTAAATAGACCTTTGGTGGAACTTTTTGTCGATTATCTCGATCTTAACGGCAATTTTCCCTCCGATAACAATCCCGAACTCAATCAAAAATTAAAAGAAATGGCAGATATCGGCGGTTTTTTTGGGATTTATTTATTAAAAATTACTCCAGATAACCGGTACGTGATCGTCGCGACAGGCAATCCCCCCTATTTAGGAAAAGATTACACCAATTTCCTAAGATTAAACAATCTATATGCGCCAGAAAATTTAAAAAAAGGCTATGCAACCTATCTTTCGTTTGATGATAAAAATTTACACCCCTATTTTATCATTGCCCACCCCATTTACTCTTTAAAAGAGGGGAAATATGCAGGAGCGATTGCAATCTCAGAAGATGTGAATGAAAAAATAAAAGCCCTTTTAGCCCCTGCAAAGGGCGATTATACCATTAATTTTGCTCTTTTACTCCCTTCTTCAATTGTGTTTGACAGCTCAGATCCAGATTTACGCTTTCAATATTTTTTTCCTTTGCTGGAAGAGTACAAGGAGCTGTTTAGTTTAGAAGCCCCGCTCTCTTCAAAAAAAGTGGCAAAAGCTCCTTTGCATGTCACCGACTCTCAAGATTTCCCCTTTTTTGAATTCACATGGAAAGGAGAAAAGCAAATTGGTTATATCCGCACATCGGAAAATGCCAACTATTCCTTCTTGGCTTATGCGGCAAAAAGTGAAGTTTTCCAAGAACCTCTTTTGAATTTTTTCAAGGTCTACACCATTTATGGAGTCATTTTAGTTATTGGTGGGACGTTGGCTACCATTCTCACAATGAGAATGGCGCAGCCGATCCAAAACCTGGGATTCGTCATGCAAAAACTGCAAGGAGGCGATATGTCTCTACGCTATCAGCACGACCCCCTCGGTTTTGAAATTAACATGTTGGGAGCCATTTTTAATGAGATGATCGATGCGTTGCTCCTGCAAAAAAAGCGGGCAGAAGCAGAACGGATCAAAAGAGAGACTTTGGCTCAAGAGCTCCGTTTGGGACGGCAGGTACAAAATAGCCTTCTTCCACAAACGATGCCTAACTATCCAGGAGTCGACATTGTCCAAACCTATATTCCCACTTTAGAGGTGAGCGGAGACTTTTTTGATGTATTTGTCAAAGAAGAAAACGGACATCAGAAATTGGTGCTGGCCATTGCAGATGTATCTGGAAAAGGGGTGCAGGCCTGTTTTTATTCTTTAAGTGTAAAAAATATGCTCCACACATATGTCAGGGAATATCAGGATGTCGCAGATGCGATGATTGCTACAAATAATCTTTATTGCAAAGACACGGAACAAACCAGTTTGTTTGTGACAGCTCTTTGTGGGATTTATGATAGCGAGACAAAAATTTTAAATTATTTCTCGTGCGGCCACAATCCTGGATATGTTCGGAGACAAAATGGAGATATAGAAACCTTGCCGGCAGATACGATGGCAATGGGGGTGGTTGAATTTGAAGAAGGGGCCTCGAAAAAGCTGGAACTCAGCTCCAATGATATTGTTGTTTTCTATACTGATGGGGTTACAGAAGCGCATAATGAAAAAAAAGAGCTCTTTGGCGACCATAGGTTGATAGAGTGTCTAAAAAATACAGGTGCGCAAACCGCCGTGGAGATTAAAGATGAGATTGTAAATCAGATCAACCAGTTTAAAGGATCGCAGGATCAGCACGATGATATTACAATAATAGTGATGAAAGTGAGCTAAAGCTGAATGATTATTAATAGCTTCACGCTTAGAGTTTTGATTGTAAGTTTTTTATGTCTTGCCTTCCCGCTTCTGATCGACTCGTTCATTTTTTTTCAGAGTCTCTACAATGAAGCCATTGTGGATGCTAAAAAAGATATGAAATCGGAGGCAAACTTCCGTAATTTGGGTCTTTCAAGTTTTCAGCCCGTCAGTCAAACTTTTTTGAGTGAAATTAGCTACATGATGAATCTCAGCAGCGCTCTTGACACTTCCAAGCCTGATGCGAATTTGATGAACCGGGAATTGATGAAAGTGGTTCACGTCGGGGGCGATTTTCAAATGTATGTTCTTGGAATCCAAAATGAACATCCCTATCCTATCATCGCTTCCAGTAATCCGGATCTAGTGGGCTCAGGGTTTATGAGTCATGGTCTTCTGGAATCGGTGAAAGAGCTAGGAGAGGTTGATTTTATACGTTATCTTTACGTGCCGGCCCAAGAAAAATATGTCCCCCATATTTTTACAGCCCAGCTTGTCCATTCAAAATCCACACAAAAGCCCGTCGGCATTATCATGGCAGTGGCCAACATTGAAAATAAGCTCGATGAGCTTGTGAAAATTTCGCCACGCCATCCTGAATTTTTATTTGCTCTGATCAATGCCGACAACATTGTTTTTGATGCCACCGATCCCAAATTGAAAGGGCATTATTTTGGAGAGCTTTCAGATGTAAGACGTCAAGAGATTTTAACTAAAGAAAAAATTGGGGTTGAGACGCTTCCTGATGAGCCGCTGACAATCCTTAAAAAAGACCCTCCCTTTTTTGAATTTATTTTCAATGATCAGGTGCAAGTTGCTTACTGGACAGACGCTGTTCTTGGGAAAATGTCTTTGATGGTTTATTCCCCAAAAGAGTCCTTTTTTGGCGGAGCCGTTCTGCACTTTTTCTTTCTTTACACGGTTTATGGGCTCATTTTGATTGCAGGAGCGGGTGTGACTTATTGGATATCACGCTTTTTGTCACGTCCTTTAAGACATCTCTCCTATGTCATGCGGCAGGTCAGTCATGGGAAGCTTGACGCCCGATTTAAAAGCGAACGGTTGGGATTTGAAATCAATCTGCTGGGGGCTCTTTTCAATCAAACGATGGACAATCTGCTAAAGCAAATGCAAAAGGCAGAAGATGAACGTGTCAAAAAAGAAACATATCAAAGAGAGCTTTCCATCATCCGAGAAGTGCAGCAAAGCCTTTTTCCCTTTAAGGTTCCAGTGCTCGAAGGGGCTGAATTTGCAGGAGGCTACCTTCCTGCGAGTGATGTAGGAGGGGATTATTACGGTTACATCATGAAGCAGACAAAAGAGGGTGAAGAGGCGGTTATCTTCAATCTTGTCGATGTCGCGGGCGTTGGAATATCATCATGTCTTTACGCCCTATCCTTGCGTGGTCTTATCCGTACCTATGCGACTCTTAATGATGATGTGGGAGCGATCCTTACGTTGGCAAATCGTGCCTTTTATGGGGAATCAGAGCATGCTAATGTGGCTGTGACCATTTTTCTTGGAATGTATCATGTCGAATCGCGCCTTTTCAGTTACTGCAACTGCGGCCACAATCCTTGCTTTGTTAAGCGGGCCAATGGGGAGATCATTTCCCTGGACATTGAGCAAATCGCCCTTGGCCTTGACGGGGCGACAGTATATCATACCCACTCTTTAAAGCTATTTGAGGGGGATATGGTGATTTTATTTACAGAGGGGCTGATTGAGGCTAAAAATGACAATCATGAACTTTATGGAGTCGAAAGACTCAAAACTCTTTGTAGAGAATCTAACTGGGAGAGTGCTCAAAGTGGTGTAGACGGTATTGCACAAGCGGTTCAAGAGCATACAGGGGAGGCGCCCCAGGAAAAAGAAATCATTGTTGTCACCTTGTCGGTGGCCAGGAATGAAGCATGACTTTGCAATCATCTCTATTTTTCGAAGGCATTTTTGAAAAAAATGCGCCTAAAATCGACTTTGCAAATGCCTTAGAAGGCATTTTTTGTGACGAATATATTTCTGCGTGTCAAGATTTTGACGCTTCTAAGTTACAAGATAGCGCCCTTTTTCGTAATGTGCATATGGCAAGATCTTGTGCTCTTTATCTTCTCGATGAGCAGGGGCAAATCGATTTTTCCCGTCTGAAAATGTCTATCGGACTGCTTAAGGAAAATTTGTATTCTTTGGGTCCTCAAAGAGAGCACGATAGCCTGGCAAATGAACATATGCTGGCCATGTTGGAGCAGTTTGCAGTCAATCCAGACTTTCAGGTGGCATTGAGAGGCATTTATCTCACGGAGCGCAATGCCATCGTCGAAGGTTTGATTCGGGAAACACTCCAGATTCCCTCAAATGTCCCCCTGAAAGATGGACATGCAAAAAAAGCTGCTTTTGCAGCCCTGCTGACCCATTTACGTCAAAATGTGGGCTCCTGCTTTGCAACGGCGCCTGCTATCATGATTCAAAAAGAGCAACCGCTCAATTTTCTCAAAGATCTTGCCGAGTTGATAGCGACAGGGCGATTAATCCGGGTTGTAGAAGGTGTCGAGCATGCGGTTCCTTTAAGTTTCAGTTGGGGAGCTGGCGACCTTTTAAAGCCCGTATTTGTCCATACTTTAGGAAAAAATCCCCTTGAGACACTGGCCCTTTCTCCCGGTTTGCAAGCCGCATTTTCAGCTGCACATCTTCTTGAGAAAAATCGAGGGCGCAAGGAAAAAATTGAAGGCTGCCTTAAGATTCTTGAGGGAGCAAAAGTGGAAAGTCTGATTGCGAATCCCTATTCCGTGATCACAGCGAATCAAATCCTTCAACAAGTGGTGCAAGGCAGTTTGAAGATAGGGCAAGCAAGGAACGCCTTCAAAGCACAGACCGATAATGCCCTTTTAAAGGCTTGGGAGTTCACTTTAGCCTCATTTGCTGAATCGCATGCCGATTTTGCGAGATGGAATTTGTATATCAGCCTGGGAGTGGCTCCTGAAGAGCCAGGAGGAATTGGCCAGAGTCTGTATGCGGTTTTGCAGGAGAAAATTCAAGCGGTGAATGACGAAATCGCAGAAATCAGCTCAACCTATGATCATCTGTTTGCCCAGACAAAGTATTTAGAAGGAAGGCTGTCTCACATCTCGAGCGAAAGGGAAGCTGGATGGCTGCAGGCCGAATACAGGATGAGACGGCAAGAAATTCATGGAGCCTTGGCGCATCGGGACGAAATTTACGAAAAAGGGAAAAAACTTCAGGGGCTTTACCCACTTCTGATTGATTTTTATGGCACCAAAATCCGGGAATACTTTCAGGAAGTGTATGACGCAGAAATGCACGATGTGACAACAAATCCCTACGATGATAGTCCGGCAGGTTTTCGCCTTCTCTATAAGCACGGAAGGGCAAATCCCGCTCTTTGGACGTTGATTTTGTCGGCTGATGAATATATCAGAGATTTGAGCTCCTTTTTTTCGGTAACCGAATTTGAAATCAAGCAACTTCCCCAATTTGAAGGACTTGAAAAAGAGATCTCAGAGTTGATCACAAGATTGATCGCAACTATTCAAGGTGCAGATTTTTTGCAGAGCTCCCTTGTTCGGCTAGCTAAAGCTTATAATGAGCCCATTGTTTCAAATCCTTTAGAAAATCTGACCCAAGTCAAGCGAAAGCCCTGGAGCTATATTTCTGGAGGGACAATGGCGACTCTAACAAGCTGCTATTGGCAAAATGCGCAGAAACCTAAAGAGGTAAAAAGGTGGATTGAAAATGAAAATGAGCTTTTCGCTTTTTTGATTGATACCTTGAAAGAGTGTCCAGCCTATGTGCAGAACAAGTTTCAGAAAAATCCTGAGGCGAGTCTCTTGAGTTTTTCACCCACGCACGCCTTTTTAACAAAGCCAGGCTCAAAACTCTTTAAGGAAGCATGGGAGAGCTCGCTCTATACCTATACGTGGATTCGGGACTATTGGGCCTCTCAACATTTCAAATTTATCGATTCCATTTTGCTCGATAGCCGCATGATGGATGTGATCGTTCAGCAGCTCCTATTTTTTATTCCTTCAACATATCGCCCGCTTGTAAAGAGTAAATTTCAAAGCTTTCCTTATTCCATGCCCCCTCCTGAATTTAGAGAGCATATTCTTACGACTCTTTCTTACGAAAAATGGCTTCAGGGAGGACAAATCCTCGAAGCATTGGGCGAAGAGCTCGATAGTCTGCTCTACAGATTTCTCCCCCTTTTCCCAGAGCACGCACTAGAAGATAGACTTCATACAATTTTCGAGGGAATTGAGATCGACAATCAGCATATCTCTTCGATTGTGGAAAGTGTGGGCAGATATAAAATGCTCACTGCAGAAGATCTCAAAAATTATGCAAAAGCTCTGTTGATGTTACATACCAAAACTTCACGTTCTTCGACTTTTTATCACAAAAAAATCATAGAAACGATGCAGCAAACAGGTCTTTGCTCTCCAGAGCCATTTCTTTTTGCCGACACAAACTGGGTTAACAATGCTTTTGGTTTCATCGTTAATCCCGGAACTCGCAAGCTGGAGCTCTGGCGCTTTGACTTTAGCGGCAGCACAGGGAGACCGATCTCCCAATGGAAGCACTACCTCAACGGCATCAGCAAGGATGAGTGGGGTTTCTATACAGCGCCGCAGCAGTATGGGCAATAGTTGCGCTCCTGTGTGCGCGTCGGCGAGCAGTAAAACGCAAAGACAGCAAAGTCACAAAGACGACAAGAAGGAGTTATATTGTTTTTCCCTTCTCTGTGTCCTCTGTGCTCTCAGTGGTTTAATAAATTTCCACAGCGCTAATAGCCAAAGTGTTGCGGCAAATTAAAAACCACAGAGAACACAGAGGACACAGAGAGGGGAATTTGCAATTTTTTTCTCTTTGTGTCTTTGTATCTTCGTGTCTTCGTGTTGGATTTCGTTCGGGCACGGAACGCGGTTCGGACACGGACACGGGCACGCACGGAATTCAAAAAGCTCTCTCTATTTACAAAAATGCTCTCGGAGACATATAAATGTTGGCAATTTCTCATCTGCTTGGTTTATAGGTTACTTTAATGAAAAAACACATTCTTCTGCTGGCTCTGTTTCTTTTTGGTTGCGTCAGCTATGGATTTGCTGCAGATGAGGTGGAGCTTGATGAGGCTGCAATTGCTGAGCTTTTAGGCGATGATGAGAAACTGATTGCGGCTGCTGAAAATTTAGGTCCAAGCGCTTCAGGACTGCAATCTGACAGTCCAAATCCTGAAGGTGAAGGTTTAGTTGATCCCCGTGTTTTAAGAGACTTTGTCGAAAGCAAAGGGTTAATCAAATGCCGTCAAAAAGAAGGGGCTCTGACAATAGCGGGAGATGTGCGGGCGCGCTGGGTCTCTGGCAGTGAAACGGTTGAGGGCATAAGACGGCGTGGCTCTGGTACCCCTATTGCTATGAACCGTTATAAGAGCGAGGTTAACCTACTGCTCGACTATGTCGCTCCAAGATCCTGGCTTTCAACGAAGTTAAAGTTTTTTGACTATCTTGGACGGGATGGGGGAACAGTTGCACGCGTCGAGTTGGAAAGAGCTTTTATCGGTTATGACGTTTACCATGTCAAGGATACAGACTTTTATATTGAGCTCGGCCGCAGTAGGCTCGATTACATTTTTGATTCAAAAGTGGAATTTGGCAGCGTTTTTGATGGAATCCACTTTTTTTATACGCAGAAATGGCCTTGCGTCGGCACTTATACCATCCATGGGGGCCCCTTTATCATCGATAGCTTTACCAACCACTATGGCTGGGTCGTTGAAACCTTTTTAAATAAAATCTACGGCAGTGGCTTTAGCCTTAAATACAGCGTCATCGACTGGTTCCGCTCAGCTCCTACTCTAGATTATGGAAATCGAATCGGCGCAGGGAAAACGCTATGGCATAACAACCCCCGTTATCGCTTTATTATTTCTCAGCTTCAAGTGGGCTACGAAAAAAAAATCGACTTTTTGGGCTGCAAGACAATCTTTCTTTATGGCGCGGTTCTGCACAATTTTGCAGCTAGATCTGTGCGCCAGACGTGCTTCTCGAAGAGTAATAATGCCTTTTATGCTGGCTTTACTTTAGGTAAGCTCTGCAAAGCGTGTGACTGGTCCATCGATATCAATTATCAATATGTTGAGGCACAATCTGTTCCAGATTTTGACTTAAACGGCATAGGACATGGAAATGCGGATAATGGCTTCCTTGCTGATAGCATTCTCTCAGACCTTGCAGCTTCAAGAGTGCGTCTTTTCACAAACTACAGAGGCCTAGAGATCAACGGCCTCTATGCCATGACAGATGCCTTCTCGATCCGCACACGCGCCCAATTTGCGCGGCCGGTTAACCGTTGCATCGGCGGTGATTTCCGCTACAAATCCTTCGAAATGTCTGTGATCTACGCCTTCTAGACCATCCTGGAGCGCGGCGATTCTTCACCGCCCTCCAGGAGAGCTTTTTTAGACTAGTCCACGTCAAAATCAGTCACTTCTTGTGTAGGCTCGTTTGCTAGCGATAATTTCTTAAGCATTTGTGAGGTGTCAGAGGTTTCAAAATTCAGGCTATTAATAGAGCCTGCGGAGGATTTGCCTTCCTTATGCTCGATTTCAAACTTCTTGGCTGCGAACTTGCCTTGGATTTTTCCGAAGGCCTTGCTGGCTTCTTTTGGATTAGCGTTTTCCAAGTGTTTTTCAGCGATCTCATTCGCAGTGCGGGTTACATAGTCGGACGCACCGATTAAGTCCTCTGAATTTTGCAGGCCTTTAATATAGCCTTTGACCACATGCACAGCCTCGTGCAATTGATTGCCATCAATTTTTTCTCGAACCCTTAGTGACGTTTCAGATCTCACACTCACTATTTGGCCCAATCCATTTATGCTCTTAATCAGATCTGAGCGAGTATCATTAGAAAGATTGGTGTTGGTTTTGTTTTCTCCCACGTTGCCGTTATTGTGAATTTGTGAAGAGCTAGTAGAATCTATTGGTTTCATAGTATTTCCTGGTTAATTGAAAAAAAGTTTATCTATTATAGTAATTAATTAGTTTAGTTTCAAGGTTTTTTTGAAACTGGGGTCGACTCACGAAACGGAATTTAAAGCACCTTAAGCTGGCGAAATGGGTCGAAGTGGTTTGATTTTCCCTTTATTGGACGATCCTTTTCTCCATACATAGTCACCGGTCAAATTAATATGTTCCCATCCCATTGGCGATATGTGCTGCAAAAATGCATCATCGGTAGTTCTGCCATTTGCGTCTGGAACTCCATCCCAAAAAGGTGATCATCAATAAACTTGCACGGGGGATCGATTTTGTGGGATACATCCTTTTTCCCCATCACAGCCTGATACGTAATCGAACAAAACAAAGGATGAAAAGAAAATTGCGTGAAGCATACGGAAATTTTTTAAATGGGAACATCAACATTTCCCAGATGGATCAAAGACTACAATCTTACCTGGGAATCCTCTCTTACGCAAATCAGTATCAGCTATCTCAGTCTCTCAAAAATTCTTATTGGGTAAGAACAAAATAGCTGCCAAGTTTCCAAGGAACAAGGGCCAAAATCCAATACAAGTACCAAATTGCCAAGGACCAATGGCCTAGAACTTCCGCAGAACAACACCGACCCCGTCGCTGCCGAATTGGAAGTTGAAGTGGACGCCGATGCCATAGGAGGAAAGACCCCCAACAACTGTAGGCCGGTCAACCTTATTAATTTCAATTTGTTCCGCTTGATATGTGTAACGATCAGTATATAGGCGCTCCTCTGAGGTCATGAATGTGAGAATAATAAGAGCCATCGTTTCTACTATTTTCTGCTTTTCACATCCATGGGTCACCTCCACAAGCTCCCTTAGGTGGACAAAGGATTTGATGTTCCTACTTTTTTCCAGAATAT
>CAZPPS010000044.1:0-15731 GCA_964588495.1 uncultured bacterium | reverse complement strand
CAAATGTAAAATAGTTTTTTTTCTTTAAAGAGCCGTCGATAGTAGCCTCAGCCCCTTTTTCTGCATGAAACCCGAGCACTTTCTTTTCCATTTTGGGAATCGGGAGAATGATTTTGATTTGGCCTGCCAGAGAGCGTAAAATAAGGGCATTCTGGGAGCATTTGTTTAATGCTTGAATCTTTTGTGGTGAGAAGAAATATCCGGGGAATTCCACCGATTCCAATTTTCCTTCATTATTTTTGAAGGAGAGCTTGAGCTTCGTGAAATAGATTTCTTCTATCTCTTGCGTGGCTTCATGAATGAAACAGTGGACCTCGTCTGACGGTGCAAAATTCAATGTGTAGGCATACAAGGGATGGGTCGGTAAAAGTTCTTTAAGATTAGCCAATTTGTAGGGAAGATTGTTTTCATGTTCATCGACACGGTAAATGGTCACATCCTGAGACGAAAGAGTGATTTTCATGAAAGGTCTATCCTCTCCACGGATGTATGAGAGAATAGCATTCTCTTGTTCCGAATCGCTCATGTAGTAGTGGTGAAAAGGGAAAGCCTCCACTATGGGGAGCTGCTTTTTTATTTTTTTTGTGTCAAAGCGTGCGAGGGTTTTGCCGAAGTACGCTCCATCGTTTTGTATCATAAAGGGTTTCTGGCCCCAAAGGTGGGCAAGGATTGTTGACTCATTGAAAGAGATCCTGATGGGTGATTCTCCACAACCCTTGAAATGTGTTGTCCACCAAACTGTGGAAGGTTCGATACCAAATTCTTTATGCTTCCCCCATTTTGCCTCGTGTGAACGGGGGCGCAGTAAAGGATAGTCAGTTGTACGTTGAAACACCACGCCTTCCAGAAAATCTATGACACAGCTTTCAGAAAAAGAACTGACAGTACCCTCCTCTAGATGCCACCCAAGTGAAGAAGGTGTGCCGGTCAGTGCTGTCAAAATGGAGTTGCAGATATAATCGAGCATCTCATGCTTTTTCTCCTGTTGATCCTCGAGGAATTGTGTCAATTGCACATAAAACTGATAGTTAATGGGGATGTAGCGATCTGCGATTGCAGGAATATAATAGTGCTGATAGCCCCCATTATTAATGGCGCCCAATGTGAAAATTTTTTCATAGAGCCGGGCAAACTCTTCGAGGGTCTTTTTTTGTGAAAACGATTCCAGAATGTGTTTTATCTGGAGGATGAGGACAAAATAACGCTCTTCCTTTTCACGCTCTCCATTGATGTGAACTTTCGTCTGGAGAGCCTCTAATCGGTTTTGGTAAATCTCAAGACGGCCCTCGTCAATGGGTTTATCTGAAAATTCTGCAAAATAGGATTCCAATGTGATGCCAAAGTGGAGGAGAAAAAGGCTTGCCTCATAGTATGCGTAGCGCTCCCCATAATAATCGAGCCCCTGATCGACAAGAGAGCGTAGTTCATCCACAATTTCAGGGGTTTCCCTCAGTCTTTCTGTTAAGGCTCCAGCAGAAAAAAAAGCAAATTGGACCACGCTTTGAACGAACTGCTTATTGAGTTCGTTCAAATGGTTTTGTATCCACTGAATACTTATGCCAATCTGAAGTTTAGGGTTTTGCAAAAGAAGCATGAGCTCATCGAGCAACTGCCGATCGACCCCTTCCAGGTCATCGCCATAGACCTTTTTGAAGTTTTTTGGCACGCAAAGGAGGTCGTTGTTGGTAAAGTCTCCCGATTTGAGAAAAAATCGCATCACCCGCCGCTCATAAAAATTAGGATTCCTATTGGAATGGCCAGGTACTAAGTCTTCCCAGGAATAGTGTTTCTGCAAAATTTCAAGGTTGCAAACGCCCCCTTTGCAGCCAATGACAGATCCTGCCAGCTCCAACAATACCTGTAATTCGGAAGAGACTTTTTGCCAGTCCTGTGGATAAGGGAAATATTTTCTCTCTGCCGCTTTAAGACTTTGGGAAAAATAGTGACCGATCTGCTGAAAACGCTTTTCTTGGGAAGGTTCGGAAAAAAACACACACTGCTGCATTTTTTTAGGGACAAAGGGAAAAGCTAGTCCTTTTAATGAGCCATCTGTGTCCATTCTTCTCATCAACTTGTCTGTGATGGCATAAAGGGTGGACATGCGTAATATTTCGTTAGAGGAGGTCATTTTTTTGAATAGGTTCAAGATCTCGGGAATTTCTTCTAGGGGAACCTCGTCCCAAATGTCCACACATCCCCATTTTGGTAGAGGCAATGTGTTGACATAGGTATTCTTAAGATAAAACATGGGTGGGTATTTTCCAGCACCTTCTCGCGAGGCTAGCTTTATGAGGTGTTGTAGATCCTTTTTAAAGGTAGAGGGGTTAAAAGGGGGGAGGAAAATCGGTTGGACAGGCGATTCTCGGCCAGGATCGCGGTTTTTGAGGGAAATTTTTTCAGGGGCTTTCATGGGAGGAAAGCTTGTGGAGACGGGGATTGTATGTGTGGGTAGAAAAAGACTCGGTTCCGGTTCCTTCGATTTGGCTCCTTGAAGGATTAGAGCGATCATTTCCGCCGTTTCTAGATAATCTTTTTCAGAAATGTGATCCTTCGACCGAAGCAAAAAATTGGCAAATTCTTCGCAGCCGTTGATCAAAAGTGCCTGGTGCTCTTCGTTGGGGGCGTTTTCGTAGCCCTTCAAGGCCGCGATAATGGATGCAAAATGCAGGTTTAGGAAAAGGGTGTTTACCTGATTTTGGGAGAGCCTTTTTTCCATCAGCAGAAAATCGGTGATGATGTTCCGGGCACATTTTTCGGGGCAGTCACCCACATGTTGCAGCTTCGCAGACAACTGATCGGCATTCTCGAGGATGTAATCGATCGAAGGGGATTGCAACACAGCCAGAAGGTCGTAAATATCCCTTGTGGAGTATCCCGTTTTTTTTAGGGGGAGATCTGACATAAAACGGATAAGGTGGGAGATAAAAGAGGGAGCGATTTCATTCCAGAGATCAAGGGTAATGACAGCTGGATAGTAACTGTAAGAGGACTTCATGCAGGTTGCAGACATCCCAAGCTCAGGATGGTGCTGCGCGCCTTCGCCCAGATTGAGAAATGTGAGGGTGAGCTGGGATTTTTGCTGATCATATCCGATTTTGCAGGCAAGTGCGTGTGAGCCTGATTTTCCTCGCCTGCCGCAATATCCGACAGGAAAATAGACAAATCCCTTTTTCATAAGTTCTTGATTGATCAGATTGAGGATTGTACGGCTTGTCTTTTGAAGTTCCTGGCCATCCATGGCTCCGTCATAACATCTGGGATAGTTGGACATGATGGTTTTTGCTGCATTTAACGTGACGCCCAGTTCTTTGAAGATCTCCTGGCTCCCTTCAAACTCAAAAAAAGGAGCTTCCTGTTGCAAATGGGAAACGTAATTGAGATAAGCTGTTAAACAACCATAACTTTGGTGACCATTTCCAAAACGGGATCCAATAATAAACGAGGTGTTGTTCATCAACGCAAACTGCTGCCAATCGATCTGTGCCGTCGATTGTTTTGCTCGACCAAGCCTTTCTTTGGCTTTTTTAAGCAGATCGAGTTTTTCCGGCCTGAGAACTAGGTCACTCTCCGATTTAAGGGCTTCAAGAGTATTTTCAGGGCTTTGTAAGAAAGGATCAATGAACATCGGATTTTCTTCTGCCGAATCTTCGATCTCAATCTGAATTTCGGGAGGTTTAGGGGCCGCTCTTCGCAAGATGAGGGAGAGAAGATAAATGGAGGAAAGGGCAGCGCTAATGGCATAAATGGACAGCATGGGGATTGCAAATTTGTCTGAAAGGGGGAGATAGCTTGTAAAATGGAGGGCAAAAACTGTAGCAGCTACAGCAACAATAGCTAAAATGAGCGTCGAAAAACCCGCTCTTTCTGCTGGTGACAGATAGTATTGTTTCTCAGTTCCCTGAATGCAGCTCATATTAACAATTATTTAAAAAATATAGAAAAGATTATAACATTTTAATATTAAGATTGAATAAAGTTTTTTCGTTGTTGAGAGGCGTTTTTCTTCTTGAGAAATATTCGGCGCTATAGAACACTCACGGGTTACAATTATTTTGGTTCTTCCATGAAACAGCCGCGTAGTATTGGAATCCATGATGGGACCTTTCATGCCGATGAGGTGACGGCGTGTGCCCTTCTGATTGTCTTTGGTTTAGCTGACTCCGATAAAATCGTCCGGACACGCGATCCAGAGCTTCTGGCGGTCTGTGAGTATATTTGCGATGTCGGGGGCATTTATTCCCCAAAAGATAAACTCTTTGACCATCACCAATCAAGCTATCAAGGGGACTTGAGTAGTGCGGGAATGATTCTCGATTACCTCAAAGAAAATGGTATTCTCTCCTTGGAAGAATTTCAGGTTTTTAACAATAGCCTTGTCCTCGGTGTGGATGCCCATGATAACGGCAGATCTCCCCAGCATACAGGCTACTGCACGTTTTCTCACGTTATTGCCAATTACAATCCCATCGATTACGAAACAGAAGATAAAAAAATGGATGCTGCGTTTCATGAAGCGCTCCAATTTACGTGTGGCCATCTCAGAAGGTTGAATGAGCGGCATCTTTACAATAAAGAGTGTCGAAAAGCAGTCAGAGAAGCTATGGCAGAGCATCCCCTTTGTCTTTTTTTCGAGAAAGGAGTTCCCTGGCTTGAAAGCTTTTTTAGTCTGAATGGGAGGGATCACTCTGCTTTATTTGTGATCATGCCTGCCAAGGCCCATTGGAAACTCCGTGGAATCCCCCCTGATTATGAGCAGCGCATGCAGGTCAGACTCCCTTTGCCTGCCGAATGGGCAGGATTGCTGGGCGATGAGCTGAAAAAAGTTTCGGGGATCAACGGGGCCATTTTTTGTCACAAAGGGCGCTTTACCTCTGTTTGGGAAACTAAAGAAGATGCTGTCAAGGCTTTGAAATTCGTACTCGCAACGAACGGGATTAAACATGAAGACCATCTTTGAAAAAATCGCTGAAGGGGAACTTCCTTGCGAAAAAGTGTTTGAAAATGAGCGGGTCATGGCTATCAAAGACAAATACCCCAAAGCGCCTGTCCATTTGCTGATTTTCCCGAAAAAAAAGGTCATTCCTAATTTACATGCCCTCACTGAAGAGGATCTTCCCCTAATTGGCGAAATTTTCATGGTCGCCAAAAAACTAGCAAAAGAATTTGATCTTGAAGAGGACGGCTACCGATTTTTGGTCAATAATGGCCCAGATGCGGGACAGACGATTTTCCATCTCCACTTCCATCTTTTGGGTGGAAGGCCGCTTGAGGAGATGGGGTAGATCCTACAATGTTTCTCGACAAAGAAAAGACAGGCCTGTGGCTCATTGATATTCAGGAGAATCTTTTCCCTTTGATCGACCGCTCCTGCGAAATTTTGCAAAAGATCTGCGTCTGCCTGGCGTTTGCTAAAACCTCCAAGCTTCCCGTTTTTGTGACCGAACAGTATCCAAAAGGTTTGGGACACACGGTGGCTCCGATCAAAGAGAAGCTTCCCGAAAATCAGCCGATTTTTACCAAAACAACGTTTTCTGGTTATCACGACCCTGAAATCAAAAAAGCAATTGATGTTATTCCAGTTGAAACATGGATCTTGACGGGAATTGAGACTCATATTTGTGTTTTACAAACTGCAAAAGATCTGATTCTCGCGGGCAAAAAAGTGGTGATTTTAAACGATGCGACAAGCTCCCGCTCTTTGTTCGATTTTTCGACAGCCCTTGCAGAACTGCGTGAGATGGGCTGCCGTATCAGCAGCACAGAGACTGTGATCTACGAAATGCTCCGCGATGCTAATTCCGCTGACTTTAAAGCTATACTTCCCCTTCTCAAGGCGTCATGAAATTTCAATACAAAGACACAAAGACACAAAGAGAGAAAGAGAGAACAAGAAAAAAAATGCCTTCTCTGTATTCTCTGTGCCCTCTGTGGTTTTATAAATTCCCCGAAAGTTTTTTTAGCAAAATGCTTATAGGGAAAAATAAAAACCACAGAGGACACAGAGGACACAGAGAAAAGAAAATGATAAACTCTTTCTCTTTGTGTCTTTGTGTCTTTGTGTTTTTTATTGCGCAGACTCCTTGTTATGCAAGTCCGGAGACATCGGCGCGTCGTCTTCAGGCACATCTGCTGATAGGGGATTACCCAACAGCTGCCAGGGAGGCACGTACCTCACTTCAGCAATATCCGGAAGATCCTCTTGTGTTGGAGTGGGTGATTCGCTCTCTTGCCTCTTCTGGCAATGATTCTGAGATGATGCACGTGTGGGAAAAGCTCAATGCTCTGGATTCGGAAAAAGCGGGCTCACAGGATCTTCTCGAAGAGATGTGTTGGGGAATTATCAACAAAGGACGATCGGCTAACGGGTATGCTTCACAGTGGATTTGCTTGGTGGCCTCTGCAGTCACCCAAGATATGCGGGCCGTGGGAATTCTTTTGGAAGGGCTCCGAAATACAAATGCACAAATCCGGGCGATTGCCATTCAGCTGGCAGCCCATTATGGGGATCAATCGCTCCGTGAAGAGCTGGGTCGTCTCTTAAAAGAGGAAAAAGTCCATGATGTGCGTGTGGAGCTTATCAAAGCCATTGGTCAGCTCCAACTAAAAGCCCATCTTCCTGAATTGATCCAAAGCATTGCCCATCCCAAAACTTTAGAAGCAGAAAAATTGGCAGCCATTGAAGCGATTATTGAAATGCGCGCTCCATTGAGAAGCGAAGATCTTCAGGTATTGGCTAAAAGCCGAAGAGCTGGTTTGCGTCAGCTTTGCTGTGAAATGATTGCAAGCTTTGAATTGGAACAAAATAGCTCTCTTTTGCTCCCTTTGATGAAAGATTCCCATAGCGAGGTACGCGCCTCTGCCCTTAAAGCGTGGGGTGTTTTGAGAAAGGGGGCAACAGATGAGATTAAACGTCTGGCCTCGGATGCCCTCGATCCTGTTGTGGGTATCACGGCAAGCTGGGTTTGGCTCTTGGAAGACCCTGAATCTGCAGAAAAGTGCATGATGAAATGGTTGACACACTCAAATCCTCATGTTCGGGCAGTTGCAGCAGCAGCAGTGGCCGATTCTGGAAGCTACGGTATCGCCCTTGCCAAGAAAGGGCTCGAACAATCTGACGATGTGTTTGTAAAGATTAATCTGGCGCGGGCTCTTGCAGGTCAAAGAGAAGAATGTGAGCTTGTCTGTCAAACGCTTGAAAAAGCCCTCTTAGAAAGTCGTGAAAAATGGATGATGGCAGAAGACGGGATTTTTCGGCCTATCGAAAAAAGCAAATTAAGCCACAGCCCTGCCATTGCCAATTATCCTGAGGTCATCAATCAAACTGTCCGTCTTGAAATTGTGAATTTGCTCGCAATTTTGGAGTCTCCAAAAGCTCTGGAGGCGCTCAAAAGCTTTTTAAAGGGAAAAAACTGGAAAGTGACGGGCCTTGCGGCTGAAACACTTTTGGGAGAAGGGGATGAAAGTGCGATGGATCTTGTGCGGGAACTGCTGAATGATCCTGACAAGGAAATTCGCCTTGAAGCTGCCCTTGTGCTAGCCTCATGGGGCAAAGATCCGCTCGCCACCCAAATTTTGATCGAATCCTACTCGAGAGCTGAACGACCAATGCAGCTTAAAATTCTCGAATCCCTGGGAAGAATTGGAGATAAAAAAACGATCCCTTTCTTTCTCAAATGTATGCAAGATCCCTCCCTCAGTTTGCGCATGGCAGCCGCTTCCATGTTGATCCAGACCCTTTCGACCTAAAGAATTTTGCTTGATTGCAATACAAACCTTTTCGATAGTAGCGCTTAATGGACATACACAAAATCCAAAACTATTTGCAGGAGCACGAAGTTGATGGCTGGCTCCTTTACGACCATCACGGCTCAAATCGTGTGTTCGGGCAGCTTGTTAAGATCAATCCCCATCAAGTCATGACCCGCCGCGTCTTTTATTGGATACCCAAACGGGGAGAGACACAAAAAATCGTACATCGAATCGAAGCAGAAAATCTCGATCTTTTGCCGGGCAGAAAAAATGTGTACCTCTCGTGGCAGGAGCTGGAAAAAGCCCTCGCAAGTGTTTTGCGAGGCTCAAAACGTATTTTTATGGAATACTCGCCACGCTGTGCCAATCCCAATATTTCTTTTGTGGATTGCGGCACAATTGAGGTTATCAACGAATTTGGGATTGAGGTTTTAAGTTCTGCAGATCTTGTGCAACTGTCCAGTTGTGTCTTAAACGAAAAACAGATTACCAGCCACCTCGAGGCAGCCCACATTCTGGAAAAAACAGTTGAGCGGGTCTGGAACTGGATTTCGGAGACAAAAGGAATTACCGAATTTGATGTGCAAAACTTCATCCGGAAGGAAATTGCAGAGAATAAAGCGGTTTGTGCAGATGGGCCGATTTGTGCCGTCAATGAAAATTCCGCTCTTCCCCATTATATGGCAAGTGCTGCTGAAGCAAAAACACTTAAGTCCGGCGATTTTATCCTCATCGATTTGTGGTGTAAAAAAGAGAGTTCCGATGCTATTTATGCCGATATTTGCCGTGTTGCTGTTTTAGGGAAAGAGCCTACCCAAAAACAATTGGAAGTTTTTGAAATCGTCAAAACGGCACAGAAAAAAGGATTCGAGTTTGTCCAAGGTAGAATCCGGACCAATAAAATTATTCGGGGCTTTGAAGTCGATGATGTGTGTCGTAAATTTATAGCCCAGAGCGGCTACGGAGAATTCTTTACCCACCGGACTGGCCATAACATCGACACCAACGTACATGGATCGGGAGCAAACCTTGACAATTTAGAAACTTCAGATTATCGAGAGTTATTATCGGGGATGTGTTTTTCCATCGAGCCTGGCATTTACTTGCCGGGTGAATTTGGGATCCGATTGGAATCTGATTTATTAATCAACCACGACCGGACGGTTAAGATCACCGGCGGGGTGCAAGAAAAAATTGTTGGTTTAAACTGAGTTTTTATGAAAAAAATCTTTTTGCTGCTCCTAATATTAATTCCGCAATGCGCTTTTGGGTGGAACTGTCGTCCTTGCTGCGGGTATTTGCAACCAGGAGGTTGGTGGGGCAGTGTCGATTATTTGTTAATGTGGCGCAGATCCCGCTTTTTTCCTCCAATTGTCACGACCAATCCAACCACATCGCCTGTTCTTAGTGATCCAGCAACAACGGTTCTTTTTGGCAACAAAAGATATACTGATGGCCCACAATCGGGAGTTAGAGGGGATTTTGGAGTTTGGTTAGACTGCTGTTGCATCGGAGTGGGAACGAGCGCTTTTGTTCTGGATGATGAAAAAATAAACTTTAAAATTGATGGTACTCCGCTTGGCACGCCGATTTTAGGGCGTCCTTTTACTCTTCCTGGTGGTTCGCAAGGAGTGGAATTGATCTCTTTTCCAGCCCTTGCACTTGATGGACATATCAATATCAGATCGAGTAATGAAATCTGGGGCTGGGATGCCTATTTAAGAAAACGGCTCCCTTCCCGTTGCAGGGTTGTTTCAAGTTTTGATGGTCTAGCAGGATTTATGGTCACAGAAATTGACGATAAAGTCAGGATCCATTCCAGGACAATCCTTCCTATTGGCCCTACAAGGATTAGCTACACGGATCATTTCCAGTGCAAAAATAATTTTCTGGGCGCCATGCTCGGATTTGAAGCCAAATTGGCGATCAGCAATCTGGAATTTGCGCTTCGAGGAAAATTTGGTCTCGGTGCCATGGTAAAAAAGATCAGAATGAAAGGATTATTTATAGAGGATGCTCCCGAGAGTCACACACGATTGGAAAATGAGGGATTTTTTGCGAGGGGAAATTTTCTTGGCAAACGCAAATGGACACAATTCGAAATTGTCTCACAAGCAAGCGCTGTTTTAAGATACCGGTTTTGTCCTAACATGTACATCAGTGGAGGCTATAACGTCGCCTATTGGCCCTCTGTGATGCTCTCCGGGGAACAGCTCAGTCTGGAGGCTTTTGGGAGTACAACAGTTGCAGTCCCTTTTGTAAGGCGTGATAAAAAGTTTTGGATGCAAGGCTTTTCGGCTGGACTCTATTTTAATTACTAATCCCGTGCCTGTGCCCGCCCGTGAACCTGGGTCACGGACACGCTCGGAAATTAACTAAGATCTGTTTTTTAAAGATTAATTGTTGTAAAGTCTTCCCCTTTATTTAAAGGCTAAAAAATGCATAAAAAGGGAAGCACTATTGGGGCAACATTGCTCGTTGCAGGTACTTGCATTGGTGGAGGGATGCTGGCATTGCCAGTTGCCACTGGGGCTGCCGGTTTCTTTCCTTCTTTGACGATGATGCTTTTGGGTTGGGCGTTTATGACCACAACAGCCCTTTTTTTGGCAGAAGTGAACCTTTGGATGCCCAAAGGATCACACGTCATCGGTATGGCTTCCCGTTTTTTAGGTCCTATTGGAAAGGCCCTTGCTTGGGTTTTATATCTTTTTATCGGGTATGCCTCTCTAGTTGCCTATACGGCAGGGGGAGGGGATCTATTTGCCTCAGGGTTGTCGTCCCGTTTCGGTATTCATCTCTCACAAGGTTGGGCTTTCACTCTCTTTGTTGCTCTTTTTGGAACCATCATTTACCTCGGCAATGTCATTGTGGGAAGGGTCAACACTTTCCTAATGGTGGGTTTAATTGCTGCCTATGTTTTGCTAATAGGCATGGGAGCTTCTCACGTGAAGGGGCAGCCCCTTTTACGAAACTCTTGGGGAGATACACTGATTGCGATCCCTCTTTTGCTCACGATTTTTAGTTTTCAGACCATCGTTCCCAGCTTAACCATTTATCTCCATCAAGATGCCAAGCGGCTGCGCAGATCCATTATTTGGGGCACAACCATGGCCCTTGTTTTTTACGCTCTCTGGCAATGGCTCGTATTAGGAACTGTCCTTTTGGATGGGGATCAGGGCCTGGCTGCCGCCTTAGCTCAAGGAAAACCTGCCACAGATTTTTTGGGTGTGGCAGTTGGCAGTCCATGGCTCGGTGGGATCGCTAGTTTTTTTGCCTTTTTTGCCCTTGTCACTTCCTTTTTGGGAATAGCGCTCGGCTTATTTGATTTTTTAGCCGACGGCTTGAAAATCAAACGGACCAAATTTGGCAATATTGCGTTAGGTTTATTAGTTGCCGCGCCGACTTTGTTCTTTGCTATTAAAATGGAAAACTGTTTTTTAAGGGCGTTGGACAGCTCAGGAGGCATTGGCGACGCGCTCTTAAACGGGGTGATACCGTGTCTCATGCTTTGGGTTGGAAGGTATAAACATCATCTGGATTCAAAAGAATTTAGAGCTCCTGGTGGCAAGCCTTTTATTGTTTTGGTGATGGCTTATGCACTTTTTGTATTTTTCATAGAAATGTTGGGAAAATTTGGCTTAATCGTTTCTCTTGGAGGTTAACAAAGATGAATTTCGTTCTTGCATTCAAAGCTTTTTTTAAGGCCCTCAAAGGGGAAAGCAGCCAGATTGAGGCAAAAGCTCCTCCTGAAAACAGTCATCTCCGCCTTTTGACCCTTCTACAGAAAGATGGAAGGCTCATCGATTTTCTAAAAGAAGATATCAGCGGATTTTCCGATGCACAAATTGGATCAGCGGTTCGTAAAATTCATGAAGATTGCGGCAAAACACTTGAAGAATTTGTGACACTGCGCCCCCTTTTTCAAGAAGCTGAAGGCGCCAAGGTTACTGTGGCACAAGGATATGATAGTCATCGCATCAAAGTCGTCGGCAAAGTGAAAGGAGCGCCCCCCTATCAGGGAATTTTGCGCCACAAAGGGTGGATTGCCCATAAACTTTCTTTGCCTGCCCAAATCGACACATCAGATGGTTCTGTTGTATGCCCAGCGGAGATTGAAATATGAACCTATCCCGCTATTCCAATCAAATGCTTTTTGCGTCTTTTTTCGCATATTTAACAACCGCTCCTCGGTCTACTTATTCAAGTATGTCCTTCGCAGCGGTTGCTAAATTTGCAAAAAAATCCATCCAAAATCTTATGATTGGAATAGTGGGATAGGTTCATGACACATATTATTGGCATCGATCTTGGCACAACCAACTCTACAATGGCCTTTTCCTCAAATGGGGCATTGAAGATCGAACAATTTGCCATCGAACAGCGCATTGCTGAATCAATGGTGGCCAAAAAAACCTGTTTGCCTTCGTTTTATTTTTTCCCTTTGCAAGAAGAAGACCCCTCGATTGGCTGGCATGCAAGAGAGTCTGCTGCCCAACTTCCCGATCGGATCATCGCCTCTGCCAAATCGTGGCTTTGTCACGATCTCATCGATAGACGTTCTTCATTTCTCCCTTTAGGGGATTTTGAGACAAAAAAGAGTCCTTTAGAGGTGAGCGCGGCTTTTTTGCGTCATTTGCGCAGCTGCTTCGAAAAGGAATTGCAGGAAGTCTCTTTTTCTGAACAAAAAGTGATTGTAACAGTCCCCGCCTCTTTCGATCCCTCAGCCAGAGAACTTGTTGTGGAAGCGGCGCATCTGGCTGGCTTTCCTGAAATCCGATTGATGGAAGAGCCACTCGCTGCCTTTTATGCCTGGCTGTATAACCATCAAGAGAGTTGGCGGGATATTCTGAAGGTAGGAGATACCGTTTTAGTTGTGGATATTGGGGGCGGCACCTCAGATTTTAGCCTAATCACAGTTTCAGAAAACGCCGGAGAGCTCACTTTAGAACGGAAAGCTGTTGGAAATCACCTTCTCCTTGGAGGGGACAATTTTGATCTGGCCCTGGCCCATTTTGCGGCCCAAAAATTTTCAACGCCGCTCGATGATTGGCAATTTCAAAGTTTGATTCATAGCTGTAGACAAGCCAAGGAAAAACTTTTAGGTCAAAATCCTCCCGAACAGATTGATTTGACGATTCAAGGGAGGGGAAGCCGACTGATTGGTGGAAGCTTAAACGCTATTTTGAAACGGGAAGAGGTCGAACACATTTTGGTCGAAGGTTTTTTCCCGATTGTCGATCTCAACGAGCCCATTGTGGAACAAAAACGGTCGGCTCTTGCAAATCTTGGACTGCCCTTTGCTCGCGATCCTCGCATTACAGCGCAGCTTGCCCATTTTCTCAACCAATTCGAAATCTTGCCTACAGCCGTTTTATTCAATGGTGGAACGATGAAATCGGCGGCTTTTCAGGAAAGGATTTTATCTCTCTTAAGCTTGTGGAAAAAAGAAGAGGTCAAAGAGCTTGAAGGGGGCGATTTAGATTTTGGTGTAAGCCTTGGAGCGGTCTACTACGGCTTTGCTCACGCAAACAAGGGAATTCGCGTTCGGGCAGCAACCTGTAAAAGCTATTACATCGGTGTCGAGTCTGCAGCCCCTGCCATTCCTGGAATTTCCGTTCCTATTAAAAAAGTCCCTCTTGTCCCTTTTGGGATGGAAGAGGGAACTGAAATCACTTTAGAGAACCAAAAGTTTTCTCTTCTGTTGGAAGAGCCTGCCTTTTTCCGTTTTTTTTCTAAAAACGCGGAGCACAGCGATGAATTTGTAGAGCTGCACCCCATTGAGACCGTCTTGCACGCCCAAGGCGACGAGGGCAAAATTGCGACGGTCAAGCTCACGGCAAAGCTTACCGAGCTTGGCCTTCTTGAACTCTGGTGTGTCTCCGAAGATGGCCGCAAATGGAAACTCTCCTTCGACACCCGCAATCCACTTTAGTTTGAATTAAACACAAAGACACATTCTTTAATTTCGTGTAATTAAAGGATGTGTCTTTGAATATTTGTTTTTTGTAATATTTGAGTTTATAATTCTTGAAAAGATGTTCCAATTAAGTGCTATAATCACAGATTAAAAATAAGATAGGAGTAAGTATTAAATATGAGTCTCTCTGAACTTATTCGGAAGGGCATTAAGAATAGTGCCGCCAGCTATTGGCTTTTTATTGGGTCTTCAGCGGATGAACCTAGCTCACAATTTACTAGTGAATCCTGATTGCGAAATTTGGACAAGCAAACTGGGCTATTCCCTAACTTTTTGTGCCCGGACCATCAAACAGTGTTCTACAGATCTTCTAAACGCTTTTAACAATGCCTGGAGGGATTACTGAAAGGGAAAATAAAGTTCTATTTTTGGGGTTGAGACACGAGGTAGGAGAGGGCTTCTTGCTTCATTTTGAGGAAGAGGCTGGCAAGGCCGTTAGCACGTCCAGGGGTAAGCACGGAGGTGATTCCGAGCTCTTCGAGGAAAGTAGGGGAAGTGAGGAGGATAGAATCAGGAGGCTCTCCACTATAAATTTCGATAAGAATAGCAGCGAGGCCCGCTGAGATTAGGGCATCTGTAGCGGCATGGAAGAACACTTTTCCATCTTCAAAGTGGCTGTGAAGGTACATGACGCTCTGACAGCCCATGACTCGCTTATGTTCAGTTTTCCATTCAGAATTGAAGGGAGAGAGGTTTTTGCCCTTCTCCATGATTTTTTGGTAGAGAAGCTCACGTGTTGGGAGTAGCTCCAGCTCTTCTTTAAGGAGTGCGATTTTAGACTGGATGATCATTGCTCGGCAACCTTCTATGGGCAGGCAAGCTCTTGTTGACCTGCACGTCTAATTTTAGCTTTTCAATGTCTGCAAAGATTACATCGATCTTCCCGGCCATTTTATTGTACCGGTCGCGTATCTCTTTCATCTCTGGGCTTTCTTGCTGGGGAGTGTCCTTTTCAGGCTGGTCTGCGCCCGCTTTTGCTGCAAATTGGAAGCCCACCATAAAACCAAGAACGGCTCCAATCACATAGGGAAATACAACGGCCGCTGCGAGTATGACAGTAACCGCGACTGCCAAAACGATCTGTTTGGTTCCGTTGGCATCGAGCTTTTCAATCATCTCATTCAAAAAGTTCCACGGAGTTTTCGTCCCCGAAGGGTCTAAAACTTTCACAACGATCACGCCCATGAGAACGCCAAAAAAGAGGCCGCACGTAATCCCGATCGTAAGAGGAAGCGCTACCGCTTCAAAACCATACATCAATCCTGTACAAGTGATGATGATCCCCCAGGCAAATGCGTAGGCAACCAGCTCTCTCCAATGTGTTTTGACAAATGAGGCTGTTTTTGTGGCACAAGAAACAGTTGCTCCCCAAACAGGGGTTAGCACCATCTCTTCACCGTAGGCAATGAGACCGGCAGCTTGACCGCAAAAAGTATCAATGCCAGCAAAAGATTCAGAAATTTTTTGAACAGCAGGCTGCAGATTGGGAAATTGGCAACACATGCGAAGAATTATATGATTAGTCTGAAATGTTGTAAAATATTAAAAATATTGACGGTAAATAGATTTTTATCGTTTAATGACCAATTTTCTAACATCCTAGAGATACTATGCCCAAAGAAGATACGATAAAAGTGGAAGGTGCTGTAGAAGAGCTTCTCCCCAATATGCACTTCAGAGTTGTTCTGGAAAACGGAATGACTGTCATCGCTCACTTATGTGGAAAAATGCGCATGCGCAACATTCGCGTATTGACAGGTGACAAAGTGACTGTTGAGATGTCTCCTTACGATCTTTCAAAGGCACGTATCACTTATAGGCATAGATAAATAAATGGGGCACGGGCACGGGCACGGGAGTTAGATTCATACAATTGTGTACCGCCGGATGAAAAATAGTTGATGATTTCATCACTTATCCCGTATCCTTCATCCTTAAAATTTGCCCAGATAGCTCAGTGGTAGAGCACTTGCATGGTAAGCAAAAGGTCGTAGGTTCAATTCCT
>CAZPPS010000043.1:0-19104 GCA_964588495.1 uncultured bacterium | reverse complement strand
ATGAACATTACAAAGGTAAGCTTTACCAAATTATTGGTGTGGGGCGGCATACAGAGACTTGAGAAGAGTATGTTGTTTACACGACGTATGGAGATCCAGATATTTGGTTCCGTCCTCTCGCAATGTTTTTGGAAGATGTTGTGATTGAGGGGAAAGCAGTGCCCCGGTTTAAATATAAACAGCCTAGCTAAGGCTGATTCTCCGACTTTCTTCTTTAAAATTAGACAAAAATTCCAATTTGGAATATTATTACAGTCAAAAACGAAGGGAGTGCATCCGTGAATCAAAGCCTAGAACTGGCTCGCAAGTTGGTGGACTTATTTTATCCACTTGTTGAGCTAACAATTTTTGATGCTGAAGGGACTCTGCAAGAGATTTTCAATGCATTTTCTACACTCAAAGAAGATCAAGCCTGTGATGTGAAAGATTGTCAAAGTGGCTCTCCTTTTCAGCAGCTACTCGCTGTGGGGCGCACTGTTCGTTGTTTATTCTACCCTTTGTATGAGGGCAAAAAAGTGTCGAGTTATCTGAGATTACGCTATGACCTCACGCACTTTAAAAATCTTCAGGAGCAGCTTAGTTTTCTAGTTCAGCCTAAAGCGGAATATGCAAATCAGGGAACAACGGATCCATGGAAAGAATCCATTGACCAGATCATCTCTCATTATGCCGCTGAGAACAAGATCAATATTCAGGCTTCAACCACAAAACAAAAAAGAGAGCTCATTTCCAGATTGCGAGATAAGGGTTTGTTTGATTTTAAGGAATCCTCAGTTTACGTCGCCTCCAAGCTCCAAATGTCGCGTGCAACCATCTACAATTATTTAAAAACGGCTGCTGATTTTAAAAAAGTGCATGTTCACCAAGTAGATGCCTTTACAAATGAACGTTTTGGAGGCAATCCCGCAGGTGTTGTTTTAGATGCTGGTGGATTGGATGAAACGACCATGCGTAAAATTGCTAGAGAATTAAACTTATCTGAAACAGCCTTTGTCTTGCCGAGTGAAAAAGGGTCTTTCCAGATGCGCTATTTTACTCCAACTGGACACGAAATCACATTTTGCGGCCATTCCACAGTAGGTGCGCTTTACATGATTGCTAAAAAGAGACGGTTTGGCGTCGAAAAAGTGGGTCAACATACATTTGATGTCGAAACGCCTTGTGGAGTTCTCAAGATGGAAGCCTCTCTTGATGCTGAAGGGGGAATTCGAGTCGCTTATGAAACTCCCTTAATAAAATTAAGACAGGTGGGTATTTCTCATGAAATGGTCGCCAAGGCCGCAGGGTTTGAATTGGATTTTGTCGATCAATCCTTTCCTGTGATGTATGAGGAAACGAATAAAGACCTATTTGTCGTCATCCGTACTCTAGAAGATTTAAAGAGGGTTGAATGTGACCCAAAGTCCTTCGCATTGTTTTCAAAGCAGCATGACATTGTTGCTTTGTGTTTAGTCACCCCAGAGGCTTTAGATCAAAAGAATCAATTCCATATGCGCTGTTTTGCCCCCTTGGTGGGTATCCCCGAAGATCCGTTTACAGGGTCTGTGTTAGGAGGATTAACAGCTTACGTAGACACGTTCTGTCTTTTGCCAAAAAACTCTTCTCATTTTCGTGTTGAACAGGGGCATTTCATCGAGCGACCGGGAGTTGTAGAAGTGGAGTTTTCAAAGAAACGTGGAAATTACCTTGCTAAAGTGTTTGCTCAGGCAGTGCACTGTTTCTCAACAGAAATAAATCTCACATAAAAAACAGGGTTATAGATGTTTCAGAATAAATTGGTTGCAGTAGTCAATAGGCAAATAGAGAGGGGAGCTGCCATGAATGCCCTAGCACACATGTGCCTGGGATTTGGTGCTCATATGGGAGCCGAAGAGTTGCATCTTATGGACTATGAAAATGCCGATGGATTCATTTATCCAAACATTTCAAAAATGCCGTTCATTATTTTGCGCGAGAAAAATTCCAATAAGATCGCCAACCTTTTAATGAAAGCCCAAGAAGCAGGGATTCACTATTCAGTGTTCACCAATACCATGACAGAAGGCACTTGGGAGGATCAGAAGGCAAGAACGTGCGCCACTAAACCTGCGGAGATTATCTACTATGGGATTGTATTATATGGACCAAAAGAGATCGTCACCGAAATGACAAAAAAACTTTCTTTATGGAGAGATAATCATGAATAAAGAACTTTCAGGCAGCGCCAAAAAAATACAGAACTTTTTGATAGACAATGGCTTTTCTTGCGAAGTTAAAGAGCTTCCAGACTCAACACGGACAGCAGAAGAAGCTGCAAGAGCTATTGGGTGTGAGGTTGCGCAGATCGCTAAATCTCTGATTTTTATTGATAAAACATCCGGAAATCCAATCCTGATTATTGCCTCGGGAGCAAACCTAGTCGATATTAAGAAAATTGAGCTGTCAAAAGGGCTTCAGCTTGTCAAGGCAGATGGTAAATTTGTAAAAGAAAGGGTGGGATTTGCCATTGGTGGAGTTCCTCCTGCGGGCCATAATGAAAAAATCATGACTTTCTTAGACCCCACACTGAAGAACTATGAATGGATTTGGGCAGCAGCGGGGACACCTTTTGCAGTTTTTCGTCTTAGTTCCAATGAGATACAAAAAATGACTGATGGCGAATTTATAGAATTAAGGGTAGATAATGGGAAAAATTAATCTCATTCAGGTGAAAGATAATAGCTTTTATTGCGACAGCGTTTTTTCTATTGGTGTTTATATCAAGGATAAAATGGCTGTGCTAATTGATAGCGGTATCAGTAAGGATGTAGCCAAAGAAGTTGATAAATCTTTGACACAAGCCAACATTCAAGTCGCAGCAATCATTAATACCCATTGCCATGGCGATCATTGCGGAGGAAATGCTTTCTTCCAGCTAAAATATCCGGAGCTAAAAATATTTAGCACGGAAACAGAAAGGCCCTTTATTGAGGATCCATTAATGGCTCCTATTTGCTTTTGTGGGGGCGCAGCTGCCTTTGAAGAACTTAAAAAGTGTAAACCCATCGCACCTCAGCAAGCATCTAAGGTCACAGACATCATTACTGCTTACAAAGATCAGAAGATCGTCATTTATGGAGAGGTATTTGAAATCATCACCTTGCCAGGTCACACTCGTGGAATGATTGCAGTCAAAACGCCCGACAATGTTCTTTATTGTGGAGATGCAATTTTTGGTGAAGATACATTTAGAAAATACCCTATTTTGTACTATACGTTTATTGGGGATACACTCAGCTCGTTTAAAAAGCTTAGATCTTTAATCTCCTCTGTCGATGCTACCATCCTTTATCACGGTGGTATGATAACCAACTTGGCTGTGTTAATAGATGATCACGAAAAGCGCATTCTTGAAACCAAAAATAGCATTCTATCAATGTTGCATGAAGGCCCTCTTTCAGTGGAAGAAATCACAGCCAGAATCATGCAAATAAATAAAATTCCAGATGATCTTGTTTCATATGCACTTACAAAAGTGCCCATACAAGCCTACATCGCTGAATTAGAACATCAGAAGCTTGTTGAAATCTGTGTGAAAGCTGGTGTCAATCGTGCTCATCTCATTGACAAGAGCTCTACTCATCCAAGTCATCCCAAGTCGACAGTTATTATGTAATCCTCATCTAGTGTTTGATCCACTTGGCGCCGCGCCCTTTGCCGACGTGCTTGAGGATGCCCTCGTCACGTAGCTGACGGAGGACCAGGCGGATGGTGTCGCGGCTAACAGAAGGACAACTTCTTTCGAGATCGGAGATGGCAAAGGGACCGATCATGCTTTCAATGGTCAGGCGGATGTGTTGCGCTTTGCTCTCTTGAGTTTTGAGTTGGCCCACACGTTCTTCAAACTCGATGTAGGCGCGCAAGAGAACTCCCCAGAAGTAGGTGACCCAAGGCATGGCATTGTGTTTGCCTTGATGCCAGCCGCGTGAGCTTTTTTCTAAGGTTTCGTAGTAGCTCTCTTTGGATTCTTCAAATATCCGTTCCAAACTGATGTAGCGGCCCACTTGAAAATCAAAATGATAGAGCAAAAGAAGGGTCAGAAGGCGCGCAGAACGTCCATTTATCCCCAAATTTTAAAAAGTAAATATTTTGAATTGTTGGATTGGAATCTGCGAAAAATGAGAATGCTGTCATCAAACAGACTTTCATTTTAAATCGAATCGGTGATTTTTATATGAGCTCTAAAAGGTCGGGCGCAAACTGAAATGAATCAGTAAAATTTGAAGTTGCATAATACTTATTGCTCTTATATTCTTTACATAATTTTTATAAAGAAAGGTTGGCTATGCTGAATCCTATTGAAGAATGTATGCAAAATTCCAGTTATTGTCTTATCCGTTCATCTCGTGAAGTCTATGGGCGTCGAATTTACAGTTACATTCTTACAGATACATCTCAACAATCCATCAGCAGAGCTATAGAAACCATCAATCATCTTTTGAGAAACAATCCTCGCCTTGTGGTTCTGTTCCCTATCAATGCGGCTGAAATTCAAAAACGGCCCTATTTGACGATTAATGACACAGCAGTGTGTCTGTCGGATGAAGGGGCAACAACAGGGCAATATTCCGATTGTTATTTTAGTGAGGCCTATCTTAAAGAGCCCATTCTCTGTAGCGAGAACCATTGCCTAGAAAAGAAAACTGCCGATCTCTGGTGTCAGAAAATGAACGGGGAATGCCCAGCAGGCGGGCATAAAGTTGACTCTTTCGAGATAAATATCGAGCTTAAAAATGCTGTCACCCACCATAAACTGACCATACAAAATGCATGCAGCACTGAACGGGCTCTTCTTCGCTCTCCTCAAAACAATGCAGGAGCTAACAACAATCCTGAACCTTCCTACTTTGGGAGTGGCATCACAAAACTAATGTCCTTTGCATTTTTGGCCAGCCCTATAGCTCTTAATGTAGCCTACAACATCTATAGGCAAGGTAACACGCCACCTCAGGCAGGCGTAGTGCATGCGCAAGCAAACGCCGTCTATTATTTTGTATTAAATACACCATTGATGATTTACGACACTGCCAAACAGGATTTTCCTCAAGCTAGAGCTAAAGTCATTATGAACGACAACCTTTCCTGTACTTTGCATCTTTTTTTACTCCAAAATTTGCCGCCCTTAATTATTAACGCATCTGTAGACAAACAGGCGTTTTCAAAAAATTTGCTACTTTCCAATCTCTTCAATCTCAATCAAGGGAATGGAAATCATCTGGGAAATCTCAATACTGCCGACTTTTCCGTCCAAATGCCCCTATCAAATGGCTATCATTTTCGACGTACAATGTATGAAAAGAAAAACAAAAAATGTGTGGATGCGATCGTTCACTATCTCAATACATCGGATGATAGTAAGGTGATGAAGTTAGGTCTTGCGCCTGTGCAAGTAGAAGGTAATTTGCAGGAAGAGACTTTTGTTTTTTTTAAACAGATTCTCAAGGTTATGGAGGCGATGGATGCCGATACTAAAAGACAGTTACTTAGAGATTTTTCTGCCAAGTATCCGGAGACCTGTCGAGAGGTGCGTTCTGAAGCTCGCAAGCAACAGGTGGGGAACCATGATGGTGGGGAGAATAGCTTTGAAATACTGTACAATGGTTTGCAAAGGAGGGTAATAGGTCAGGATATGGCGGTGAGAAAATTAGCCGTTCTACTCGCTGCCCAACAAAAATCGGGAACCACTAGTGTCTACTTATTTGTAGGACCTACGGGTGTTGGTAAAACCGAGCTTGCAAAAGCAGTCTCGAACATAAAAAATACTCCCTTCATTTTTCTTACCATGAATCTATATCAAGCTGAAATGGATATTGCTAGATTTTGGGGAGTTCCACCCGGATATAAAGGTTGTGATGAGCTCCCTTTTTTTGCTAAAGAGATAGAAAAATGTAAGCCCGTCAAAAAAGAGGAGAATGGGGAGACCATTTATGAAGTTAAAGATGTTGTTATATTGTTCGATGAATTTGAAAAAGCAAATACAATCCTTAAGCAATCTCTTCTAACTCTCTTTGATGAAAAATTTTGTACCATAAGTTATACAAATACACTATTAGGTGAAATAAGAAAAAAATATGTATTTACAAGTTGCGTATTTATTGCTACGTCTAATCTGTATCAGGAAGAGATCCTTCAGGAATTCGTTCAAGGGAAAGCAACTGAAGAAATTGTTACTACTTTTAAAAGACGCAATCGACCCTCATTGGCGCACCCAAATGACTATTCCCAAGAATTATTAGGCCGCATAAATATAGTTCCTTTTGGTCCTATTCCCCGAGGAGCGAATTACCAGGCGCTTCTTAAATTAAAACTAACAATTTTTCTTCAAAATCTAAAACAAATTGAGGGTTTTAAAGAGATTAACATCGAAAACGAAAATGAGATTCTAAATTTCCTGGAGAACAATTTATATGGAAACGGAACAGATATTCGTAAAATAGAGAAATATTTTACAAATCATCTCGATCCTCTTATTCAGCAATTTAAGGGAAAATGGGGCAATTTGGATGATGTAAAAATTACCCTTTTTCTGGATGAAGGAAGGCTTGCCATACAAGTTTGGACCTATGTTCATTTACTAGGAGAATACGAGTTTTCTGGACTCTATTCCTAGGTGTTTTCTGGTTGTGAAAGCCCTAAACTTTAGAGGAATATGTTGTTTACACGACGTATGGAGATCCAGATATCTGGTTGCGTACTCTCACAATGTTTTTGGAAGATGTTGTGATTGAGGGACAAGCAGTGCCCCGGTTTAAATATAAAAAATCTAGTGTTTGATCCACTTGGCTCCGCGCCCTTTGCCGACGTGCTTGAGGATGCTCTCGTCACGTAGCTGACGGAGGACCAGGCGGATGGTGTCGCGGCTAACAGAAGGACAACTTCTTTCGAGATCGGAGATGGCAAAGGGACCGATCATGCTTTCAATGGCCAGAATGAAAATAAAAAAGCGTTTTTAGGTTCCGGAATTTCTCAAAACATTTAGGACTAAATAGACTCAAGATTTAAAGCCTTTTTCGCTTGAGGCTCAGTCGATTAAACCAGGGGTGATCTATGAACATTACAAAGGCAAGCTTTATCAAATTATAAACGTTGGTCGGCATACAGAAACTTTAGAAGAGTATGTCGTCTACACCTTGTATGGAGATCCAGACGTTTGGTTGCGACCTCTCGCAATGTTTTTGGAAGACGTTGTGGTTGAGGGGAAAGCAGTGCCCCGTTTTAAACCTAGAAATCCTTGAACGTCTCCCACTATGACCTTTGCCATGATGTCAATTCTTAAATAGGTAAAATTCCGAAGAACTTACCTGTTTTTTTATTCATGTACCCCATTTTAAAAATCCAATTGTAATAGCCGTTTATCCTGTTTTTAAGACCTCAAGCCTTTGCTTGCGCTTAACAATTCATTAATTTATTATGTTTCCTTTCAGGAAGCCGATTTTTATGCTGCTGTTAAAAATAATGAAGAATTAGCCAGCTTGGGAGGACGTGCTGTATTACTTCGAGACCGTGTTTGGATGGGCCTGGTTTTGATTGTTGTTTCCATAGTAGGCTATATTATAAGGGCTTGCTTCTTTTCAGAGGCCCATCAAAAAAATGCAGGTGGATCTATAATAACGTCTGCACTTGTTACAGGAGCGGTGTTCTCTATTCTTAGCAGTATTTTTTTAATCCCAATCGCTTCAGGAATCAATCGGCTAACCCACCAACAAAGCTACTGATTATCTTTTTAAATTGAAAAATTTTAATATCAGCCTGCTTATCCTGCCGCTAGCGATCCTGTTTATCTTTTTTTTGTTATTGAATAAAAGCTTGTTTTCCCATAAATATTTTTATATGGGCTCTAAATATTTAATAGCATGTTTTTTTCTGTTGCTAACACTGTCGCTAGAAGCTCGGCAGCCGGAGAAGCGGGAAGAGACAGGACAGGTCAGTTTTGACATCTACTACGGAAAGCCTTATTACTACGCCCCTTGTTACTATTACTATCCAAACGCTCCTTACGCCTACCATTACTACTACTATCCTTACATCCGCAGGTTTTGCCCAGACTTATAACTAGTGCTCGGTCAAGTGTTTTTTTCGGAGTTTGGCCAGCGTGCAACCTCGGGGCTTTGACGCGGTCAAACTCCGAAAAAAACACTTGACCGAGCACTAAGTTTGAAATTTATACGCTCTCCATCCATAATGTTGGGCTTCTTTTAAGAGATGTTATGAAGCCAAGAGATTTAAAAAGAGCCTTTACGTTTGATACGAGGCGCCCCCTTTTTCAGGACCAGATTTTTTATGTCCCTCACTATTTCGAAAATTATCGGGACTTTGTTTTACCGGCATTTTCTGAGCTGTTTCAAAATGAGCATCCTGTTTGCATCGAATACTGTTCAGGAAATGGGGATTGGATTGCTGAAAAAGCTAAATCCGAACCGTTTAAGAACTGGATCGCTGTGGAAAAGCGTTTTGATCGGGTCCAAAAAATCTGGTCGAAGGCAAAAAATGGGGGATTGTCTAATTTGCTCATCGTTTCAGGAGAAGCGTGTACATTTACAACCCATTATCTTCAAAACGGCTCGATTGAAGAGGTTTACATCAATTTCCCCGATCCTTGGCCTAAAAACAAACATGCCAAAAATAGGCTGTTGAACCCCAAGTTTTTAGATGAGCTGACCCGGATTTTAAAAGGGGGTAAAAAAATGACCTTTGTCACCGATGACTTTACCTATTTGACCCAGACCATCGATTTGCTGCGAGAAACGCCTGGTTTTTGTCCCCATTTTGCGGCTCCTTATTACCAACTCGATCTTTCAAGCTACGGAACTTCCTGGTTTGAAAATCTTTGGAGAGAAAAGGGGAAAGATATCCATTACACACAGTTTGTCAAACAATGAGCCTTCAAATCAACTTTACCGGATATGAACAGAAAGTGCTTTTCAAAGAAAAGCCTTTGAATATCTCCATTTTTGAAGGAGAAGGGGAGATCCCTTCAGGTTTTACTGTGCTCAAAATCACTCTGGACGCGGGGGAGCGCTCTCTTTTGAACTGGAAAGGGGCCATAGAGCGTGCAAGAATGGCAATTGCTCAGGGTTTGCTGATTTTATGGGAGCTGGAATTTGACTTGGAAAGTGGCTCATTGGAAGAGGATGCTAGATTTTTGGCATTACAGCTCAATGTACAACATTTTAACGACACGATCTGGTCAGAATTTCAAGACCACACCTTTGGTGTGGCTCTTTTTAGAGGGAAAATTAGCAGCGAAATTGTCGATTATCTCAAATCGCTCGGGGCATTATTATCAGACGCAATTACTTGTTTTCTTTATGTAGATAGCTCGAGCGCTCAAACGGTAGGCCATTGGATTCAAGAACTTGAGCCAGAAAATTTAGGTCATTTCCAGCTGATCCTAAAAGGAGCTTATGCTGAAAAATATCCTTTTGCTCTCAAGGCTTTGGGATGGGGACATAGCGCCTCGCCCGTGGGCTACAGCTCACAAGAAATCCTAAAAACAGCTCCTCAAGCTCACATCAAATATGGGATCTGTTTGCCCAATACTCCTAATTGGGATCAATTCAATCAACTGGTTCACTTTTTAGAAGGGACTACTTTCCGCGTCATCCCCGAAAATTTATTGACGCATGAATGGGACGGAATTGACATGCTGATTGTGTTTTCAGAGCAAATCAGCGCCATGGCTAGACGCAAAATTCAGGGTTTTTTAGCAGCGGGCGGAGAAGTTATAAACTTTCCAGATGACGGAGCATCGCTTCGGCCTCTTCAAATTTCTCAGCTGGCCGCTTGCCCTGTTTCTTAGCTGTAAATTGATCGATGATCTTTTTAGCCAAATTTTTGCCGAGCTGAACCCCTTCCTGATCGAACGAATTGATATTCCAGCAAAAACCCTGAAAGGCAATTGTGTGCTCATAATAGGCGAGTAGCGCCCCCATAGTGAACGGATCGAGCCTTCTTCCCAGCAAAATCCGGTTAGGGCGATTTCCTGGAAATACTTTGTTGGGATTATCGCTTTTTTGACCTTTTGCGAGGGCAATCGACTGGGCAAAAAGATTGGAGAGGAGCTTTTCCTGGCTGGTGGATCCTTGTACATTCAGATCTTGTTCATACTGACTCTCTCTAAAGCCAATAAATTCGATAGGGACAACGTTGGTGCCTTGATGGAGCAATTGGTAGAAAGAGTGTTGGCCGTTGGTGCCAGGTTCTCCCCAGATAATGGGTCCTGTGTCAAAATCCACCGAGTTGCCATGTTTATCCACCCTTTTGCCATTGGATTCCATGTTGCATTGTTGCAGATGCGCCGGAAAACGGAGGAGGGCTTGGGAATAGGGGAGGATGGCAACGGTCGGATAATGTAAAAAGTTGCGATTCCAGATTCCGATCATTGCAGAAAGGAGGGGAAGATTTTGATTGATATCGGGATTGAGGGCCACTTTATCCATTTCATGAGCCCCTTTAAGGATATTCATGAATTGATCAAAACCCAGGGCAAAGGAGAGCATGACCGCTCCCACCATCGACGTTACGGAATATCTGCCGCCGATATAATCCCACATATAAAAAGAAGCGAGATAACGGGCAGGGTTATCCATCGGGCTTTTTTCGCCAGTGACGGCTATAAAATGTTCCTGGGGGTTCACATTTGCCTTGAGAAAGTGACTTCTCACGATTTCTTCGTTTGTAAGGGTTTCCAAAGTCGTGCCCGATTTTGAAACGACAACCACGAGGGTTTTTTTGGGGTCGATATTTTTTAAAATCGCTGCGGCATCGTCTGGATCCACGTTTGAGAGGAAATGGACCCGTTTTTCAGGACGTGAAAAGGCTTGGAGCGCAACGTAGAGGGCTTTTGGACCTAAATCAGAGCCTCCGATCCCAATTTGGATGAGATCTGTAAAGTTGGTCTCTTCAATTTTGGCCATGAAGTTTTTGAGTTTTTCACATTCCTTTTTTTCAGCAAAGGAGGCTTTACGGGCTTCTGGAGCAGGATTGGGATGTGCAAAGCAATCGCGCATAGCGGTGTGTAAAACCATCCGGTTTTCACTTGCATAGCCCTCAATTTTATTGATCACATCTCCACGCTGCATGGCTTCCATCTTTTCGATGAGCCGTGCCTCTTGCGCCAGTTCTTGAAGAGCGTTTAAAACATCATCATTGACCCTCTCCGTTGCATAGAGCAGCTTAAATTCCCCCGCGTGAGCGACATAACGGTCGATACGGGATTTGGAAAGGTTTCCCTTAAGCGTTAAATCAAAAGGAGTTGTCGCTAACCCTTTTAAAAAATTTGATGCTTTGTATTGACGGAACGTTGATTCGGCGCGCATTGATGGATGACCCACATTGACCTCAACTGAGTTTTTGCTTTTCCGCATTCTAATGAAAGAGTTTGTTTTTCTAAAACGGGAATGCTAACATTTTTTGCATGCAAACGCTGCCAACACGCTTATCTCGTTGTGTCTTAGAGCAAGAGGTCTTTAATCATGGGATGGAATATGTTTCTCATCTCGATTTGGATAATGTCCGGAAAGATTATTGTCTTAAGTGTTGGGAAAAATCTGAAAAACCGGTTCAAGGACATTTTTGGAAGGGAAAAATCCCTCCAAAAAAGGAAAAAAAACGCCTGCCGGACGAAAAAGCCCTCGATTTGTTCCGGAAAACTGAAGATCCCAGAAAAAGGTTTGTCCTCGCCCTTTATTTGCAGCGGAAGCGGCAACTTGTGCGCCGGACGCAAACGCTCTATGAGATCCCGGAGACAGGGGAGGTTTTTGACGTAGAAATTGTTTTAATGTCCTCTGAAGAGGGGGCTGAGATAGCCAAAGAGATTGACGAATCTATCCATAAATTATTTTTAGGCGATTTTTCATAGATTTTTTAGCAGATTTTGCTGGCTAAATTGAGGACAATCTTTGATAAGATGGCCGAAATTTAGCGAGCAAAAGATGCAAAAAAATTGAGGTGATTGCAAAACTCTCGGGCCCTCAGAAAATCGATGATTTTGGCGACAATTTTAAGCGCCAGCCTAGCTGGTGCGGCCGCACGGGCGAGAACATACCCGAACGGGTAGGCGAGGAGGCGCTGCGAAAATTGCCGCCAAAAGGGCGATTTTATGAGGGCCCGAGAGTTTTGCAATCACCTCAAAGGGGCAAAAATAATTTATGGATAGATTCGAAGAATTATTGGATGATTTTGTCCTGTATCTGCGCTCAGAAAAAGGGGCTTCTCAGCACACAATTGAGGCCTATAGTCGGGATATCAGGGGTTTTCTTCAAAAATTTCCGCCCCCCATCGAACAAATCAAAATCATTCATTACCTAAGCCTTTTAAAAAATCAAAATTATGCTCCAGCCTCTATTGCGAGGACTCTTGTTGCTCTTAAAGTCTTCTGCCGCTTTTTGTATCGGGAAAAGCTGATAGATAAAGACGACTCTCAAAGTATTGAATCGCCGAAGCTCTGGCAGCTCATTCCTGATATTTTAACGATTGAAGAGGTGGATGAATTGTTGAGTGCTCCTTCATTGGATAGCTATGAAGGGGTGCGTGACAAAGCCATTTTAGAAGTGCTTTATGCGTGTGGATTGCGCGTTTCAGAGCTTTGCAGTCTAAAAATTTATTCCTTAGATGATGAGGCTGTGAAAGTGTTTGGAAAAGGGGGAAAAGAGAGGATGGTCCCCATCAACAAAAAAGCAATGGATGCCGTTGACCGTTATCTAAATTTTAGAGGGGAATATCAGAGTGAATTTCTTTTTTTGAGCCCAACAGGCAAACCCTTAGATCGCATCGCGGTTTGGAAAATCGTCAAAAGTTACGCTAAAAAGATCGGGATTACAAAAACCATTTCTCCCCATACTCTGCGCCACTGTTTTGCCACCCATCTTCTCGAAATGGGGGCCGATTTGCGGATTATTCAAGAGCTTCTGGGCCATTCAAATATTGCGACAACTGACCGTTATACACACGTCAGCACCTCAAGACTGCAAGAATCTTTTGCCAACTTTCATCCAAGAAAGTAAGATAGTTGGCTTAGAACTAATGGAGAAAAATTATGTTTGTTAAGGCCGTCAATACCGAAAAGCGCACATTTGTTTTTAATCTAATCTGTGTTTTGGGAGGATCCATCTTTTTGGCGCTTCTTTCCCAATTTTCTCTGCCTCTTTGGTTTACCCCAGTTCCTGTTACCCTTCAAACTTTGGGAGTAATGCTTTTAGGAGCTTTGCTTGGAAGTAAGCGGGGATCGCTTGCTGTGATCGCTTATTTGGCTGAAGGGGCTATGGGCTTTCCTGTTTTTGCGGAAGCAAAATTTGGAATCGCCCCTTTTATGGGACCAACCGCTGGATACCTCTTTGGTTTTATCGCAACTGCCTATGTGGTTGGCTTTCTGATGGAAAAGGGTTGGCACAAAAACTTTTCAACAACAGTCGCTTCTCTCACAATCGGTTCCGTAATCACTCTTGTGTGCGGCGCTTTGTATCTGTCGGTCTTTGTAGGTTTAGCTCATGCTTTTCAACTGGGAGTCTATCCATTTTTGATTGGCTGTGGGCTAAAAGTTTTAATGGCAGCGGCAATCATTGAAGCAGATTCTCGTTTATAACGACGACGGCGTCTCAAAGAGCTCTTTTCACAATCTCTTTGACGCCTTAAGCAGACTAGAACGATTCCAAATCAAAGCGGTGACCCACCGCTTTTTTTTATCAGACGCTTGGGAAGAAAAGACAGCACTGGTCGCCTTTCCAGGAGGGCGCGATCTTCCCTACCATCTCAAATTAAAGGGAGAAGGCAACCGGCGCATCAAAAACTTTGTCCATCAAGGGGGCCGTTACCTAGGAATTTGTGCCGGCGCCTACTACGGAGCTTCCGAAATCGAGTTTGAGAAAGGGGGGAAGCTTGAGATCTGTGCCTTGCGCGAGCTTGCCTTCTTCCCAGGCAAAGCGATCGGCCCTGCCTACGGAAACGGCTCTTTTAGCTATGATAGCGAGCAAGGGGCGCGCGCTGCCTTTATCAGCTGGGAAAAGGGCCTATCCTCGATCTACTACAACGGCGGCTGCTACTTCGAAAACGCCCACGATGCTGAGATCATTGCCCGCTACGCTGATCTCCCCGACACTCCAGCGGCTGTGATCTACTGCCCTTGTGGGGACGGAGCCGCCCTCCTCTCAGGCGTCCACCCCGAGCATGATCACAAATCCCCTTTTTTCCATCATCTGATGAATAGGATTCTTCATATCTAGTTCTCACTGCTCTCCGATTTTTTAGATAAAGTTCCGCGTTTAATTAACACAAAGGCACAAAGACACAAAGAGCAAGTAAAGTGTCCGATAAATTTTATTTCTTCCTTTGTGCCTTTGTGTCTTGGTGTTAAATACAATCGCAGCTCTTATATACAAAATCCGGAGAAAGCTAAATAATTATGCATATTAATAAAATCTTAATTTGAATCTGCTAAAATTGTTATGTGGAAATAATTAAGGTTTAATATGTTGTGTATTGTTGTTCAGTCGACCGTTTGCATGTTTGATCTTGAAAACTGTTTGAAGAATAGAAGAAGGCAAAAGCTCTTGCTTGGCTTTAAGTCTTATCGGGATTGTCCCATTGGCTTCTACGTTCTTTAAACCTGAGTTTTGGGTTATTTTTCCTCATCCTCAGGGATTTTTGTGGTCCAAATCACACTTTTTTTCTCGCAAATAGCGTCTTCGACTATGAGCTTCGAAAAAAATTGCGATTTTGCCTCACAAAAACCCGCTGATTATGAGGAAAAATAACCCAAAACTCAGGTTCTGTAATCTGAGAGGCCGAGGTACATTTCTGGGTTTTCTTTGAGCCAAGTGACGAGATAACGGGTGGTTTCGGGGTTTTTCTGGAAGAAGTTGTTATAGAACTTTTCGCCGCGGAATCCTGTGCTCAGCCATGTATTGATCTCTGGTTCTTCCCAGACAAGATACATACTATAGAGCACTTGGAAAAGGGCGATTTCTTCTTCGCTTTCATTTCCTGGAAGGAACGCTTTGTGCGTGAGCTTTTGGAAAGAAAACTGGGCTTTATCGGCAGCATCTGCTCCAGCAGACCTGTCGGTGGCGTTTTGGCAGTTTTTATTGTGGAAATAGCCGAGGGAGTGGGTGATAAAATTCAGGCACAGAAGTGTGTCCATCCCTTTGAGAGCTTTTCCGTCTTCCTTGACTCCACTTAAAAGGGTCCGCGTTGCTAAAACAAGATCTGATTGTTCCACTGTCTGAAGCTCTTTGAGAAGTGTGGGTTTGAGCAGGCGAAAAGCATCGACACCCTCTAAAAGGGCGTTTTCTTTTTCCATAAACAGCCTATCGCTGAGCTCCTTCAATGAGGAAGCTCTTCCCGCAATTTGCTCGAGTTCCCCATTTTCAAGCTTGAGTTGTTTCCAGACAGCCGCCAGAAGGGGAATGAGGGTTTCGTCGTTGATATCTTTCATACTGGCTTTGATTTCGGCTGGCGTTGGGAACTTGTTGAGCGCATTGAAAGGGATATTGTAGTAAAAAAGGTTCAACTTGTAGTAGTTATCATCACATTTTAGAATTTTTTGGTCCCATTTATTGATGGCCTGTTTCTGGTCCGTAATCAGCTCGATTTCATGCCAAGAATAGAGAGATGTAAAAAAGATATTTTTCTCGATAATTCCTTGCGGCGCCTCTTTGACAAAGGCACAGGTCCCATTTTTCTGCCCTAGAATGAGCAGAATCTGTTCTAACACATGAAACGGGGTAGAGATCTCGCCACAGTAGGCGCTGATGGGTTTGCTGCTCCCAGATTCAAAGGCCATCCGCTGATTTTTTGTCCCTTGGGCATTGGGGAGAGAATTTTTGAGTGTCCGAATGCTGGACGTTGCATGGTTTTCTGAAAAATTGTAGGCAATCGTGCCCGTTTCTTCCTCGTATTTAGTGATTTGATATTTGGCGTACTGTGTTGTGATAGAGATTTCTTTCAAATCTTCGGGGCTGCTGACTTCAATGACCGAGATAATCGGCGGACGCTCCACCTTGTTTAGGATCCGGAACAGGATCTCGCTTCTGTCCTGATAGTTTAAAACGGCCATTTGTAAATTGAGCTCAATAGGATCATCAACCAGGCTAATGTCGTTCAATAATGTCAGCTCACGGCTGATGCTGAGAGGATTATCGCTGGCAGCAGGTTTTGGGATGTCAAAAGCAAAACCGCTTGCAGAGGCTGCCTCAATGAGTGCCACATAAAAATTTTGCCTTCGCTTGAAATCGCTTAAGAAAAAATCACGCACTTCTTCTTGAGCTAACAGCATAGCCAGCACAGTCTTAAATTTGGCTTCCTTTGTTAATCTTTCTGAAGGAACAAGTTGCGGAAGGTGTTTAAAAATAAAACTTTGAAACTTCAGATTCACTTTTTGCATGAAAGTGATATTCGAAGTGTAGCGCCATTTGCGGGATTTGACCGGTTTGGCAGCTTCATCAAATGCCGATGAGCGCGTAAGCGGCTTGAAAAGAGCAACTTCATTTACTCTTTCCGCTCTTTCTTTTAAATAGATCGATATTTGGGTGATTTCTTTTAATAACTCATGCATTTTTTTTGCATTCTTTAATTCAATAGTTAGTTTATTAAAAAATTTAGTTATTAGAAAGTGAATTTTAACATTTACTTGATCTTTACATTGATTTTTTGTATACTTGGGGCAGATTTAAATTTTTTCGGAGGTTTTATGAGTGCTAATAATTGTATCAATCAATTTGTAAAAACGGATAGTGACAATCCTGTTGCCATGGCCCAGTGGCTGTGCCAAGATTATTCTACATGTTGCACAGCTATGATTACAGGATTTGCGCTTTTTGTGATTGCTTGTATGGCAGCAGCGGGTACATTTCCAGGAGCCACTGCCGGTTGGGTAGCTGTGGGTATTGGAGCTGGTGGTTTTGTGTTGAACCTTATTAGTGGTAATCTTAAAGAAAGAAAATGGGAAATTATTACTACAGCTCTTGCGACTGCTTTACTTGTGACAATCGGAGCTTTGGGTGGCACAGGTGTCATCGCAGCCCATCATGTGGGTGGGGCGATTTTGGGCGCTACATTTGGAGGAGGTATTATTAGAGGATTGGGTACAGTTCCGGACCTTCTTCAAGCTCGAAGGGACGCGGAGAAACTCCAAGCCCAATTCCAAAGCATGCAGAACAGACGCTATTAATCCTTTCTATCTTCCTGGGTGCGGCTAATAATCGCCCCCAGGAGATCTTTTTTCTCACTTTTTTTGCAGTTTTTGGCTTTGATTGCCAAAAAAAAAGTCTTTCTATAGCATCCAGTTTTTTTAACAAACCAAGAAAAGGTGGTCGCTATGCAAGCACTCAAAGCTGCACTTCTCTGTTCTTTACTGCTCACATCTGGAACGATTTTTGGAGATAATGAGGCTAAAAAGCCCCCTTGCGCATCCAAAGAAGCCTGTCTGAATGATCCTAATTGTGAATGCTGGTGTTCTCAAATGTGTGGGTGGAGGAAGAAAACGCCTGAAGACCATCCTGTTTACATCGAAAATGATCCATTTGGAAAGTTTTGCTATTGCAAGCAATGGGATTACGAGCATTATGCCGATAATTGCATCTACAAAAGAAATGTCAAACAGGCTCCAGGTGCCAAATAATCATGAAAAAAATTGCAGTCACAGGATCTTCTGGTCAAATTGCTTATAGTCTGATTTTTCGAATTGCGAATGGCGATCTTTTTGATCGACAAGAGCCCGTGGCTCTCTATCTTTACGATCTTCCTGAGATGGAAGGGGCCCTTGAGGGGTTGGCTATGGAGCTTGAAGATTGCGCCTTTCCCCTTTTGAAACAGGTGCATGTGGGTTCCAAGCTCGAAGAGATGTTTGATGGAGTAGATCTTGCCCTTTTAGTGGGAGCCAAACCTCGAGGGCCGGGGATGGAGCGGAGCGATTTGCTCAAAGAAAATGGGAAAATCTTCATTGAGCAGGGGAGAGCCTTAAACGAGGCTGCCCACAAAGATGCTAAGGTTTTTGTTGTGGGTAACCCTTGCAACACCAATGCTTTAATTGCGATGACCCATGCCCCGAACCTCAAGCGGAAAAATTTTCATGCGATGATGCGTCTCGATCAAAACCGGGCAGCTGCCCAGCTTGCAAAAAAAGCAGGCGTTGATGTTGAAGCAGTTTCTTGCATGACCATCTGGGGCAACCACTCGGTCACCCAAATTCCCGATTTTACAAATGCGAAGATCCACAACAAGCCTGTTATTGAAACTATTACCGATAAAAACTGGTTGCAGAACGAGTTTATGGAGACGGTGAAGAATCGGGGAGCCGCAGTGATCAAAGCGCGGGGAAAATCCTCTGCCGCTTCTGCCGCCAATGCGTTAGTGGATGCTGTTAAGGCATTGTACACTCCCACAAAAGAGGGGGATTGGTTCACATCGGCAGTTTGTACAGATGAGAACCCGTATGGCATTGAGAAAAATCTCATTTTTGGCCTTCCCTGTAGATCTAAAGGGGATGGTGATTATGAAATTGTCCCCGATGTGCCCATCGATTTTTTTATCAAAGAAAAGATCGTCGTGACTCAGCAAGAGCTTATATCTGAAAGGGAGTGCTTAAATGGATGATGATGTCCTGTTTGTAATTACAAAAGATAAACTGGAAACCGGTTTGCGTGATTTTCCGATCGGGTATTGCCCTACTTCGAGCGTTTCTCCCGATCAGGGACTTTTCTATGTGGGCCATCCAATCCCTGAGTTGATCGACTGGGAGCCAGAAAGGGTGATTTTCCTTCTGCATAATGGTTACGATGGTGAGCCCCAGGAACTCGATGCTTTTAAGCAGCAATTGATTGAAAGAGCGCACGTTCCAAAAGAGGTGATTGCGCAGATCCGCAATCTCCCACGCATGGGCCATCCCATGACTCTTTTTGCAACAGCTGCTCTGATTTTGGGAATGTATGTCTCTACCAAAAACTATCAGGAAGATTGCCTCAATCTGATTGCAAAAATCCCCGAAGTGGCAGCGGCTGTGATCTGCCATCACGCCGGTTGGGAATGTAAACCCTCTAAGCCAGAGCTTGGTTACATGCAAAATTTTGCACAAATGCTCAATGCACCTGGAGT
>CAZPPS010000042.1:0-20272 GCA_964588495.1 uncultured bacterium | reverse complement strand
TATAGGAACACTCTATGAAAATGCCTTTCAGTTTGTTTTGTTGAACCAGGGGAGCTACCCGTTTCCAAATGGCCTCAAGCCTTTTTTGAGGCTCTAAAGCGTCTGGAGAAGTATCTCCTAAATAGAGAATGTAGGAATCTGCCGATTCGATTAAAAATGCTGTGGACTGATACTTTCCGGGGTGGTTTAGCAAAAACGGCTCGACCGTCATTTGTGTGTTAGGGATCGCAACTTTTTTTTCGAGCTCCAACCTTTGATAGCTATAGAGATTGAGAGGTTTTTCCCCTTCCGATCCAAAATTGGGCCAGATTTTCCAGTTGAATAAATGATCTCTCAAGTTGTCAATTGTCGAATCAATTCCCAAAATGGATTTTTTGGAATCAATGGTCGAATTGATCACTAAGCCTGCAACGTGATCAAGATGGGCATGAGAAAGCAAAAAGGCTTTGATATGTTCTCTTAAAACTTCTGCCTCAAAATTCCACCGACTTTTTTCATCAATCTTAATATCGTCAAAACTCTTCTCTGTAACGGCTTGCTCAATTCCATGAAGCAAGCTTCCGGCATCCAGCGCAACAAAGGCATCAGACTCTTTGAGAGCGAGCACATACCCCGACAAGTTATTTTCAGCAGGTCCCCCATGCGCTCCTAACACAACCACTTTGAATGTGCTCTCTGACCCTATCAGAGTTTGCAAAAACAAAAGCAAATAGAGGCACAATATCTTTTTCATAGCAGGCGATCCAACGAGTCATAGAGTCCTTTTTTATCTAGTTTTGCCATCCACACCTCATGATCCTGTCTTCCAAACACTATCCAAATAAACTGTTCATCCATAATAAATCCACAAGGGAAAACAACTCGGCAAGGTTTGCACATGACATACTCGGGACCGTGATAAAAATGTTTGCCGATAATGGGTTCTTTACTTATCGCAGTGACCCTAAAAGGGGGATGATTTTCAAAAGTGTAAGCTCCCATAAAATAGTGTTGGATGGGTTCGCCCTCCGAATGGACGCTAGGCATAGTTTTGCTGGAATGAAAAAAAGCAAGGTAATGCGTTCCATCAAGATGAGCAGTTGTTCCTAATCTTGGAAAGCCCCACCCCCATTGATATTTGAGTTTAGAGCAGGAAACTTCTTCACATTCTTGACTTCCAGGAATTGGGAATAGCACGCGATGAGGTGAGAGGTCGGTCGCTAAAAAAAGAGAATCATTATAAACAAATGGTATCCAATCGCACAATCGAAGCATTGCATGCCGTTGGATGGTCTGGAATTCGAATCTGCTTATTTTCAACGATATAATCTTTCGCCTGCTCCTCTAAGTCGAGACTGGCGGGCGTTACAGCGAATAAAGAATGTGAAAGGAAAAGAAGAATCCACTTGAACATGAGAGCCTGTATTCATTTTTTGGACATCCTATTGTCTGAAAAAAAATCCTTTGTGTCAAAAACTGTGCATTGGGAATGCACGGTTTAGGGGCAGCACTGAAAAAAGGATTAAAAATATCAGCTCAAAGAGTAAACTTCTCTTGAGATGACCCATTCTGACTTACTATTAACCGAAGAGATTTACAAGTCTTCAGGGCTTATCCTTGAGAATTTGCGAAATGAGGATGAGAGTGCTGATTACGGGGCTTCAGATTTCTCTATTAACGATCGGTCTATAAAATTTCGAGTCGCAAAGATCACTCCGACAAAAGTGGGGCAGTTTGTCACTTTTTGGAAAAGGATTGGCAAGGGCCCTATTATGCCTTACGACATAGACGATGCTTTCGACTTCCTCATAGTCAGCGTGCGTACTGAAAAAGATTTTGGCCAATTTGTTTTTTCGAAAGAGATTCTCTCTGAAAAAGGGATCATCTCTTCCAATAGAAAGGAGGGGAAAAGAGCCCTGCGTGTCTATCCTCCTTGGGATAAAGCGGACAATTCCCAAGCCAAGAAAACCCAAGCCTGGCAGCTACAATATTTCATCAACTTCCAAAGTTTCGATCCCACCCAGCTGCGTCACTTGTTCGATTAGATCGATATTTGCCTTAAATACTCTCAAATAGCATTGTGATTTTATCAACATCTATGACGATGTCTCTTTGAGTATTATAAGAGGGGTAGAAAAGGCAGTGATAGTTCAGATTTAAGTTTTGGCCTATGATCCAGAAACAGGGGTTGACATAGTCTTGATTGAAAATTTCAATGACATGCGTGTGGGGCTGACAGAAAACAAGGTTGGTTAGTCCTGCGCCGTGAGGAGCAATGATCCATTCTGCGGAGGCGAAGAGTCTGATTTGTTCTTCAACAGTGAGATGTTGCAGATAAACTCTCTCAAAGCCAAGCGGCTTAAGTTTTTCCATGAGAGCATCTTCGTTGATAATTCTTCTTGTCGGGGCATCGTTTCTTGAAACATAGATTTTCTTTTTCGTTGCCGAGGGCGTATCTGTTGGCGTCAGTTTTTTGCGCAAAAAATCGCAGGCAAATTTCGGGACCATCCCGCATTGCCCTGGAAGTGATGGGACAATCAGGTTTTCAGCTTCAATATGTACATCTGCCCAAATCAGGTCTCGGAGATTAATACCTAAACGTTGCAGTGTTTCAATTTGAAAAGGTTGATCGAGGCTGTTGAGATAAATTTTATCATAAGCAATCTGAGAACGTTCCAACACTTCCAATTTAGGAAGCACATCAAACATCCAATGGAAATAGTTATATTCGCCCGATTTTGAGGAGATAATCGCTATTCTATTGTTCTTTTTTTTCAGTCGGGGAAGCTTCCACTCGCGAAAAATAGGGTGTTTTTCGATCTGTTTCCATGTAACTGCGGTGTCGGCAATAATGCGATCGTTCTCAGTAATACTGATCCCTTTAGCAATGCGCCCGTTTTCGATTTCGAGAACAAAAACTTCGGGAAAATGCAAGATTTGTGTGGGGTGGGTTGCATTCAAGGGAAAGCTGGCAATGGTTACCTCTTCGGAAGGCAAAACCGTTTTGTAGCGGTCGGGATATTTTTGCTTATACTCTTCGGCAAAGATATATCCCTTAGGGGGGCCAATCAAAGTGGAGGAAATGGGCAGGCTTCGTAAAAGATAAATAGCGAGATTTTGCTCTGTTTTGTGCTTGGTGTAGCATTGCCCTGCAAGGATCAATGTGGCCAGAGCAAAGCAGATAAGTCCCCATTTTTTTAAAGCAGATCTTTGCATCTTTTTGATTTAGTTTTTGCAAGATACTTTATTAGGGCATACATTTCTAAGCCAGCGAATTTGCACGAAGCTATTTCCAAAGGCTTGAAACAAGTCACTATTCTGAATTGGTACAGGAATCTCTCACTAATTTCATAAAGGTCAATCCCTTTTTCCTGGCAAAATCCACATTACGTTCCGGAATCTTTTCGGGGTTTTCGTAGTGTGCGACTGCCTTGTCAATACTCGATTCTCGCAAAAGATGCAGCATTGGATAAATGGATCTGTTAGTATAATTTGCTGCATCATTTTTTACTGAGCCCGCAAACCGGTACAGTGGATGAAAACTTGCCAACTGATAAATTCCTTCATATCCGTTTTCTTTTAATAAATCTTCAGCAAGAGATGTCATAAATAGATAATCATCGAATCGTTGAAAAGCGTTAGAAAAGATTAGAAAACTGGTTTCGATATGAGGTTCTTGATCCAACCGGATCATTTCTTTTAACAAAGCATCGAGGCATAAAGCTGTATCCGTACTGGCTTCAACCTGGTAATGCACATGATGTTGTTGCAATGCCCTAGCAGCAAAAGGGCAGAAGTTACAGCCAATTACGACTTTGTGGATCCAGGTGATCGTTTGATCAATGATTTGCTGAGATGAAGACATTTTGTGCCTGAGTATTGAGTAAGTTGTATCTCTATTTAAGTATAGAGGTCACAAATATCACAGAAATATATCAGAAAAGAGACAGGCTGAAAAGTTTCATCTCAAGTTGCTGAAAAAAAGCTCTATGTTGATATTCCTATTGCCCATTGCCAGAATTGGATGGCTCAATTGGAATTTACGCGAAAACCCTTTGCAATGATGAACAACACTGCAAATTTTTAGTAGAACTCGATTGTTTTTGTAGCACAGTTAACTTTTACCTTGCCTCCACTTGGAATAATTATTTGAGGATCAGTGTGGCCAAAATTCATATTAAAGATAACTGGAAGATGAAAGTTGTAATCCTTAAGAGCATTTTTCACTGCATTTTGCTGGTTAATGATAAAGGATTCTCTACCTTCGGGTGGTTGTTTATCGCAAAACTGTGCTTTTGGATATGCCATTAAGATCGCTTGAAATTTATTTAGCATATTCAATTCAGCAAGGGCAGCAATGAAACGATATACAAATCCCTCGGAAGGCATCTCTTCTGAGGTTTCAATGAAAAGAATGGTGTCATTCAGTTGGTCAAGATTGGGCAGATAACGCTTAACAGAAGGATGTTATGACCCCAAGGAATTTGGCCAACAACCTGTTGGCTAATTGCAAATGCTGGATATTCCTTTGCGAATTGAACCATGTATTTGATGTTTGTTAGGGAAAACCCCTTCATCTCCGGAAAATTGGATTTGAGATCTTTGGCTAAATTTTCGATTGTCTTAGCACCCCAAACCTCATCTTTTTGTTTGAGGTGAATTCTAGAGCCTATTTCCCAGTAAAGATTGATGAGTTCGTGATTTACAGCTAAGGCAGCTTTTACCTGGGAAGTTAGGATTTTTTCTCTAATCTCTTTGAAGAATGCTCTGTATTCCTTGAGGGCTATGGCTTGAACTTTTTCGATTGTATGAGATGACATTTCGCCCTCTTGGTTCAGTTGGAGATTTTAGCTGGAAGGAGCGAAAAACTAAATAGTTTTTACTTCTGTTTCATCTGATGTGAATTTCGCGTTGTATGTCGCTAAAAAAAAGGCTTCAGTTGTGAAACTGAAGCCTTTTTGGTGATGGAGGTGGAGAGAATCGAACTCTCGTCCTTAGCAAACTCTATATTAGCCACTACATGCTTAGTGTCCAATTATGCGCTAGCTCTTTAGTTGAACACTCCTATAGAACTAGCCGGTTTTATTTGATCTCGGACTTTTTTCCCTAAAAACCTTCGGGAAAAGGCCCATACCGAGTAATTGACGGTAGAGATGAGACCCCCGGTCCAATCTCAAACTACCGGGTCACCCAGAGCTGTTAGGCCCTGGATAACAACTTAGGCTGCAGCTTTCAACTCAACGTTTCCTGTGTAACGAGGAGCGTTAAGAGCGATTACTTCGCAGCCATTTTTAGCATTAGATTTGCCATTTAAATAGTTTATCGGCTTTTTAAGGAGGCCAACCGAATACCTCCGCATGCGCCTAATACTTCATTTCCAAGTCGAAAACCTTTACACCCCCAATAATATTATAACATTCTGAGTGTTATAGATAAAGTTTAGTTTTTTGTAAAGGAGACAATTTTGACTCCAAAATGGCCATCCACAACAACGATTTCGCCCCGCCCGATTTTCATGCCATTGACGAAAATCTCGACAAGGTCGTCGCAGAGCTCATCTAGGGGAAGAAGGGCCCCTTTTTCCAAGGCCGCCAGTTCTTTGAGAGTCATCGTTGTTTTCCCGAAGACCACTTCCACTTTGGCTCGGAGCACTTCCAGGCTTCCCAGCTCGTGCAGATCTTCTATGGGGCGGGGTTGTTCGCCAAGAAGGGGGGAGAAGCCCAATTTTGCGATCTTGTGGTAGCTTCCAGGGGGGAGCAGAGGGATTTTGGCCTTTTCCTCAACAGTGGGCCTTTGGGACATTGCTTCCACAATGCCCTCGATCTCTTCATGCGTGAATTCTTTCATCTATGACAACCGCCTTATGTGTTTCATAGAGTCCAGCAGTGGCAAAAAAATAGTCGGTGGAGCCCACTTTTGCCAAGAGGGGCTCCTCTACAGTCTCTTTCAGAATAAGAATATCTCCTATCTGCAGAGCCTGATAGGCCTGGTGTGAAAAATCTGCCGATCCCAAAATTACTGATACATCAAATAAAATCTGGTTTAAATCCATATTTTGCATCCTATAGAAACTTGCGTTTTAACACAAAAAAACTCTATCCTCTTTTCCATGTTCGAAGAAATACCTAATGAAACATTCGATGCTCGAGAGGAACGTATCCTCCGGTTTTGGAAAGAGAAAGGAATTTTCCAGCAATCTTTGGAAAATCGTTCTAAATCTCCTTATTTCTCTTTTTATGATGGTCCTCCTTTTGCAACGGGTTTGCCCCACTATGGCCATCTTCTCGCCGGCACCCTCAAAGATGTGGTTCCCCGCTACAAAACCATGAAAGGATTTTGTGTCCCCAGACGCTTTGGTTGGGACTGCCATGGCCTTCCGATTGAAAACGAGATTGAAAAGAATTTTGAGCTCACGGGGGCTCCCTCTATCGAAGCTTTTGGGATTGCCCGTTTCAACGAAGAGTGTCGCAAAATTGTGCTCCGCTACACAAGCGAATGGCAATCTAAAGTAGAGCGCTTTGGTCGATGGGTCGATTTTTCCAAAACCTGGAAAACGATGGATATGCCCTTTATGGAGTCTGTCTGGTGGGTTTTCAAACAGGTTTACGAAAAAGGGCTTGTCTATGAAGGGCTCAAAGTGATGCCCTTTTCGGCGAAATTGGGGACGCCCTTATCCAATTTTGAGGCCTCTGAGAACTATCAGGATATCGATGATCCTTCTGTTGTCGTCACATTCCCCCTTGTAGATGAGCCGGAAACGGCACTTCTTGCCTGGACAACCACCCCCTGGACGCTCATCTCTAACATGGCAGCGACTGTGAACGCAAATTTAACCTATGCCAAAATCGAGCATCAAGGAAAATTCTACATTTTAGCCCAAGAAGCCATCGGCCGCTGGTTTAAAGATGAAAATTCTTACAAAATTCTAAAAACCTTTTCTGGACAAGAGCTGGTTGGTAAGAAATACGCCCCCCTTTTCCCTTATTTTGCTTCTCTCGAAAAAGAGGGGGCCTTTAGGGTCATCGCAGACGATTTTGTCACACTCGAAGACGGAACCGGCATTGTCCACACAGCTCCTGCTTTTGGGGAAGCCGACTTTTACGCCTCCAAAAAAGCAAACATCCCTCTTGTTTGCCCCGTCGATAATAACGGAAAATTCACGAGTGAAATCCCTGAATATTTGGGTCTTTTTGTCAAAGATGCCGATAAAGACATCATTGCCCGTTTAAAAGGGGCCAATCGCCTCTTTTATCGAGGAACACTCCGTCACCGCTACCCCTTTTGCTGGCGCTCGGATACTCCTTTGATCTACAAAACGATCACGACCTGGTTTGTCAATATTGAAAAAATCAAAGATCGGATGGTGGAAGCCAACGAAAGTATCCATTGGACGCCTGGGCACTTAAAAGAGGGCCGTTTTGGCAATTGGCTTGCCGGCGCTCGCGATTGGGCCATTTCTCGCAATCGCTATTGGGGAACTCCGATTCCGATTTGGCGAGCAGATGACGGAGAAATCCATGTCATCGGGAGCATTGAAGAGCTCGAGACTTTAAGCGGGCAAAAAATCAACGATCTGCACCGCCACTTCATCGATTCCCTCACCTTTTCCAAAAATGGGAAAACTTTTAGGCGGATCACCGAAGTTTTCGATTGTTGGTTTGAATCGGGATCGATGCCCTACGCGCACAATCATTACCCATTTGAAAACAAAGAGCTGACAGAAAAGAGTTTTCCGGCTGATTTTATTGCAGAAGGGATTGATCAAACGCGCACATGGTTCTATGTCCTCTTAGCCTTAAGCGTCGCTTTGTTTGACAAGCCTGCCTACAAAAACGTGATCGCCAACGGAATTCTTTTGGCTGAAGATGGCAGCAAAATGTCGAAGCGTCTGAAAAACTACCCCGATCCTGATGTTGTGGTGCGCAAATATGGGGCAGATGCTGTCAGACTTTACATGCTCAATAGCCCGGCGGTCAAAGCAGACGATCTCTGTTTTTCCGAGCGGGGAGTAGAAGTTGTTTTGCGCCAGATCATCATTCCTTTATGGAATGCCCACTCCTTTTTTATGACTTATGCCCGGATCTACAACTGGCGCCCCAATCCAAACAGGCAGCCTCCTCACACGATCATCGACCAATGGATTTTGGCAAAGCTCAACAAGTTGATCAAAGATGTCGAAGAGGGGATGGACGATTACGATTTAAGCCGCGCTGTCGACCCATTTGTTGGCTTTATCGACGAGCTTACCAATTGGTACATCCGCAGAAGCCGCAGACGGTTTTGGGCAGACGAGGATAGTCAAGATCGTAGAGAGGCCTTTGAGACGCTGCATCACGTCCTCATTGAGCTCTCTAAAATCGCAGCTCCTTTCATCCCATTTTTGAGCGAGGCGATCTACCGCAATATCCGAACAGATCAAATGCCAGAATCGGTCCATTTGTGCGATTATCCCACCTATCACCCCGAAAGCCGCAATCCCACTTTGGAAGAGGGGATGGAATCTTTGCAAGTGGCTGTCAGCTTGGGCCACTCCTTACGCAAAGAACATAAGCTCAAAGTACGCCAGCCTTTGCCAGCGGCGACCCTGATCTGTGCCGATGAAAAGCAACTTGCCTTTCTCAAGCACCAGGAGCACCTGATCGCCGATGAACTCAATGTCAAAAAAGTGATCTTCGAAAAAGAGAGCCACGAGTTTGTAAAACTCTCGATCAAACCCAACTTTAGAGTCCTTGGCAAAAAAGTGGGAGCCCACATGAAAGAGGCGCATCTTATGATCAGCACTCTCGACCAAGATCAGATCAATACACTATTGAGGGGGCACGATTTGCCCATTGTCTTAGGTTCTGAGCCGTTTACTCTTACTGCTGAAGATGTCGAAATCACACGCAAAGTCCATGAAGGGTGGATCGCCATGAATGCCGGCACAATCACGGTGGCGTTAGAGACAGAGCTTACAGAAGATTTGATCCTGGAAGGGATCGCGCGCGAGCTTGTCAACAAAATCAACACGATGCGCAAAGAAGCGGGTTTTGAGGTGACTGACCGGATCCATCTCACAATCGGTGCTTCCGACAAAGTCAAAAAAGCCTTGAGTATCTTCGAAAAATACATCAAGGAAGAGGTGCTCTGCGTAGAAATTCATTTTGGTTTTGTTGAAGGAAGCGCCCAGTGGGATATCAATGGAGAGCCGACTGCTATCTCCATCCAAAAAGCCTAATTGTATCCAGAAGAACGGATAAGTAGAGGGCAAGTGTTATTGCTGATTAAGCCATTGTTCCTTAATACCTAGCGATCTTGTATGATGGAACAAAAAGCAGGCGCTGAATGATATCCTATATAGCCAATAATCAGCAGTTTTTATGGTCGTTTTTTCATGTTTCCAATGAGTGGATCTCGCGGTTAACGCATGTCGCCGTTCAAATCATCACAGAGGCAAAGGGAGGAGCGACAAGAGACGCAATCACCATTAAAAATTTCGAAGAAAAAAATAGAGTTCCTTTTGAAATTTTTAAATTGTTTTTTCCAATTAAAGATCAAAAAAGTTTAATGAATGCCAGTTTGGTTTGCAAGAGCTGGGCGCGCGATACGTTGAATGTGTTGTTGGAGTCGAGAACTAAGGAATTAGCCTATTTTTTTTCGTGTGTGGATCGGAGTCGCCAACCAAATCCCTTGGAATTGACCGGGCTGATTGCTCTTGAACAAAGTTATAAAGAGCAGGTTTTGAGCGCAGGAGGATGCTTTATTCCAGAAAGCTGCGGAAAGCTTCAAGAAGATCCACATATTTCTCCTGAAATTAAAGCATTGATTAGTTTGGAGATGATAGTAAGGATATTATCTTTTGATGAAGACTATGTTACATTCGACGTTGGATTGAAAAATAGGTTCTTAAATATTTTTGTTTCAGAAATCTTCAAGTTATTAAATTCTGGATTTTTGAACGAAAATGAGTTGATGAAAGTGACTTCCTATTGTGAATTTGCGAAAGGGCAAAAGTATTCTTTTTCGTTTTTCTCGTGGAAGGAGATTTTTGACTGTCTAAATATTACCTTGTTTAGAGAAGGTTTAAAAACAGTTTTATCTTTACTAATGTCTGAACAGTTCATCAACATTTCATATATAAAGACTGTAGTTAAAATGATTCATAATCATTTTTGCCATACGACAAAAACGGAAAACAGCGTCTTTAAACTAGAGGATTTCAAAGAGATCCAAGCTCGACTCGGCGAAGGGAAGGATGCCCAGGAAGAAATTGATATACGCACCATAGACAGCCTAATAGATGCACTCATAGAGGGGCTTTTTAATCAGGGGCGCATTTTCCGGACCCTCTTAAAAATGCCACTTCACTAGTTGGGCACTACTTGTGCCCCGACCTCACAATCATTTATCAAAAAGGGAGCGTTTGTTGCGCTTGCGGATCCAATAAATGATGGCGATCAGCACTAGAAGGGCGACTGTCCATACAATCATATTGGGTAAGGTAAACCAGGGGTAGGGAGGTTGAGGCAGCGGGCCGAGACGTTCACTGGGGGGCCAGAAGGTGAGAGAGGGGGCGCCACGCAGATTTTCTGTCGGAACAAAGCCAAAGTCACGGCTGTCAGAGCTCATGGCAAAATTATCACCCAAAGCAACAACTCCATCATCCGGCACTTTCAGACCAAAAGCTTTGACCATCTCAATATCTAAAGATCCATCCTGCTTCAATGGAGGCCCTTTGTCGACAAACGCAATGTAGGGTTTTTCCCGGTTGGAGTTTTTTTGTTTGTCTGTCTCGCTTTGTACAAAGCGGATCAGAGTCGCATCATTTTTCTTCAAAAGAGGAACTCCCATGACAAATAAATCCCCGTCACGGTAGTAGGCAAATCTTTGGGGATTAAAGGGCTGATTGGGGGCTACCGGTTCAAAAAGAGTATTAAAGCCAATGCCCAGATTGAAAAGTTTTCGGATCAGATCGGGACTTGTCTTGTTAAGAGGATGATCTTTTGCCAGTTCAGTACGGATCCCTCCAAAATGGACTTTGTAGCCCACGCCGTAATAGAACTCATAACATCCATCAGGAATTCCTGGAAATTTGGGGTCATATTCGGCACGTTGTGGACGCTGACCACTTTCATGATAGCGGTAGGCGCTCCCATTTTTGACATAAAACCTGGCTGTATAGAGATTTTGTTGCAGAGTTTCTAGATGACTATTTTTGAGAGGGACAAGTGCCGCAAAAGGGGTGATTGTGGGCTGCATATATCCCGAAGTGCCCTGTCTGAGCTCTGGCTTTGGATAAGAAAGATTCGGCGTGTGCCGCAATTCAAGGTAAAGGGCAGCATCGTCACCCTCAGGGAGAGTAGAGTAAAAGAGCTGCGCCTGTTCTTTTGTGAGAAGGCGGGCCATCGCATAGTTGCCCATTCCCCATAAATCGCTATAACTAACGGGGGCACTATGGGGGGCTTTAAGCTCTTCTACCTGATCTTTGACCCACTCTTTGCCATTGAAAAAACGCCCCTCGATCTGCCCTTTTTCTTTGATCTCCAACTTGGCAAGGGGAAGATTCATCTGATACATCGAAACTGCCCCAAAAACATTATACGAGGTGGGTCTTGAAATTTTTTCTCTACCTTCCATGTTGATGTAAGGAATATGGTCGATCTTCTCAATGCCGTATCTTTTTAAAAATTGTGGGTCTGCTTGTGTCAAAATGGGTTTGTCGTCTTTGTCGACCGCATAAATCTGTCCCCCATAAAAATAGAGAGTATCTCCTGGTTTTGCCACGCACCGTTTGATAAATCGCTTTTTGCCGGGAAAAATTTTGAAATAGATCATGTCGCCATCGGCAACGTCCATATCTTCAACAGTGAAGACGATGATGCTCGATCTTTGGATGTATTTGTCTGAAAAGAGGAGCGGTTTTTTTCGAAAGGGGGCATTAATTCCAAAAGTTGTTTTGGAGACGACCATCCGGTCAAGCTCCTCCACAGTGGGACGCATCGAACCTGTAGGAACCTCATAAAGCTCGAACCAGAATTGTCGGATCAAAAAGGCAACAACGATTGCAAAAACAAGTGCTAGACCAAGCTCACGGATGTGGTCGAATAGTGTTTTGGGCAAACGCTCTTTGATGAAGGCTTCGATACGCTGCGCAAGGGTGCTGGCTTCTTCTTTGTTGTTGTTGAGAATGGCCTGATCTAACCCTCTTAAGTTGGTCTCAAGCTGTTTTTGCTCCATTTCAGAAAGAGAATGCTTTTTTCTTTGAAAGGTTTTGTAGCTTGTTCTGAGGATACGACGGCTTTTGCGCAGAGAATAGGTTTTCATAATTTTTTGACTCACAATATAAGGGCTTACCATCGCATTTTTGGGCATTTCTGGGAAGATAATCCCACGCCCGTGCCCGTGCCCGGGCACGGAAGATAGCGTACGCCAAACATACGCATGTGTGATTTACTTGTAGGGAATATGAACCCTCTATGTTGTGGGAAAACTGTTGATAAGTTGTTGATATTGGCAGAAGAGTGCCGCGAAATCAGACTTTAAGTTTCTGTTTCCTAATAACTTGTGTTGTGGGTAACTCTGAAGAAAATTTGTTTATAAAACAACGTCCTTCAAGGGAAACCACGCTTTAGGAGAATGGGCATTGAGTCCAGAATCGATCACTCGAATCCGTGCGCCTCCAATTCTGCCCTCAATTTCCAGCCAGTAGGGGAAATAAAGAGGGTAAGCCTCTTTATCGACACACGCAGAAGAATTCGGCAAATAAATCTCGATATATCTACGCGAAAGTTCACTTCCGTCTGCTGGCCAACGAGCTCTAAAGGCACTAAATGTCACATTTTCCAGAATTTTCCCCTCAACAATGAGGCGGGGATTCCAGACGGGACGCTGATCCGTTCTGCTTGTGCCGGGATGTCCAATACGGCGTCGTTCAGCGGGGGGCACTTCTGAAAAACGGAGATTTAGAAGAGTGGTGAAAAAACTATTCGATTCTTTGAGATCGACAAAACCCTCATGATGGAAAGAAAAGGTCTTTTCAAAGACGCCATTTTGTAGGTTGAGCTGCGAAATCAGCCAGGAAGTGTTGCCAGGGGCTCCTTTTTCAAACCATTCCTTGAAATTTACAGGTTGTTTGCAAAGTTGCGAGGCTGAAATGGAGACTTCTTCCACAAGAGCGGTGTCATCGCAAACTTCGCGGACAAAAAAGAAAGTCAAAGTTTTATTTTGCTCAAGAACCAGGTAACTTCCCTCTTTTGCCTTAGAAAGTTTTTGACTTAAGTGAATTTCAGAGGCGTAAAAGGGTGTTGCAAACAGGAGAATGATAGATAGAAATTTTCTCATAAGGTACGATGATACTTTATCTGTTGATTTTTTAGGCAATAAAAGATAACTTAGGCCACTTTGAAGTTAATTTGAGAGCTATGTGTTATGAAAAATGATGTCCATCCTGCCTATCAAGATATTCTTTTTGTCGATAACTCGACAGGATATAAATTTGTATGCGGATCTACTCTGCAGCCTAAAGCAACAGAGACATTCGAAGGGAAAGAATATCCTGTCTACCATGTGACAGTCTCCTCTTCTTCTCACCCGTTCTTTACCGGAAGCAAGCAGTTTGTGGATGCTGAAGGTCGTGTGGATAAATTTATGAAGCGTTATGCCTCTAAAGGACAACCACAAGGTGGCGGACAGCAGAAAAAAGACGAGCAGCCTGCAGAAAAACAACCAGCCGCTAAGAAAAAGAAAAAGTAATCTTAGAGCCGGTTACATGAATTCGCGCAATTATTTGTGCTCAGATTTCCTTGAGCGTCGAAAGGCTGAGCGCGAAGGCCACTTTGAACATGTAGCTAAACGTGAGCGTGATGACGATCGCGGAAAGATGAGTCGAGTAATACCGCAAATTTGTGTAACCAGGCACTATCATTGAAAACAAAAGTTGCACGCCTACTGAGCCGCTTTTCAGAAGTTGAAGAAGCTCTTGCCGATCCAAATGTGTTTGATGATCCCAAAAAATATCGGGAACTGACTCAGGAACACAGTTATCTTTCCGAGATAAAATCTGCAGCCGACGCGCTTGAAAAGTATGAAAAGCAGCTCAACGATAACCGGACCCTTTTGAAAACGGAACAAGATCTGGAAATTTGCGCTCTTATTGAAGAGGAAATTCCAGGCCTTGAAGAGAAGGTGGCAACTTGTGAAAAGACGCTAGAAACGCTTCTTGTGCCTCCTGATCCAGACGATAGCCGTAATGTGATTATGGAGATCCGGGCTGGGACTGGAGGGGATGAAGCGGCCATCTTTGTGGGCGACTGCGTCCGGATGTATCAGCTTTATTGCGACAAAATGGGCTGGCGCTACGAAACGCTCGCCTCGAGCCCTTCTGAACTTGGCGGTTTCCGCGAATATATCATGGGCCTTTCAGGCCCTAATGCGAAGCGCCTTTTGCAATACGAAGGGGGCACACACCGCGTCCAGAGAGTTCCCAAGACAGAAACTCAAGGACGCATTCACACTTCTGCGATCACAATCGCCATTCTTTTAGAGCCGACAGAAGAAGAAGAGGTTGTCCTCGATGAAAAAGAGCTCAGGATAGATACCTATAGAGCCTCTGGAGCCGGCGGACAGCACGTTAACGTCACAGATTCTGCTGTGCGCATCACTCACCTCCCAACAGGAATTGTCGCCTATTGTCAGGATGAAAGAAGTCAGCATAAAAACAAAGATAAGGCCATGAGGCTTTTAGTTGCCAAAATCGCAGATATCGAACGAAAAAAGAAGGTAGACGAAGAAGCCGAGCTGCGCGCTTCCCAAGTAGGCTCAGGAGACCGTTCTGAGCGCATCCGCACTTACAATTTCCCTCAAAACCGCGTGACCGACCACCGCATCGATTTGACCCTTTATAGTCTCGACAGAGTCATGGCAGGGGAGCTTGATGAGCTCACCTCTTCTTTGGTGAAGTTTTATTACGATCAAAAGCTCACAACATAGTGATCTTCGTGGCTGAGACGAATTCAACGCAGAGACATAAAGGCGCGAAAGACGCAGAGAAAAAATAATATCTTCTCTGTGTTCTCTGTGTCCTCTGTGGTTTTTAAAAATCCCCAAAATGTTTGCGTGAGTCAAATTTGTGCGGCATTTTTAACAACCACAGAGGACAAAGAGAACACAGAGAAGGAAAAAAAATACAGCTCTTTGCGCCTTTGTGTCTTCGTGTTGATCTGTATGAGGCATGGAAAGCGAGAAGAATAGGTCTAAATGCATACATTATTTGAGATTATCAGACGTTCGGAAGATTATTTGGCGAAAGCGGGGCTTCCACGGGCACGTAGGGAGGCCGAGCAAGTCATTGCCGATGCGCTCGGAGTCAAGCGGCTCGATTTGTACTTACAGTTTGAGCGGCCGATGATTGAAGCTGAGCTTTTGTCGCTGCGGACTGCGATTCAAAGGCGTTCAAAAAGGGAGCCACCGGTTTACATTTCTGGGAAGCTCGAGTTTGCCGATCTCCAGTTGACTATTACCTCAGATGTTTTGATTCCACGTCCAGAGACTGAGATTTTGATCGAAAAGATAGCTCAGAAATTGAAGACAATGCCCCTTGAGAATAAAGTTTTGTGGGATGTGTGCTGTGGTTCGGGCTGTATTGGGCTGGCTTTGAAGAAACGGTTTCCGGAATTAGAGGTCGTTCTTGCGGATCTGAGTGAGAAGGCGCTTGAGGTTGCGCGGAAAAATGCTCTTGCGAATGGAATCGGGCGCGGGCTCGGGAACGGGCTCGTTCACGAATTTAAGTTAGGGAATCTTTTTGAGCCCTTTGTGGGGCAGCAGTGTGACTTTTTTGTCTGCAATCCTCCTTATGTGACCGAAGCGGAATATCAAAATCTGGATCCGGAGCTTTTCTTCGAGCCCAAAATGGCCCTCGTTTCGGGTCCAAATGGTCTCGAATTTTATCAACGGATTGCCAGAGAGCTTAAAGCTTTTCTCAAGCCACAAGGGCTTGGTTGGCTGGAAATTGGAACAGGCCAGGGGGCTGCTATTCAGGCATTATTTGAGGCTGAGAAGCTCTGTTGCCATTACGAACCTGATTGGTCGGGACATGATCGCTTCTTTTTCATTGAAAATTTCTGAATTTTTCAGTTATCATTGTTAGTCTATTTATGTTTGGCGCTTTAACAGATAAATTTACAGATATCTTTGCCTCTTTGGCAGGCAAAAAGAAGCTCACCGAGGACAATATCTCTGACGCTGTCAGAGAGGTGCGCCTTGCGCTTCTCGATGCCGACGTCAATTATTCTGTCACTAAAAATTTTATTAAAAAAGTTAAAGATAAAGCACTTGGTGATGAAGTCATCAAGTCTGTCTCTCCTGGCCAACAATTTATCAAGCTGATTCATGATGAGCTTGTTGCCTTGATGGGAGGCGGAGAGGCTGTCTTAAATTTAAACGGCAAGCCTGCTGTTGTCATGTTGTGCGGCCTTCAAGGGGCCGGAAAAACCACCCATGCGGCAAAACTTGCCAAATATCTGTCCAAAAAAGAGCACCGCAAAAAATGCCTTTTGGCCGCCTGCGATCTCCAAAGACCTGCAGCGGTGGAACAGCTCAAAACTTTGGGTGCTCAAATCGGTGTCGAAGTATTTGCTATTGATGGAGAGAAAAACCCCCTCAAGGTAGCCACTCAAGCGCTAAAAGCTGCCAAAGAGGGCGGATATGATGTCTTGATTTTAGATACGGCAGGACGCTTACATATCGATGATGTGCTCATGGAGCAGCTTGAAGAGATTAAAAAAGCGACGCAGCCTGAGGAAATTCTTTTTGTTGCCAATGCAGCAAGCGGTCAAGATGCTGTCACGACAGCGACTGAATTTAATAAACGTCTGAGTGTCACAGGGACAATTTTGACGATGCTCGATGGCGACACGCGTGCGGGTGCTGCCATTTCGATCCATGAAGTGACTGGAAAGCCCCTTAAATTCGAAGGAATTGGGGAGAAACTTGACGATCTGCAGCTATTTGATGCCAATTCTATGGCGGACCGTATTTTGGGTATGGGCGACACGATCAATCTGGTCAAAAAAGCGAAAGAGCACATCAGCGAAGAGGAAGCAGAGAAGCTGGAAGAGAAGATGCGCAAAGCCTCTTTCACTTACGACGATTATCTTAAACAGATGCAAGCAGTGCGCAAGATGGGATCTTTGAAAGGGATCATGAAAATGCTTCCCGGATTTTCAAAGCTTCCCGATTTCGACAAATCTGAAAAAGAATTCTACAAAATTGAAGCGATTATCCTCTCGATGACTAAAAGAGAGCGCTCTGAAAAAGATGAGCTTTCAATTAGCCGCACCAAGCGGATCGCAATGGGAAGCGGGACATCGATTCAAGATGTCAACAAATTAAAGAAGAGTTTTAAACAGTCCAAGCAATTCTCCAAGCAATTTTTCAAAAATGCCCCGAGCAAAGAGATGATGGATAAATTCATGGATGGGGCTCCATTTTAACTTAAGGAAACAACATGGCATTGAAAATTCGTTTACGACAACAGGGGAGAAAAAATCAGCAAACTTACCGTTTGGTTTTAACTGATTCCAGATCTCCACGCGACGGAAAATATATTGAACTTCTTGGCTGGTATAATCCACAAGAAGCTGAGCCTGAAAAAAATATGAGCGTTCATGGTGAGCGTATTGAGCACTGGTTAAACCTGGGAGCTGTTTTAACTCACAAAGCAGAAACGCTTGTAAAGCGTGGCGCTCCTCAAGTGATTTTGGCTTACCACAAAAAAATGGTCGAAGCAAAAGAAAAACAAAGTCAGAAGAAAAAGAAGCGTAAAAAGGAACTTGCGGCTAACGCAGCATAATAGTGGATATTGAGATCCTCTCCCTTTTTCCCGAATATTTTTCTGGTCCTTTTGATGAAAGTATTTTGAAGCGGGCCCGTGAAAAGGGGCTTCTCAATATCAGCCATGTGCAGATCCGGGATTTTGCCCTTGATAAGCACCGCAAAGTGGATGACCGCCCTTATGGAGGTGGCCCAGGGATGGTTTTAAAACCAGGGCCAACAGTAGCTGCGATTCGAAGCGTTAAGCGCCCCGATTCGCATGTGGTGTACCTCTCGCCGCAGGGAAGTCTTTTGACAGCTGCTAAGTGCAGGAATTTGGCAGACCTGCCCCATTTGATCCTTCTCTGCGGGCATTATGAGGGGGTCGATGAGCGGGTAATAGAACAAGAGGTGGATGAAGAGATTAGTATTGGTGATTATGTCCTGACAAATGGGGCGCTTGCAGCCATCGTCTTAATTGATGCGCTAGCCCGCTTTATCCCAGGAGTCTTAGGACATCCGGAGGCTGCAGAGTCAGATTCTTTTGAAAATGGGCTCCTGGATTGTCCGCACTACACCAGGCCTGAGCTCTTCGAGGGAAAAAAAGTGCCAGAGCTTTTGCAGAATGGCAATCACCGGCTGATTAATGAATGGAGAAAGGAGATGGCCCTTAAGAAGACTGCGTTAATGAGGCCCGATTTATACGAGCGGTACTTGGAGAGACAAAAATAGTTGCCCGATCTCTTTGATCTGGATAAGCTTTGTGGCTAAGAATAAAAATAAACCGCAGAGCACAAAGAGAACATAGAGAGAAGGAAACAGTAAAAAATCTAGATGGATCGCAAGTGGTTGAGAAAATAAATAGACCTCCAAATGGAATTTCGAAAGAGGTCTAGTGATTCTTCTTTGTGTTCTCTGTGGGTTCTATGGTTTTTAAAAAACACAGAATGATCACGCGGAGAACTTGAGGAATGCTGCGAAGAAATGCAGATGATATAAGTTATTAAAAACAAGGTAGCTTTTAGCTAAAATCTATAGTAAGTTCTCTGTGGTTTATTGGATGTTTTGCCACAAAGTACGAGAGACTGAGAAGAAGTGAACGGTTGCTAACAAAAATAGGAAAAAGAAAACATGGACAACTTGATTGATGCCTATAACCATGAACAGTTAAAACAAGATGTTCCCGAATTTGATATTGGGGATACAATCCGCGTTTCGACACGCATTGTGGAAGGGGAAAAAGAGCGGGTGCAGATCTTCCAAGGGACAGTCATTGCCCGTAAGGGTAGCGGCCTTTCGGAGACATTTTCTCTTCACAGGGTCTCTTACGGCGAAGGGATGGAGCGTGTTTTTTCACTGCACAGCCCACGTATTGTCAACATTCAGATTGTCAAAAAAGGCGATGTGAGACGTGCTAAGCTGTACTACCTACGTGGAAGTACTGGTAAGAAAGCTAAAGTTAAAGAAAAAATCGGTCCCATTAAGAAGAAGCAGAAAGCTGCAACTGGATTTGAACCGCAAGCGACGAACGACACCGAAAGATTTGAGCAGCACAGTGCCCCAGAAACAGTCGAAAGCGCTGCCAACGAGTGAGAAGAAACGCTTAATTAAGCTCACTGAGCTGGAAGCACAGGCGAAAGCGGAAGGATTTTCCTGCATCGCAGGTGTGGATGAAGTTGGACGGGGGCCGCTTGCCGGCCCTGTCGTTGCTGCGGCTTGCATCATTGCCGAAAATGTCTTTTTTCGGGGCATTAATGATAGCAAGCAGCTCCTTCCAGCTACACGCAAGCAAATCTTCGAAAAGCTGATCTCTCACAAGGATGTTTTGTTTGGGATCGGCATCATTGACCACTCAATCATCGATCAAATCAACATTTTCCAAGCATCCCTCGAAGCGATGCGCGAAGCGGTCAAAGCGCTTCCTCAAACACCCGATTGCCTACTTGTCGATGGCACACACACCTTCTTTGACCACATCCACTCTAAAGCAATCGTCAAAGGAGACAGCCTCTCCCAAATGATCGCCGCAGCCTCTATCATCGCCAAAGAAACCCGCGACAAAATCATGCTCGAATACCATGAACAATACCCCGAATATGGCTTCAACGAACACAAAGGCTACGCCACAGAAAAGCACCGGCAAGCTCTCCTAACATACGGCCCCTGCCCCATCCACCGCAGATCCTTCCACTCCGTCGAAAAAGCCAAAGAGCTCCAGCTCACCCTGTTTGAGCTATAATCACCTGGATGTGACCTAAATTGACAGCATCGGGGAATATTCCCTTGATAACTGCAAATTCGTACAAATTAGCTTTTACCTATTTAACCTGAGTTTCGGGTTCTTTTCCCTCATTCTCAGGTATTTTTGTGGTCTAAATCGCACTTTTTTGCTCGCAAATAGGTGCTCTGTTATGAGCTTCGCAAAAAATAGACCTCTTGCATAACCTATTTCGTGCCCGTGCCCGTGCCCGAAAAATCAACTATCATGTGACTAAAGTTTTTAGTA
>CAZPPS010000041.1:3299-20315 GCA_964588495.1 uncultured bacterium | reverse complement strand
AGCGCTTTCAGCTATGAGCTTCGCAAAAAATTGCGATTTTGCCTCACAAAAATCCCTGAGGATGGGGAAAAGAACCCAAAACTCAGGTTACCTAGGCATGCTCCTGGATTTTGCTGAAGTCGAGGTGGGTGTTGCAAAGGCTCCAGACTTCCTGTAGGAGGCCTAAACGGTTTGTGCGTACTTTCAGGTCGTCGTCCATGATTTTGACACTATCGAAAAGGTTGTTCAGGGGCTCCTGAAGGTCTTTTAGGGAGGAAAGGGATTCTTTCAACGTAGTAGAGGGACTTGATTTGATTTTCTCTATCTTGGCAAAGAGGGTTTCTTCGCTGGGATGGACAAAGAGTTTGGGATCCACTTTGTAGAGCTCTGTTTTTTGGGAGCTGAGGATCTTTTTCGAGCGTGTATACACTTCATGGGCTTTCAGGAAGTCTTCTCGGTGAGTTTTTCTATAGTTATGAAGATCCTGAATTAGAGAATAGGTGTTGAAAACATCATCCAGGCCATGGTGTAGGACAGCTTCGATCTCATCTTTTTCGAAGCCCGATTCGTTGAGAAGGGTGCGGAAGCGGTTGGCGAAGAAAGCGAAAATTTCGGTGAGGAGAGTTTCTTTTTGGGATTTGATTTCGGCAGCCTTTTTGGGATCGAGGGCAGGGGAGCGGAGCAGGACCTCGAAAGATTCACTGAAGACCTTGTGAAGGGAGAGGTGGTGTTTCCCTTCGATGAGCATTTTGAGAAGGCCAAGAGCCTGTCTTCTGAGGGCATAAGGGTCAGAGGAGGAGGTTGGCTTCAAATCAAGCGCGTAGCAACTTAAGAAGTTGTCGATTTTGTCGGCAAGGCTGGCCAAAATTCCACATCCCGATTGGGGCAAGGGGGCTTTTTCTCCCCGTGGCATCCAATGTTCATCGATAGCAAGAGCAACTTCGGGCTTTTCACCCTGTTTTTGGGCATAGAGTTTGCCCACAAACCCTTGTAGCTCGGGAAATTCTCCCACAAGCTCGGTGGCAAGATCGGCTTTGCAAAGAGAAGCCGCTTTTTTGGCCATTTGAAGATCCGCTAAGGGCATCGACTTGTGGAGAATCTCAACAATCGATGAGATCCGTTCCACTTTGTCCCAAACACTTCCCAATTCTTTTTGGAAGGTCATGTTCTTGAGTTTGTCGTTGAAGCGCTCCAGAGGCACTTTCAAGTCTTCTTCATAGAGGAACATCCCGTCTGTGAGGCGGGGGCCAAGGGCTTTTTGATTTCCGGCCCGGATCAGATCTGTAGGTTTGTTGTTGCAAACGATGATAAAGTGGCTGACGAGGTTTCCAGAAGCGTCCACGACAGGGAAATATTTTTGGTGCTCTACCATTTCGCAGATTAAAACCTCTTTGGGGGCAGCCAGGAACCGTTTATCAAAAGTTCCAGCCGTCAAAAACGGCCATTCCACAAGATGGAGAACCTGTGGCATCACTTTTTCTTTGGCTGTCGCTTTGGCATTTAATTTTTGCTCAATTTGGCTCAGCTGCTCTTCAATGGAAGCCCGTCTTTCTTTAATATCGGCCATTACATAATGCGTGCGCAAAGTTTCCAAATAATCAGCAGCCTTGTTTAAAGAAATCGCATGGTGAGCGAGTTGTCTGTGGCCATAAGTGACATTTGATGAGGTGAGATTAGCAACAGAAAAAGGAATCGTCTCATTGCCGTAGAGAGCGACAAGCCATCTGAGAGGGCGGGCATACTCAATGGTCAGATCGGACCAACGCATTTTTTTAGGGAATTCCACGTCTAAAATGAGTTTAGGGAGGCTTTGAGCCAAAAGAGCGCGGGTTGAGACCCCTTTTTGTTCCTGATTGGCAAAAAGATAATCGACATCTTTGAGCGTGCGGATTTCAAGCCCCGGAATTTCTTTGTTGAGTACCTGAGATTTGGTTGGGAAGGCGATTTGAAGCGAGCGGAAAAAGCCCTCTCCAGCCTTTGTGGGATTGCCAGCCGCATCAAAAGCAGAGCCAAGTGCCGGCCCTTTTTTCTCAATTTGTTTGGCGGCAGAACCTCCAGCGAGCCCCTTGATGAGGATCGCAAGACGGCGCGGGGTTCCATAAGCATGGAGCTCTTCATATTTTAAATCATTTTCCGCTAAAAGGGCGCGCATCTGATTTTCCAGATTCTGAACGCCGATCGGGACAAAAGTCGCGGGAAGCTCCTCAGAGCCGATTTCAAGGAGGAAATCTTCTTTTTCTGAAGGATCGCCTTTATCGGAAATTGCAGCCGGTGCCAGAGTTTCTTGTTTGGCTTGCGCCTTGCGCATCAAGGGGAATTCCTGTTGTTCCCGGCTCGCTATATAGCTCTCCGCCAGCAATTTGGCCAAATTGCGGATTCGGGTAATATAGCCTGTTCTTTCTGTGACAGAAATCACTCCACGGGCATCTAGAATGTTGAAGGCATGGGATGCTTTCATCACAAAATCGTAAGCGGGGATAGGCAAATGGGCAACTACAAGGCGTTTGACCTCTCTTTCATAGTCTTCGAAATGGCGCAGCCACATCTGAGCATCGGCTTGATGGAAATTATAGTGGCTCCATTCCCATTCGTTCCGTTTGAAGATGTCTCCATAGGTAATTTTGTCGTTCCATTTGAGATCGAACATCGAATCGACCCCTTGAATGTACATGGCAAGACGTTCTAAGCCATAAGTGATCTCGCCCGTTACTGGAGAGACCGGAAGGCCGCCGACTGCCTGAAAATAGGTGAATTGAGACACTTCCATTCCATCAGACCACACTTCCCAGCCAAGACCCCAAGCCCCAATTGTGGGATTTTCCCAGTCGTCATGGACAAAGCGCATATCGTGCTCATTGAGCTTCATGCCAATAGCTTCTAGCGACTGCAAATAGAGGTCCTGAATATTTGGAGGGGAGGGTTTCATGATCACTTGCATTTGGTGATAGAACTGGACCCTGTTGGGATTGTCCCCATAACGGCCATCTTTCGGGCGCCTTGAGGGTTCCACATAAACGGCTGAATAGGGCTCAGGTCCTAAGCAGCGCAAAAACGTGGCTGGATTAAACGTACCAGCACCTACTTCTAAATCATAGCCTTGATGGACTACGCACCCTTGCTCTGCCCAAAACTGGGTGAGCCTCGCAATCATTTCTTGGAAATTCATCATGGCTGTCACTATAATTTATAGCCGATTCAACTTCAAATGTTACATGTTGTAGGAACGAAAGACTCTACTTGCAAAATAATGAGACGGTCTTTAAGTTTTAGTGAACTTAAAATAAAATAGCTGCTGTGTGAGCATTGCTAACTACCTTACGTTCATTCGCATCTTCATTAGTCCCGTCTTCATGTTTCTCTATTTAGAGCATGAGCTGCTAGGGATTAGTATCCGCCTTCTTCCCTATATTCTTTTATCTTTATTAGCAGTTTCAGAGTTGTCAGATGCTTTTGATGGCTATCTTGCAAGAAAGTTTCATCAAGTCACCGACTTAGGAAAAATTTTAGATCCCATGGCCGATAGTATTTACCGCATTTCGGTGTTTCTGACCTTTACACAGCCGCCGGTGAATCTTCCTCTGCTGCTCGTCTTTGTGTTTCTCTACCGCGATTCTGTAATCAGCACATTGAGAACAATTTGTGCCCTAAGAGGATTTGCTTTAGCTGCTAGGTCCTCTGGTAAAATCAAAGCTGTCATTCAGGCAGGAAGCGCTTTCATCATTATCGTCCTCATGATCCCATTTTCTATGGGCTATCTCTCCTATTCAACACTGCGCACTGTGTCAATTACGGCGGTGGCAATCGCTGCTGCCTACGCCCTCTATTCAGGAGTTGAATATATCTGGGCAAACCGCCCTTATGTACTACGCCTTTTAACAGACAAGGAAAATACTGGATGAGTTACGAAATCTTAGGAGTCGGAGGAGCCATTCTCGATCAAATCCTAAGAGTAAGTGATTCCTATTTATCCCAGGTCCCCGGGAAAAAAGGTGGAATGCAGCCTATTGATTTTGAATCGCTTGAAAAAATCATTGCAGGGGCCGAGCATAGTCCGGTCACAGTTCCTGGCGGGGGAGCGCGCAACACGTTGCATGGTCTTTCCCGTTTTGGAGAAAAATGTGCCCTTTTGGGCATGGTGGGTAAAGATCCACGGGGTATGCACTATAAAAAACTCCTTGAAGAACAGTCAATTACCTCCCTTTTGATCGAAAGTGAAACGCCGACTGCGATTGTGCTTTCTTTAGTGACTCCTGATGGGGAGCGGACAATGCGCACTTTCCAGGGAGCTTCCGTCGAAATCCGGGGACGCCACTTAAACCCCGAACTGTTTAAAAAAGCCAAGCTTGTCCACATCGAAGGCTACACCCTTTTTAATGACGATCTGACAGAAACAGCGATGCGTCTCGCAAAACAAGGAGGAGCCAAGGTTTCTTTTGATCTTGCAAGCTTTGAAATCGTTAAAAAATTTAAAGCACACATTCTTCATTTGTTAAAAAACTACGTGGATATCGTTTTTGCTAACGAAGAGGAGATTTTTGCCCTCTTTGAGGAAAGAGATCCCATAAAAGCCTCCGATTATTTGGCAGAACTTTGTGATATTGGAGTGGTCCTCATGGGTCCCAAAGGGTGTGTCGTTAAACATCAGGATCAAAAATTTCAGTGTCCTGCCTATCCCGTCGACCCTTTAGACACAACAGGGGCGGGCGATCTGTTTGCCAGCGGCTTCTTGCATGGCTTTATGCAGGGCTACCCCTTAGATATCTGCGCCCATTATGGAGCGATTGCCGGAAGGGCAGTCGTTCAGGTGATGGGGCCGATTATCCCCCACGATTCCTGGCAGGCCATCTACGAGCAACTTCGCAAAAAACTTTGATTCGTGAACGAGCCCGAGCCCGTTCACGAAAGTTTGTACAACTTCAGGTAGTCCTCAGCGGGAATTTCCCAGCTATAATTGCCCTTCATTCCCGTGTCGATCAACTCTTGCCACTTATCGGGCTCATTATACCACGTTTCGAGGGCTCTATCTAAAGCCCCGTGGACAGCCTCTGCCGTGGGAGGGCCAAAGGTGAAGCCGTTTTTCCCCTCAAAGACAGTGTCCTTGAGGCCTCCAGTTTCCCGCACTAGGGGAACGGTGCCGTAGCGCATTGAGATCATCTGCGTTAAGCCGCAAGGCTCAAAAATAGAGGGGATTAGAAAAAGATCTGCCCCAGCATAGAGCAAATGGGAGAGTTTTTCGTTGTAAGTGAGCTCAAAATGGACGTGAGGACAGTCTGAAAGCTTGCTTTTAAGGTTTTGAAAATGGGCTTCGCTTTTCGCATCCATTGTGGAGCCCAGAAGGATAAATTGCCCTCCGAGTTCTAAAGTGCGCAAAATGCAAGCTTTAATGAGCTCGGGCCCTTTTTGGGACACAAGGCGGGTGACGCTCACAACAAGAGGAGAATGCTCCTCTTTTAAGGAAAATTGTCTTCTCAGCTCAGCTTTAAGCCTCTTTTTGTTCTCAAAAGCCTCTTTGGAGTAATGGAAGGGTAGAAATTGGTCTGTTTCTGGATTCCAAAAATCATAATCTATCCCGTTGAGAATGCCGGAAAATTTGTCTGCGTACTGCTTGAGCGTGGGTTGGAGATTGCCCCCAAGCTCTGGGGTTAAAACTTCTTTAGCGTAATTAGGAGAAACTGTCGTGACGGCATCCGCGAAAATCACCCCTCCTTTCAGGAGATTATAAACCCCGCTCTCTTTGAGCTGAGGGCTTTTCCAGCCTAATTTGTCGAGATCCTCTGCTCGACAAAGTCCCTGATACATCAGATTGTGGATCGTAAATACGATTTTGGCCTTGATTTCAGGTTGTAGCTCTTTAATCAGCCCCGCAAGGGCAGCTGAGTGCCAGTCATGGATATGAAGGGCGTCTGGGGGGAATTTTTTGATAAATTCGAGCGCTGCGAGACAAAAATAATTAAATCGATCGATATCGTCAGGGCAGCCATAGATTTTTCCCCGCTCAAAAAACGGTTCGGATTCGATAAAAATGACGTAGATACCATCCACAGTTCCTCGCCATACAGGACTTAAGTAAGACTTTTGCCCAAAAAATACAGAAAGTGAGATCTCCGTTTTGGCCAGATTCTCTACCCACGATAAATCGAGGGTGTCGTATTTGGGCAAAATCACCTTAACGTTCTGATTCTTTTCCGCAAGCGCACGGGAAAGGCCATGGATAACATCTCCTAAACCTCCCACCTTTGCAACTGGCGCAAGTTCTGCTGTAACATGTATAATTTCCATATTTTTCACTCTACGCACCGTTTTTTTTACTTGCAACCACTACAACCTATTGGCAAAAAATCCGATCCGCGCTACGATAACGTATTCAGTCGATGGGGTGTAGCCAAGCGGTAAGGCAGCGGTTTTTGGTATCGCCATTCGGAGGTTCGATCCCTTCCACCCCAATTTTTCTTATATTCCGTGCGTGACCGAGACCGTGCCCGTGACCGTGACCGAACCGTGTTTCCGTTTTCCGATTCAACTTAGGTTTTTTCCATTCAGTTTTTTTCGGGACACGGAATCTCGGTTCGGTCACGGTCACGGACACGGACACGGTCACGCACGGATTAGTGGGGCATCATTTTTATCTCATGAATAACTTTCTTCTTTTTTCCGGAACATCGCACCACGCCTTCGCAGCAGAACTGGCCAATTACCTCGGCACAACGCTTGGAAAAGTCCAATTCGATCCCTTTCCTGATGGGGAAATTTACCTTCAGATCCAGGAAAATGTGCGGGGAAGAGATGTTTTTGTCGTCCAATCGATTGCCCGCGATCCCAATTACTATCTGATGGAACTGCTCATCATGATCGATGCCCTCAAAAGGGCCTCTGCCAAAAGCATTGTTGCGGTCGTCCCTTATTTTGGCTACAGCCGCCAGGACCGGAAAGATAAACCGAGAGTCCCTATTTCCGCGAAACTTGTGGCTGATCTGATTGCGACCGCCGGCGCTACAAGAGTTTTGACAATGGATCTGCACGCAGGACAGATTCAGGGCTTTTTTGATATTCCGGTCGATAATCTTTATGCGCGCCCTCTTTTGGGAGATAACTTTGCCAAGCTTAATCTCAAGGAACTTGTCATTATGGCCCCCGATTTGGGAGCGATTAAGATTGCAAGGGCCTACTCTAACCAGCTCCATGCTGAATTTGCGGTCATGGATAAACGGAGAGTCAGCACTGAAGAGGTGAGCATTACCTCAATCATTGGCTCTGATGTGAAAGGGCGCGATGTCCTTCTTGTCGACGATCTGTGCTCAACTGCAGGAACTCTTGTGACAGCAGCTGACATTTGCAAACGGGAAGGGGCTCGCAATATCTACGCCGCGTTCACACACGGCCTTTTAGTGGGGGAAGCCATCAATAGAATTGAAAAATCACCAATTCAAAAAGTATTTATGGCTAACACAGTTCCCCAGCTAGAAGGGGAGTCCCACGCAAAATTTGAACTTGTCTCGGCAGCCCCTCTCTTTGGCGAGGCGATCCGTTGCATCATCTCTGCCGACTCCATCTCCTCCATCTTCGACACTCAAGTGTAACCTACCAAAGTTTCGATAACGCAGAGGCAGCTAAGGCACAAAGGTGAAAAAGATATAATTTTTTTCCTTTTCTCTTTGTTCTCTGTGTCCTCTGTGGTTTTTTATTTTTTATACGCACACTTTTTTATCTAAAAACTTTTGGGGAATTAATAAAACCACAGAGGACACAGAGAACACAGAGAGGGGGCATTGTTTTTTTCTCTCTTGCCCACCTATCCATTTTTGCTGCCTCTGCGTTTCATTTTAGTTTGTGGACGGAGGGCTCTCAAATTGCGGTTTAACTAAAATCACCCTCTCGATTATACTCTCATACTTTATTCGATTATTAGGAGAAACCCATGAAATTAGCTGTCGCCGCTCGCAGTGCAAAAAAATCAGAAAATAAAAAATTCCGCCGCGAAGGCAAAATCCCTGCTGTAATCTACTCTAAAGGGGAAAAAGGCCAAGAAGTTGTTGTAGACGGAATCGAATTTAAAAAAATCCTGACGACAACTCCAACCGGCACACTTTCTTCGAAAGTCTTTTCGCTCGATGTGGCTGGGAAGGCTGTCAGAGCGATTGTCAAAGATATTCAATACAACATCATCACTTATGATGTCATCCACCTCGATTTTGAAGAGCTGCACGAGAATTTGCCTGTCTCTTTGAATATTCCTCTCGTCTGTGTCAACGTAGCTGACTGTGTCGGCGTGAAGCTGGGTGGCGTGGTGAGACAAGTGATGCGCAATGTGAAAGTGACCTGTTTGCCAAAGGATATTCCTGCGCAATTTGAAATCGATGTGCGCGATATGCACCTTGGACAAACAAAAAAATTAAGCGCTCTTAAAATCCCTGAAGGGGTTCGTCCTTCAGCTGATATGAAAGAAGTAGCTGTGGTGATTGCGAGAAAGTAAGGTGAGTGACTATCTCATTGTAGGCCTTGGAAATCCTGGGACAAAATATGAGAAGACCCGTCACAATTTGGGCTTTCTTGTTCTGGAAGAGTTAGCCAAAAAATGGAACGTCAGCTTCAAAAGAGGTTGGCGGCTTCAAGGACAACTGGCAAGCGGAGTTGTTGGGGAGAAAAAAGTTCATCTTTTGATGCCCACAACTTACATGAACTTAAGCGGTAGCGCAGTTGTAAAGGCGATCAACTACTATAAGATCGAGTTGAAAGACCTTTTAGTTGTTGTAGACGATGTCTACGTCAAATTTGGGACAATGCGCTTCCGGGATGAGGGAAGCTCGGGCGGACATAATGGCCTCAAGAGTATCGCAGGGTCAATTGGGACCCAGAAATATGCCCGTTTAAGGATGGGCATTGGCCCTAAAGAGGGAAAAGAATTATCCAACGGCGCTCAAATGCCCTTGGAGGACTATGTCCTGGCAAATTTCACAGCAAGCGAAATGCAGGAGCTCCCACAGTTTGTGGAGCAAGGCGCTTCTTTTGCTGAGAAGTGGCTGTCGGGAAACATAACCTGAGTTTTGGGTTATTTTTTTTGAGCTAAATAGCAATTTTTTGCGAAGCTCAAAGCTGAATGCACTATCAGAGAAAAAAAAGTGCGATTTAGACCATAAAAATGCCTGAAGGTGAGGGAAAAGATCCCTAAATTCAGGTTAAGAAAAATGGATTGTCAATGAAAGATAAAAACCAACTTTACGAGGGTATGTATATCCTCAACGCATCCTTGAGTGAAGATGCTCGGCAAAAATGCTTAGAGCGGATCACAAGCGGGATTGCTGAACGGGGTGGGGAAATTCATAAAGTTCACGATCAGGGAAGAAAAAAACTTGCCTATGAGATGCGTGGCTTACGTGAAGGACACTACTTTTTGCTCTACTTCACAGCACCAACGACTGCTTTTGCAGAGCTTTGGAGAGAGTATCACCTCAATGAAGATCTGCTCCGTTTTTTAACGTTGAAAGCAGACGCAGTGAGAGAAACAATAGAATTTCAAAAACTTCCTGAGTGAGAAAAAATTATGCGTAATATGACGTCGTCAGACTTTCCTGTAGAGTCTCGCAGGACACGCCCAATGAAGCGCTCTTCAAAGCGTTGTCCGTTCATGGCGGCCGGCTGGAAAACTATCGATTATAAAGATATCGAGACCTTGAAACGGTTCATTACCGACAAAGGTAAAATCCTTCCCCGCCGTATCACCGGTGTTTCGTCGCAATTTCAGCGGCTGATTAACATCGCAGTTAAAAGGGCCCGCTATATCGGTCTCCTTCCATTTGTAGGTGAAGAATAAAGGTACACTATGAAACAACAATTGTTACTACTGGAAGATGTGGACGGATTGGGCCGAAGCGGTGATGTTGTCACAGCAAAACCGGGCTTTATCCGTAATTTCCTCCTTCCTCAGAAAAAGGCACTCGTTGCCGACAAACGCACCTTAAAGATGCAAACCCGCCTCAAAGAAGAGCGGGAAAAAAGAGCCCTTGTTGATAAAGGCGAAGCTGAAAAATTCGCTGCTAGCATCAAGGATCTTGTGATTGCGACCGAAGTTAAAGTCGATCCAGATGGTAAAATGTATGGATCTGTGACAACTATCGACATTGCACGTCTCCTGCAAAGCAAGGGCTACGGCATTGAGCGCAAAAACGTGTTGATCCAACAGCCTTTAAAATCGCTGGGTGTTCACACTGTGAACTTGCGGCTTAAAGAGGGCGTTCTAGCTTCCTTCAGCCTGGATATCCAGCCAGAAGGTGGCCCTATCGCCCCCAAACAACAACCCGAAGCCCCAGCTCCTGTTGAGGGTTAATTTCTCATCACATGTGCGTGTCCGATTTCGGCGCGCACATGCTGTATCTCAGAGCTCTGCTTTTTTTAAACACAAAGACACAAAGGCACAAAGAAAAAAATATATTCCCTCTCTGTGTGCTCTGTGTTCTCTGTGGTTTTTAAAATTCCACGAAAGCTTTTTTAAAAAGAATCTATGCAAAATAAAAAAACCACAGAGATCCCAGAGTACACAGAGAGAAGAAAAAATAGTTCTCTTTGTGTCTTTGTGCCTTTGCGTCTTTGTGTTTAAGAAACGCAGAGCTAACCTACGTTAAGTTGGTGAGTGAACAATCATGTTGAAGCTACGATCGCCGGCGAAGATTAATTTGTTTTTGAGAGTGATGGGGAAACGGTCTGACGGATACCATGACCTGGCCTCGTTGTTTCAGGCAATTGATCTCGCAGATACTCTTACGTTTGAGCTTTCCAGAGAAGATGAATTTAGCTGCTCAGTTCCCAATTTGTCCCTTGATGGGTCCAATTTGGTCATAAAGGCGCTCCAGCTTTTTAGACAAAAAACGGAGCTTCCGTTTAGAGTCAAAATCCATCTGGAAAAACACATTCCGATGCAGGCAGGCATGGGCGGGGGAAGCAGCAATGCCGCCACAACTTTATGGGCCTTAAATGCCCTGCACAATTTTCCCTTTTCAGATTATGAGCTTCAAGATTGGTCTTCCTCTTTGGGGTCTGATGTCCCATTCTTTTTTGCAAATGGGACAGCTTATTGTACCGGAAGAGGGGAGACTGTGCGCCCTCTTGCCCCTCTAACTTTACCTGAAAATCTTTCTTGGTTTAAGCCGCGTGAAGGGTTATCCACACCTGCGGTCTTTAAAGCCCTCGACTTGAGTCTTTGTTCAAAAATAGATCCTGAAGAGCTTTTGGAAGCGTTTTATTCTCAAAAATTTCAATTTATCAACGATCTTCAAGAGCCCGCTTTCCGATTGCTCCCCATCCTGCGCACCTATCAACAAGAATTACTTGCAAAAGGGTGGTCTGATGCTTCTATGACAGGTTCTGGAACTGCTTTTTTTGGGACGGGCGGTGCGGATCAAATAGTTCCGCTACAACGCCTGCCCCTCGCTTGGTATTAACCTTTTTTCTTGGCTTCAGAAACGGATTGGATAAAACTTGTATATTCTGAGGCTTTTCCTGAAACGTAAGCCCCTACATTTTTGGTAGCCGTTTTGAGCTCTTTCACCTTAGATTTCATTTTTGTGTCGACTTTTGTCAAAAAAGCCTGACTTGTATAATCGACAGGCACACGCTGTTTTGCAACCAAACCTTCTGCCTTTGACATTTTATCGATTTTTTGGGTTTCTCCCGCTTTCATGTGGGCAAAAGTTTGTGTTTTTTCGTTATAGGATGCCCGCATTTTCTCTTTGACAGCTGAATGATTTCCCCCTTGATAAGGAGTATTGCCGTTTGTTGATTGGACACGTTCTACCATAAGTACCTTTCGGGTTTTGTTCCTTGAAAGGCCGATATTACCCATAAAAAAATATTTGTCCAATTGATAGTCAAATTGGCACAAAATTTCGGCGTTTGACTGCGCCAATTCGACTATAGTTTTTCTCGGACTTATGGTATCGTTTTGTCCCATGGAAAAAGGAAAATTGGTTGTAGTGACAGGTGGGGCAGGCTTTATTGGATCAGGAGTGATCCGGGCTCTGAATGACAGGGGAATCTCTGACATTATTGTCGTCGATAATTTGGGAACGAGCGACAAATGGAAAAATCTGGTGGGGAAAAAGTTCCGAGACATTCTCCATAAAGATGTTCTTTTTGAATGGCTAAAAGGGAAGGAAAAGCAAATCGGCGCCTTTATACACTTGGGAGCCTGTTCGAGCACGGTTGAAAAAGATGCCAATTATCTGCTCGAAAATAATTACCGCTATTCCGTTAAGCTTGCCGAATATGCCATCAACCATGGCCACCGTTTCATTTACGCTTCTTCCGCAGCCACTTATGGCGATGGAAGCCTTGGATTTTCAGATACAGGCCCGCTTGAAATTTTAGAGCCGCTCAATATGTATGGCTATTCCAAGCACCTGTTTGATTTGTGGCTTGAAACGCACAATTATCTCGATAAAGTTGTGGGGCTCAAATTCTTCAATGTCTATGGACCCAATGAATTTCACAAAGGACGCATGGCCTCTGCCATCCTGAAAATGGTAGCTGAAGGGCAAACGACGGGAAAAATCTCCCTTTTTAAATCCTCGGAGCCTGAAAAATACAAAGATGGGGAGCAGGTCCGCGACTTTATTTACATTAAAGATGCCGCTTTTATGGTCACACAGTTTTTAGAGAACACGCTGACCGGAATTTTTAATGTGGGGACAGGCGTGGCTGAGAGCTGGAAGACGCTCGCGAATGGTGTCATCAAAGCCCTCAATCAACCGATCTCTATCGAATATATCGACATGCCCAAGGATTTGGTCGGCAAGTATCAAAATTATACCTGCGCCGAAATGGAAAAATCTAAAAAGGCACATCTTTTGAGCGCGCAGTTTCCAGTAGAGTCGGCTGTGCACGATTACGTTTCTAACTATCTTCTACCCCATAAGTATTGGTAATGTTGCAACTGAACCCCAAAAAAATCCTCGTGATTGGCGATTTCATGCTCGATGTCTACACATTTGGCGATGTGGTCCGTATTTCTCCTGAAGCTCCGGTTCCTGTGTTACGAGCAAAAAAAGAGAGCCGAAAGCCAGGTGGAGCTGGAAATGCGATTTTGAATCTCGTCTCTTTGGGGATGGAAGTGTCCGCTCTAGGCCGCGTCGGAAATGATACGGGAGGAAGCTCTTTTTTACAGGAGCTTGCTAAAGAGGGTGTCGATACGCGGGGAGTAGTGTGTGATCCCGACTTTCAAACGCCTTTAAAAAACAGGATGATCGCAGCAGGCCAGCAAATTGTGCGCATTGATTATGAAGAGACAACGCCGCTGAATGAGAGACTGCAACAGGAGGTGATCGATTCGCTCAAGCGTCTCTTTGAAAAAGTAGAGGTGATTGCGATCTCCGATTATGCCAAAGGGTTTTTAACGCCCAAACTCTTGTCTGAGATTATGAATTTGGCTCAAAAAATGGAAATTCCTGTCATTGTGGACCCCAAAGGTGTCGATTTTACGCGTTATAGAGGGGCAACTCTGATTAAGCCCAACCTTTCGGAAGCTGTTGGCGCCGCACGCTTAGGCCACGAAGCCACTTTGGATGATGTAGCGGCTCGTATATTGGGCGATGTGGACATTAAGACCTTGATGGTGACACGAGCCAACGAGGGGATCTCTGTTTTTGAAAAGGAAGTGAGGAGACAGGATTTCCCGGCAAATGTGCATGAAATCAAAGATGTGACAGGAGCTGGAGATACAGTTCTAGCAGTTGTCACGGCGGCTTTGGCTAATGGATTAAATATTGGAGAAGCTGCGAGGCTGGCCAATGTGGCAGCTGGGATCGCGATCGAGCAGGTGGGATGTGCGCGGGTTTCGTGTGCCGACATCGCTTTGCGCCTTGGATACCATGGTACTTAACTCAGGTTACTGAGAAAGAAATGAAAATTTACCAACTTGGCGTGTCAAATGTTTCGAGAGGGCATGATAGAGCGGGATATGCTTGATAGGCATGATAATACAAAAAATATATTTTCTTTTTTTATCATGTATATCGAGAATATCCTTCACATCAAGCTCTTTTCTCTCGGTATTTAGTATTTTTATCATCCCCTATCGAGGTTGGCGGCGCAACAGGATGAGGCCGCGTGCGTGACTGCGCTGATCGTCGATCCGTTGCATCGCGCCCCAGAAAATGTCGAGATCTGCCCAATAAGGACCATAGTTTTCATTCACATCGTAGACAAGGACGGAGCGAGATTGTGGATCATAGGCTGCGATCGGGGAGTAGTGGCCCCCTCCTGTTTGACCCATTTTTCGACGGTTGAAGTTGGCGATGATGTAAAGGTCTTCAGTGGTCATGAGATCTTTGAGTGCCTCTTCCAAATCTGCTGGTGTTTGGAAAGAGTCTGCGTAGATATAGGCGACGTTGAGATTGGGGAAGGTTTGGAGAGATTGAACAAGCTCTTCAAAAGAAAAGCCACCCCTTGTCGCAGCCTCCCTTGTTCTGATTTTAAGGACCGCCTCTGTAAAAAAGCTCTCTTGCGTGTAGTTTCGGATTCCTAAAGATCTAAAGATCATGATGCTGCTGGCGACGCCACAATAGTTTTTCAATTGAGGCTCGTAGTGTTGTTTAAGGGCGGGGTAGGGCAGGTTGTAGCTCCGCTCTAAACGGGTCATTCCCTCTTCTGAATTTAAGGGCAGGGAGTGCGCAAAAAGGGTGGTGTGGAACAAACAGAGCAGAGATAAAATCGTTTTCATGAGGTCAAAATCAGTGTGTTAAGGCTTAAATAAAGGGCGATGGTCATGATGTCTACGATCATGAGGACAACAGGGCCGGCAGCCACTTTCGGATCGAGTTTAAAAATGCGTAGAATGATGGGAAATGTGGCTCCAAAAAGGGCAGAAATGCCCATTGTGATGGCTACGCTGATGCTAATCCCGAACATGGGCCTCGGCTCATCATTCCATGTGAAATAAAAAAGGGCGACCAAAGCCGCTGAGGTTAAACCGAGCAAAAAACTAGCCCGGATCTCTAAAAATGAGCGTTTCAAAACAGCGCGGAAGTGAATCCGCCTTAAGTGTAAAAAGCGCAAACTGAGGGTCATCGATTGTACGGAGATCGATTCACTCAGCGTCAGCACAAGAGGGATGAAAAAGGCCAAGACAACGTAGGCTTCCAAAGTGAATCTGTAATGTTTGCCAATCAACGCGCAGATCAAGCCTCCGATGAGGTTGCATAAAAGCCACGGCATGCGCAAGCGGTATTCTGTCCAGGTCGAGCGCCACTTGCGCTCTTCGATGGAAAAGCCGATGAACTGAAAGATATCTTCTTTTAGATATTTGGATTGGAGCTTTTTTTCCTGCGGAAATGACTCGCTTGAGGTCACTTCCAAAACTCCTACCATCCGGTTTTCCCGATTGACCACAGGCAGCATGAGAAGTTGGTGTGAGGAGAGGAGCTGCAGCCCTTTTTCTAAAGGCTGGTCATCATAGAGTTTGATCACATCGTAGTCAACAATCTCACTTAAAAGTGCATGAGGAGAAGCATAGATGACATCTGAGAGAGTAATAAAGCCTAGCAGGGTATTTTCCTGATTGGTGACATAAAAGTACTCTGAGCGCCTCTCCACTTTGCGTGATTGCAAAAAGAAAAGCATCTCTTCAACGGTTTGATCGAGCAGAAATGTGTAGGGGTAGGGATCGGTAAAAGCCCCAAGGGACGTTTCTAAATCTCGCTGGCTAATTCTTTTTGAAGTATCAATGCGCATTAATCCCGTACCCTTGCCCCTGCCGTGCCCCTGCCCGATTGGGAAACTTAATGTTTAACCTTTTTATCTTTATGACACAGCAAAAAAAAACCCGTCACCTGTGAAGGTGGCGGGCTTGCTTCAAATAAACTCCTTGTAGAACAGCGAAGAATCGCCGTCATTGCCAAGGAATATTAGCCATTTATGTTTGTATGTATTTTTGATCGACTTAAAGTTCTTTTTAGCCGAGTCTCTTCGTTTTTCGCTTTTTCTTCCTCTTTAGTCAAACCATTCTGATTTTGGTCATCTTGATTAACCGTAGACTGGCTAATTACATCTGGTAGGCTCGGAGATCTCTTCAATATTCTTTGAAGCCGCTCTTCTTCCTTCTGTTCTTTAGTCAGTTCAACTTGCTTATCAGTTTGTGACTGATTCACATTAAGAATTGGTCCACTCGCCCTTTTTTTAAGTCTGTCAAGCGCTTGATCGGCAAGAGCATCTGCATCATCACTAGACACTTTCCTTTCGATAACAATTTGAGTGCTGGTATCAACGCCTGAGCCGTTGTTATTCACGTTACTTAACTTTTTCTCTTTGACCTGGCCTAGCTTTTGTTGTAGCTCGTTATGAGCATTCGCAAGTTCGCTTTTTGAAGCCTCTTTCTCTTTTTGCGCCTGTTTTTCTGCAAGCTCCTTTTTCTTTTCTTCTAATAGAGCTCTTTTTTGTTCTGTAGTTAACTCTGTCTTAACTTCTTTTGGCGCTTGGAACGCCTCAAGTTGCTTCTCAAGCTCAGCAATTCTTGCATCTTTAGCTTCAAGTTGGCTTTTCTGGTCCGTAATTAGCTCAAAAGGATTTTGCGCTTCAGAGATTGCAGTGTCATCTTCATTTTCCCCGCCTTCTTCACCCAGCAGAGCGATACTATTCTTGATTTTTTCACTTTCAGTTTGAAGTTGAGTTTCAAGCTGAGTAATTTTGTCATCTTTCTGCTTCAGGATTTCCTTTTGCTTACTTTCAAGATCTTCGATCTGCTTTATAACCTCAAGCGCTTGCTTTTCAAGAGTAGTCGTTTTTTCCAGCTCGACCTCTTGGACTTTCACTTTCAGCTTCTCAATATCTTGGCTCAAATTGTCGATGTAAGTTTGCTTTTCTTCGAGAGCTGTTTTTTTGTCTTGTTCGAGCTTTTGAATTTGTTCGTTTAAGGTTTTGAGTTCATTTGCCTTTGTTGTGGCACTTTCATCTGCCGCAGTTTCAAGCTGTTGAACCTTCGTATTCAGCGTATCAAGTTGAGTTTGCTTTTCTTCGAGAGCTGTTTTTTTGTCTTGTTCGAGCTTTTGAATTTGT
>CAZPPS010000041.1:0-3199 GCA_964588495.1 uncultured bacterium | reverse complement strand
GTTTTGAGTTCATTTGCCTTTGTTGTGGCACTTTCATCTGCCGCAGTTTCAAGCTTTGTGATCTGCGTAGTCAGCTCGTTAATCTCATCTTGTTTTGCCCTAAGATCGACGGTTTCAGTAGAATTTAATTCATCGCGTTGCGCTTCCAGCTTTTTGATCTGAGATTTGAAGTTTTCTATCTCTTGGATATGTTTGTCGTTCTTTTCAAGCGCTATTGTCAGATCTCCCTGAAGGTTGACAAGGCCTTCGAGCTTTTGCTTTAGCCCTTCAATTTCTTCCGCGGCTTTCTCAAGGTCCTTGGTTTGCTGCTGAATCGTACTCTTATCTTCTAGCCCTTCCGTTAGTGTCTTTTGATGTGCGCTTATTGACGAATCGTATAAATCTGTTTTCAGGCTAAGCTCATGTGTTAACTTTTCGATTTGGCTTCCAAGTTGAGATTTGGCCTCTTCTAAGGTTGTTGTGAGTTCTTCTTCTTTTGTACGTGCTGTTTCGAGTTGTTGTTTTGCAGCGCCCAATTCATTGTTTAATTGAAGGATTTTTTTGTCATTTTCTTCAATTGTTTTCTTGCTTTCTTCATTAGCTCGTATCAATAGGTCAATTTTCGTATTGAGTTGTCCAACTTGTTGTTCGGCTTGTGTGTTAAGTTGATCAATTTCGACTCTTTGTTCTTGTTCAGTACGCTCTAAAAGTTGTTTGTGTGTTGCTTCCAATTTCTTAGTCTCAGTTTTGAGATCTTGAGCAAACTTTGTTTCTAACGACTTCTTCTCAGTTTGATATTGCGTAATTTCTTCAAGACGTGTTTCGGCTTGTTTGAGAAGCAGAGCATTTTGATCTCCTAATTCGCCCACTCTTATTTCTAGATTACGGACTTTTTCATCCAGATCAGCTAAGATTTCTCCGGAGCGCAGTTTAAGGATAGTCTGATCACGCTGGCCGATGACCTCGTTGCGTTGGCAGATGTAGCGGGCCATCCGGATAATGAGGGCTGTGATGTCGATGAGGATGATGCCTCCGGCGGCGCCGACGAGGGCGTAGGCTGCGGTGTTGCCAAGAGAGCCGATTTTGGTGATGACTGAAAGGTCAACGCCGTTGTTGGCAAGGATGATCAATGTCGCAAGAGAAGCTGCGATGCAAGCAATGACGATGTCTGTGACGATTGCCATTTTATCATTTTTAGTCAGCATCGTGACTTTATGTTGTTGATCAATCGGATAGTTTTGGCTGGGAGCGCAAAGAGAGGTGATTACGAAAGTTGACATAGGTACTAACTCCTGTTTTTTTCAATTTTGATGGTAGCAACTATATAATTAAGTAAAACTTATGTAAAGGGGAAATCAATTTAGTTTAAATTTGAGGAGTAACTCAAATTTTTACGTTCAGACAATGTTCTGCGGCCGATTTTCCTATCCCTATAAGACAGAATTGCTTAACGCGCGACGTTGCGCCGCGTAAGAGAACGATGTTTTTTTGGGGCAAGTCCAACGTTTTTGCCAAAAGAATGACGACCGCACGGTTTGCTTCTCCTTTTTCAGGAGCTGCTGTCACCTTGATTTTCAGAATTTCGTTTTCGAAGCCTGCGATGCAATTTTGCTTGGCTTTAGGAGTCACTTTTACCGTGAGAAGGAGACCCTCAGCTGTTTCTACAAGAGACATCGGCTTTTTTCTCGTACCATTCATTCACCCAAAAAGCTGTGAAGCTGACGCTTAAGCTGATCAGTTCTTTAGGGATAGGGATTGTAAATAGTTTCAGGACTAAAAAGCAGGTTCCACCACAAATCATGCTCAGCGCTGCCGATTTTTTATGAGGGCTTTTTGTCCAAATTGCCATCGTCACAGGGACAAAAAGAACCGAGACTGCCAGTTCATAGGCAAACATCAACACGCTCACCACATTATCAAACAAAAACCCAAAAACGAGGGTAAAGGCTCCGACGCCAAAGGTCATGAGTCTTGAAATGTTGAAGGATTTCGTGAGAGAGAAATCACAGACTAGATTGGCGCTAACGGAACATAAAAGGGCATTTGCTGTGGAAATGATGGCCATCAAAACAGCGCACGTGACGCAAGTTGCAAGATAGGAATTTGTGAAGGCTGCAACGGAAGTGAGGAACACGCTTGATCCATTTTCAACAACTAGGCCTTGCGTTGAGGCGCTGATCCCAAAAAAAATGGGGACAAAGGCCACTGCCATGAAAACAACGGCAGCAATCAGAGCTCCCAGGGAGACCGTGCGGGGATTTTTAGCTGCGAAGCACCATTGTCCCATGTCCTGTTCAATCAACATAAACAGAAGGGGAAGCAAAAGCCATGAGAGCCAGGGAGTTTTGACTGTGATTTCAGTTGGGGCAATTTGAGCTGCTTGAGGGGAAACTTTGGCGAAAAAAAGAGCGGCGAAAAGAGTCAGAATGATAAAAATGACCTGCAAGATGTCCGTTTTCACCGCCGCCTTCAAGCCCCCTTTTGCCGTATAGATGATCAAAACAGACCAAAAACCGACAAACAGAAGATCGCCGTGAAAGCCGAGAGAGATGAAATATTTGTGGGCAGCGATTGCCTGGGCAATCAAAATGAGAAAAATAGAAGCGATTGATAAAAGGGAGGCGATTTTCCTCAAAAGGAGGGAGTCGTAGATTTTTTCAAAAATTTCGGGGACAGTTGTGAGGTCAAGTTTGCGCATTTTAGCCCCATAGCCGAGACCTAAAATCAAAAGGCCAACGACCATGCCGGCGGGATAAAAAAGAACTTTCCATCCCCAGAGGTAAGCCTCTTCTGCGGCTCCGAGCAGAGCGCCCCCTCCAATTTGAGTGGCAAGCAGGGTCATGGTCAGCCCAAACAGCCCCAGTTTCCGCCCCATGAGGAAGTAATCATCCGATGTTTTGGAATTGCTGGGCGCTTTCGAGAGCCATAAAGAGGCTCCCCCCATAAAAACAATGAGTCCCAAAAAAAGTGGTAAAATCATACGGGCTTCAAGGGTAATACATTCCCGATTTAAATTGAACCCGTGCCCTTCGTGTAATTAAACACAAAGACACAAAGGCACAAAGAGAGAAAAATAGGCAAATCCCTCTCTGTGTTCTCTCTGTCCTCTGTGGTTTTTTAAAATGGCTCACAGGTTTGTATCAATAAAGTCTTTGAGATATTTATAAACCAGGTGCAATCGGTCACATAGTTAACAAATCAGTTCACCCACATGGGTAAC
>CAZPPS010000040.1:0-20441 GCA_964588495.1 uncultured bacterium | reverse complement strand
GCAAAATAATATATAAACCCTTTTCATATCTCCACACTATGCAAACTGCATGCCAAATGCAATCCTATCTTGAAAAGGTGAGAAGGTAATTTAGCATTTACTCACCCTGTAGATAGATATAGCCTTGTTCTGTTGTGCTGTTGAGTAAAGAGGATCCCCAGACATCGATTCCTCCATCTTTTTCAAAGCGGATTTGGATGGGGTTGAAGTTGAACACTCTATTTTTGGAAGAGAGGTGTTGGATCGAACGGGAGATTTGTTTGTCCTGATTAATGAGGGCGCAAGACACTTTGAGATTCTCATCTCCGGTAGGCTCTGACCAGACCACGAACGCGTCTCCTTTATGATCGATGCCGATGAAGGGAAGTTGAGCTTGGGCATCTTCTGAAAGGAGGGTTGTGGACCATTGCTTTGAGTTTCTTTTTAAGGTTGCCAGTGAGATATTTTGACAGCCATAGGAGTCTTTATGGGCGAAGACGACATTGAGGTTACCTAAAGAGTCTAAAGCTGCTGAACAATGCGTGATTTCCTGCTCATTTTTGATGGGTTTTTCGATCTGAGTCCATTTTTTGGTTTTAAATGACAAAAGAGATCCGTGGAGCTCACAGGTTGTGTTCCAGATGACAGCTGCCTGATCTTTGCGGATAGTGAGCGCAGGCGCCTGGGTCGATCCTTTGCAGGAGAGAGTTTGAGTAGGGCTCCAGATGGAGGCATTAGAGCTGAGACTGGTAGCTCTGACCCATGAGTTTGAGGACCAAGCAGCCACGATATTGCCGCTGTCGTCTCCTGCCACATCGATGAAAAGATACTGATCTAGAGGACAGCTCATGAGCTCGGACTGTGTGTGATCGGGCTTAAGGCGTACAGAGTTTAGGCTTAAGGTTTCATCTTCTGCGACCCAGACAATAGTTGCGGTAAGGTCTTTGTCTAAAAAGACTGTGGGGTAAGAGCATGAGGGGACAGTTGCAAGATCAAAGGTAGCAACTCCTTCTGGGGTTTTGATAGCCGCACAGACGGTGTGTTCCGTAGAACCTTTTTGCCAGACAATCACAGAGTAGTTGCCGTAGCTTGCGATACTGGGGTAATGAACTGTGGGTTTTTGTTTCATCAAAGGAGGGAATGTCAACACGGCATCTCCTCTCGCAACACAAACTAACAATAACGTCACTAAAAGCTTGAACATTTCCATTCCCCCACACATTAGGAAAGGAAATAATTCACTTTTAAATTATTAATCGTCAATTAAAATTTTGTTAAGGTGACAAACCTCTAGAGGTACTCTTCTTTAGTCACACGTTGCAGCAATAGTCTGCAGGCTTCTTTTGGATTAACTCCTTCGAAGATAATCTTGTAAACAGACTCAATAATCGGCAAATCGAGATCTGCCTTTCTCGCGAGCTGAATCGCTGATAAACAGGTGTAGGTCCCCTCTACGACCATCCCAATTTGCTTTTTCGCCCCTTCAGGATCTAAGCCTTCGGCAATGAGTCTGCCGAATTGGTAGTTTCGGCTAAAAGTGGATAAGCAGGTGACACAAAGATCGCCCATTCCGGCAAGTCCGCTGAGAGTTTCAGCTTTGCATCCTTTTGTGACAGCCAGCTTGCGGATTTCATGGAGGCCGCGCGTCATTAAAGCAGCTTTGGTATTGTCTCCAAAACCCAAGCCGTCTGAAACACCGCAGGCAATCGCGATAATGTTTTTTAAAGCCCCGCCAAGCTCTACCCCATTGATATCAGAGTTAGGATAGACACGGAAAGTGGGCGTCGAGAATATTTCGTGGATCAAAGAGATCACTAAAGGATCAAAACCAGAGCAGACAACCGATGTAGGAAGCCCTTTTAAAACTTCAATGGCAATCGAGGGGCCGCTGAGAACGCCAATTTTTCCTTTATGCTCAACGCCTAGCACTTCTGTGACAACATCGGTAAGCAAAAGTCCTGTATTTTGTTCGATTCCCTTTGAGGTCAAAACAATCGGGCAATCAGGGATATGAACCTGTTTCACATGCTGGAAAACTTGTCTGACGCCTGCAGATGTCACACCTTCAACAATCAGGTCTTTATCTTTCAGCACTTTTTCGAGGTCGGTTGTAAAATTCAAAGTGGCAGGAGCTTCATACCCTTTTAATTTAGGATGCTCCCTTTTAGTCTGAAGATAATTGACGGCCTCTTCTTCGACACTCCAGGAGAGCACATGGTATCCTTTTGCTGCCAATAACGAAGCGAGACAATAACCCCAAACACCAGCTCCCAAATAGCCAATTTTTTTTACGTGTTTCTTACTCATTGATATAAGATTTTCCTTTGAGGTAATTACAAAACTCTTGGGCCCTCATAAAATCGCCCTTTTGGTGGCAATTTTCGCCGCGCCTCCTCGCCTACCCATTCGGGTATGTTCTCGTCGGCGCAACCAGACCAGCAAAGCTGATGCTGAAAATTGTCGCCAAAATCATCGATTTTCTGAGGGCCCAAGAGTTTTGCAATTACCTCTTTTTTCAAAGATTTGGCGGTCAAAAGCTAAAAGAGCTTCCGCACAGGTATCTATGCTATCTTCGCCATACAAATTTTTCAAGGGCGCAAAACAGCTTCTACGCTCAGAGATCACAGCTTTCAAACGATCAGCTAGCGGGAAAACATCGAAAATGAACTCTTCAAACTTCCAAATATTCACCTCTTTGGCCTTTTTCTTTGCGACGTGAAGTGGAAATTGAAAATGTGCCGCTTTTTGCATGAAAGGAAGAGAAAAACAATAAATCCCTAAGTTGGCAAGATCAAATTTTTGACGGTCCTCGTCCTTAAGATCCAGATATTCAACAACGACAGTTTTCCCATTTTTCCGTGCAATTGCCCCCACACTTTCATTTGGAGATCTTTTGAGCGCTGTTCTAATTGAAATTTCGTTGCCCCATCTTTGGTGGAATCCAAAAATTTCCGAGTCAAACACAGGTGCCAGAGGGTTATCAATGGCAAGGACGCTCACCATTTCAATCCCAGCCCGTTCCCAATGCTCTAAAATGCCATTTTTTTCCAGGATGCGAAACACACAGCCGTTGCCGTTAGGTCCAAAGCCTGCGACGTTCCCCTCAAAATCAAGCACGGGCCACATTTCCTGAGAAAAAAAAGAGATTTGCTTGGCTTCTAACCCAAAAAATTGGTTTTTTCCGAAGAAATCCCGCGTCTCTTGGTCATTTAAGGGGGAGGTCATGATAGCTGTTTCAAGGGATCTGCCCGCAGCCATACTTGCTAACTGAATTTTTTCTGCCAGGATCTGAAAAAGAGATTTGCCGAGAACTACAGCACATCCTTTGGGTCCTTCAAGACCAAGCCTGCTCCCTTGGCCACCTGCTAAAACCACAAGAGCTGTCTTCCCTTTAGAGATAAGCTCTAATCCTAAATTGAAATCTTCAGGATTCCCATCATTTTGGTAATCCCCAAAAGGCTCAAACTCGCTCGGCTCTATTGGTTTTTTTTGCGAAAGATAATCTTTTTGTCTGAGAAGTTGCTCATTTAAATCGGGAGGTATGTCCTTTGAGGGCAAATTCATCGTTTGAGGCTCCTTCTTCGCGCTCCGTATCAGATGCCCAGCTAGCATAGTGCTTTTCTTTTATCTTTTCGATCAATTTTCTCTCTTGGACAGCCTGTTTTAGACGCTCTTTTTGCTCTTCAATAATTTTGTTTTGGGCTGTAAGAGCGTTTTGAACCTGTGCGAGAGCCTCATTGAGATGGGCCAAAATTTGCGCATAGGTGTCGTGGAGCTTCATCCTCCCTTCAAGACGTCCCTTTTGCATCTCTTCGTCTAATTGCTGAATTTGATTTTGAAGCGTTTTTTCCTTCTCCTGGCTCAACTTCAGCTTTTGAGTGGCTCCTTCAAGATCGCGCTTCATTGAGATTTCGTGGGTTTGCCTGACTCTCAACAATCTTTCCATACGGAAATAAAATTTTTTCATAATACTATTTGACTCAAGTTTTTTTGTGTTTCCTCAAAAGGGAATCGCGCCCCTGGCTCCTGTCTCAAAAATTTTCTTATCGGCTCAATTTTTTGAATGGCTTCATCTATGAGTGGATTTGCCCCCGCCGTATAAGCCCCCAGGTTTATGAGCTCTTCTGCTTCATCATATGTATGTAAAAGTTGACGAATTTTTGCACCCCATTTTTGAAGTTCCTCACTGTTAAGGCGCGGCACAAGCCTGGATAGACTTTTTAAAATATCAATCGGGGGGAAATGGTGGCTAGCAGAAAGTGTGCGGCTCAAAAAGAGATGCCCGTCCAATAAGGAACGCATCTGCTCAGGAATCGGATCTGAGGCTTCATCTTCATCGCATAAAATCGTGTAGATTCCGGTAATGGAGCCCTTGCCATTATTGCCAGCTCTTTCTAAAAGACGGGGAAGATTCGCAAAAACAGAGGGTGTGTAGCCCCTTGTTGTGGGAGGCTCGCCAATAGCAAGGCCAATTTCACGCAAAGCCATGGCATACCGAGAAACGGAGTCCATCATCAAAATGACGTTTTTTCCAAGATCGCGGAAATATTCGGCGATCGCAGTGGCCACATTGGCCCCTTTGGCTCGTAAAAGAGCTGCCTGATCTGAGGTTACAACAACGACTACAGAGCGGGCAAGGCCTGCAGCTCCGAGCTCTTTTTCGATGAATTCATTGACCTCACGCCCCCTTTCCCCGATCAAAGCAATAACATTGATATCAGATTCAGCAAAACGGGCTACCATCCCCATTAGAGTGGATTTTCCCACACCTGGCGCTGAAAAAATCCCAATTCTTTGTCCTAGGCCTAATGTGCAAAAGGCATCGATAGCTTTGATCTTTGTTTCTAGCCTCGTATTGATCGGTTTACGGCTCAAAGGGGGAGGTGGTGGGGCCATCACAGGATAATATTTTTCGGCACGTATATCCCCTTTGCCATCGATGGGACGTCCAAGACCATCCAGAATACGACCCACAAGCGTTGGAGCTACCGCTACACGATGAATTTCCCCCGTTGGATACACTTCAGCACCCGCAGCAATCGCTGTCATGTCTGCAAGAGGCATTAGCAACACTTTTTTTTCCTTCAAACCCACAACCTCACAAGGTATGGGCTCTGCATGCTTGCCATAAATATAGCAAATTTCTCCAATAAAAGAGTCTGGACCGATTGATTCCACCAAAAGACCGATAACGGAGCTCACCTTTCCACTCACACGGACTTGCGAGGGCTTTCGAAGCTGACGAATTTCTTGACTTAAGAGCTTACTCATTTTTCAGTATTTTTCTCTTAAGAAAATCAAGCTCGCGGGCAATGCTGTAATTTATAAGTCCCGATTCTGTTTCGATACGGCAATCTCCGCGCATCATGAGGCTATCTGACTGGAAATTTAATCCTTTCAGGTCTTTATTTTGAGCGAATGCTTCGAGCATGTTGAAGTCTTCGGGACTCAGCCTGATTTTGACCTCATTTTGGTTAAGATCGGGCGCACTGCTTAGAAGCGAATGGATCAAATGGATCAGCATTTGAGGAGATTCAAGCTCTTTTCGGATGACCTTCTCACAAAGGACAATTGTTAATTCGATCACTTCAGGCTTGAGATGTTCTACAACATTACGTGTGTGTTCTAGCAGCTTCTGAGCAAGTGTTTGCACAAGACTCAAAAGCTCTTTTATTTCACCAGACGCTCTCTCAAATCCCTTTTTCTCCCCACTTTGAAACCCTTCCTGAAAAACTTTTCTGCATTCTTCTTCAAAAAAACTCTCTTTTTCCTGAGATTTTTCAAAATGAAGCTCCCTCAAAGGGCTCAGAAGGGCCATGTCTTGGACATTTTCACCACGGATAATCATAGATTATCCCTTTTTTCCATTTCAGAAAGATGGAAAAGGACCTCATCTTGCAAGTTGGAATCCAGTGCAGAAATCAGCTCTTCTGCCCGCTCTGGTTCGAGATATGAAAGCATGATTGCAATTGTTTGTGGATCTTCACCGCGCATCGCTGAGCCTAGTTTTCCAAGATCTATGTGTGTCTTTGTCTTTAAAAGGGCATCCTCAGTCACTTTTTTACTTTTTTTGTAACTTTTCAAAAATGGGTAAAAACAGATGAGGGCTGCTACGACAAACACAAGGGTGAGGTAAAAACCAAATGAGGAATAATAGCTGGTTTTGATGAGATGGACTTTAGCTTTGTTAAACGGGATGAAATCGACAACTGCCTGCACGGGATATCCAAAACCCCTTGCACACACTGTCAGCTGCCTTTCAATGTCTTTTTGAAAATTGGGCATTTCTGCTGGAATTCTGTCTCGATCGATAATAATCGCAATAGACATTTGAGAATCAGAAAGTTGTACAGTTGTATAGAAATGATTTTCCCCCACAAGGCGTAACAGAAGCTCATTGACTCTTTCTGTCACCTTCTCTTCTACACTCAGGCTGCTGTCTAGCAAAAATTCATCGGCTCCCGTTGGGTCGATCGATTTATAAAGCTTTCCTGTTGTGTCTGATATGGCGATCATATTGGACTCAAGGCCCCTCACAGCGCCCGCTAAATGGTTATTGATCGCTCGAAGCTCCGAAGAGGAAAGCTTGGCTCCTGGCATTAAATTTAAAATCACAGAAGCCTTTGTCTGATATTTTGTCCCCGGAAACGATCTTTGTGGTGGAATATCTAAAATGACATTCGCGCTTTTGATATGCTCAAAAGCAGATAAATCCTTTTCCAGCTGCCCTTTTAAAGCGCGCATTTCCAAGACCTGGAGCTCTTTCTCCCCTTTGATCCACGTATTGGTATCAAAAAGCTCAAATCCTTTACCCGTCTCAGTTCTTGGCGTTCCAACCTCGGTCCGGATTTGATCGACCTGATCTGAGGAGACAACAATCCCCTTTGTTTTATCTTCTTTATAGGGAATCGCATGTGCTTTAAGGCGGGCGCAGATTTCAGCAGTTTCGGTTAAACTTAAAGTTTTGCCAGGAAAAAGAGGAACAAAGCTGTTATGTGGGCGATTCACCAAATACCCTAAAAGAGAAATCACAATAAGCAAAATGGCTACAAAAAGGGCTTTTTGCAGGGGATTTCTCTCGCGCCAAATGGTGGCAAACTGCTTTAATATTTCTTTCATATAATCATTTTTGGAATACCCTTCTATTTACAAATATCTACTATTTTTTACAAATGCAGATAATATACCCTTACAACGAGATACTTCCGAAAAAAAAAGCCCACGATGTTTATATTGTGCACGAATGCGCAGCACTTCAGGCGTCTGGATTTGATGTTACACTCTTTGTTGGCAAAGGCTCTAAAAAAACGGATCTCTTTGCCCATTACAACATTACTAAATTGAAAATCGAAGAGTTTCCCATCATCCGGAAAAATAACCCCCTTGGAGTTACCTGGAACCTCCCTTTTTTTAGAGCCTGTCAAAAAAAGATCCACCAAATGCGTCCTGAATGGGTTTTATTAAGTGTAAAAAAGCAGGCCGCCTATCATCTTGCGCGGAAAATTCCAGGCGTCCGCTATCTCTACGAGGTTCATGATCTCTGTTATTACCCTAACCAAGCGCCAACAAAAGATTTTGAAATAGAAAAAAAGTTTTTGTCACAAGCCGACCTGATTACTGTTACCACACAAGCGCTCAAAGAGATTTTGCTTCAAAAGCCCTACGCCCTCACAGTTCCCATTCATGTGGTTCCTCTTGCTGTTCAGGCGACAGCTTTGCCTCCACCTCAAGAAGCTCCTTTAGTTCTCATGTATGTCGGCCAACTCTACGAAGGCCAAGGTCTCCCCTTCCTTCTCCAAGCACTTGCCCAAACACAAAATGTCCACCTCAAAATTATCGGCGGCAAACCAGAACAAATTGCTGCTCTTCAGCTACTCTCGGCGCAACTAAACATCTCAGCACGCGTTCATTTTTTAGGATTTATACCTCCAAAAGAGCTCCACAACCACGTTCAAGAAGCCCACGCATTTGTTGCCCCTTTTGAGAATACAGGAAGAATGCCTTTTGTGGCCCACACCAAGCTTTTAGAATATGCTGAATGGGGAAGGCCTATCCTTGCTCCCCGCCTACAGATTGTTGAAGAGCATTTTCAACACGAAAAGGGCGCTCTTCTCTTTGAACCAGACAGCATTGATTCCCTTGCCCACTCCATATCTCTCCTCACCAAAAAACCCCTCCTGGATAATCTGCAAAGAGAAATTTCTTCCTATTCTGGTAGATTTTCTTGGACCAGGCGCATTTCCACCTACAAATCTTTACTCTATTGACTTAATTTATAATATCTTTATAATCAAAGCCATGAAAAAAGCCATCTCAGGCCATTCTATAGCCTTTAATAATGGCTATCTTGAAAAAAGGATCTAATATGTCAGTTCTAACTATCGGCGATTCAAATCCAATGACTCCCTCACTTGTTGCGAGAAGAAATGGAAAATTTAGTCTGCTCTTCACAGGGGATCGTCACAGCTATTTAGATCCTTCTAAATCCAAGCTTTCTGAAAAACCCTTAGGGGGCGCCCTAAGGACTGCAAAATTTATAACAGACAGTCGTGCGATCGAACAGTCCTTATTGGTTCTGGACGCGGGAGATTTTCTGCGTGGGACCCTTTACTATGAAAAGTTTAAAGGAAGAGCTGATATCGAATTTATGAACGCAGCCGGCTACGACATTGTAGCGATTGGAAATCATGATTTGGATGGGGGACTTGAGCCTCTTCAAGAGCTTTTAAAAGAGGGCAAATTTAAAAAACTCTGCGCAAACATTTTGTGCGAAAATAAACCCTGTTTTACTCCCTATGTGATGCTTGAAATCGGGAATTTAAGTGTTGCAGTTGTGGGCATCATGGGGCCTGATGCATGGGGGACAGTTCATCCTTTAAGCAAGACAAATTTGACGCTTGAAGATCCTTCTACAATCCTAGATAAGTTGCTCCCTGAAATCCGGCCTCAAGTCGATATCATCATTCTCCTTTCGCATTCAGGCATTAAACAGGACCGAGTTTATGCCAAACTGCATCCTCTTATTGATGTGATCATTGGGGGACATTCTCACACCTACATGACCGAACATGAAGAAGAGGGGGGGGTCGCTATTTTTCACGCAGAATGTTATGGGCACCTTGTGGGGAAAATGTCCATTGAGGTGAAAGACGGCACCGTCTTTAAACAATCGTGTGTTGAGTTGATGGATGACCGCTATGATCTGACTATTGACGATAGCGATCCTTTTCCGCAATTGACCTGTTTTCAACACGAAATAACGATCGCTTTTGCCGAAGTGCTTATGGAGTGCCCGAATACAATTGCAAGAGGAGAGCTCCGAAAAGGTCTGACTCAGCTTGGCAGTGGCATCTGCGACATATTACAAAAAGCTGCAGACACAGACGTTGCCGTGATGCTTGCAGGTTCCATTAAAAAAGATATTGAACCCGGAGCATTTACCCTCAAAAATCTCTATCAGTTGCTCCCTTATAACGAATCCCTTTTGGTGGCGCGCATGAAGGGATCTGTTTTGCTACAGCTTTTTCAGGAGGGGCACAATCGCTGGGGTCAAGGGCAAAGACATTTTCAATATTCTGGCATTACCCTCGAAGTGAACGATTCTTTGATCACACAAGCAACGATCAGGCAAAAACCTGTCGATCCTGATGCGATCTACAAGTGTGCAGTGACCGATTTTTTCTTGCTAAGGGAGGAATGGCTGTCAACCCAATTGGAAGGGTCAGAGATCAAATATGAGGATTTGAGAATCCCCTTCGCACACATGCTTCGAAATGGAGATACGACTCTTCTATCCAAAAACTCAGGTTAATAACTACCGCTTTCCTGTTGGATACGAGTTAGTAGAACCAGAAACATTTCCTCTGTGAGTTTGCCGGTGTTAGTGTTTTGAGGGCTGGGATGGAAGGCACCGTAGAGTGTGGGCCAGCCGGGAACGAGAACCTTGTTGCCAAAGGCAAATGGGTGTTTTTTTTGGAGAGCTCCAGATCGGATGAGGAATGACTGGTAAGTATCGAAGGCCATTTTGCCGAGTGCCAGCACTGCACGCACATTTTTGAGGAGAAAAAACTCGTTTTCAAAATAGCTGCTGCAATTGGAAAATTCTTCTGGAAGAGGATGGTGCTTCGGTGGCACACATTTGACAGCGGCTGTAATGTAGCAACCTTTGAGCTGGAGATTGTCTTGAGCGGTGTCTGATTGAGCTTGGGAAGCGAAACCTGCTTTATGAAGGGCTTTGATGAGAAAGCGGGCTGAGCCGTCCCCTGTAAAAATGCGCCCAGTCCGGTTCCCCCCTTCTATAGAGGGAGCCAGCCCTAAAATGAGGAGCCAAGCATCCCTATCTCCAAAACCGGGAACCGGCTTTCTCCATCCGGGCTCCTGACAAAACGCCTTTCTGAAAGGGACAGTTTCACGATAAGCCACCAAACGGGGGCAACGTGTGCACTGCACGATTGTTTCGTTTAAAATGTTAAATTGACGCGAAATATCCATCTTCGTTAAACCCCAATCATGCTGAGAATCCCTTATTTTATCCTACTTTTTCTTATTTGTTTTAAACTCACCGCAGATGACCCATGGGAAGAAAAGCTCCATGCCTACTTTGTCAAAGCCGAACAGCCCTATTACAATCGCGTCCGTTTTTACACTTATCTCTACGTCGCCATTAATTGTGCCTCAGAATACCCTTGTGAAGTTCATGAGCGTATCGCATATGTTCTCATCAAGAAATTTTTCCCAAATTACAAAGACCTTACAGAAAAAGCTATCGATCCAGAAATTGCCTGTTTGGCAGACACCATTCTTTGCCCCTATTTAGAAAGAATTGCCCTGGAAGATGCAAGCGCAGCCACCTTTACTTCTAGTCGATGGCCTCGGAAAATCTCAAAAGCAACTAAGCTGATTGCAAAATGGATCCCCTGGACATGCCCACTACCAGAGCCCCCTCCCCCGCTTGCTGCAGATAACCACGATGGCTGGAAAAAGCAATGGGCTCAACTTAAAACGATCCGACAAAATCTGACTCAAGAACAACGAGATCTCTTAAAAATCTGGCGAGGGGCACGTGGAAGAGGGATGGAATGGCGTCTCATGGCGCTTCGCTACATGCAGGAAAAAAATATTCCATATGAGCATCAGCTTCTTGTGCGCGCCACACTTATGATGGCCATGTATGATGGCCTGATTGCTGAAATGAAATGGAAATTTACTTACTGCATTCAGCGTCCTTTCATGATGGACTCCAACTTCAAACCCATCGGCCATGAACTCAGCAATCCCAGTTATCCTTCTGGACAAGGGATCATCGGTTCAATCTTTGCAACGGTCCTCTGCTACTTTTTTCCCGAAGACCAAGCCCATTGGGAAAGCATTCGTGACGAGGGGGCCCTCACACGTCTCTGGGCAGGTGTCCACTTTCCTGAAGATGTCAAACAGGGTGGCATTCTAGGCAAAAAGATCGCGCTCCAAGTGATCGAATTTGCCGAAAACAAACAACGTCCCAGATAAATACGATAAAAAAAACAGGATGGAAGGATGAATAGGATAATTTAAACAATATTTTTTACTTTTTTATCTTATCCTACCCCTCCCTTTTATCCTGTTATTTTTATTATCTTACAGGACGATCCTGTCCCCTTGAGATGGGAAGATGAAGCGGATACCGAGATCGTTTTGGGAGAGGAGCTCTTCTTGGATCTGGGCTTTGGGAGCAATTCCCCTTTTGATGCTATCTTTTATGTGAGTGACGATGATCGGCAGGTCTTTGAGGGAACCTGCCATGTCAGAGAGAGCCTGGAGCTCTTGCAGCATGAGCTTGCTGTTGAGGTGGCCATAGCGGGTTTCTTTTTCTTCGTGAGCAGGGTAAGAGCACTCGAGAAACATTCCTGAGAGTCTTTTTTCTTTAATAAGAGGGGTTATTCGCTTCCAAATTGTGCTTAATCTCTTTTCCTTTTCGAGTGCATCGGAAGAGGTATCTCCGATGTAGAGAAGATATTGATTCTTGTATTCGATGAGGAATGCCGAAGAGGGATAGCCGTTGGGATGGCTCAAAGCAAAAGCTTCTACGTTCATCGAAGTGTTGGGAATGGGGGTGACTTGAGCTGTTTTAAGCCTCACATATTCGTAGAGGCGCAATATGGGGTCGTTGCCTTCGCTCCCATAGTTAGGCCAGATTTTTCCGTTGAAAATGTGATCGCGTAGGTTATCAATTGTAGGATCGAGACCTAAAATGTGTTTGTGGCTATCTGCCGGGGAATTTAAGACGAGCCCTGCAATGTGATCGAGATGGGCATGGGAAATTAAAAAACATTTGAGATGCTTTCTCAACATCTCCCCTTGCATTGCAAGCTCTGGATCTGTGAAGGACACGTCATTCAGACATTTTTTTTTTAGAGCGCACTCGATTCCTTCAAGTAAGGACCCGGCATCCAAGGAAATCCATTCCTGTGTTTCAAGTGGCGAGCAGAGATAACCAGATAAATTATCCTCACGAGGTCCTCCTGAGCAGCCTAACACAACAATTTGAAACGCTGGGTTTATCATGTCAGTCTGGATAATTGTTGATCCAATTGATCTCTTATTTTTTGAGGAAGTTTTTCCCCAAACTCTTCGAAATAGGTTTTAAGATGCCTTGTTTCTTCAAGCCATTCCTGAGCATCGATCTCAAAGAGCTCTTGGAACTGCTTTTCGGCAATTGCGAGATCGGAAAGATCAAAGTTTTCCTTTTTGGGGATAAAGCCGATAGGTGTTTTTTCGGCATGATCGGCGCCCTCTGTCCTTTCAAAGATCCACTTTAAAACACGGGCATTTTGTCCAAAACCGGGCCAGAGATACTTCCCTTGTGCCGATTTGCGAAACCAATTCACGCTAAAAATTTTGGGAAGCTTGACATTGGCTTTCTCATTCATCGAGAGCCAGTGCCCAAAATAATCACCCATGTTGTAGCCGCAAAAAGGGAGCATCGCAAAAGGATCGTGTCGCAATGTTCCCAAGTTTCCCTCAGCCGCAGCGGTCATCTCCGAAGAGATCGAGCAGCCCATAAAGGTTCCATGCTCCCAATCAAACGATTCGTAGACTAGAGGGACGGTCGAGCTTCTTCTACCGCCAAAAATGAAGGCTGAAATAGGAACTCCGGTAGGATCTTCCCAGGAAGGGTCAATCACCGGACATTGACTCGCTGCTGCTGTAAAACGGGAATTGGGATGCGCTGCCGGATGACCACTTTGGGGATTCCAGGGTTTCCCTAACCAATCAATTAATCCATCGGGCGGCGTCTCAGTCAAACCTTCCCACCAGACATCTCCATCGGGCGTAAGCGCCACATTTGTAAAAATCGCGTTTTTGGAGCAACTGAGAAGGGCATTTGGATTGGATTCCATGGAAGTACCAGGAGCTACCCCAAAAAAACCCGATTCGGGATTAATCGCATAGAGCCTCCCATCTTTTCCAAACTTCATCCAGGCAATATCATCGCCCACACACTCTACTTTCCAATTTTTAAGCTCCGAGCGCATCATCGCCATGTTTGTCTTGCCGCAAGCACTCGGAAAAGCCCCTGTGAAGTACTTCTTACGTCCTTCTGGGCTTGTCACACCCACAATCAGCATATGTTCTGCAAGCCATCCTTGATCCCGCCCCATGACAGAGGCGATGCGCAGCGCCAGGCACTTTTTGCCAAGGAGAGCATTGCCCCCATAGCCACTTCCAAAGGACCAGATGCTTCTATTTTCGGGAAAATGGGCGATGACTGTGTTTTCAGGGTTGCAGGGCCAGGACACATCTTTTTGCCCGATCTCTAAAGGGACTCCCACGCTATGTAGACACGGGACAAATTCACCTTCTTCGCCAAGAATGTCTAAAACCTCTTTTCCCATCCGCGTCATGATCTTCATGCTGCACACCACATAGGGAGAATCGGTGAGCTCGACGCCAATATGGGCAATTTCAGAGCCCAAAGGGCCCATGCTGAAAGGGATGATGTAGAGCGTGCGCCCTTTCATACACCCTTTGAAGAGACCTTTTAATTTTTGAAGCATCTGCTTCGGATCACACCAGTTATTGGTGGGACCTGCATCTTCTTCCTTTTCAGAGCAGATGAACGTGCGCTCTTCAACGCGCGCTACATCTAAGGGATTGGATCTTGCTAAAAAGGAATTGGGACGTTTTTGGGGATTAAGAGCAATAAAGGTCCCATTGTTCACCAGCTCCTGCGACATCCGACTGTACTCTTCCTCACTTCCATCGCATACATACACATGACGTGGGGCGGTCAGTTCAATGATCTCATGGATCCAGTTTGAGAGCCCTTGATGTCTTATATCTTCCAGTATCAAATCATCGCCTTCCGTTTCTTGTATTTCTCAAGATGCTCTAAGGCCTTGCCTGTTCCTAAACAAACTGCAAGAAGAGGATGAGGGGCAATGATGACTGGAAGCCCTGTATCTTTCGTCAGAGCTTTGTCGAGTCCCTTGATCAGCGCGCCCCCACCTGCTAGCACCATGCCTCTTTCTACCAAATCGGCAGAAAGTTCGGGAGGACATTTTTCAAGGGTAAGACGCACACATTCGACGATCTGCTGGATAGGCTCGGCAAGACATTCTCTAATTTCTACAGAATTAATTCTTTTCGTCACGGGAAGGCCAGCCACCTGATCCCGGCCGCGCACTTCCATCTCCAATTCTTTATCGCCAAGAGGGAAGGCTGAACCAATTGCAATTTTGATCTCTTCAGCCGTCCTTGGACCAATCATGAGATTGTAGGTACGGCGCATGTAGTTGATGATGCACTCATCAAACTCATCTCCGGCAATCCTCAACGATCGTGCCTCTACAATACCGCCTAAAGAGATAATAGCGATCTCTGTCGTTCCGCCGCCGATGTCGATGATCATGTTGCCGGCAGGCTCATGAACCGGAAGATCTACCCCAATAGCTGCTGCCATCGGCTCTTCAATGAGGATCACTTCCTGGGCTCCAGCATGCAAAGCGGCATCTTCGACAGCTCTTTTTTCAACCCCTGTAATTCCGGAAGGGATCGCAATCAAAATTTTGGGGCGAAATAGGGATCTGGCAGGCATCACACGTTTGATCAAAGCCTTAAGCATTCCTTCAGCGATTTCAAAATCGGCAATGACCCCATCTTTCATAGGACGTACTGCATGAATTTTTCGGGGCGTTTTGCCAAGCATCGCCTTCGCTCTATGTCCGACTGCCAAAACTTCATTGGTTTGTGAATCTACGGCCACAACGGAGGGCTCGCTCAAGACAATTCCTTTTCCGCGCACATAAACGAGCGTGTTCGCGGTTCCTAAATCGATGCCAATATCGCTTGAAAAAAAGTTGAAGAATTTGTCGAAACGTTTGAGAGCTTTATTGCGCAGGATTTCGAGGAGGGCTTTATAGCCTGGGTGGCTCCTGTTTAACATATAGTATTTCCTTTGATCTTCCGTGCCCAGCCACGGGCACAGGCACGGGATATTTTATGTCTAATTTTTTAAGTTTGTAATAACTCCAAAACCTCTTCCCAGGTCAACTTGGCAATAGCCTCATCGTCAGAGTTGATGACTTTTTTGACAAGCCCCTTCTTGCGGTTTTGAAGGTTGACTATTTTCTCCTCAATCGTATTAAGTGTCACCAATTTATAAGAAGAAACTGAACGTTTTTGGCCCAATCGATGGACACGGTCAGTTGCCTGGTTCTCAACAGCTGGATTCCACCACATATCGTAATGAATTACCGTATCGGCGCTTGTTAAATTAAGTCCCGATCCTCCCGCTTTCAAGGAAACTAAAAATACTAAAATCTTGGGATCTTCATTAAATTGTTTAACAATCTCTAATCTATTTTTGCTGGAGCCATCCAGATAGGCAAACGCAATTCCCATCTGATTTAAATCTTCTCTCAAAATGGTGAGCATTTTTGTGTATTGGGAGAAAATAACCGTTTTATGCTTCCCTTCGATTAAAGAAGGGAGAAGCTCCATCAACATGTCATACTTTGCAGAATCTCCCATCTCGGCAGCATCTTTTGCAAAAATGGCAGGGTGACAGCAGATCTGCTTCAAACGGGTGAGCGTCGCTAGGACATGAATCTGGATTTTGTCAAAGCCCTCTTTTTTCACAAGTCTTGAAAGCTCTTCTTTAGCGGAAGCAGCATAAGATTGATAAAGCTCTTTTTGACGGTCTGTTAAGTGGCAATGGTAAATAATTTCTGAAACAGGAGGCAAGTCTTTCAACACATCTTCTTTCATGCGGCGCAAAATAAACGGAGAGACCTTTTTCTTGAGCGATTCGAGATGCTCATTAGGCGCGGGCTGGGTCGGGGCCAGCTTACGGATATATTTTTCAACAAAACGGTCGTACGAGCTCAGCAAACCGGGCATTAAAAAGTCAAAGAGGCTCCAGAGCTCTTCCAAAGAGTTCTCAATAGGCGTTCCTGTCAAGATGAGGCGGTGGGCTGCCTGAATCATTTTGACAGAACGGGCGTTTCGGGTGCCTCTGTTCTTGATGTGTTGCGCCTCATCGAGGACGACGTAGTTGAATTTGATTCCCTTGTGGATGTCGATGTCTTTTTGGAGCAAATTATAGGAAGTAATGACAATGTCATGCTCTCCAGAAGATTTTAAGGCTTTTTTCCGTTTATCTGGAGTGCCGTCGACAACTATGGCTTTTAATTTAGGGTTGAATTTGAAGAATTCTTCTTTCCAGTTGTAGACCAAAGAGGTTGGACACACAATCAACGAAGGCAAATTGCCATTTTCGGCTCTGCTTTGCGTAATGGCAATAATGGCCTGTAACGTTTTGCCAAGCCCCATGTCATCAGCAAGAATACCGCCCAAATGCATGCGACGGAGCCTTTCGAGCCAATGAACACCTTCTACCTGATAACTTCTGAGAGTCGCCTGGATCTCTTTGGGCACTTCCTGGGCTAAAAATTCACTTTCACCCAACAGCTGTTTCTGGATCTCCTTAAGACGGGCGCTCATCTTGAATTTGACAGGCAGGGACTTGAAAAGAGAAGGTTGAATTGTGGTCAAACTCCACAGAGGTTTTTCCTCTACAAAGTTTTCGAGCTTGTTCAAACCAATTTCATCAAAAATTTGAATGAGCGGCGAAATTTTTTCGAGATCCAAAACTAAAATACGGGCCATCGATTTCGACTTGGATTTTTGAGGCCCCTGCAGTTCCAAATAGCGCTTCTTGGAAGCCAGACAATCCCAGAGTAAATCGAGAGACGCACCTTTTAAAAAGCCATTGACCTGAAGTTCCACTTTATAAGTATCAACCCGTTCACTTTCAGATAAAGAGAGCTCGAACGTTGACTCATCGTAGATAAATTGTTCTGAGAGATTCTCAGGACACTCGAACGCGATCCGGTTTTGATGGTGTGGAATAATTTCTGTCATGAATTCCACAATTTTCTTCTCGCTCTTGACTCTGAAAACTCCCTCTTTTTCGTCGAAAATGAAATCTTCAAAAATGGCGTCTATAATTTTGCGCTCTTCTACAAGATTACGAGCTAAAATCCCTTCGGGCTGGGCGAAGGCTGCCACATCTTTATAAGAGAGTTGATTCAAAGAAGCGGGGATCTCATTTTTGCCATACACAAAAAATAGACGGGCTTCCATCTCACCATTGAGATAATTGATCTCACAACGCCCCTTCACCTCTTCCACAAAGGGAAGTGTAATAAATCGATCGATCAGACTGGGATTCGCCACTTCCGCATATTGACGTAAAACGGGAAGGGCATTTTCGATAAATGTTCCGAAAAGGGGCTCTGGGATGGTAATATCTCTTAAACCATTCAGGGCTTTCAGGTGGGCCCTTTTCACTTTGGGCTGGAAACGGTGATAAGTATTTTGATAGATGAGCCCCGGCTTGGCCGATTCAAACAAAAGAGCCGATTCTAAAGCTACAGAGTCTTCATCCAAACGGACAGAGGGTTTCAAAAGCAATGTGGGGCCTGGAGCTTCCAGATATTCGAGTGTGAATTTAACCTGGGCAGGATAAACGGATAAACAAAGAGGCTCTTCCAAATTGCCGCAAAAGCAACAGGGGACTGGAATGGCTTCACGGACAACTCCCGTAGAGATTTGATGATCGCTTCCTAAGACCAGATCATAGGCCCTTGCAAGAATTGCTCCGAGGGCTTCGCGCTCAATCCCTGCTGTGCGCAAATATTTTTCGTCCGTTCCGTTCACATAGCGGATGTTGTGGATCAACATGCTGAGCAATTCTTGTGTGACCGAATCAAAGGAATATAGGCTAAAAAAATACCGTTTGCCGCTGATGTTGATCGGTTCGCGGAAAGCCACAGCTTCCATAAAGGCTTTGACATTGGGAATTGCAAGGGGCTTTGAGCGGGCAGGGAGACGAATGGCGAGCTGGATTTCCATTAAATCCTGATTTTGACCTGTCAGGATAATTCCCAACTCCGCTTTATCCTCATCGACAACCACAGGAGGGAGGAAAAATGGGGAAGAGCCAAGAGCTCCCGCCGCATTCACATACTCGCTTAAAACCTCTTTTTGGAACTGCTGACTCTGCCGTTTGTCTTCTTTGGTCGCTGCCTCTTCAAAGGTGACCAAAAGCTCTTGTTTGACGTCATCGTCGTGAACATCAAGATCGGTGTTTTGCGAATAGGTCACGACAATTTCATTGAGATTTTCTTCGAGGAAGTAGAGCAGAGCTGCAATGTGCTGACAGTCGTAAGTGTAGGTGCAGTCGCAGTTGGAATCGACTGCCATCGACTCCGAGCGATTGATCTCAATTTCGCTCTCATAGATATTTTTGAAGGTGCCTTTGACGCGGGAGCTGATGCGCAGATGTTTGGCATCAAAAAGGAGGATCTTGGCATCAACTACTGAATTATTTTCATACAGTTCTTTCCCCTCTTTTAATATGGAGGAAGAGAAATCTTGTCTCAGTTTTCGGAAATTGAGCATTTCTAGTTCGCGCTTTTATCGTTTCTAAATTCAAGTCCTCATTTGTACTGATTTAGAATCCCGAACGCAACCAAAAAGTTTTTCTAATGCTGATTTTGGGGCGCTCCAAAGGTCATTGCCCCTAAGTATCTATAATGGTTGCTACCAAGACGTGTTTCTAATGTTGGAGAATAGAGTTTATCGCGAATTTTGCCTTGATATTTTAAATAAATGGTCGACTTGTCCTTTTCCTTGATAACCACATACTCCTTTTCAGAGAGCAATGCGTCCAGCATCTTATTTCGATCCAACTTCTCAAGCTGTTTTTCAAGCTCCCCCTTTTCTACACTGAGACTTTCGTGTATACCCTGAGTAACCTCAATTGCAACCTTTTGATGAATTTCTTTCCATTGATTCAGCAGCCTTTTTGGCTCTTGCGTTGCATGCCAATCCTCAAGTCGGTTTTGCTTTTTCTCTTTTAAAATCGTTGATTTGGGCCTTAAATCTTTGATCCTTTGTCCAATCTCTTGGAACGACTTGTCAGCTTGTTCAAATTGTTTTAGGTAAGCGGCAATAGCCATAGCAGAGCGTCCGTGTCCAGCTGCGCAGTGAACATACACAGCTTCTCCTTGCTTCAAGGCGCTAATTTGCTCGTTAAGAAATTGAACAGCTTCATTGAGCTGAGCATCAGCAAGAGGTGTATGGTCTTTGACATCGATCAGTTTGTGTTTGATACCTAGTTCTTTCCAAGGACAAGGTATATGTAACCCACGAGGCTGATTTTCCCATGACTCAATCACAGATAAGACTGCCTTAACATTTTGGTTATGGATCAGGTCGTCTGCTGCCGCACCCGTCAAATTATTAGGATTCTTCCCAAGGATGATGAATTTTCCACCTTGAATAGGAATTTTGACGTAATCATCTTCTAAAGGAAGCAGTCTACCCACAGTTGCCACTTCAAATTTCATTTTTTCTAGAGGATCTTTTTCCAAAAGATTAAGCGCCATACCCAGCACAAAAGCCCCAACTGCTGCAGCTGTGATCATCCAAACCGGAGGGAACATATGTAGAGCTAAATAGACGGCAAACACAACTCCCACACCGATTCCAGAAACACAGGTTGCGCGGAAGAAAGAACAACTGACCATCCCCTTCGTAAAATCGCCAGTAGCCGAGACAACTCTCTGAATCTTGGACGGCTCTGTTTGCTCCACCTGGGCTTTCTGAACCTGAATCTGCGCTTGCTTTGCACGATAAGCTTCTATGCTACCCACTATTCACCTAAATTATTAATTAATAACTAATTATAACATAAAATTTATTAATATTCAAAATATTTTATATATTAAGAGGGGGGTTAAGCTTTCTTTGCTTCTTTCCGTGCGTGACCGTGCCAGAGCCGAGCTCCGTACCCAAAAGCAATCCAACGCAGAGACGCAAAGAGAAAAAAATATAAATACCCCCTTCTCTGTGTTCTCTCTGTCCTCTGTGGTGGTCCAGTTCACCCACATAGGTAACAGATTAGTTCACCCACATGG
>CAZPPS010000039.1:0-22175 GCA_964588495.1 uncultured bacterium | reverse complement strand
AAATTAGTCGCGTAATCTCTATTTCTCTCTGGCCCTAAATCGGGGGCAAGGTCACTGGTGGCCCTGATCCTACCGCCAACTGGTTTGCTGTGGATGCTCGCCCAAGTGATATTTTGCTGCAAGGAGGGTGTAGGTAACTTGGCGTTAAAATTACCGTTGGGTTAGGACTGCATCTTAGATATAATTTTTTTCCCAGGCACGGGAATCTGACCCCTACTACGCTACATCGTTATCTAAAAAATATAAAGGTAGGCCCAAGCAAGGCTGTAATAAGCATTAGAATTTTTTCCCGATGCAGTAAACGCACCACCAAATACAAGAGCAGTGTTTTTACTAAGGGTATGTTGAATTTCTGGATAAATGGTAAATTGGTTATAGGAGGGTAGCGCGCATTGTTGACCAGATTTCCATGAATACCTTCCCGCTTTTCCCCGTTGGTAATTTAATTCGCAAGCAAGGGCCCATTTCCTTGTTAAGGCATATTCACTAAGTAAAAAGAAAGTCATGTAGTTGCCAGGATGCACTATACCGTTTGTATTGATACCTCCACCGTAAAAATTTAGCCCTTTTACCTTCCTGGAAGATTGAAAAAAATAGCCAGCAACGCCTCGCAGTCTCAAGGGATGACATGAATCAGCAAAAAACAGTTTTTGTGTTACTAAATAAAGCCCCGTTTGAAAGACGCCTTGTCCCGAACAGTCCGTCCCGAATTTTTGCAGTTTGAGTTTCTGATATTTTCCTGTCGGCAAAGTTTCTTGGACAACAATTCTAAAATCAGGAATCCAAGTGTGTTTAATATCATTTGAAATTTGATAACCCACTCGCAGAATTGAATCTTTAAAATTGGTCGACGATACATTTCGAGAAAAGTTTTGAGCCACAAAAGCTATAACTTCAACTCCTATCCTTTCTGTAATCCCCCCTTGACAATCGACACAAGGCAGAATATTGGTCATTTTTGGAGTATGACGCAGGTGCCCATTAGCGTCATACTTGCCATAAAAATTGGTGAAAATAACAATTGGCTCAATGCCTGGATGTCCAGGTTCGAGGGTTATCGCGTTAGGTGTGAAAAGTGGTCCTGTAAACCATTGTTTATAGCTCTTTGGGTTGCAATTTTTTTTCTCCATTTCTGCAAACATTTGAGAAGAAACCCCAACTAAAACCAAACTAAAAATCACAATAAATATATATCTCAAAACTATCTAATAATATTTTTTCAAAAACAAATAAGAGTCAGAGCAGAAAATATGCCTGAAAGATTTCTTTGATACATTTTTACCTAAAACGGTCTTTAGAGGCAATAACTCTTAATCGGGGTGGTATCCAAGGAATATATTTTAAGATTTCGCGCGATCTGATAAACTTTTTCAAACTAATTTAATCGATTTAAAAACATGTCAGTCATCGAACTAAGAGAATCTACTGGTGTTGTCAATGACAATTCAAAAAACTCTGCAGAAAAATTCAATAATTGCGTTCTGGCAATTTGCGAGCAGTATCCACAAGAGGATCCTTACAAGATCCCACGTTATGTATTAAAAGCTGCAAGCACAGTAATATCCGCAGTTGCTAAAGTTCCTTTTGCTCCGATTTCCCTGAGGCTAGGACCAGTATTGGGGCCTATTTCAATTGCTGGAAATAGTTCTGGTTTTTTTATTTTAGAATATTGGGCTGCAGCAGGCACTGTTGACGATTTACTGGGCCCAATGACGAAACCAGAAATGGAATTGTTAAGAGCCAAATCAGCTGGAGCTAAAAAAACATGTAGAACCGTGGTTATCATTTCTATCGCATCTCTAATTGCGCTGTCTTCACAGCTACCTATAGCTTTGGCAGGCGTTGATTACAATGCGACAAAATATCGAGTTGTAGCTGGAGTTGTTCTTTTAGTGGCTGGAGCTTTAATCCCTGTGCGATCCCTTCAACTTTCAATTGAGCAGATAAGGCGAACAGCACAAAAAAGTGTGAGATCCGAAATAACACAGATTCGTACAAAAATGATTGCTTTGATTAAGGAAGCACAAGACTCCTTTATCCAAAAAAGTTGGGATCAAAAAAAGCTTTTCATTCAACAAAAAAATGAAATTTCTAAGATTGATTCACCAACAGATAAAACTCGTAGGTACATGCAGGCCATGTTGAGTTGTGAATTTTTGCCGGTTAGCTGTGGAAAGAAAATTGTGCGGGGGATCTGCAACTATACTGGACTTGTCATAGGAGGAGCACTTGCGGGAATTTTTGGTTATGCCTCTGGCGAGTACACCTACACTCTCACCAAAAAAGAGCTATGGGACAATGAAGTCGCAGGGGTCGTATTTGCAATACTTGCTGTGGGGTCAACGGCTTATTTATTTGGCAAATCCATTGTTTTCACTACAAGAGGAGTCTTCAATCTTGTTGGCAATTTTGCGACCGGAAAAGAAATTCGCAATCTTGGATGGCAATTGAAGCCTGCACTCTCCTTTACTTTAACCGCCTTGGGTTTGCTCATCGACTTCACCGCTTTAGGGCCAACCTATATTATCTGGGGAGACTTCTACAATCAGACTGAAGTTAAACATCATTTTTTTCAAAAAACAATGTGTGCTTCTCTATTTGTACTTTTGTTCACTTCGACTCTCGATATTATCGATGAAATTGTAACCCTAAAAATCACACAAGGTACTGAAGAAGAGCTAGAAGTTCTAAGAATCAACGAAGAGTTTCAAAAACTGGCTACACTAATTGCCAAAAGTCCAACGCAAGATTTTATTAAATACCTCTTGTATCTAGGAAACTCTGACCAAACCAGCTTTTTAGATCGAATGAATGTGAGCACGGACGAGCTTCGCTCCTATGCAGAAAACCTCCAGATAAATTCATGAAATTTGTTTTTATTGATAGTACAGTTTTGTTTTGTATTTGAAACTAAAGTTCTGATTTAATCTTAAAAAATAATTATAAATATTTATTGCGTTTATAATTAAAATAGAAAATTTAAATAATCCAAATTTTGAAAGGATGGGTTTGATAGGATAATACGTGATTTATAATTTCAACCCTTGACTTTTTTGCAAAAAATAATATTATAAATGCAGTTACGAAGAAAAAAATACAGCTGGCTGGATGTAAAAATATTTAGTTCTTAGTAAACTGATTCTTATTATCATATAACATAAAATTAGGTTCATTTTTATGTCGATGTCTTCTTTAATTCAACCAGATCTGCAAACAATAAATGCATCGAATCTGCCAATGGTGGAGGCAGTTTTTGATCTTTTTCAAGATGCAACCTTCGAAAATACATGTATCATAGGTGCACAACATATTCTTCCTACAACTTTACAGATGTTTTTTTCCTTTTTTTCAAGAGGTCTTGATCCAAAAAATGTTTTTCTGATTGGCAAATGCTATTCGACAGATCAATGCACATTTGAACATATGTTGAAATTGGGAATAACTGTTTGTCCTTCAAGCCTTGCTTTTGAAAAAGGCATTTCATTTGATGAAGCATATAAAAGCAATATATGTCTTTTTATTAGAAAAATAAAAGACGATCTATTCAATTCAAAAAACAAATTTAAAAAAATTATCATCCTTGATGATGGTGGTAAATTCATCAAAATTGTTATGGAGTCATTTGGAAGTGAAACACTAAATATGATTGGAGTAGAGCAAACTACTGCAGGCTATGAAGAACTTAAACAGATAAAACTTAGTTTTCCTGTCGTGAACGTTGCCAGATCTAAGGCAAAAATCCAATATGAATCTCCACTCATAGCCACAACATTAGCGCAACAACTCTATGCGAAATTTGCAAAAAAACATCCTTCCAGTGAAAGGATGTTAATAGTTGGCAATGGGGCCATTGGCAAGGCAATGTTCAATTTTTTTAAGCACGACTTCTCTGTAGACTGTTTTGATACCGATCCCTCAAAATCAACTATTCAGCATAAGAACTTAAAACAAACATTATCTAATTACGACTTAATTATAGGTTGTACAGGCAAACCTTTTCTAAAATACAGTGATACGAATTTATTAAAAAAAGGTGTCATGCTTATAAGTGCATCCTCTTCGGATCGAGAGTTTTCGGCTTTCGAATTTCAAAAGAGACATGTTGGACATTTAGACTGTCATGATGATTTTGAAATAGACGGAATTAAAATTATCAATTGCGGATTTCCTGTTAATTTTGGGAAAGATGCATCTGTTACAGACCCCCCAGTCTTTCAATTGACAAGATCACTTCTGTGTGCTGCTATCTTAAGTGCTTTTATTAATGACTTTCCAAATAGGCTGATCCCTCTTAATGAGCGCCTGCAGCAGTCTATCGTTAAAAATTTTCAGCTAGTAAAAAATAAAACTCTATTCGATTTCCCTTATTCTAGACATTTGAAAAAAGATGCAATATTAACTCGTTGAGACCATTTCATAAAGAAATTGCAAATTATCTTCACTCAACCAGTTTCGCTAAATTTAGCGATCAAGGCAGCATGTTTTTTTTGACTCATGAAAAAGAAATTATAATTGTTAGTAGTTTCTTCTATACTGTCTATTTTTTTTAGGAAATTTTCATGAATTTCAAAACATTGATAGTCCAGATCTTTAAGAAAACGCAATACATCATTTGGAACATACCCAAATCTTTCGCACCACCCATGAAATAATTCGATGTAAATGATAGGAGAAAATTTATCTATAGTTTGACGCCCTCCTTTTATTAGATCTAACTCTGATCCCTCAACGTCACATTTAATAAAATCCACCTTGCTTAAATCTAAATTTTCAACAAACAAATCAAGTGTAGAAATCTCACATTCGACTTTTATCGCTGTTTTGTGATCTAACAAGTTGACTCTAGAAGCGACTGCTGAACCACCTTGAAAATAATAAAAATTAGTTTGACCTGCTTGAGCCCCTAGCGCCAACTGGTGTAGAGTAATATTTTTTACATCATTTAGTTTGATATTCTTTTCTAAGATTAAAAAAGTTTGCGGAATAGGTTCAAAAGCATGAATAACAGCATTTTTAAATTTCTTAGCCAATTGAATTGAGTACCAGCCAACATTGGCACCTATATCAAGAACAGTATCTCCATCACTCACCATCTGTAAAACAAAGAAAGACTCTTTTTTTTCGTATGATCCAAAGTTAAGAATTTCCAAAGGCGCAGACCTACATCCTCCATCAGATAACATTTTGAAAGAAAAAGGTTTCAATAAAAATATAACTTCTCCTTTTTCTATTTCAATTTTTTCTATTTCTGATGTTTTAATTTCGTGTGCGTATTCGAAAAGTAATTTGTTAAATTCATGTCTTTGAGCCATGTATTCCAATGAACCAAGCCTTCCTCTTAAAAAATCTTTTTTTAAAGCTCTAAATTTTTCCTTCAGAGTCGAAAGGTAGACTGGGTATCCAGCGACGCTAGCGTGAATATTTTCTTTATCTTCTTTAAGCTGCAGCAATACAGAAAAAAGGCTTCCTATGGTAATTAAGGTTGAACCGATAAAATCTAGTACACTAATTTCCTGACCATCAATCCATGAAAACAGCATAACAAAAGGAAATACAGAATAGCCCATGATCACAATAAGGAAAGCTTCGGTATACAAAAATGCGTTAAAGAAAAAAATAAGTGCAATAGCGTAAGTCACTCCTGATATCAAGGAACTCACTATCAAATTTTTGTTGATCAGCAATAGTGCAGATGGATCAAATGCAAGCCAGATGCCTGCAAAAAGGGCCGCTATGATAAATCCAATTAAGCATTGATAGAAGGCAACCCTTAATGGGGGATCATGTTGAATAATGACTGTGTTAAGCAAGATTATTATAGCTAAGCAAGCAGCGCTTATAAGTGCAACGGTTAAAGATAAGATATTGCGACCTATTGGACCCTCTCCAAAGAGATCAAAAGACACCATAAAACATACACCTAAAAAAATAATTCCAAGAACTGCCCACTGACTGGAGCTTACTTTTATTTTTAGAATATATTTCATAATTAAGGCATACATGATAGCGTCAGTACCAAAAGCAGCGGAATTATCTATCACTTTAGTATTAGATTTCGACCAACTGAATAATAGATAACCCAGGATAGCAATTAATCCCCTCCAAAAAATCAGGCGCCATCTCTCGGAAGCACTAAGATGTGTGATTTGTTGAGTTTGGTCTTCAATTTTGCTTTCGGTAGAATTTTTGATTGTCAGAAAACTCTTGCCCAAAAAAAGAGAAGCAAAAAAAAGGCACACTGTTCCACCCAAAAAACCAAACAAAAAGTTGAAAATAAAGGTGAAACTCTCTTTGGGAGCTGGAAGTGCGACCTCAACATATGAAATACACGCCCAGCCAATAAGGGTGGCTACTATGCCAATCTTTCTTGTTTCTGCGTGAATAGGTATTCGATGATTTTTAGCATAGATCAAGAAATTTTTAACACTTGATGTATTCGCATTTTTGCTTCCCGTTTCAAACATACTTTCTAATCTTACACCTCATGAAACCGTTTGTTTTTTAAATCTACATCCTCAAAATACTCATCGTCATATTGCGATCTTGACACAGCAATGCCATTGCTTAACAGCCCTTTAAGGATAATGCAGTATAGGAACGTATCTGGGTTTTCCAAAAAGAGAGTTAACAAGATTGATGTCCCAAAAGCTAAGGCAAAAGCCTGTATTTTCGATAGTAAAACATATGACAGGTATACCTGGATAGGGGCGGCAAAAAATCTGCACCCAAGCAAAATCATAAAATAATGCAGCGGGTTCCAGCAGAATTTAACTGCGAATAAAAGGAATATGCCATCAAATAAGACTTCGGCAACATATGCCCAAAGATAGAATTCACGAGGAGAAAAAGCCTTTTTCATCCAGCTAATGAAAGAAATATTGATCTCCAACCTATTGTAGAGCAAGTAATCCCCCAATAACATGGCAGCGATATGCATTATTATCAAAAAGCTTAAGGGGGCTGGCATCTTAAAAAAAAAAATGACCAGCAAAAAAATTAGGTGTGGAAATAGGCCAAATGAAGCGTACAAGCCACTTATAACCGGATTAAGTTTCAGTTCATTGTCTTGCATTTTCACTTTTTTTAGATTAAAAGCTCTGTATTAATGAGTCAATTCCAAACATTTTGAGACAAATGTGATGAGGTCTTTGTCTTTTAGAAAATTCACGATTTTCTCCTTCTCCCTGACATATCGCTCCATCTCCTGATCAGCAATTTCAAAGGAAGCAAAATATGGAATAACTAAGTCATTGACTGTAACGGTTTTTTTGAAAATTTCTTTTGAGTGAAGCGCTAGCCTTGACATTTCGGAAAAACGCTTAATTTCAATAGTTTCAAGTGGCAAAGAATTTCTGCGTGCCCAGTCAAACAGATAGGCATTTTTTTCTCCATAGCCCAGCAGAATTCCCAGTAAAAAATGATTTTTAAAGACCTTTTGCCAAAAAATGTTATCTTCATCACTTATTGAATCGACAATTGTATCAGGATCAAACTCAACCTTCACAATTTGTGCGAATTCCTTCTGATACCTATTTAAAAGATACTGAAGCTGGGCAACATTGATAAATACCCCCCACTTGTCATCGCCATTTCCTCTTTCAAACAATTTGTAAGCTGGAGTAGAAATGATCCCTCTTCTGGAAATCCAGTTCATCCATATTTTTTTCCTTTCTCGAAACTGGTGTGCTTCCCGAATTCTAAGTTGCTTTTGTTTAAATTCTTCATAGGTCGGTATTACAGTATTACTATCAAGTTCTTGTTTGACTTTTTCCAAATCTTCTTTTTCATGCCGATAACTCTCAACAAACTCTTCTTCTGTCCTTTCCAAATCATCTGTCACATTGAATAGGATCATCGGTTTTGAACCTAGAAGGGTAAAGAGCCCTCCATCACGTAACATCAGATTTTCTAAAAATAAAATTTCGTAATTTGCTGAACTAGCAGATGCGTCAGTCGCTTGCAAACAACATCCTAAAAAAATTTTGAATAAAATATTTGTTAAGAATATCTTTTTTGCTACAGAAACAAAATTTTTTAACGAAGAAGGCTTTATGAAAAAATTTGTTCTCGCTCTTTTAACACTCATTTTCACAGTAACCCCCACAATTCTTGCAGCGGATTATCACGAAAAAGATTTTTTAAATCAATTGTACAAGTCGTGCGATTCGAGCATTCTTCACCATAATGATGGAAAATATTATGTGGATGGCAACAAGATTTTTGTGGGCTCAGAGGGCATTTTCTTAGTTTCCGATTATTTTGGCTTCATTAGCCTACCAAATTTAATGTGTGATAGTGAAGGCATGTACACGGTAGGACTGTATACGACTTATATGTGCAGTGGCTGTGGAAGATATTACTCATATAAACCTTCCGAGTGTTCAACATGCGGAGGTACTTCGTTTACACCAATCGAAAATTTGCCACCAGATTAATATCTGTTATAAGATTGATTTTTAATGCCAAGACCAAAGAAATTTGTTTAGCATCCTGTCAATTTGGATATTGACAGGATGCTTAAAAAATTCCTATAAAATTATGTGAAACTTGTTCCCATAGTTTTCCGTAGTTTGGGAATTTAATCTTACTGAAGAGTTTTGGATGCAAATAAAGCAATCATTCTCATGAAATGGTTTAAAAAAATGCAGAAAACAGTGACATTTTTTATGCGTTTGTGCAATTTGTTATGTTCAATAGAAAGCAACCAGGAGATAAAATATGCTGACTCAAGATTTAGAAATTAATTCTGTGAAAGAAATAGACAATTGCATTGCACGTGCCATGAGCAAAGTGCGAGTTGAAAAAGAAATGAAACTTATCCGTTTTATCCCTCAAGGAGACGGCTTTCTTCATCACCTCGCATTTAAAAAACTTAAAAGAACCAATCCCACTGAACTCCAAAACCTGATTCAAACTCACATTCTTGATAATGAAAATCCCGCGATGATTCCTGCTAAGCCACGTTCTACTTCCAGAACGAAAAGCAAATCTGGAGTGATGTTGAAACGCTCCGAAATCAATCAACTGCTAACAGTTCTTAGAAAGGCTGGTTCCCAGATCGAAGGGGTTGATCAAATGATTGAAATACTATCTCCCCATCAGACACTTGCTCAAGTGCAAAAGCACATGATTGAAATGGTGAAATCAAAAGTCATTGATCAGGACTTATGGCAAACTTATGTTAGACTGGTTCAAGAACAAACTGCCGCAGAAATTATTCAATGACGTCTTAGGGAAGTCAAATAGGATTTGACTTCCTCTATGATCACAGAAATGTAACATTTTGAGCACTTCTGTGATAAATTTTAACGGATCCTATTGCTTACATCAGCTTGATAAATGGCACGCTGTGCAGGCACAAAAAAATATCTTCAAGCCAGTCCTGGACAACGCTAAGAACTTGGGGAAACTTATAGTTCACTATTTTAAGGGGGAAGTACCCCTCCCATATCAAAGTGCGTAAATCTGCACGCTAAGGAGTGGTGTACGATGTATATTGCATGAACACTAATAAGGAGCGTACCCGACCACAAAGGCGGGTATCGCTTCTTCTTATAGATTCTCATAGAATCTCAAAAGATCTCCCGCTTAGAAATTTTGAGTTAAGTGACTGATTATTTGATTGATATATTTGGCCTTGCTGCACTCTACTACGCAAAAATTGCATTGAACTTCGGTGTTTGCTGCATTAGACTCCGGTGTTTACTGCAATGAACTACGGTAAAGTCTGCATTAGACTTCGTAAATGTTTAAACCCATATTAGACTGCCACTAGCAGCTAGTAATTTATGGAGTTTAAATGAAGTATCTTTAAGAAAATGAGGTGTTTACGAAAAGCCTTAGTGAGCAATCCTAATTTAAGACGAAAGAAATTCTCTGCAATGCACTACGGTACATGTTTAAATCAATATCTCTTTGTTTTTGAGAATGAAATTTTGCGTCTATTTCTTTAATAATCTGTAAGTTACAGAAATGTTTCCTGCAACACACTACGTAAAGCAGATTTTTTCGCTGTTTGTGATGTGTTGAATGAGTCATCGTTGCAGAAAATTTTTCTTGGTATTTTTCTAATACCTTGAAGATTATCTGTTAATGCAACAGTCTTTGCATCCAACTTTGAAATTTTTGAGAAAATGAATGTGAGTCTGCATCAGACTACGGTATAAATAGTATCAAGATCAAACAAGATTTTTAAAAAAATACCGCATATAACTTGTTCTAAGTTATTTAAGGCATTTCTTTCTGCAATGAAATACGGTAGAGCATTCGATTTACTTGGAAATTTTCTGCATCAGACTACGGTATCTTTGCAGCAGAATTTTGGATATGTTTTACTAACATTTTGGGAATCAAACATTAGAGGAAACACCTCTGCTTCGAACTACGGTATTTTTTGTGCAAGTAGCAGATCTATCTGCATTGCACTACGGTGCAAAATTTATAAAAATATAATCCAAATTTCAGTGAAATACCATATGACACACATTCTTATATATTTAGCGTATTCCGTCTGCAACATACTACGGTAGAATATTCTATTAGTTTGGAGTTTTTCTGCATCAGACTACGGTACCTTTGCAGAAAAATACGGGATTCTTTCCTCTAATGTTTTGATAATCAGCTATTCAGACGAAGACATCTGCATTAGACTACGGCATTTTATTTGTGATTAGAATACATTTCTGCATCAGACTACGGTCTCAAAATGTCAAATGAGGATAAAGAGATATAGCTTAAAATTGTATCAAGCATATATTAAATCACTTACGCATTTTAGCTCTGCAATGAACTACGGTAGAATATTTGATTTTCTCAGAAATTTTCTGCATCAGACTACGGTATCTTTGCAGAGGAACTTTGGATATGTTTTTCTAATACTTTGGGAATCAGCCATTAGAGCAAACACCTCTGCTTCGAACTACGGCATTTTATTTGTGAGAAGAATGTGTGTCTGCATCAGACTACGGTACAAAGATTCATCTGAAATTGGATAAGCTTTCTCAAAAAAACGTATACGTCAGATATCCAATGATTTATTTTAGTTTTTTCTCTGCAATGAACTACGGTTGGCGTGCAATTTTTAATCTTCTTCCGCATTGCCTTATGGCATCATTGCAGAAGCATTCTTGGATATTTTCATTATGCATTGCGGATATTAATAAGTTTAAAAACTCTGCATTAGACTACGGTACCACAAATTGAACAACGTCTTGCCGCAATATCAGGTTACATTTTCACTGCAGAAATGGGCTGGTTTCATTTTAGAACAAAGTTAATCTACGTCGATTGAGGTAATGCACGTCCCACCATTCTTAAGAAAATGGATTTTTTAGATAAAAACAGAGTTTGGGTTGACCGCTTCGGTTAATTTCTGTAACAACTTTGTCCAATATGCCCAAATTCTTTGCCACCTGAATGGCCCTGTCGATTCTTTCTTTGATTAGTTTTTTTCTACAGTCACGGATGTAGGTATTTAACTTTAGAGTGTATGGAAGCTTTTCTTCATTGATTTCAAAATAGGTCCTTCCATTGCTCAGCTCTCTAAGAATCCAATCCCTTAACGCAATATCTGCCTCTGTAACTTTTTTTGCGCCACCAGCAGCTTCGTTTGTTCTTTTTTCAATATCGCGTGGAAACTCCACATATTTTTGATCAATTTGATCAACAAAAATTGGATTGAGAGCCAAAAGATACTCCCCTTTTTGTTCGAACTTTTCGCTGCTTTGGCGATTTTTTTTGTAGCTATCCAACTCCTCTTCATTCAAATCAGGTGTATAGCGAATAATTTTAAAAAGAGGTTGAAAGTCTTCAATTAGATCAGTCAGTATTTCTTCCTTACCTCCGCGTACGACTTTCCTTTTCCGTTCATAGGATATCAAGAAGTTTCTACGGGCAAGTTCATCCACCATATTTTTTATGTATTTTATTTCAGAGCCTGAGTAGTCATGTCCATCTAAATAGGCTTTATAAAGTTCAGCAGGCTTGAATTTAATAACTGGGGCAGTTACATCAATCCCTGTGCCTCCATAGTTCTTAACTAGCGAAGGATGATCAGCATTGCCCTTATAGTAATTTTCTAGCTTAGAATTCTGGATGTTACTTTTATCGTTTAAGAGTTTGATCAGTGCTGAGACAAGCTTATTTTCTGCTGGAGCAAGGTTAATCCCCATGTTACTCACGATATAACTTGATTTTGCCAGTTTTTCTTTTGTCGGCTCTTTTTCCAATACGTCAAATAGAGTTAATTGGTGGCCATTTTTATCAGGTGCCGAGTATCTTAATTTGTTATCCCAATAATGGCCCGAAGCGCGGATTTTTTCGGGCCTGTTGTTGGCCTTTATTCCGACATCTGATTCGATGATTTTCAGAAAGGTTTCTTTGTTTTGTAAAACTAGATCGTACAGCGCGATTTGATTTTCAATTTCTGCTTCATGTAACTTGTTTTTATCGGCTAATTTTTTTACTCCTCTTACGTAACTATCTTTATTTTTGAGTTTTTTGAGTTTCGAAATTTCCGCTGCATCGACAGATATTTTTGAAAGAACAGATTCCCCCATTTCTATGGGCATCTCACCTTGATCAATCAATTTTTTCAGTTGTTTGACAGATAAATTAGTTTTGCTTTCATCTTCCATTTTTTTTAGCTTACTTGCCATATACTAATTCCATACAAAATTTGATTTATTGCTAAATTCAGATATGACACCAATTTCTTTAGTGAATTGGAAAGAAAATGTGTCAGTTATTCCGTGCCTATTTTTTGCGATGATTATTTCAATTTGACCTTGTTGGTCAGAGGAATCATCCCTACGATGAAGAAAGATGACACTGTCAGCATCTTGTTCCAGATTGCCGCTGTCTTTCAGCATCGACAATTGCGGTTTACTACATTGTTCTGCTTGGCGATTTAACTGGGCTAGGCAAACAATAGGTATTTGCAGCTCGTTGGCAAGATTTTTGAGCGTTCGGGTTATATCCCCTATTTCATACGCCTTAATGTCTCTTTCTTTGGTTGGTTTAATGAGTCCTACGTAGTCAATAAAGAAGGCACAGACCTCATGTTCGGCCACTAATTTCCTCATTTGAGCAGTCATGGCATTAATTTCATAGCAGCTATCATTGATCCAAATAGGGCTTTCTTCCAGTTGCTGAACGGCAGTCTCTATTTGTTCCATTTCAGAATCTGAAACCTGGCCTGTTTCAATTTTAGAAGCTGTAACCCCAGATTGTGTTGAAAGTAATCTTAAAAAAAGTTGGTTTGCTGTCATCTCCAATGAAAAAAGAGCCACAGGCTTTTTTTGCTCAACCCCAAGATTGCGAAGAAGGTTTAGTGCAAAGGCAGTTTTTCCTACGCTTGGTCTTGCTGCTACAATAATGAAATTTTCATTTCTGAGACCTCCAAGCGCACTATCTAATGCATTAAATCCTGTAGGTATGCCGGGGATTTGCCAGGTGCCTTCTGTGACCCCCCTGGCCCTTTTTTGCTTTAGTTCATCCAAAAATGATCCATTCCCCTCCCCTTTCGAAATTTCATGAATCGATTGATTGGTTAGTTGAGTAGCATTTTGTGTAAAGCGACTGAAGGTTGATGTGGCCAAAGCCGCTATGGAAGCGATGTCTTTTTGTTCAACCAAGGCTAATTTCTTTAGGTCATCACAACGAGCTATAAAAGCCCGTCGCATTGAGAATTTTTTCAAAATCTCACAATAGGATTCAAAGTCTGATGAGGTTCCGGCAAATACCGCGAGGTTAGTTAAATATCCTATTTCTTCTACTTTTTTGAATTCCCCGTTGTCTTTTAACTTCTCGAAAACTAAGAAAACATCAGATCCGTTCCTGCCTTCTTGATGCAAAGCATGTAAAGAGGAAAAAATTGCCTGGTGTTCGATATAATAGAAATCTTCCGCATGCAGTTGAAGCAGCTCGAAGCCAGATTTGAAATAAGAAGGAGAGGATAACATACATCCTAAGACCATCATCTCTGCGTCTTTTGAATGTATGTTGTCTTCAATCGACTTTTTACCCACTTTGCACCTATAGTTTTAAGATATGTAACGGTTACATATCAGTGTTTATTCTTTTTTGAGGGTGTTGCCAAAAGTGAATCAATCATGTCACGTAAATCTTCCAAGGCTCCCCTCCCCTCTTCAGAAATTTTCTTTTTCTTTTGCAGTATGAGTTTAAGTTCAGTTTTCAATTTAAGGATATAGGCAAGACTACCATCTTTGTGGCTTCTTTTATCTTCAACTTTGATCGGCAATTTTTCATGGATAATGGAAATTAGATCGGTACATTCCTGCTCATCATAATCCCTAACAATGGCTTCCTTTTTTTTCATGTCACCTTGTCTAGAAGCAAGCATGTAGGCGATCTTCTGAGGGAGTTTTTGAAATTTCTCTTTGAGATCAACTTCTGACAAAGCCAAATAAAAATCATAGTACGTCAGCATATTGTAGCCTGTCTTTTTACTACCAAAGGTTGAATCAAGCCATTTTGTAAAAGTTCCGTTATGGTAAGATTGCAAAATTTCTCTCGCTTTTGCAACTCTCTCCCCCATCAAGAGAACGCCCTGCTTGCCTATAGCTTTAATTTCCGCCGTTAGGTTCTTAAGCGTATTGGTATCTGCAAGAACTTGACTTTTCGTATGACTTTCAGGTCCAGAGCCTGCTGCTAGGAGGTTTTCGATTAAACTGGATTCGGGTTTTTCAAGAGGCTTTACTTGAAAGATAGAATTAAAATTTGTTGTATTTGGAACCAGGTTGAAATTGGATTTTGCAGGTGCTTTTTTTTGCAAAGCTGGGTTTGAAAAAACGTTCTTATTTCCCATCATGCCCTCACTGTAGATTTCTTTTTGATCAGTTTATCGAGTTTTTTTGCAATCTTAGGTTGGTTACCATTAATTCGTTTTAGGAATTCTTGAGTGAGCATCTTAAAATCTTCGGAAGCTCTACATTTTGGTTCTGTTTCTAAAACCACTTGTCCTTTCAATACTGCGCGAGATACGGCAACATCTCTTCTGATTTTGCAGTCGAATAGCTTATCTGCAAATGAAGAATTAATCTCTTCGATGAATGCTTGATTGACAGCTCCCCTATCATCCCAAAAAGAAAGAATTACTCCGAAGACATCTATTGCATGATGCTCTCGTATGGAATCATGAAATTCTCTCAGACGTCTAAGTGCAATGACACTAAATGCTTCAGGGATTGCACACACGATGCTATGTTGAGAAGCAAAAAATGCTGATTGCGTAAGCCATCCCAAGCTTGGTGGGGTATCGATAAAACAGAAGTCGAATTCATCCTCAACGCTTTTTAAAACGCGTCTGAGGCGCTCATGAGAATATGGATCATTACCCAATTCTGCTGTGCGTTCAATCCCATCCAAATATGCATTAGCCGGTGCTACGAAGAGGTTTTTTATATCAGTCGGTTGGATGATATCTTGTAAGGACACTTTGTTTTGTAAAACTTGAGCTATTGTTTCCTCTGCATCTGGCCCCAGGCCTAAACCGATAGATAGATTTGCCTGTGCGTCAAAATCAATGAGCAGCACTCTTTTTTTATGCAATTTTGCTAGGCAAGCCCCTATGTGCATTGCTGACGAGGTTTTGCAAGTACCTCCTTTGAAAGAACAAAATGTGAAAGTCTTCATGAAAGTTTTCCCTGATAAATTGTTTCTTTTTTATATGCGCATTTGCGCAACAAGTCAACAATATTTGGTTACACAGACTAGATATGTAACGGTTACATATCTGGAAAAAAGAATCAAAATCGGGACATCAACCAAAAATCAGAGATTGGTTTTCACTTTTAAAGTGGTTTTGTATAATCCCTACAGCCACAGGATTATAAAAAAGGGAATCTATGAAAATGCAATATGCATCGGTAAACGGCGAACGTCAAGAGGCTCAACCAGGTCTTTCTGGAAAATGCCTGTGCTGCGATAGCCCGACAATAGCGAGGTGTGGACCTGTGAGGATTTGGCATTGGGCTCATAGGGGAAAATGTGATCCATGGTGGGAAGGTGAAACTGAATGGCATCGCGAATGGAAGAATCAGTTTCCTAAAGAGTGCCAAGAGGTCATTCATATTACTGAAAATAATGAAAAACACATTGCCGATGTGAAAACAGACCAAGGTTATGTGATAGAGTTTCAGTTTTCTCCTATCGAACCTGAAGAACGTCAATCCCGCGAGGATTTTTATAAAAAAATGGTCTGGGTTGTCAATAGTACTAAAAGATTGAGAGATAAAGGTAAGTTCATTGGCATATGGGAAAGCTCAAACCGAATAGATAATAAGGTAGATGTGCGGATACTGTGTGCTTATTTTGATGAATGCGCTTTGCTAAGAGATTGGGGAAGCTGCAAAGTTCCGGTTTTCATTGATTTCGGCGAGGATACGCTTTGGGGCCTCTTGCCAAAAACTTATGCCAAAAGTCAATACGCATTCAAAATCGGGCGCAATGAGCTGATTGCATATCTTCGACCTGCGCCACAGATGAGTTTTGAAGCATTATTAAACCAATTTTCTAAATTCATAAATGCCAAAGAGATGTTGTTTGCTACTCAGCAAGCCATGCAGCATTCAAAGGCCAATCGTCCTGTTGCCAGACGTAGACGGCATATGTAATTTTACAACACAGGATTTAGTCCTGTGCTATTTCACTAAGCTGTTTTCTTGCTGTTTCCTCTTCGCGGCGTAATTTTTGCTCAACAGCTTCGATAACCCACATTTTTTTCGAGAACCCGCTCTTAAAGGCTTTAATCAAATCGACGCTTGCTTCGATTTTTTTATTCAAACGGGGATCTATTCGAACGGTGAGTTGTTTTTCTTTAGTTAGTGTATCAGATAACTCTTCTTTGTCCCTTGCAGTCTTTTCTGCTAGGGCTTCATTAATCCACTGCTGCTTGGATTTCTTGCAATGACTGAGATACTTGAGAAGATGCAGGTGTTTATCAATCTTACTTGCTAGCCCTTCGTCAACTTTAAATGAGAATTGAATAGCCTGGTTGTCGTCGTGATTTTCAGAGTCGTTGTTTTGAGTCATAGTCGGTTGTGAGATTTATTTTAGTTATAACATTTTTTCAGAATATTGGAATCGATTTCGATACATGCGCTAATTTTTTTGGTTAAAAAGTATACAACATCTGCACTCTTTTCCGCTTTCAATTAGTGAATTTTTCTCCATTTTTCGTTTTGCATGCTTGCAAAAAAAAACGAAAATCTGCATTTGTATAAGAATGCAAAAACAAGTTTCACAAACATTAGTCGTTGTTTGTGGCACATTTGTTATGTTGCACAAACAACAAATGTGTGGTTTGGAAAATTACATGAATTGTCAAAAAGGAGACAAAAAATGGAAAGGTATAGATCGGGAGAAAATGATGAATAGGGGAGTGAAGCAAGAAAATTATCGCTCAATCTTGTCTGAAATACAAAATTGTGTCAGAGCGGCGCAAAAGGGTGCAGGAGATCCTCTCTGCCATTATTTAGCTATCGGAGAGCTGGTGTTGCTTACTGAAAAATGCCAGCTTGTTCCCAACGATCCTGTCGCACAAGTGGGGAAGGATCTTGAACAACACATCGGCACCACAGAATGCTTTTCGACTGAGAACCTGAAAAAAATGAAGAACCTTTTTGTGACCTATAGAGTGCTCATTCAGATCGCAAGAGATTTAAAAATAAGCAATGCCAAGGAGAACATGATGCAAGGAGATTTGAGATGAGCCAGAACAAAATTGCGATTTCCGTATTAATGCTATGCGTGCTTGGATCGAGTGCTTTATTCGCACAAACAGCGGCTGATTTTGGTGGTGTTGAGATTGTAGCTCAAACGTCGAAAGTCCAGAATTTCTTGTTTGGGCCTACAATGCGGATTGTGGGTGTTATTGGAGGTGCTTATGGGCTGATTCAAGCCATTCTAAGCTCTTCTTTAAAACCGCTCATGGTGTTTGGGGGGATTGGTCTTGCTGTTAACATCATTCCGAAATTCATTGATGGAATTTACGGAGTATCAGGGATGATGCTTCCATAAGCATTTTTGAGGATAACTATGAACGAGCGCCAACTCATGTTTAAAACCCTCGACAATCCAATCCGTATATTGTTTTGGACCATTGATGAATTTCTAGTCATGGCCATTCCCATTTTCATGGGATTGTGCTTCGGAAGCATCATCCTGATAATTTTGGCAGGCATTCTAAAGCCTTGCCATTCAAATATCAAGAAGAAGCTTCCCTTTGGTACTGTGAAACATATGCTGTATTGGAATCTGCCCATCTTTTGGTTGAAAAAGATGGGTAGACTTAAGCATTTGCCTTCATCGCACTACAGGGAACTTCTGCTATGAGAAAAGATTTTCAAGAAAAAACGATGCACTATATGCGCTTCCAAAGGAACTCCTTTGCGGCGCTCTCTTTTCTGCTCGCTGTATCTGTGGTGTTGCTTACTAGCTTCCTTTTTCTGAAAAGGGAGAGGGTAGTGATAACACCTCCGGTGATAGAAAAAGCATTTTGGGTCGATACAAATAGGGTTTCGCCAACTTACCTTGAGCAGTATGGCTGCTTTTTGGGGCAATTGCTTTTAAGCAAATCAGCACAATCAGCCCCAGCACAAAGGTCAGTGCTATTAAGGCATACAGAGCCTCAGTTTTTCGAAACTTTGAAAAGAAAACTTTTCGAGGAAGAGCAAACCCTACAAAAACAAGACTCATCCTATACATTCTTCCCAGCTGTTATTCAGGTTGATGCAAAAAACAATGAAGTGCTGATTGAGGGGGATCGTGTTTCCTATGTATCTGGAAGGCAAGTTTCCAGCGAACGGGAAGGGTACGTTCTACAATTTAAATATACAGGCTCAAGGCTGCTTCTATCAGGCGTGAGCGCTAAAGAAAAAAGAGGGGAGTTATGCGCCAAGTAATGATTTTCCTGTTTCTTTGGGTGTCGCCTTTAGCGGCTGCGATTTTTCACACAATCGATACCACGCTACCCTTGCAATGCCAATTTTCAATGCAGCAACATAACCGAATCTTGATAGATAGTGGACGTATCAAAAAGCTCATTTTTCCTGAGGACAAACTCCACGTACGCATGGAAGAAATCAGTGGTCAGGTTTTTGTTCAGGCTAGGGGCTTTTTGCAGGAAAAAATCATTCTCTCAATTATTTCTCAAAACGGTGTTGTTCAGGATCTCGAAATTGAATTTACGAATAGACCGTCGGAGGTTGTGATCCTCCATGAAGCTTTGGAAGAGCAAGAAATACCTCTTCAAGAAGTATGTTGTGCCCCTTCTTTGACTTGTGATCTTGCATCCATTGTGGAAACCATCCTACATGGTCAAATTCCTCCAGGATTTCTTTCCGTTGTGATTACTAACTTTTGCAAAGCCATAAAGCCTGGCATCCAAGCAAAACTTGTGGGGAGACTCAAGGGTTGTAATGAGGATTTGTACGTCTATCAAATCCACAACTCAAGGATATGGACAAAAGGGCTTCTAGAGAGCGATTTTGCATGCAATGGGACATTATGGGTCTATTTGCAAAAACGTTGCTTACGACCAAAAGAAATGGCTTTAGCAATCGTGGCGGTTCGACATGAGTGATAAGTCAAGGGAGGCTCTAAAAAAACAGAGAAAGGTATTTTTTGCCCTCGTCTTCGGTGTAGCATTGCTGATGATTGGATTAGGCTATCTCGCATTTCCCAATAAAAGCTATGCACCGACAATTCAACATAAGCCTCAAGTAGATCTTCCGGCAGATAAAATGAACCCACAAGATCTCTGGATGAGCCGTGTGGAATCACAAAATTCCATGCTAGACCAGAAAATTAAGTATCTCGAAGAGATTGTGTTGCAGACTAAGAAACAGGAAGAAGTAAATGAGAGAGAAAAGAGGGACCTCAAACAAGAAGTTTCTCAGTTAAGACGGCAATTGCGCGAAGCTGCTGAAAACCCTGTTCCAGCGGTTCCCGTATATTTAAACGATCCATTTTTTGAATTACCTCCACAAACCTTGCCACACCCACTGGTTTGTTCTCCTTTAGTAGAATTTTGCATGGAGGAGCTACCTATAGTTAACCTTGGTAGTGTTGATTACGCAATTCCTGCGGGTACAACTGTAAAGGCATTACTTGTGTCGAGTGTAGATGCCGATTGCGGGGTGTATGCAAATGCCGATCCTATACCCATTAAGCTACGACTTCTCGACAATGGACATTTGCCAAAAAATGTCGATGTCAACTTAAAAGGCGCAATTATCATTGGAAGTGCATTTGGAAACATTTCTAGCGAAAGAGTCTATATGCGCCTTGAAAGGCTCACACAAGTTAATCCCGATGGAAAATTTGTCGAAACTGAAGTTGCAGGGTACGTGTCGGGGGAGGATGGAAAATATGGTGTACGTGGCATTGTCGTCGATAAATCGGGAAAAATCATCACCAATGCAGCTATCAGTGGTCTTTTTAGTGAAGCAGGTCAAATTCTCCAATCAGCTGTAGGACATTGCAGAATTGGGAATTATCTTAATTCCAATCAGACAGCGGCGAACAATTCCGTCGTACCTGGAGCGGTAGGAGGCACATCGCATGCTTTTGATATGCTGGCCGATTACTACATTAGAAGGGCTGAGCATGTCAAACCCGTGATTCAGGTAAATGCTGGTCGGATTGTTGACGTGACGTTCACACATGGAACTGTGATAGGAGATCTACACACCCATGACAGAGTTTCTACCCTAAGAGAAAACTGTAGGGAGTTCCCATGAAAAAATTCATTATTTCTTGCTTTTTGTTTGTTTCAGGACATCTTTTCGCCATAGAAAAGCTATCCGATCCTTATTTGGTACAGTATGGATCTCAAAAGGCTCCTGTGCATATTGTCCAATACTATTCTTTCACCTGTCCGCATTGTGTGGCCCTTTTTCGGAAGCAATTCCAAAAGATCAAGGACAACTACATAGAGCAAGAACTCGTGTATTGGACTTTTCATCCTGTTCCTTTGGATCTGTTAACAGTGCAAGGGATGGATTGCTTGTCCCGACTCTCAGAAAGAGACAGAAAAGTATTCCTGGAAGCTATTCTGGAAGAATTATTCATCGACCAACCCAAGCTATCTGCGGATCTTATGCAAAAAGGGATGGAACTCCTTGGAAAACCCATTCAAGACCTTCAAGAGAAAGAATATCTTAAAAAAACGGAAGCCTTTCAGGACGCCTTTGTATTCCTTAAAGAGGCGGATGAAATTGAAGCTCTGCCTTCCGTGGATGTGAATGGGAAATTTATTTCTGCACAAGTGCCAGACATCGATTTTATCGAAGATCAATTAAGGAAAATGGGAAGGAAAAATTGAAATTCAAATGCCTCATAATGCTTCTTCCACTGGTTATTGCTTCATGCTCGGTGTATCGCCAAAACTTCGATTGTCCACCGGCTCCAGGCATTCCTTGTACTTCTGTAAGCGACTTGGAGCAGATGGTTGTGGAGACAGATGAGGGACCAGATATATTTTTGGGCATGAATCCGGAGCAGTATCAACTCAATGGTGCCCCTTCTGCTTGCAGGATATGGGTTTCCAATGGCAGAGGCGGCGGACGCTTTTTTTATTTAAGAAAGGGGAGATCATGTTGCAATCGTTGAACAAAATTGGGAGTAAGATCGCCTCTTTTTTTGGAGAACCTGAATCCCATTTTTCTGATGCAAAAGAACAGAATATCTTTTCGGCAGATCCCTTAGCACAGATTTTACCCTGGGAATCATATGATGAAGCCAGTGGCGTATTTATATCTAAAAACAGCCACGGATTTGTTATTGAAGCTGTACCGCTTGTTGGAGCAATCGATGCCATCCAAAAAGAAATGCACGGCATCTTTCAGGAAACATTGGGCGAAGGGGAGTCGATTCAATGTCTTTTGTGGGCAGATCATCGCGTTGAACCATTCTTAAAAAGATGGGAAGCAGCTCATAAAGGATCCGATGAAATTTTTGCTAAAATCGCTCAAAAAAGAGTGCAGCACTATCTCAATGCACCGAGTCTGACCTGTCGGATTTTCCGTTTCATCTTATCTTTTAGTGTTGAGGGGGGGCCTTCACAGCTAGACCAACTCAAAAGTAAGCGAGATAGTATCCTGAAAACACTTCAGGCTTTTACTTATGCTTTTAATTGGGATGTTCACCATTTT
>CAZPPS010000038.1:0-22461 GCA_964588495.1 uncultured bacterium | reverse complement strand
GGCTTTCCAACATCAAAACTCCAAGCCCTGATTGTCCACCTGCCCATTCGGCAGCAATGGCGCTCACGCCTGCAATGGCAGCTGAGATCCGGAAGCCTGCGAAAATGTGGGGAACGGCTTTTGGAAGGCGCAGTTTGAAAAAAATCTGGAAGCGTGTTGCCTGGTTGCAGCGAAAGAACTCGAGCAGTTCTTCGGGAGTTGAGCGGAGTCCCTGATAAATGTTGAGAGTTAAAGGGAAGAAAATCATGAGTGCGGTTGGCAAAATGATCGCAAGTGTGCTCCAGCCAAACCAGATGACCATGATGGGGGCAAGGGCAAACATGGGGGTAGATTGGATCAGAATAAAAAGAGGCTGCAGGAGGCTACGGGATGTTTTATAGCGAAGCATTGTGCAGGCAAGGGGGAAAGCGAAAAAAAGAGCTAAAAGAAATCCTAAACACATCTCTTTGAGAGTCACAGTTGTATGGAGCCAAAAACGGTCTCTCATCTCGAAAAGTGTTTTGAAAATAGCTGAGGGGGCTGGGATGACAAAAGAGAGGTAGGAATATGAGTGGGTAAGTGTTTCCCAGGCGGTGAGGAAAAGAAGAAAAATGGCAGAAAAGAGAAATAATTTTCGGCTCATGCGCAAGGATTTTATCTTGGAACTTGTGAGGAATCAAGTGAAAATATATAGACGGCTTAAGAGATAAATTTTTTCCGTGCCCGTGCCTGTGCCCGTGCCCGTGCCCGCCCGTGTCCCGGGAAAGGGCGGGCACGGGCACAGGCACGGGCACGGGCACGGGAGTGTCTATGAGAGTGGAGACAGATAGTCTAGGCGAAATCGAGGTTCCAGATTCGGCCTATTGGGGTGCACAAACCGCTAGATCGCTTATTTATTTTAACATTGGCAAGCACAAAATGCCTTTTTCGGTGATTCAGGCTTTTGGGATCATCAAAATAGCGGCAGCTGAAGTCAATCATTCTTTGGGACTTCTATCAGAGGAGAAAAAAAAGCTGATCCTGGCTGCTTCTCAAGAAGTGATTGAGGGAAAGTGGAATGAACATTTTCCTTTAAGTATTTGGCAGACAGGGAGCGGCACTCAGACCAACATGAATGTCAACGAGGTAGTGGCTAACCGGGGAAACGAGATGGCCGGAGAGAGAAAAGGGGGCAAAAAGCCCATCCATCCCAATGACGATGTTAACATGTCCCAATCTTCAAATGACACATTTCCAACAGCTATGCACATAGCTGCTGCACGTGCTTTAAAAAACGAGGTCTTGCCGGAGCTTATAAAATTAAAAGAGCAGTTTGTCCAAAAAATGGAGGAATTCCAAAAAATCATCAAAATAGGCCGGACCCATTTGATGGATGCTGTGCCTCTCACTTTAGGACAAGAATTTTCAGGTTATGTCGAACAACTTCAGCAAAATATCGAAAGAATTGAGGCTTCTTTGCCGAGGCTTTATGAATTGGCATTAGGTGGGACAGCTGTTGGGACTGGCCTTCACGCCCCAAAAGACTTTGGGGAAAAGGTGGCACACAAAATTGCCGAGATCACTAAACTTCCTTTTAAGTCGGCGTCCAACAAATTTGCTGCTATTGCCACGCATGATAGTTTGGTATCGGCGCATGGGGCACTTAAAACGCTGGCCTGCTCTTTAACTAAGATCACAACCGATTTAGGTTTTTTAGGATCGGGGCCAAGATGTGGCCTTGGAGAGCTTTCGTTTCCAGAAAATGAGCCGGGCTCTTCAATTATGCCCGGAAAAATCAATCCTACACAGTGCGAAGCGCTTGCGATGGTGTGTATCCATGTCATGGGCAATGATCAAGCCATCACAATTGCAGGCTCAAGGGGCAATTTTGAGCTTAACGTGTATAAGCCCATGATTATTCATAACTTTTTGGATTCGTGTGTTTTGTTGACGGATTCTATGAGGTCTTTCCGGGAATATTTTGTGGCAGGGCTTGTGCCGAATAAGGAGAAGATTCAGTGGTTTGTGGAGCGTTCTTTGATGCTGGTGACGGCATTGACTCCTAAGATTGGGTATGACAAGGCGGCGAAGGTCGCTCTGAAAGCTTATCATGAGAATAAAACTTTGAAAGAGAGCTGCTTGGAGCTTGGGTTTATGACTGAGAGCCAGTTTGATGAGTCTGTTCGGCCTGAGGGGATGGTTTAGGGAAGTCATAAGATCGGGCACGGGCAGGGGTAAAAAAGAGGCAGATGAACCGAAGTTCACCTGCCTTTGATTGAGCTTAAGTAAAAATCAGCTTACTGACCGCATGGGCAGCTTGAGCAAGCTGGAGCGCATGGCTGCTGAACTGGGCACTGGTTGCACTCGTTCTTCCAGAAGTAAACTGGCTTGTATGTGCAAGCTTGTTCGCAAACAGTACGGCAAACAGTACGGCATTTCTGAACATCATAGTATTCAGGAACTTGTCTGCAGCATGTTACGTTGTAGTACTCAGGAACCATACGGCATCTTTGTACTTGGTAGTACTGAGGAATCATACGGCAGCAACGAACTGTGTATGGGCACTGCTCTTGAACACAACGCTTGATTGTGTAAGGGCATGGCTGGTAACGAACGTATTGGCAAATGCAATTGCCTGTAGCTTGAGCACATGGAGCACATGGCTCAGCGCAGCAATTATCTCCGAAGCTAGGAGCTGAAAATCCACATCCGCCTGCGCCACATGCTGAGTAAGCGCTAGATGCTGTAAAGATGCTTAATACAAAAGCGCCAAGTAAACATAACTTTTTCATAAAGTCCCCTTTATGGTTTAGGTTTTTTTTATCTGTCTTGCTCTCGACAAACTAAGTAATTTCAACCTTAAGTTCATCATAATATTTTTAAATTATTTCTTACAAGCTAATTAGAAATAATTGAAATTTCGTAACTAAAATATAATTATAAAATGCGATTTGTTTTTCCTAACACATTGGAAAATGGGCGCTTAAGGAAATGACTTTTTTTTCGATTTTAAAAGCTGGTGTAAAGGAAATTAGGCTGGCAAGAGCAGTTAACTTGTTTAGCCCGTACTAGCTCATTGCACGTTTGAACTTCTCCACCCTCAGCTGTTCCCTCGCAAATTCGAGAGCCGAGTTGATGTTGGTGAAGATGTGATCTTCCCCGATGAGCTCATCGAGGTGGTAGCGGCGTAAATTGCGCAGCACTCCCTTTCTAATCCCTGACAAAAACAGCGTCGTTCCTTGTCTGCGGCATTCGAGATAAAATTCTTCAAGGGCATGCATGCCAGAAGCGTCAATGGTTGGGACACGGCGCATTCTCAAAATGAAGATCTTGGGAGGTTTTTCGATCTCGTTAAGCAAGTTTTTCAGTCGGTCTGCCACTCCAAAAAAGAAGGGGCCGTTGATCTCATAGACCTCAATATCTTCTGGCACATCTTTTCGGTGGATGGCATCGGGATCACTAAATCCAGTTTCTACAGCCGCATTTTCTTCGAAAAAATGGGTGGTTGAGACGACATCGGAAAGATCGCTCATCTGTTTCATAAAGAGGAAGGCTGCCAAAATCATCCCCACTTGAACTGCCGCCGTAATATTGATTAATACTGTCAGGGTAAAGACAGTGAGCAAGACAACGACATCTTTTTTGGGAGCTGTAAAAAGGTGGAAAAAGTGGTGCAGCTCGCTCATTCCCCAGGCAATCATAAACAGGACAGCAGATAGACAGGCAAGAGGGATTTTATTAGCCAGAGGGCCAAAAAGAAAAAGAATCAGAAAGACAACAACGGCGTGGAACATCCCTGAGACAGGCGTGACTCCTCCAGCTTTGACATTGGCAGCTGTTCTGGAAAGAGAGCCGGTTGCAGGGATTCCTCCAAAAAAACTAGCACCAATGTTAGCGATTCCTTGCGCAATTAGTTCCGTATTCGACTGATGCCTCCAGCCTGTCATCCCTTCAGCGACAACTGCAGATAAAAGGGATTCAATCCCAGCCAAAATGGCAATTGTTAAAGCGTCAGGGATCAAATCGAGAGTTTCTTCGAGTCCAAAAACGGGGAAGGCTGGGGCGGGGAGCAGGCGAGGAAGTGTGCCAAAACGGGATCCGATTGTGGGAATATCGATTTGGAAAAGCCACGTGATGAATGTGACAGAGGCTATTGCGATTAAAGGGCCAGGGAGGCGCGGTTTTGTCCGTCTAAAGTAAATAATGATGAGCAGCGTGGTAAGGCCAATTGCAAACGATTTTGGATTCCAGGAGCTTATATATAAAAAATAGGCTCTCCATTTTCCAATAAAATCGATGGGGACCGTTCCCATTTCAAGACCCAGGAAATCTTTAAATTGCGAAGAGAAAATCACAACGGCAATGCCTGTGGTCAGTCCCGTCACAACAGGGTAGGGCATATATTTGATATAGGTTCCAAGTCCTGCAAGGCCAAAAAATATCAAAATGACTCCGGCAAGCAGAGTTGCCATGAGCATTCCTTCCAGGCCGTGGCGCAGCGCCACACCATATAGAATGACAATCAGTGTGCTGGTAGGACCCCCGATTTGAACGCGGGAGCCGCCGAGTAGTGAAATTAAAAAACCGGCAATTACGGCTGTGAAAATGGCCCGTTCCGGAGCGACGTTAATACCGATGGCAACAGCTAAGGCTGCCGGAAATGCAATGATTCCAACAGTTAAGCCTGCCAGCAAATCTTTGCGTAAATTTTGGATCGAATAGCCTTCGCCAAAACATTGGATGGATTTGGGCAAGAAAGTTCGGAACTGTTTTGAAAACGACGAAAATGTCATGTTTAACATTGTGTTAGATCATTCAGCTGGATGTCAATAGTGTATTTAAGTATATACAAATTCAAACCTACCGTGCCCGTGCCCGTGCTCGTGCCCGATTTGATTACTATGGAGTACCTAACTTGATTTTTTGGCTCATTTTATTTTTTACAGTTGGCTACCTTGCCATTATTTTTGAAAAATACCTCCACGTGAATAAGGCAGCAGTTGCCCTTGCAATGGGAGCGATCTCGTGGCTCATTTTTTTTGTAGGGAAGCCTGAAAATTTTGAGAATGTCGAATTTTTGGAAAAAGTTGCCGACGTTGCCCAAATTATTTTCTTTTTGCTCGCAGCGATGGTCATTGTGGAGCTGATCGATTCACATCAGGGCTTTAAGATGGTTACAGATATTTTGTATAAATCATCGAACCGCAAAATGTTCTGGTTTTTGATCTTGCTCTCTTTTTTCATGTCAGCGATCCTCGACAATCTCACTACGATGATTGTCATTACTTCTCTTTTAAGAAAACTGGTGCCGCAGCGAAAAGAAAGATGGCTTATCGGCTCGATGCTCATTATTACAGTCAATGCAGGGGGCGCCTGGACCCCTATTGGGGATGTGACAACAACCCTTTTGTGGATCAACAGCAAGATCACCACCTGGCAGACGATCAAATCTCTTTTTATCCCAAGCGTTGTCTGTGCCCTGGTCGCAGGTGGAATTTCGATGTTCTTCATTAAGAAAAAGGGGGAGGACATACCCACAAAACTGGAAATTTCTCTTGAACCAGGGGCCAAAAAAGTGTTTTTTATGGGCATTGGCTCCTTAATTATGATTCCTGTATGGAAAGCTCTTTTTGATCTTCCCCCTTTTATGGGAGCTCTTATCGGCTTAGGTGTCCTCTGGCTTGTCACCGATATCCTTCATTTTAGACATGGAGAAGCTAGATGGCACTTAAGGGTCACACACATCCTTACCAAAATCGACACTTCCGGGATCCTGTTCTTCCTTGGAATCCTTCTGGCAATTGATGCACTGGCCATGGCTGGCATCCTCAAAAGCTTTGCAATGTGGCTAAATACAGTGATTCCGAATCAGAATTGGGTTGCAGTGATTATTGGTTTGATATCAAGTGCAATAGACAATGTGCCCCTAGTGGCCGCAACAATGAATATGTATGACATGAGCGTATACCCAACAGATTCTCCTCTTTGGCAAATGATTGCCTATGCAGCAGGAACTGGAGGAAGCATTCTGATTATTGGATCGGCAGCGGGCGTTGCCTTTATGGGAATGGAAAAAGTGGACTTCCTTTGGCACTTGAAACATGCAGCATGGATTGCCCTTGTGAGCTATTTGGCAGGCTTTGCAGCCTATTTCCTCATTTACGGCTTTTAAAGGGTGAGCACGGAAATAAATAATATGTACATGCATTGGGTTATCTTTGGAATTCTTGTTCTCTTAGTTCTTGCTTTAGATCTGCTTGTGTTTAACAGAAAGGCTCACAAAATCTCTTTTAAAGAGGCGCTGATTTGGAGCCTGGTTTGGGTCGGCCTTGCTTTAGTTTTCAATGTCTATGTCTACTTCATCCAAGGCAAAGAGTCTGCTTTGAACTTTCTAACCGGCTATTTGATCGAAAAGTCGCTGAGCGTCGATAACCTTTTTGTTTTCATACTCATATTCAGCTACTTTCAAACTCCTGATACTTTAATGCATAAGGTCATGTTTTGGGGCATTTTAGGCGCTATTATTGCAAGAGCTGTTTTTATTTTCCTCGGGCTGGCGCTTGTTCAGCATTTACACTTTATCATTTACGTTTTTGGCCTTTTTTTAATCGTCACAGGCATTCAATTCCTCTTTAATAGGCAAAAATCGATCCATCCAGAAAAAAACTGGTTAGTTAAGATTGCAAGTCGCTTATTTCCAGTTATTCATGAGTATAGGGGCGACAGGTTTTTTGTACGTAAAGAGGGTAAGCTCTATGCCACTTTGCTTTGGATAGTCCTTCTCTCGATAGAGGCCACAGATATTGTTTTTGCAATTGATTCTATCCCAGCAATTTTAGCCATCACAGATGATCCATTTATCGTATTTACCTCCAACATTTTTGCGATTTTAGGACTCCGAGCCCTGTTTTTTCTCCTTGCCGGCTTACTGAAACTGTCCAAGTACCTCCATTATGGGATTGCTCTGATTTTAGTCTTCGTAGGCTGCAAAATGATCCTCTCCCATTTTTACAAAATTTCACCGCTCATTACATTGGGAGTTATCACTCTAATTCTCACGATTTCCATATTGGCATCTATTTTGCTTAGTATTACGCGAAAGAAGGAAAAATAATGAATAATAAGACTACAGAATCAGAACTTGATATGTACGGAAATCAGTACATATGGACACGCTACGTCATGTTTGCGCTCGGATTTTGGCTGATGGTGACTCCATGGACATTTGCGCAACATTCCATGTTGGTCACCTTCAACAATATTTTCTGCGGGATTTTGGTCATGATCCTCAGCTTTTTGTCATTGAAGCGGAATAGGGCGTGGGCTCCCTGGCTGATATGTATCATCGGGATTTGGCTTCAATTTGCCCCTCTTCTTTTTTGGGCACCTAATGCTGTGGGATATTTGAACGATACCTCCACAGGAGTCCTTTTGATTTTGCTTTCTGTGATTATCCCTGGAATTCCAGGTGTGATTGAGAATAAGGGAGGGGAGATCCCTCCAGGCTGGTCTTACAACCCCTCTTCCTGGAATCAGCGCCTGCCAATCATCCTCCTGACGTTTTTTGCCTGGATGTCTTCCCGTTACATGGCAGCCTACCAACTGGGCTATATCGATTATATCTGGGACCCTTTCTTTCATGACGGGACGCGCTCTGTGATCACATCGCCCCTTTCTAAAAGCTTCCCTATTTCAGATGCAGGGCTCGGAGCCCTTGTCTATACTCTAGAAGTCTTGCTCGGACTGAAGGGAAGTACCAGAAGATGGTATACCATGCCTTGGATTGTCTTCCTTTTTGGAATCATGGTTGTTCCGGCAGGTTTTGTCAGTATTCTCTTGATTATGTTACAGCCTCTTATTGTGGGACATTGGTGCACGTGGTGTCTGATCACAGCTGTGTGTATGTTGATCATGATTGCTCTAACGCTCGATGAAGTTGTGGCCGTTCTCCAATATGTTAAACGTGCTAAGGGTAAAAGGTGGAAGACCTTCTGGAAGGGTGGAACTTACGAAGAAGGGCCCATGGACACACGTTCTCCTCCAATGAACCGTCAAGTTTGGAGAAATATTGCGGCGATGTTTTGGGGCGTTACTTTCCCCTGGAATCTTGTGCTATCCGTGATTGCTGGGGCTGCTTTGATGTTTGCTCCTAATTATCTCAATATAACTCCTTCGATTGCCCCTGACGACTATATTGTAGGCGCTCTTGTTGCAACCTTTTCGTTTATCGCGATGGCAGAAGTGGCCCGCTCCTTGCGCTTTGTCAATATCGTATTAGCTCTTTGGGTCATTGGCTTTACTCTCTCGAACTTGTCCAAAGAGAACAGTTTCTGGATATTCCACATTGTCTGGGGCATTGTTGTGATTGCTCTTAACATTCCAAAAGGGAAAATTGCAGAACGTTACGGCAGCTGGAACCGTTTTATTAAGTAGAACTCAGACGAGGCGCCCAAGACCTTTGCGGCGGCTTTTTTCGAACATGTAGCGGAAGAGAAGAATCGATCCCAGCAAAAACACAATGTTTAAAGCGATGCTTGTTAGGAAATAGGTGAGATTGAACTCATGGGTGGCAAGCATCGTTCTCATTCCCTCAAAAATGTAGGTCGTAGGCAAGCACCAAGCAATTTTTTGGGCCCAAACGGGCAAAACAGAGACGGGATAGAAAACGGCGCTGAAAGGGGCAAACAAGCCTCCAATCATCCAGGCAAACATTTCGACAGTCTGACCCCAGTAGACGATCGCGCTTGAGGCAATGAAACCAATTGTCCATCCAAACATAAGCAAAGAGGCTGCATAGGGCAAAAAAGCCCAGCCAATTGTAAACACATTCAAGGCATAAAGCAGGTACACGACTAAGGCGCCAAAAGCTATTGAACAAAAGAGCTTGCAGAACGAGAGCAGAATAATTCCCGAGATCCATTCTGAAAACTTCAAGGGAGTTGAAAAGAAGTTGACGAGGTTGCGCTGCCAAAGCTCTTGCAGAATACAGATTGAGATATCAATGGAGCCTCGCCAGCTGATCTGCCAGAATATGAGACCTGTCATGAGGACAAGGGGAAAGTTGGCAACTTCTGTGACTTGAGATTGGATCCACAAAGAGGTGATTCCCCAGATGAAAATATCGACAAGGGGCCAATAGAAAACGTCTGAAAGGTGCATCATGCCCCGTTTCATGACATAAAAGTAACGGAAAAAAACGCCTAGAATCCGCTGAATATTCATTCTTTTGTCCCCGTGATGCTCAAAAAGTAGTCTTCTAAGGTAGGTTCTTCGATCCGGATGCTGGCGTAAGAGACATTAGCGCGCATAAGAGCATTAAGAAAACCAGGAACTTGTTTTTCATCTAAAAAGCAGGTCATGGTGTTGTGGGCAAGTTCGAAAGGCATATTTTCTTGGTTAGCTAAAGCAATTGCCCCTTCCAAACCCTCGACAATCGTCAAATGGATGCGGAAGAAGGAGACACTTTTTGCTAGATTTGCAGGCAAATCATCGGCAATGATTTTTCCTTTTTTCAAGACAACGACGCGATCACAAACTTCTGCCACTTCTTCCATCTTGTGGCAGGTAAAGAGGATGGAGAGGCCCGTTTGTTCCCTTTTTTCAAGCAAAAACTGACAGACGTCATGGGCAATATCGGGATCTAAAGAGGCTGTCGGCTCATCGAGAAGGGCAACTTTGGGGTCGGTAAAAAAGGCTTTTACAAGCATCAGACGAGTCACTTGTCCGGCAGATAACGCTGAGACATTGGTCTTTTTCTCTTTTGCCAAACCAAAACGTTCCAACAAGGGGTCGATTTTAGGATCAATCTGAGTCACCCCATAAAGACGGCCAAAGCATTTCAGGTTTTCTTCCACGGTCAGCACATGAGGCAAACTTGTATAAGTGCTTGCAAAAGAGACATGTTGAAGAATTTCAGAGCGGTGCTTTAAAAAATCTTTCCCAAAATAAACAATCGAGCCTGAAGTGAGGGCAAGTGTTCCCAAAAGCATCTGAATGGTCGTCGTTTTCCCAGAGCCATTGGGTCCTAAAAGCCCCAAAATCTCCCCTTCCTTCAGTTCAAAAGAGACCCCATCGACAGCAAAGCGATCGCCTTTCTTGCCATACCGTTTCCGTAAATCTGTAACCTTTAAAACCGAAGACATGGCAAACAGTTTACATGAAACAATAAATTCTTGCGATTTTTTCCGTGCGAGACTGAGATCCAGCCGTCCTCTATGCCCGAAGCGCATCACAGCAGAGGCGGGGAGGCGCGCAAGAATCGAGAGAAGAATCATTTAATTTTCTAGCGCCTCTCGTGTTGATTTGCTTCAGTTGCGTCACGTTCTTGGTTTCGATTGGGGATCTTCTTTCGTGTAGGTGTGGCTGCGGAAGCGTGAGTTGATCCACTCCTGGAGGCTTTCCATGTAGAGGAAGACCACGGGGGTGAGGAAGAGGGTGATAAGCTGGGAGAAGAGGAGGCCGCCTATGATCACGAGGCCGACGGGGCGGTTGTTGGGAGCGTTAACTCCCCAGCCGATAGCGACAGGGACAGCTCCCATCATCGCTGCCAAAGTGGTCATCAAAATGGGCCTAAAGCGGGCTTTACACGCTTCCACGATGGCAAGGTGGGCACTTTCGCCTAGCTTTTCACGATATTCGAGAGCAAAATCGATCATCATGATCCCGTTTTTTTGGACGATGCCGATAAGAACGACAATTCCAACGACGCTGTAGAGTGAAAGGGGATAGTCGAAGATCCATAGGGTTGCAAGGGCTCCTAAAGCTGCAACTGGAAGGGCAGATAGAACGGTGACAGGATGGATAAAGCTCTCATAGAGAATGCCTAGCAAGAGATAAATCACAAGAACGGCCAGGAGGAAGAGCCACTTAAGGGCTGTAAAGGTTTTTCTAAAAACTTCGCCAGCCCCTTTGACTTGGGCAATGATATCGCTGGGGAGTGTCGATTTGGCAAGTCGATCGATTTTATCAAGGACAGGGCCAATTGCCACACCTTCGGCTAAACTAAATGAAATCGTCACAGCATCGAAGGTATCAACGTGGCTGATCGAAGAGGGGGCAATGATAGGCTCCCACGTAGCTACAGAGGTTAAAGGAACCAGTCCTCCAGTTGTTGGGGCGCGGATGTAGAGTAGATCGAGATCCTCTGTCAAGAGATTGAAGTTTGGGGAAACTTCGAGTATTAAATCATAGAGGTTAAGGTTTTTGCTAAATATGGCAATACGACCGCCTCCGTAGGCCAGTTGCAAGGTTCTTTCGATATCTTCTGCCGTGATCCCATAAATCCCTGCCCGGTCTCTATCAATCGTGATGTTAAGCTGGGGATTGTTTACGCGCATGTCGCTATTGACCCCGACCAGTTCTGGCATCTTCTGCATGGCCTCAATAAATTCTTTGGCTGCAGGATAGAGTTTTTTACTGTCAATACTGTAGAGCGTATATTGATAATCTCCAAGCCCTCCCCCTGCCCCAATTGCCAGGTTGATCAATGGAAAGGGTTTAAGATAGGTATTTACCCCGACAACTTTTGAAACCTCATTTCTAATTTGTTGAGCCACGCGCGTGCTTGTGGGGCGTTTACTCGAATCTACCAAGTGAATATAGCTGGCTCCAGAATCATCGTTTGCAATGCTGATAAAGCCGTTCTGGTAGGGATTTTTGCGGATGATTTTATTGATTTCTTGCATATGAGCGATGGTATTCACTTTACTCGAACCTTCTTGCAAGAGGTGCAGGCCTTGAATGATATCAAGGTTAGCTGCAGGCAAAAAGTCGGTTTTCAATGTAAAGACAAAATAAAAAGATAAACCGATGCAAAGTAGGCCAACAAATAAGGTCGTTTTCTGAAAGTGGATGCTATGGAGCAACAACCATTCATATTTTGTAACCAATTTGGCGTTCATTCTTTGTGTAAATGTAGGCTTTTGCTTGGTTTTGGAACGAGGTTTGAGGAAACGGCTGCAGAGCATGGGATTTAAGGTCAAGGAGATCAGGCCAGAACAGAGTATGGCTGCAACGATTGTAACTGCAAATTCGTGAAACACCCTTCCTAAAATCCCTGGCATCCAGATAAAGGGAATAAACACAGCAGAAAGGGCAATTGTCATTGTCAAAACGGTGGTGCTGATTTCTCGGGAACCATCTAGAGCGGCTTCAAAGGGAGGTTTTTCCATTTCGATATGGCGGACAATATTTTCCATGACGACGATGGAATCGTCGACCACAAAACCTACCGAGAGCGTTAGCGCCAAAAGGGAGAGGATATCGAGATTAAAACCTGCCATCAACATGATAATAAAGGTCGAAATAATGGACATGGGAAGGACAAGAGAAGGAATAATGGTCTCGGTGAGCTTACCAAGATAGAGGAAGATCACAAGAACCACGAGAATAACTGCAATGATCAGGGTGATTTCAACCTCTTCTACAGATTGGACAATAGGTTGCGATTTATCGTAGAAGATACTCAACTCCATAGAAGCAGGGATTGCTTTTTGCAAAGCAGGGAGTCTTTCATAGATCTCATTGGCAATTTCCAAGGTATTTGATTCGGGCAGTCTTGAAATGGCAAGGATCACAGTGGGTCTATCAAATTCGTTTGTGACGTAGTGAAAGAAGGGATCGCGCGCTTCAAGACCTGCGATACTATCAGCGACATCGCCCACATATAAGGGAATGCCGTTGTCTTCTCTTGCAATGACACTATCATATGTTTCAGGTTCGCTGATCATGCCCAACGTATTGATGTTTTGTGCAACAAATTGACCCCGAACTTGTCCAGAGGCAAGGTTTGGATTGGCGTTTACCAAGGCACTTTGCAAACCGATTAAATCGAGTTTATGACTCATCAGCTTCATAGGGTCTGCTTGGACACGAATCGCAAAGGCAAGACCATAGGTTTGAACTTGAGAGATCCCTTTAAGCATGGAAAGGGGCTGGGCAAGGAGATTGTAAGCCGTGTCATAAAGGTCTGCTAAGGTATTTGTGGACGATGTCAACACTAGAAACATGATGGGCGCATGTGACGGATTGATTTTCTTATAGATAGGGTTTGTAGGCAGGGGGGGCAAATTGGAAAGAGCTGCAGTGATGGCTTGAGCCACTTCCACCTGTTTTGCTGTGACATCGACCGAGTAATCAAAATTCAACACAATTTGGGTTGAGCCGATACTGTTTTTTGATGTCATTGTATCCAATCCGGAAATGCTTACCAGCTGGTTCTCTAAGGGAGAGGCTACAAGCGAGGCCATGTACTCTGGAGAGCCTCCAGGTTGGGCTGCGCTCACAGTGATTGTAGGGTAATCAATGTTAGGTAAATCGCTAATTGGCAATGATTTAAATGCTATAATCCCAAAAAGCAAAAGGGCGAGCATCGTAAGTGTTGTCATGATCGGACGGTTGATAAAAGGAGCAGATAGATTCATGGTTTATCATCCGTCGGAATATAGACTGCCGTGTTGTTTACAAGATTCAGTTGGCCATCGATAACCACTTTTTCTCCCTCTTTTAAGCCTGTCAAAACAACATAGGAATCTTTGTATGTAATTCCTTTTGTAATCGAGCGCATAGTGACCTGCATTTTTTCCTCATCGAGAACAAAAACATAGTAGCCTTGTTCTCCAAGAATCACGGCTTGTCTTGGAACCAGAACGGCATTTTCAAGAGTATTGAGACGTAAATGAACTCTGACAAATTGCCCAGGCCAGCCCCGTTCATCTTCGTTGGGTAGATTTCCTTCCAAAGTGATCATCCCAGTATTGGCATCCACATTATTATCGATGAACCAAAGAGACCCCTTGAGGCGGTTTTCCGGCATATTAGGAAGTTCCGCTTCGAGATAAAGGGGGGCCTCTTTTTGATAGGTTTGTATGTCTGCAAGATAGTGCGAAGAGAGGAAAAATCTCACAGAAAGGGGGGTGATTTTTTTCAAAGTGACCAAGATCTCGTCAGGAGTGGCTGCAACATAGTTTCCGGGGTCATATTTTCGGAGACCCAAATAACCTCTAAAAGGGGCGCGTACTTGCGTATAACCCAGATCGACCTCTGCTTTTTTGATGGCGGCACGGGCCTGTTCAATGCCGGCTTTATAAACATCGACATTTTGAAGGGCCTGCTCATAATCGAGTCTAGAGACGTACTCATTTCCGACAAGTTTTCCATATGTATTCGCAAATTCCTGGGCATAGCGCAAGCGTGCCTGATTGTCTTGGAGTTGACCCTGCGCTTGCTGTAGAGCAGCTTCATAGACACGGGGATCGATTGTCATCAAAAGATCCCCCTCGTTGACCCTTTGGCCATCGGTAAAGAGCACACTTGTTAATGTTCCTGTTACTTGTGCCCTTAAGCTCACTTCAACTGCGGGTATCAGTTGCCCTACCCCTTTGACGAAATTGGGGACATTTTCAATTCTGACCACACCTACCTGAACAGGGGATTTGGGAGTCTCAGGTGTCGGTTTTTTTTCGCAGCCGCAAAAAAGAAGGGTTAGAGCAATTAAATAGTTAGTTTTCTTCAGCATGTTCCGTCCATGGGGGGTATTTATGAGGTCCTAAACAATAGAGATCTTCAACAGTAATGCTCCCTGTATCGTAGGCTAGATTGGCAAGGTTGGTTAAAAAGTTGGCTTTTGCCTGCACAAGCTGTTTGCGGGCAATATCCAGCGAGTTATTGGCCAGCATCAAATCAAGAATCGTTGTCCTTCCTGCGATATAGTTGGCAAAGGCAACTTCACGATTTTCTGTGGCAATCGCAATATAGGAATCGCTATAAGTTAACACTTTTTGAGCTGCTACAAGCTGGAAGTAATCGGTCAGAGTTTGTAAAAATGCGTCGAGTTCTTGTAGATCCAATGTGGCTTGGGCCTCTAAAACAGCCGCTTGAGCTTTTCTATAGGCATTCGTATCTGCAAAGCCATGGAAGAGGGGAACGTTAAGATTAAGCTGGACTGTGTATGTGTCAAGATAGCGGGAGCCGTCGATTGCCTCTTTTCCGGCTGTAATTTGTGTGTTAGCGTTGGGCAAAAGAGTAGACTGTGCGATTTGAACCTGAAAGCGTCTTTGAAGGATATTGGCTCTTTGTGCTTTAAGATCGCCGCGCCGCTCTTTTGTTGCTTGAAGAAGGACAGACATATCTTCACAAATAGCTTCTCCTGCTATTTTGCCTGGAAGCTCGGAAATACAAAGCGGGGTATCGGGGGGCAGACCTAGAGCTTGCACAAGTCTGGCCTGAGCGACAGCGAAATTGCCCAGATCTTGTTCTAAAGTGATTTGAGACTGCACAAGGACAGTTTTTGCTTGCAGCTCATCGGCTCTACTGGTAACACCTGCGCTTCTTCTTGCAGTCGCAGCTTCTACCGTGGTTCTATTATCTTCGACAGTTGCTCTATCTGTTTGAACAATGCCTTGATAAAAGATATAGTTGTAATAACTCTGGATGACACGGTTCATCACCGTCTGTACTTGCCAATTATACCTCCAACACAGGCTGGAAAGGGCTGCTAAGGCTGATTTTAAGTTAGCGTTTCTCCCTCCAAAATCAAAGAGAAGGTAGGTAGTGCTCACAGTAAAACCTTGAATCTCTTCTCTAAATGTAAAAAAGTCGTTGATAGCAGTTTGAGGAAAAGACTCTTTTAACCAAAACAATTGAAGGTCCCAAGACGGTAAAAAGGCACCACGAGCTGTGCCTACATCTGCAGAAGCTTGTTTGGCAAGATACCAGGCAGAGCGTGTTGCAGGGCTATTTTGCAGTCCGATATCGACCAGTTCTGCTAAAGAAAGACACGCGCAAGCATCAGGAATCACGGGAGCCACTGTTGGATTTGTGCAGGAAAATGTTTCTGTGGTTGGACATTTGGCCGATGGTGGCGGAGGACACCACGGATTGGGCATAAAATAGCTGCAGCCGCCGCATAGGAAAAGAAGAGATGAAAATAAGCAGAGAGAAATGCGCATCCCTCTACCTATAGAGATCAAATAAATTTTCTACAATAAACTCTTATATCATTTTTTCGTGCCCGTGAGCGTGCTTGTGCACGTGCCCGAAAAAGAACAAGCTAGTTCAGGGTGTCAATTTTCGCCGCCATGATAAAATCATTATCACTCAGACCATTTATTTTGTGCGTCCAGAGTACGATGCGTACTTTCCCCCAACCTAAGTAGATATCGGGATGATGGTTCTCATTTTCAGCAAGCTCGCCCACCTTATTTGTAAAAGCTAGAGCCTCTTTAAAATTTTTGAAGGTAAACTCTTTTTCCAAATGGTGTTCGTTGACAACATCCCAATCGTCTTTTAACTCTTTTTTTAGGGTCAAAATGGCATCTTCTTCCAAAATTAAGCAGGCTTTTTCGATATTCATACATTTTTTTTCGGTAAGCTTAACCATTTCTTAAATCCTTTAAGTAAAGCTACTTTTATTTTCATTGTACCCTATTTTTTCTTATTATTCAAAATAATAGTTGTCGTTTATCGCATTGACATTTAACCTCTTCACTGTAAAAATTAGCCAGAATTTTATTGTACTTAAGGATAAATTCATGAAATTTTTGCGTCTTTTAGCTCCACTCTGTCTGTTGGTCAGTGTCTCAGCTTCTGCTAAAGAAACTGTGGGCCAGTCCCTTCTGAAAAAGCGGGTCCTTTCTGATTTAAATATGATTCACAACATATTTGAAGTGAAATATGCCCCAAAAGTCTGGAAACACGAGTTTGCAAATTGGGATTTGGACCAAGCGATACAAGACGCAAAAAATAAAATTGAAAGCCATCCTGCCCCTACATTAAAAGAGTGCCAAACAATTTTAAGAGACTTTTTCAATTCGACAAGAGATTACCACGTGGGCATTAAGTTTTTCTCAACGGAGTCTGCCACCCTTCCATTTTGTGTGAAAGGGGCGCAAGGACGTTATTTTGTCGCTTGGGTCGAGAAGGATCACACCGCTAGAAAAGATTTTCCTTTTGAAGAGGGTGATGAAATTTTGATGTTTGACGAGCGACCTATTGGGGATGTCATTGAAGAGCTCCGATTGAAAGAATTTGGTAACAATACTTTTGAGACTGATCAGGCCCTGGCTGAGATGGCCCTTACTCAAAGAAAAGGAGATTGGGGCCACACAATTCCAAAAGGACTCGTGACTATCACAGGCTACCGCAAAGGAGATCCTAAAAAGACAACGGTTGTCCTTAACTGGAGCTATACGCCTGAAAAAATTAATGACTTTTCAAAAATTGGAAAAGAAACAAGCTTGCATCTGCTGGCTAGAGATCAAGAGCCAAAAGACTTCAAAAATTATCTTACGAAAAACAAGCTTTTTGAAAAGTTAATGGTCTCTGCTTTGTGGGATAAGCCGCTGGACCTCGATTTAGATTCTGACGATGCCAATAAGCACACTTTGGGAGCCCGCAAAAGTTTTATTCCCTCCCTTGGGCCTAAGATCTGGAAATCAGCCACCGATTCTTCTTTTGATGCCTATATTTTTGAAAGCCCAACAGGTAAGAAAATCGGCTATTTACGCCTTCCCCATTATGTGGGTGAAGAAGATGAAGTCGATGAATTTGGCAAGTTCATGAATTATTTTGAAAGAAGAACAGATGCGCTGATCATCGATCAGGTGAATAACCCAGGAGGATCTGTCTTTTATCTGTATGCTCTTGTAGCAACTTTGACAAACAAACCCTTTTTTGCTCCTAAGCACCACATTGCCCTCACGCAAGAAGAGATCCATCTGGCCACATTTTTGATTCCCTATTTGGATAAGGTCACAAATGATGAGAGCGCCCGTACACTTCTTGGAGAGACTCTAGGTGGTTATCCAATTGATTTTCGGTTTGTTAAGCTCATGAAGAAGTTTTGTCACTTCATGCTCGCTCAGTGGGACGAGGGTAAATTGTATAGCGACCCTACCCATTTGTTTGGAGTCGATGAAATTCGCCCCCATCCACAGTATAACTATACAAAACCGATTCTTCTTTTGATCAATAGTCTTGATTTTTCTGGTGGGGATTTCTTCCCGGCCATTTTGCAAGACAATAAGAGGGCGACGATTTTTGGAACCCGTACTGCAGGAGCTGGAGGGTATGTCCTTTCAACAGAATTCCCGAACCATTCGGGCATCAAAGGCTTTGTGATGACAGGTTCGCTTGCAGAAAGGATCGATCAAAGACCGATTGAAAATTTGGGTGTAAGGCCCGATATTGCTTATGATTTGACTGCTGTAGATCTTCAGGAGAACTTTGTGGAGTATGTGGCGGCGATCTTGGAAGCAGTTGAGAAATTAGTGGAAAAGAAATAATTTAATAGCCCGTGCCTGTGCCCGATCGGGAATGGGGCGGGCAGACGCACGGGCACGTTTAGGAGCGAGACATGAAACTACTATTATCCAAGCCAAGAGGCTTCTGCGCAGGGGTTGTAAGAGCCATTGAGATTGTGGAGAAAGCTTTGGAAAAATGGGGAGCGCCCATTTATGTGAAGCATGAGATTGTCCATAACCGGCATGTGGTCGAATCCTTAAGAAAAAAAGGGGCTGTCTTTATTGAAGATCTCAAAGATGTGCCTACAGGTTCCCGTCTGATTTATTCGGCTCACGGCGTCCCTCCCAGTGTGCGCGATGAAGCTAAGGCAAGGGGCTTGATAGAAATCGATGCCACGTGCGGCCTTGTGACAAAAGTGCATTCAGCGGCCAAAAGATTTGCCGATAAGGGTTACCACATTATTTTGATCGGTCACCGCAATCACGTTGAAATCATCGGAACTGCAGGAGAAGCGCCTGATAAAACGACAATTGTCGAATCACCTCAGGATGTTGAAACCTTGCCGTTTACGCAAGAAGATAAGTTGTTTTATGTCACGCAGACCACTTTGAGCCTGGATGATGTTTCAGAAATTACGCAAGCACTCATTGCCAAATACCCGCAAGTTGAAACACTTCCAAGCGCTTCGATTTGCTATGCGACAACCAATAGACAGATGGCTTTGAGAGAAATTACCGATCAGACAGATTTGATTCTCGTCATCGGCGATCCTCAAAGCTCTAATTCCAACCGTTTGAGAGAAGTTGCCAAAATCAGGGGAGTGAACGCCTTCCTGATCAATGGCCCCGATGAAATCGATCCCGATTGGATGATCGGTGTCAATACAATCGGCTTAACGGCAGGCGCTTCGACTCCGGAAGATATCGTCCAGCTCTGCATCGAACGTCTGATCCAGCTCGGCGTTAAAGATGTTGAAGATGTGATCTTTACTACCGAAGATGTGGTCTTCCAAATCCCAAGACAACTACTTACTGTTTAATCAAAAGCAGCTTTTGTGATATTAACCTGAGTTTTGCGTTAAGCCTTCCTGGAGTGCGGCGATTCTTCGCCGCCCTTCAATTGGTTAAAAGTCTGTTTGGCAATTGCATGGAAAAATTTTCTAATCCACATCTTAAAAGTTCCAAGCGCTCTGCTTGGGACGTTGTATTGTGGATGCTGGGTTATTACGAAGAGCGTACCCCTCTTCCTCCGATCCCAACCGGTTTTAGCTACCCAAATCTCAAAGAAAAAATCGATCCGGCAAAGCCCACAGTAACTTGGGTGAGCCACTCCACATTCTGGATTAAAGCTTTTGGCAAAAGCATTTTGGTCGATCCCATTTGGAATGACAGATGCTCCCCTTTTTCTTTTATGGGTCCTGCAAGACAGCTGAAAGCAGAGCCTGCGTTTGATAAAATTGAAAAAATCGATTGTGTGATTATCAGCCACAATCACTACGACCATCTCGATAAACAAACGGTGATTGCTTTAGATGAAAATTTTCCAGATATTGAGTGGATAGTCCCCCTCGAGGTAAAAAAGTTGCTTAGCGTCTTTTTAAAAGGGAAACAAAACAAGATCACAGAGCTGAATTGGTGGGACTCCTACGAAACACAAGGGATCAAATTTACAGCCGTTCCCTCGCAGCATTTTTCGGGCAGAGGCTATTGGGACCAGAACAAAACTCTTTGGATGGGATGTGTGGTTGAATTCACAAAAGAGAATAAACGGTTTTACTATGCAGGCGATACCGGCTATAATGCGTTTGATTTTACTGAGATCGGGCACAAATTTCAAAGAATGGATTTGAGTTTGATTCCCATCGGAGCCTATTTACCTAGAGAATTTATGAAGCCTGTCCACATCAACCCTGAAGAATCTGTGCTGATCCATCAAGATGTGCATTCTAGCTTAAGCGTTGCCGGACATTGGGGGACTTATCCCTTGTCTTCAGAGGAGCTTGATCGACCCCCATATGATCTTTTCTGTGCGCTTCAGAAATATCACGTGGAGCCTGAAAAATTTAGGGTTCTTGAACCTGGGCAGTCGATCAATTGGTAATTTTTTTAAATCTCAAGACGACCTATTTTCGACTTTTTGAGTGGCTGCGCGTTGTGTGTCTTTATTACATGCGTAACCTGAAATTTATCTGGATCGATTGTCTTTTTCTCTTCCACTATTGCTGGAAAAATCCCCATCAAATCTCCAAAGCCTTTTTAAAATCCCAAGGGGAGAAGAATGTCTATGGTTTTGGGGAAACCCCTTTAACGACTCTCGATTTAATTGCCCGTGAGTGTGCGATCGTTTCAAAAGATACAGTCTTTGAGCTCGGTTGCGGCTCTGCCCGTAGTTGCTTTTGGCTCAACATCTTCGTCAAATGCCGGGTCATTGGGATCGACTTCGTTCCCACCTTTATCCAAAAAGGGGATCAAATCAAAAAATGGGCAAATATTTCGCATTTGCAACTTATTCAAGAAAATTTTCTAAAAACAGATCTCTCCCAAGCCACAGTGATCTACCTATACGGCACTTGTCTTGAAGAAGAGATGATTTTCGAGCTTGCCAAACTCTTCGAAAACCTCAAGCCCCGCACCAAAGTGATCACCGTCAGCTATCCACTCACAGAATACAGCGACGCCTTCGATGTCAAAAAACATTTTGAAGGACGATTCCCTTGGGGAAAAGCCGACATCTTCCTCAACGAGAAGAAGTCAATTTCTTGATGTAAAATTTACAAAATTTCTTTACAATAGATGCTTATAAAGTGAGGCAACATGGCACATCTAGCTGATTTAACAAATATCGATTCAACACTCTTCGAATACCCACAAGAACCTACTTGTACAAAAAAAATGATCCTTGGGGGGCTTGCCGTTGCTGGGGTGATTGTGTTGATTGGGTCAGCCATTGCTGCCTGGCAGCTTTATGGCCATTTTCAAAATCCTGTTGTATTTGCAGTTCTTGCTACAGATATTCTGGCAGCTGGTGCTATCTTCGCAGCTGTTTTTTACTGGCCGAAGCAAGCTGACGCTGCTGAAGTGTCCGAGCCTGTTGAGAATAAGGCAAGTTGGAAGCCTCTAGCAAGCAGTATCTTACCATCCATAGAAGATGCTAAACATCTTAACGTGCCTTGCGAGGGGTGCACAATTTTTGAACTTACAGCCGATATCGAGGGATCTGTGTTTCTTCAAGCAGGAAAATGCGTGTTGGTGCTGGGCAAAGTGGATAAATTGTCCTTGCACCCAGAAAACCCCCTTATTGCAGATTTTGACCGTGATGACTTAAGGGATTGCTCTAAAGTTAATTACAATTCTGGAACAGGCCTTTTGACATTGTATAGAGCATACGGTAGCTGGAAATTTCAGATAAAGAAAGAAACGGCCACTACTGGGCAACAAGGACAGAAATTGGTAAAGCCTCTGTTTTTGGATCCATCGAGCGCATCGGTTAACTCTCCTTCTCCTGTCAAATTGGGCACTTAAGCTTTCCCGACGAGTAAATGTGAGGGTGCAGAAGTATATCAATTTAAAGATTCGCGATTGAAAGATTACGAGAATACAAAAAGTTGGGCCATCGTAATGGGCACTCAATTTACAGGAAAATGTGGTACAGATAATCCTCCTATTTTGTATTTCAAAACGGATGATGGCAAACCTTATCTATCTCCTGCTGACGGATACTACCCCTGCATGATTAAATGGGATGCGGTTAACAAATCTCTAGAAATAATGTGGGACCATCCTCACAAAAACTATTATACACTTTCTTATCAACCCGATACAACGAACATTGAAATTGGGCAAGATGGTCAAAAATTTATGTTCGCAGGTTATGATAAAAATCAGCTTGCACGCATAGAGCAAGCCCAAAAGCAGAAAGTTTCACAACATGAGCCAAAATTTGGTTCTATTATTAATTATTATGAAGGTTCTGGGGGTATCGAGGTGCGTAATGTTTCGGGTAAATGGGAGCATTGTGATATAGACCGAGGCCAGGCCATTATATTGGGCAAGCTGGGAGATCGTCCATCTTTTCACCAAGATAATCCACCTATCATTTGTTTTAGAGATAAAAGTAATTCTGATAAGCTTTTGCTCTATCCAAACAATTGTTCATCTTCAATTGAGCGAATTACCTATAACGATTATAACGACGGTTATTTACGGTGTTTCTGACCTGCTCCCCAAAAATCGGTCCACTTAGAAATAGAGGTTCGTATAAACT
>CAZPPS010000037.1:0-23384 GCA_964588495.1 uncultured bacterium | reverse complement strand
GGCGGAGACCACAACCTGCTCCAGTTGCTCGGGGGTTTTGGGAAGTTGGACGAGTATTTTTTTGCTGATCTTTTTCTTCTTGCCATGCTTTTGCTCTGCAAGGAAGACCACTTTGGAGAGTTTGAGGAGAGTAAACTGGTGGCGGGCGGCAAAGAGACGGATCCGCGAGATGACGCGGAGCCAATCGACCTGAGGAGGCAATGGTCCAAATCTGTCGCGCACTTCTTCGATAAGTTGATCGATTTCAGCTTCATTTTCAGCATCGCCCAGGCGCTGGTAGATTTCCATCCGAAGGGCTGTTTCATTGACGTAGTCTTCGGGAAGGCGGGCGTCGTAGGGGAATTCGACTTTGGTGTCCTGATAGAAAAGGGGCGATTCCTTTTTCTGAAGGGCGTTGATCGTTTTTTTGAGGAGCTTGCAGTAAAGGTGGAAGCCGATGGTGGCGACATGGCCCGACTGTTCGGTTCCCAAAATATTGCCAGCGCCCCGAATTTCAAGATCGTGCATCGCAATTTTCATCCCGCCGCCATGGCCGGAAGCGGCTGTTAAGGCCGAAAGGCGTTTGCGGGAAATTTCGCTGAGCTCTCTTGTGTTGGGGACGAGGAAGTAACAGTAGGCTTTCCGGTTCCATCTTCCCACCCGTCCACGCATTTGGTAGAGATCGGCAAGGCCAAAGCGGTCTGCCCGGTCGATGATGATGGTGTTGGCATTGGGAATGTCGATCCCGTTTTCGATGATCGAGGTGGCAATCAAAATATCAGCTTTCCCCGTTTTAAACGCATGGAAGACCTCGTCGAGCTCATTGGCGCTCATCTGGCCGTGGCCGACAACGATACGAGCTGTGGGGACAAATTCCTGGATTTTTCCTGCCATCTGGAAAATGGTTTCCACGCGGTTGTGGATGACATAAGCTTGTCCGTCACGCGAAAGTTCGCGCAAAAGGGCGTTTTTGATGAGCTCTTCGGAGGCTGTGCAGACAACAGATTGGATGGGGAGGCGATCTTCTGGAGGGGTGTTGATCACCGACAAGTCTCGGGCCCCTGTCAATGACATATAAAGCGTTCTGGGGATAGGCGTTGCTGACAATGTAAGACAGTCCACCTCTTTCCGGATGTGTTTGAGATGCTCTTTGGCTTTCACACCGAAACGTTGCTCCTCATCGATAATCACAAGGCCCAGATTTTTGAAAGTGACATCTTTGCTCACAATGCGGTGTGTGCCGATTAAAATGTCGACAGCACCTTCTGCTACCATTTCCAATGTTTTTGCAATCTCTTTAGGCTTTACGAAGCGGGAGAGAGCTGCAATTTTTAAGGGGAAATTGCCCATCCGCGCAGAAAAGGTTTCAAAATGTTGCATCGCAAGGACAGTTGTGGGGACCAAAACGGCCACTTGCCGGCCCCCATCCACAACGGCTTTAAAAGCGGCGCGCATTGCCACTTCTGTTTTTCCATAACCTACATCGCCGCAAATGAGCCTGTCCATCGAGTTATTGGAGAGCATATCTGTATTAATTTTCTCAATGGCCAAAAGCTGATCGGCAGTCTCTTCGTAGGGGAAATCTTCTGCAAACTGTTTGATCATTTCGCTGTCTTGAGGATAGGCAAAGCCCCCTTTGAGAATTCTCTCTGCCTGCATTTTCAAAAGATCTTGCGCATAGCCAATGATCGCCGCTTCTGTTTTTTCGCGCGCCCGCATCCAGCGGCTACTTCCCAAAGTGTGCAGCGTCGGTTTTTCTTCACTTGCCCCAATATATTTCGAAATGAGGTTGGCCTGTTCCATCGGGACATAGAGTTTTCCCCCTTCGGCATACTCGAGGATCATGAATTCGGTCTCAACGCCGAGGTGGTTGGGTCTTCTTTCAATCCCTAAATAGCGCCCAATACCGCTATTCATGTGGACAACGGCCTCTCCCGGTGTGATGGCGAGCATTTCCACAGGTTGCGTGTGATAGTGGGTCCGTTGCTTTTGCCGTCTGACCTTGTAGCGGTGTGTCAGCTCTGTCATGGGGACAATCGCAATATCGGGATCTCGGACCAAGAAGCCAGAGGAGAGATAGCCCCTTTCAAAATTCCCGGTTAGGGGCTTCTCAAGATTCTCAAGGCGCGTCTGAAGCGCTGATTTTTCTGAGTCATTTTGGCACAGAAAGCGGATTTCGATGTCGGGAACAACTGAGAGAACATTCAAAAACTGGTCTGCAGAAAAATCGTCGATGGGAAGATCTGGAGGGCAAAACGAAGGAAACAAAGGAAAAACAGGAACTAAATGGCGGTGGGCGCTGAAAACCTGGTTGAACACTTCAAAGGAAACTTTTTGGGTTCCCCGATCGAGCGATTTGACCTCTCCCAGCTTCTCAAGGGGAGTTTCTGTAAAATAGATTTTTTGCAAAGAAGCAATCGATTGCAGAAGTTCTTCTAAGGTCGAAAAAGTGCGCGTTCCATCGCCAATCATTTGCTTCAAGGCGACATATTTATCTTCCAAATGCTCAAGCTCATCGAAAATCACAAGGGTATTTTTGCCGAGGTAATCAAAAAGGGTCGCAAGCTCTTCAGTCTCTGACAAAAGTTCGAGTTCCTCGCCTGGAGTGACCAGAATTTCTTTGACCTTCCCGACCGAGGTTTGGCTGATCGGGTCATATTTCCGGATCGAGACAATTTCATCATCCCAAAACTCAATCCTGAAGGGATCGGGGGAATTGACAGGGAAAAGATCGATGATACCGCCGCGCACAGCAAATTCCCCTTTGTCAGCTGCGATGGTATTTCGATGATAGCCCATCTCAGAAAGGACCTGAGGGAGCTCATCAAAAGGAACTTCTCCCTTTTCTTTTAGGATCAGGTGCATATTTTGCAATTTTTTCGGAGGAAGAAGTTTTTGCAAAATGGCTTGGAGCGTTGTGAAGATGATCTGAGGCTCTCCACTTTCCTGGATTTGCCGCAAAACGCGGTAGCGCTCTCCCACAATATCGGGACTTGGGGCGATCTCTTCTGTGGGCAAGGTTTCCCAGGCTGGAAATTCTAACGGAGGATTTCCCGCAAAATAGGCAAAATCATCATAAAGCTTCGAGTCAGTTGCCCCGCCGCTTAGAATGACTACATGCTTTTGGGTGGTCTGATGGGCAAGGGTTGCCAAAAGGGCTTTTGGCGAGTCCCAAAGCCCTTCTATCACCAAATCGATTTCCGATCGGACACGTGTCTGAAACCTTTCGAAAGGTGTTAGTTTTAGGAAATCTTCTGCTCGAGCCATGTGCGGGCGTGTTTTAATGCGGTTGGTATGTGTTCATTTAACGTGCCGCCCCCTTGAGCTGCATCGGCTTTTCCGCCTCCCTTGCCACCCACAATTGGGGCGATTTCTTTGAGAAGGTCGGAAGCTTTAATTCCCTTAGTGATCAAATCATCAGAAACCCGAACAATAATGCTGCATTTGCCCGGCTGTTCGCCTATCAATAAAAGGGCAAGCGAAGGGGTTTTTTTCATGATCTGTTCGACACATTCCTTGAGCTCTTCTGCTTCTAAAGGGGCAGCGTGTGCGAGGAAGGGAAAGGGGCCCACTTGGATCATATGTGACAAAAAGTTTTCCACTTCTTGTCCTAAAAGATCCTTTTTCAGGCGCACAATCTCAGACGAGAGGGTTTTGTTCTCTTGCCGCCCATTTTCGATCTGAGAGTTTAAGACGTTTTTTTCGTCCCGCGTCAAATTCTCAGCCTCTTTTCCGACAACGGCTTCAATCCGGCGCACGCCCGAAGCGATACTTCCCTCCTTGGCAATGCGGAAAAAGCCAAGGGTGCCCGTAGAAGAAGTGTGCGTTCCGCCACACAGTTCTTTCGAGAAATGGATATCGATAACCCGAACCTTCGAGCCATATTTTTCTCCAAAAAACTGGATGATATCGTTTCTTTTTTGTACATCGGCTAAATCGAGCTCATAGACACTCACAGGGCAATTTTCCCTGATTTTTTCATTCACGAGGTCCTCAATATGCTGGATCTCTTCGGTGGTTAGGGATTTGTGGTGGCTAAAATCGAAACGGAGCCGTGTCGGTTCAACAACTGAGCCTGCTTGTTTGACATGGAGGCCTAAAACTTCACGCAAAGCCCAGTGGAGCAGGTGTGTCGCTGTATGGTTGTTGGCAATTTGTTTGCGACGAAAGACATCGACAGAAGCGGTGAGCTGTTCTCCCACATGAATTTCCCCTTCAGTCACGATCCCATGATGGGCAATCACATCGGTAAAGGGACTTTGGCAATCGAGAACATCAAAACTTCCATTTTCTGATGAAAGAATTCCCTGATCAGCCAGCTGGCCCCCTTTTTCTGCATAGAACGGGGTTTGGTTGAGCAAAACGACTCCGGTTTCCCCTGCGTAGAGAGATGAAACTTCGACTCCATCACGCATCAGCCCCAAAACTGTGGCATCGGCTGTCAGCTGGTTGTAGCCCAAAAAATTCACAGGGCCGTGTTGTTGCAAAAAGTTTTCGTAGAGCGAGCTTTCTACAAGCTGCTCTGTGGTTTTCCGTGCGCCGCGAGAGCGCTCTTTAGCTTCTTTTTCCAGCTCTTCGAAACGGTGGATATCGACTTTTAGATGGTCATCTTTTGCCAAAAGGATAATTTCTTCAAGAGGGAGCCCATAAGTATCTTTGAGCTTGAAGGCATTGTCTCCGGAAATGAGGCCGGTTTTTTCAGATTCGGTAACAATTTGGTTCAAGATATTGCCGCCCCGCTTTAAGGTGCGTAAAAAACTTTCCTCTTCGAGAGTTAAAATGTCTGTGATGCGCCGCTCAGAAACCCTCAATTCTGGGAAATCTTCTCCCATGGTTTCTATCAGGCGGGGAAGGACCTCTGCCAAGAAGGGGCGATCGAGCCCAAGCTGTCTTCCATAGCGGACAGCACGCCGTAAAACTTTGCGCAAAACATAACCACGGTCAATATTGCTGGGCTGAACGCCGTCAGCAATGGCAAAGGCGAGGGTGCGTGTGTGGTCTGCAATGACGCGGAAAGGGGCTGCCTGCTCTGTGTTAGGCTCGTAACGTTTTCCTGAAATGTTTTCAACCTGAGCAATGAGTTCTCTTAAAATATCAGTTTCAAAAAGGGATTCCACACCCATTTTAAGGGAGACGACCCTTTCAAGTCCTGAGCCTGTATCGACCGATTGTTTGGGCAAACGGAGCATCTCGCCATTACTTGAGCGGTTAAATTCCATGAAGACAAGGTTCCAAAACTCCAGGTATCTTTCGCCATCGACATCTTCTGCCGGACTTCTTGCCTGCGAATATTTAGCTCCCCGGTCGTAATAGAGCTCAGAACACGGTCCACAAGGGCCGGTATCTCCCATGGCCCAAAAATTGTCTTTTTCTCCCATCCGGACGATCCGGTCTTCGGGCAAAAAATTGCGCCACAAATCAAAGGCTTCCTGATCTTCGTGAAAAACGGTTGCCCATAAAAGGGCAGGATCAAACCCAAAAACGTTCAAGGTGAGGTCCCAGGCGTAAGCAATGGCCTGTTTTTTAAAATAATCGCCAAAAGAAAAATTCCCGAGCATCTCAAAAAAGGTCAAGTGGCGGCTTGTGTGTCCCACATTTTCCAAGTCGTTATGTTTGCCTCCCACACGGATGCATTTTTGGGAGCTGGTAGCTTTTGTGTACTCACGGACACTTTTGCCCAAAAACACATCTTTGAATTGGTTCATGCCTGCATTAATGAAGAGAAGTGTCGGATCGTTGATGGGGATCACAGGAGATGAGGTGACAACTTGATGCCCCTTTTCCTTAAAATAGTTCAAAAATTTACGCCGAATTTCTTGACTGCTCATGGTTAACCATTGAATTGTAAAAGTGGTAAGGATACTCAATTTTCGTTTAGAGAAACACAAAATTTCGTGATCAGCCATGTTCCGTGCCCGAGGCTAATAAAACGCAGAGACAGCAGAGACGCAAAAGACGCAAAGAGAACAAAAAATCTTCTCTCTGTTCTCTGTGTCCTCTGTGGTTTTTTTATTTTTCTCGCAACATTTCGAGCCGTGACTCTGAGGGAATTTATTAAACCACAGAGGACACAGAGAACAGAGAGAAGATTTTATATTTTTCCCTTTCTTTGCGTCTTTTGTGCCTCTGCTGTCTCTGCGTTGTATCTGCTCTTAGGTACGGAAAGCGTTCATGAAGGCGCTTGAGATTTTATCTTGGGAGACAGTAGACTCCTTTCTGTTTATTATAAAAAAGGAATTTACCATGGAAGGGAAGGGACTGGATCCGGAAGATAAAAAAATGTTTGCGAAAATGGCTAATACCATCCGCGGACTCTCAATGGATGCGGTCCAGAAGGCCAATTCAGGACATCCTGGACTTCCTATGGGCTGTGCCGAAATTGGCGCTTATCTTTATGGATATGCTCTAAAGCACAATCCGCAAAACCCTAAATGGCTCGGTAGAGATCGTCTTGTGCTATCTGCAGGCCATGGTTCCATGTGGCTCTATTCCTGTTTACATCTGGCAGGTTTTAACGTCTCTCTGGAAGACATCAAAAATTTTAGAAAGATCCACTCTAAAACTCCCGGACATCCTGAATATGGGCACACAGAAGGGGTAGAGGCGACGACAGGCCCTCTGGGACAGGGGACTGGCAATGCAGTGGGGATGGCGCTTGGTCTAAAAATACTCGCCAAGAAGTTCAATACTTCCGATCATAAACTTTTTGATTCCAAAGTTTTTTGTCTTTGTAGCGACGGGGACATGATGGAGGGGATTAACCATGAAGTGGGATGCCTTGCCGGACACTTAAAGCTCGATAACCTCATTTATATTTACGATTCCAATAACATTTGTCTCGATGGCCCCCTTTCTGAAACCGACTCTGAAGATACCCTGAGTCGCTATAAAGCCTACGGTTGGGATGTCTACGAAATGGATGGTCACAATTTGGATGAGATCCATGCAACGGTATCAGCTGCCCGTGAAAATCAGAAAAAACCTGTTTTTATTTTGGCTCGCACAATCATCGGTAAGGGTTCTCCTCATAAAGCAGGGACTCACCATGCGCACGGCTCACCTCTTGGGCCTGATGAAGTGGCAGCTTCAAAAGCAGCTTTAGGGCTGCCGGAAGAGCCTTTTTATGTCCCCAAAGCTTTGGAAACCTTTTTCCAGCAAAAACGGGTTGAGGAGCAAAAACTCGAAGATGCGTGGGACGAAACATTCAGATTTTGGGCCAAGAGTAATCCTGAGCTAAAGTCGACATTCGACAAAATGCTCAACCACGAAGTCCCGGCAGATCTGGAAGAAAAGCTCTGGCATTTAGACATTTCAGGCTCCGTTGCGGGACGTAAAGCCTCCAATTTGGTGATTAATTTCCTCGCAGATCTCCTTCCCGATCTTTATGGGGGCTCAGCCGATCTTTCAGGATCCGATTTAACGATGCTCAAAGATTTCCCCATCATTACCCCAGGACATTTTGAGGGGCGTAACATCAAATATGGTGTCCGTGAATTTGGGATGGCGGCTATTGCAAACGGCCTTGAGCTGACGCAGATGATTACCCCGTTTGTGGGAACGTTTTTGACCTTCTCTGATTATATGCGCAACGCGATACGCCTGGCTTGCCTTTCTAAGCTCCATGTGATCTACCAATTCACCCACGACTCAATTTTTCTCGGAGAAGATGGCCCCACGCACCAACCGATCGAACATTACGCCTCGCTTCGAACCATTCCTCACCTCCACGTGATCCGTCCCGCTGATAGCAACGAGGTGAAAATGGCCTGGATTGCAGCGCTCAATTACAAATATCCTACAGCCATTCTCCTCACAAGACAAAACCTGCCGACATTGAGCCAAACAAAGGTTCCTTACAACGATGGATTGGGTAGAGGGGGCTACATTGTCAAAAAAGAGAAACAAAAGCCCGATTATACCCTCTTTGCGACCGGTTCTGAGCTCTCTTTAGCGCTCAATGTAGCCGAAGGTCTCGAAAAGCGTGGTAAAGATGTCCGCGTTGTTTCCATGCCTTGCACCGAAATCTTCGATGCCCAAGATGATGCCTATCGTAGCTCCATCATCGGCGGCGATCTAGGGACCCGTGTCAGCATTGAAGCGGGCGTCGATCTGGGCTGGCATAAGTATATCGGTCTTGAGGGTATTCCCATCTGCATGGAAGGCTTCGGCGCCTCAGCTCCTGCGGGCGTTCTCGCAGAAGAGTTTGGCTTCACTGTAGACGCCATCCTCGCCCGCCTCCTAAAATAACTGGGATGCAGTAACAAGGTTGAAACCTAGGTTCTGCACTAAGGGTGCATGATATGAATGATATGCTTGATATACTTGATAAAAAGAATGAAAAAAATTTGCCCTATCCGGAATTGACAAGGACAATTTTGAGTTGTTGTTTTGAAGTTATGAATGAACTAGGGCCTGGTTTTTTGGAGAAGATTTACAAAGCGGTCAGCCACTAATTCTAAGCTTATCAAAGCTAAATGTCGGTTTGGGCAGAATCGCCACGGAAAGCACCCTTGGCCTTCTGTTGGAGCATTTTGTCCATCACTTCGATCGTGTTGATCCCTTTCTTGAGGTGGTCGTTGGTGTAGGTGTCGAAGATCATTTTAGCGCTTTGCTTGGTTTTGATCCCATCGCGGGTGAGCGGCAAATCGGAAATAAGGAGCAAAGCTCCGAGCGGCAGCTTACGCCTGTAACTGGCGGCAAAGAGAGTGGCGCATTCCATTTCATAGGCTTGAGCTTTATTTTCTTTGAGTTTTTCAATAAAGGCGGTGTTGAATTCCCAAAATCGGATGTTCGAAGTATGGGTAATGCCGATGTGGTAGGAGGCATTTTGCGCGTCTAGGACTTCCGTAACAGCCTTTTGCATTAAAAAATTGCTGAGAGCGGGCACTTCCGGAGGAAAATAAAAATCGGATGCACCTTCACCACGGATGCTGGCGACAGGTACAAAATAATCTCCCACTTTATAGTGACGCCGAAGACCGCCGCACATTCCTAGCATCAAAGCGGCTTTAATGTGAGGGAGGAAGCTACAGAGGTCGATAATCAAAGCGGCAGCTGCCGATCCCAATTTAAAATCGACGATGCTCACATTGTGTTCCGGACAATGGGCGGCTGTAAACATCGAGCCTTCCATCAGAGGAACCTGGTACATCTCGGCAAAGTTCCGAATATAGCGGGAAAAGTTGGTGAGGAGCAAGTAGGGCTGAAACCTGTCAATTTCAGAACCTGTATAACGTTCTAACGTATCGCGTGCAATTTGGGCTTCCAGCCCATCGACTTCAAATTCCAAATTTACCTCGTTTTCCTAAATAACAAACTCAAGAAAAGCTTTATCCCTTTTTTGGGTTTGGAAGGGGTAATGTGGTGCTTTTCTCCCCAACCATAAAGCTCATTCATCTCGCAGCCGATGATCCCTTTTCCCGTGGTGACACTTTCCTGAATGTAGCGGGTATCGGGTTTATAGTCTTTATAAGTATTCTTCCACATGGTATGATCCGATTCTTTTATTATAGATTATCAAGGAAAGAGTTTATGGTGCAAATTGATATCAACGATATTCGTGGCGGCAATAAAATTGAAGTAGACGGACAACCTTATACTGTTGTTTCTGTTGATTTTGTAAAACCGGGCAAAGGCCAGGCTTTTACCCGCGTCAAGTTAAGACATCTCCATACAGCCCGCACAATTGAGCGGACTTTTAAATCAGGGGAGAAAGTGGAAGAGGCCGATGTGCAGGAAACGGAAATGCGTCTTCTGTATACTGATAGCTCGGGGGCTACCTTTATGGATGATGCGAGCTACGAGCAGCTGACAATCCCCGATAACAAACTCGAAGATGTCAAACAGTGGCTACGTGATGATGTTAAGTATAGCCTCGTGTTTTATCGGGGTGAGCCCACAACAGTTGAACCTCCCACTTTCATGGAACTCCAAATCACAGAATCGGCTCCTGGCGTTAAAGGGGACTCTTCTGGAAGAGTCATGAAGCCTGCAAAGACCGATACAGGCGCCATGATTCAAGTTCCTATTTTTATTGAAGAAGGGGAATGGATCAAAGTGGACACACGCACAGGGGAATATGTCTCTCGCGTTAACAAGTAAGATCGAGATTTTAAGGGACAGAGCTTCGATGCTGCGCCGTTGCCGTGATTTTTTTGCGGCACGTCAAGTTTTGGAAGTGGATGTCCCGATTTTGAGCCGAAAAGCCTCTGTTGATCTGCACATCGACCTTGTTCAGGCAACCGCTTGCGGTGTGCCAGGGTTTTTGCACTCTTCTCCAGAATATGGGATGAAACGCCTTTTAGCTGAGGGTGTGGGCGATATGTACCAAATTTCCCACGTTTTCCGCGATCACGAAAGGGGAGCGCGCCACACAGTTGAATTCATGATGGCAGAGTGGTATCGGCTTGGTTTCACTTTTGAAGAGATGATTGAAGAAACCCTTCAGTTTATCCGCCTTTTTCTAGAGGATTTGCCAGAGGATGTGGATTTGTTTAGCTACGAAGAAGCCTTCAGGCACTTTGTGGGGAAGTTTCCCGACTCTTTAGAAGAAAGAGATGAAATCTTTGCTTTCGAAATTGAGCCGCAGTTTGCGAAAGGTAAGTTGACCGTGGTCAATGCTTTTCCCCCTGAGCAGGCCGCTTTGTCCCAAGTTTCTCCAATCACAGGGATGGCCGAAAGATTTGAGGTCTACTATGAGGGCATCGAGCTTGCGAATGGCTACCATGAACTGACCGATCCTGACGAGCAAAGAATCCGTTTTGAAAAAGCCAATCAGGGAAGAGCTCAAATGGGAAAACAAATGCTTCCGGTGGACGAGGAATTTATCGAAGCGCTCGAACGGGGAATTCCCGATTGTTGCGGAGTTGCCGTTGGTTTTGATCGTTTGATGATGCTCCGGCATGAATTAAAAGAGATTCGCGATGGAAGTAGCTTTTTTATTTGATAACGACGGCGTTTTAGTCGACACAACGGAGTACCACTGGCAAGCGTGGCGCAAACTGATGGAAGACGTTCCTGAAATCAAAATGGATTACCAAGGCTTTATCGGGGGCTTTGGAAAGCGCAACGATCTGATTTTGAAGGAAATTGTCCCCGATGTCCCCGAAAAGACACGCAAAGAGTGGGCCGACCGTAAAGAAGAGCTCTTTCGAGAAAGTGCTCACGGTCAAATACAATTGCTGCCTGGAATGGAAGCTTTTCTAAAGCAGGTTGTAGATAAAAAAATTCCCCATATCATTGCCTCTTCAACGCCCGTTCCCAACTTAGAGATGTTTTTAAACCAAACGGTTTTAGGCAAATATTTCGAGCATTATGTTTCAGCAGAAAATGTCGGACACGGAAAGCCGGCGCCCGATATCTTTATCGCTGCGGCAGAGAAGCTGGGCTTCGATCCCAAGGATTGTATCGTCTTCGAAGATGCCCCAGTTGGCATTCAAGCCGGAAAAGCTGCCGGCAGCTTTGTTGTCGCTCTCGCCACTTCCCACAAACAGGAGCAGCTCTCCGGCTACGACATGATCTATCCAAGTCCTAAAGAGCTCAATCTGGATGAGATCTTAAACGCGTTTGCTGCTTAGATCTTCCTGGAGTGCGGCGATTCTGGGCCGCCCTTCAATTGCCAAATAGATTTTTAATTCTTTATAAAAACTTTAATATTCCATATAATGTGTTCCGCAAGTGGTTAACAATTAAAACCATGAGGATTGTATGCATAGAGTAGATGGTAATCAAATAAATTGTTTTAAAACCTCAGATGAAGGGATTAAAATTGGTGTCGGGGCATTGCTCGTGACCGCATTGGCGCTCGGAATCATTGCCGTTCTTGCAGGTATGAGCGTTGGGGCTTTAAGCGGTGTTAGCTCGCATTGGTGGGCATTCTTAACCGCAGGCGCTGTGGCTGTTGTGATAGCAGGAGCTATAACTAGCGTAAAAAATGGTTTTTGTAAGGAAAGCGTCGAGACCAAATCACAAACTGGAAGTGTTGAACGCACTAAAAAGTCTGTGAATGTTAAGGAAACTAGGGGTGCTGCGCTTAACCAATTAGAGAAGAGTGCCGAAAATTTAAAAAAGAGCAGCGCCAATTTGGCTGAAAAAGCTAGAGAACTCAGAGAAAGAGAGGAAAAGAAAGCAGCAGAAGCCGGCTGGAAGTTTTGGGAATGGTAATAAGAATTTGCCATGAGATTGAGGTTGAAGTGAAACTAAAAAATTTAGGTTGATCTCTTTGCTTGCAGAAAGTGGGGCTTTAAAGTATAAGGGTGACATGGAAGTTACCGGCATTGATAAAGTTCAGACCCTTGGCAAGATTGTCAGAAAAGAGGCGATTGCTGCTGCAAGGATAGAAGATAAGCTCACAATCTCTGCAGAGTCCCAAAAGCGGGCAGAGTGGGTGGAGATGTTGAAATCAATGCCCGATGTCCGTCCTGAAAGAATTGATGCCGCCCTGCGCTCTGATGCCTGGCTCAATCCCGCCAAAGTCCTGGCTGACGTCGCCCACCACCTTTTAAATTCTTAACGCACCTTACGCAAAAAAGCTAACTCAACACGAAGACACAAAGATACAAAGGCACAAAGAAAAGGATTGGTTCCTTTCCTTTTCTTTCTTTGTGTCTTCGTGTTGAATTCAAAGGCAGATTTTATACAAAAAATCTTAAAGCCCAGTCAGATCTTGAGGTCGTAGTGTTTTTGCCACTCGACAACCCAGGAATAGCCATCTTGGTCTTTCAGGTATCTTAGGCTTTCGACGAGGCAGGAATTGTCGGCAAGTTCGATGAGGTAGAAGGTGCCGTTGGGTTTGTGGCCGCAGCTGCCGGCGTTGAGGACAAGGGGAAGACCCTCATTTTGGCGGTCTATGATGTAGGGGCCATGATCGTGGCCGTGGAGGTAGAGTTTAACCTGTGGGAATTGTTTTAAAAGGTTTTGCAGGGCATCAGCGCGTCTCAAATCGTGGAAACGTCGGTTGTGGGGATAGAGGGGGAAGTGGTTGCCCACTATCACACGCTCGCTTGCGGGAAGGGAGTTGAGGAGGGCTTTGAGTGTGTTTTCTGTGGATTCAAAGAATTCTCCATAGGCGCAGAAGGGGGGAGCCGCAACGGCGCAATCTAGGCCGATATAACTCCATCCTTTTCCTAAAGATCTAAGCTCGACACGATTTTCTTTTAAGTCATCTGAGGTAAAAAAAGAGAAAAAGTGGCGGCTGTCTTGAACTTTCCGGACGTAACAATCGTGATTGCCCGGGACTATATAGGTGGGAAGTCCCTTTTCCTGAAAGGATTCAGCAAATTGTTTCCCTTCTGTAAATTCTTCATCTAGCGAGGTTGAGGAGAAATCACCCGTAATAAAGACACTGTCAACTTTGAGAGAGGCGGCCAAATGCGGAAGGGTCCAAAGATGTTCTGTCTGGTATCTTTTTTTACGGAATAGGAGGTAATTGAAATTCCCCATCCATCGTTTAGACAAGAATTGTAGGGGGCTGTAGGTCACTTTTGTGAAGTGGGGATCGGATATGTGGGCGATACGTAAGTTCATGATAAGCTCTCCCTTGCCCGTGCCCCTGCCCTTTCCCAATTAACGAAAAAAAGGGCAAGGGCAGGGGCACGGGCAGGGGCAAGGGAATAAATTTTACGCGAAATCTTAACAAACCCCCCCAATATCAAGCTATCATAAACAATTGAAAGCAAAATTATTTTTTGATAGAATATAACTATAAGAGGATCTGATATTTAGGTTCTCTTTCTCACGATGTAGAGGAGGAACTATGACGAAAAGAAAATTTCAAAGGCCTAAGCCCGAATTTAATGAAAGACAAGGCGTAACTCCTGAAAGAGAATATAAAGCACAACCTTTTCAACAAGAAGAGGATTTACCTCAGAAAGGTAACCAGCGCGAACGTGAAGAGCGTCGTGGAGGACGTCAACAAGAACAGCGACCAAAGCATAGAATGTAAGGTCTAAATTTAGAATTGCAGAGGGATAACACTTAAAGCCCGCTAGGGCCGAGAGTGCGAATAGAGGGAGTGATGCGTTAGCGTCAACTACCCTCTTTTTTTTGGAAAGTGATTATTTTTTTTCTTCTTCCTCGGCGTCGCCAATCAAAGCTTCCGAAATCAACACAATTCCAGCTACAGAAGCTGCGTGCGAAAGTGTGTTTTTCACAACCTTAACAGGATCAATCACACCGCTTTGGAGGAGATCTTCGACTTTTTCGCTCAAAGCATTGAAGCCCATTGTTTGAGCCAAAGGTTGCATCTCGGAAATCACCACAGAGCCGTCATGTCCTGTGTTAATAATAATCTGTCTAGCAGGTGCTTCGCAGGCTTTGACAACAAGGCCAGATCCGAGCGCTTCATCACCTTCCAGTTTCAAAGCAGCAGCAGCCTTACTTGCTCTATAGAGAGCTGTTCCTGCGCCCACAACGATCCCCTCTTCAAGGGCAGCTTTTGTGGAGTTGAGGCTATCTTCAAACATCTGCTTTTTCTGCTTAAGCTCGGGCTCAGTAGCGGCTCCCACGCGGATCACAGCCACTCCACCTTTGAGTTTCGCTTTTCTTGCCATGAGCTGCTCTTTGTCATATGAGCTTGTCGTTGCGGCAATTTCGTTTTCAATCTGCTTGATTCTTCCTTCGATTGCTTCATGAGAGCCCTGTCCGCCCACAAGTGTTGTTGTATCTTTTGTGATGACAAGTCTTTCACATGTTCCCAAAATCGAAGAAGTCGCATCTTTCAAGTAGACTCCAGCTTCTTCAGAAACAAGAGTTGCATTTGTAAGAGTTGCAATGTCTTGTAGCATCGCTTTGCGGCGATCGCCAAAGCCGGGAGCTTTCACAGCGGCCACTTTCAAGCTTCCACGGATTTTGTTGACAACCAGCGTAGCGAGTGCGTCTGCTTCAAGATCTTCTGCAATAATTAACAGTTCCCTTCTGGAAGCTGCCACCTCTTGCAAGATTTGTAGGATTTCCTGAATGGAGCTGATTTTTTTGTCGACAATGAGAATGAAAGGATTTGTCATCTCGATAGTCATTTTCTCTTGATTGGTGACAAAATAAGAGCTGATATAGCCACGGTCAAACTGCATGCCTTCAACCATTTCGATCGCAGTCTCAGTCACTTTGGACTCTTCGATCGTAACAACACCTTCTTTGCCCACTTTATCGATAGCTTGCGTGATAAATTCGCCGATTTCGGTGTTGCCAGAAGCAGAAACGGTTGCGATGTTTTTGGTGTCAGCAGAGCCTTTAACTGGAATGGCCTGTTTTTCAAGCTCTTTGAGGATGGCCTCAACAGCTTTATCCATGCCGCGTTTTAAACTGATGGGGCTTGCGCCTGCTGCGATGTATTTGATCCCGTTTTGGACAAGGGCGTCGAGTAAAATGGTTCCTGTTGTCGTTCCATCCCCGCATTTGTCTTTAAGCTTGGCAGCTACTTCTTTGGCCATGGAAACGCCCATGTTTTCAAACTGATCGGCAAGCTCGATATCTTTAACAATGCTATTGCCATCATTTGTAATTGTGGGGGCGCCCCAGCTTTTTTCGAGGCCCACATTGCGTCCTTTAGGACCTAAGGTTGTGCGGACTGCATCGGCAAGTTTCTGAATCCCTTTTGCCAGCTTATCGCGTGCTTCCTGCTCAAAAATGATCTCTTTAGCGTCAGCCATTTGAATGTCTCCTGATAAAATTATTTCTTACAATATAACGTGAAGGGGAAAGTATAGCACGCTTTCATTTACGCAGCAATTCCCTCGATCAAAAGGACGATTTCTCCTTTTGGGGGATTTTGAGTGAAATATTCGACTAAAGAGGGGGCAGTGCCCCGGATATGGGTTTCAAATTTTTTGGTGAGTTCCCGCGCAACGGCACACTTTTTTTCAGGGTCGAGAGCCGCGATGATTTTTAAAGTGGGAAGGATACGGTGAGGGGATTCGTAGCAGATGGTAGTTCCCGGAAAATTTAGGATGGCCTGAAGCATTTTTGTTTTCCCCTTTTTACGGGGCAAAAAGCCGAAAAACTGGAAGTGGGTTGTGCTAAGTCCTGAAGCTGAAAGAGCTGTGATGGCAGCGCAGGGGCCGGGGATTGCGATCACTTCGAGCTCTTCTTTGCGCGCTCTGGCAACCAGTCTTTCTCCCGGATCTGAGATGCCTGGTGTTCCCGCATCGGAAACCACACCCACAGTCAACCCATTTTTCAAATCGTCGATCACCCGGTTTTCCTTGGCCGATTCGTTGAACAAATGAAAGCTTTTTAAGGGAACTCGGATCTCGTAATGATCCAGCAATATGCGGGTGCGCCGCGTATCTTCGCAAAGAAGATAATCGCATGCTTTAATGGTTTCGAGAGCCCTTAGGGTAATGTCTTTGAGATTGCCAATAGGCGTTGCGATCAAAAAAAGCATGGAATGAATAAGAAAAAAAGGTGGCACCCAGATTTGAACTGGGGAATGGAAGCTTTGCAGGCTTCTGCCTTACCACTTGGCTATACCACCATAACGTACTTTTCCCACAATACCAAATCCCGCTCATAAAAAACAACGCTACTTTTTTCTCGTGCCCGTGCCCATGCCCGCCCCTTCCCGAAAAACTCCCCATCCGCTACTCTTCTGCCCATGAAACCAACCTCCCTAAACACCCTCGCCGCTCTCCTGGAAATAACCCACTCCACCTCAGCCCTCATTACCGGCGTTGCCATCGATAGCCGCAAAGTTCAGCCCGGCGATCTCTTCTTTGCCCTTCCAGGAAACCGCGTGGATGGTCACGATTTCATTGCCCAAGCAGCTGCCCAAGGAGCTGCAGCCGCCGTCGTTCTTAACTCCTACACGCTCCCATCTCCGATTCCCACGCTTTCTGTGCCCGACGTTCTTGCCGCTCTCCAAAATCTTGCCCGCAAAACACTTGCAGCCCGCTCCTCCAAAGTGATCGCCATCACCGGCTCCTTAGGGAAAACCACGACCAAAGAATTTGTCTCCAAACTTCTCTCGACGCGTTACACCGTTTTCTCTTCCCCCTTGAGCTACAACACACAAGCCACAGTCCCTCTCAGCATCTTAATGGCAGACGGTTCTGAAGATTTGCTCATCCTGGAGATGGGGATGACCCACCAAAACCAAATCCAAAATCTCGTTTCAATCGCTCCTCCCGATTATGCCCTCCTCACAACGGTTGCTGTACAGCATGCCATCAACTTCACAGATGGTTTGGAGGGGATTGCCCGGGAAAAGTCACAGATTTTTTCTCATCCTCAAACAACTCTTGGCCTCTTTCATCATGATGCTCCATTTTGTGAACACATTCTCTCCGCAGGAACTTGTCCCAAAAAGACCTTTTCTCTCCAAGATCGCTGCGCAGATTACTTTTTAGAGCCCACAGCCCAAGGCGTTTGCATTTACGCAAAAAATGAAAATCCTATCGAAATTTGTCTAAAACTCCCTCTCAAGGTGCATCACCACAATTTTTTGGCAGCTGTTTCCTTAGCCCGCACACTCGAAATCTCCTGGAAAGCTATCCAAGAGGCAGCATATTCTCTAAAATTGCCTCCCATGCGCTTTGAAACGGTCGAAAAAAATGGCATTTGCTTCATTAATGACGCTTATAATGCCAATCCAGATGCGATGAAAGCAGCTCTCGAAAGCCTTCCCAAGCCTAAACCTGGGGGCAAAACCATTGCCGTTCTAGGAGAAATGGACGCTTTAGGAACTTATTCTGAAGAGGGGCACGCGTTGGTTGCCAAAACAGCCCTTTCCCATGTCGATCACATTCTCTGTCTGGGAGGGCGTTGGAAAAGTCCTGCAGAGCTTTGGATCTCAGAAAAAAAGCCCCACACCCTTTTTGAGAGCCGCAATGAGCTCGCTCTAGCGATTGCTGAGCTTGCCAAACCGGGCGACGTTGTTCTCCTAAAAGGGGCCCGCAAGCACGCTCTCGATGAAATACTAGATTAACCTGAGTTTTGCGTTCTTTTCCCTCACCCTCAGGGATTTTTGTGGTCCAAATCGCACGTTGTTGCTCGCAGATAGGGGCTCCGCTATGAGCTTCGCAAAAAATTGCGATTTTGCCTCACAAAAATCCGCTGATTACGAGGGAAAATAACTCAAAACTCAGGTTAGATTAGGTTGCCGGCTTGGCTGAGCAAAACATATTTGTAATCGTCGAGTGCAAGATCCTTTCGAATCCATTCCTGATGAGGACTATCTTCTAAAGCTAATTCATCTTCGCCAATTTGCTTTCTGATAATGTCGCAATACTCATTGTAGAGCATTCGAAGATTGTACTGAATTGTGTTTTCCCGATAGAAAGTTTTAGCGTGCTCTTTGTTCCCCTCCATAGGAGCGCTGTAGCCCGAAACAGATGTAGGATCATACTCTAACCCTTTACGAATAGTATGGTAGGCCCATATACAATAATAATAGGAATGATACTGCAAGGAATCTTTCTCTGTTAACAATTGCAGATAACTTCTTCCTCTCTGCTTGTTCTCAGGAAGCTTTGTAAAGGCAGGTAGATCTTCCAAAATCAGACAGCTTAAGGCAAAACCCGTTTTAAGCCAGGCATCGGCAGCCATCAGGACTTTGTGCTGAGACCAGGGAATATTATCTGCATAGTGCTTAAGGAGGGATCTAAGTATTTTTTCTTTGCGCTCATAAAGGTCAATCAATTTTCCAATGTCTTCATTCACAGATTGCAGCTCCTCGTCCACCCACACATATGTTTTTCTTACAATGTAAGGGTCCTTTTCGATCTCTTGCCGCGCAAAGGTTAGGGCTTGGTGGCCATGCTGTAGATAAGATTTTTTCAATGTGAGTTTGGAAACATCCCCAAAAGTGCAGAGCGCAGGACACCGATTAACCCATATCGCCCCGCCTATTCCAATCACGAGGGCAATAGGACCTGAGATGACAGTCGCATAAAAACTCAAGCTGCCACTTTGTCCGTAGATAGCTCCAAAAAGGGTAATAATGGCGCCAGCCACTGCCAGGGCTGCAAAAGCCCCTGTCTGCCATTGTGTGCTTTTTGAGATGCTCTTACAGCAATCGAAAGAGGGCGCTCGCAAATCTAAGGAGCAACTACCGATTGTCATGAGCCCTGATAAAGGTAATTTTCATAACTTTCGTCTTTAAGATAAAGAGTTTGGTTTATAAGGAGTTCTTCTTGGCCAACGCAAGTCAAGGCATGCTCACAAAATTCATTATAAAGCGCTCTCCATTTAGACTGAACTGTTCCTTCTTTATAGAAGCTCTTGTGGTATGTGTCTTTATCTTTTTCGGACATCGACATAGTAAATTCTTGAGTGATCTTTCCTCGTAGATAATGGTAGGCGTTTGCACATTCACGATAGGCCATACGTTGATAGCTATCCGTTCGATTGAGTACTTCACCATAGCCTCTCGTTACTGCGCCTTGTTGTTCTAGTTGAATGACAAACTCTGGCAATTCATCAAGGCAGAGAGTGCTGATAACAAAACTCAGTTGAAGGTATTGTGTTGATGCATCTTGTGCCTCATCGGTGAAATAGGGGCTAGGTTTATTACAAACAGCATTCCTTAATTGATTTAAATAAGTAACGCAAAAATGGCTAAGGGTTGAAATAGTGGGATTCAAAGGTTGGAAGACATCGTCTAGGGCACATAATTTTCGCTTTATATCTACGCATGTATGTTTGGACTTAACAAAATCAAAAGCTGCCTGTGCGGGTGAAGGATAAGAGTTTTGGGTTTCTTCGAGCTTTTGATTATTTGAATCCTCATTTTTGCAATTACTGATGCATCTTAGAATAAAGGGGAGTGGCGCAACAACTGCTGTGATGCCAAAACCAATGGAAACAGAGGTGCAAAAGCCGACAGTTCCTACTGCTCCAAATTGGCCAAAAGCTCCGTAAAAACCCACCACAAGTCCAGCAAGCACGAGTGTACCTAGCGCTGCTCCTACGACTGCACTGATAGCATTTGCTCTACACTCTTGATTCTCAAGATGTGAGTATTCATAGTCTTCTGGGTTCACAAAATTTGAAGAATCTGAACAACAACATAATGCTTTTAGTGACATACCGACCGCCTTTGGTTTTCTGTCAAAAATATAGCATAAAAATGTCGAAAAAACCATTCAAAATTAAAGAATAAATAAAGGTTTTTTTGAATTTTAAGGTGTGAAAATCGGGCACGGGCAGGGGCATGGGCACGGGCACGGAATTTTTTGGGAGAAGTCAATTGTTAAAATTGGTATGACTATTGGCATGCTTCTTTTCCTGATTGTTTGGCTGCGCGAGTATTGGGGGATCAAGGTCCCGGCGGTTTTCGAATATTGTTCCACGAGGATGGCTTTGGCCGCCATCACGGCTCTTGTGACGACCCTCCTTTTTGGGAAATTTTTTATCCGGAAGCTCTATGAGTGGAAGGTTGGGGATAAGGTCCGAAGTGAAGATTGCCCTCTTTTAGGGGAACTTCATCGGAATAAAAATAATACGCCCACTATGGGCGGAATCCTTATTCTGTTCTCGCTGGTGGTGTCATTATTGCTTTGGATGGACTTAAAGAGCCCTTTTACGCTGATTTTGCTGCTCACAACTGTCGTGATCGGGTCTTTAGGGGGAAGCGACGATTATCTAAAGCTCCGGTATAAAAATAAAAAGGGGATTAGCGCCAAAAAAAAGCTCCTGGTTCAGGGGGGCTTTTCGTGTGTTGTCGTTCTTTATTTATTGTGGCCGGCTCTATCAAACGGGATGCATTTTGGAAGTTGGTTTGATCCTCCTGTTGCCAAAATCGATACGGTTGAGTTAAGCGTTAGCGAATGGACTTCAAGGCTTTATATTCCATTCTTTAAAGAACATGCGTTGCAGTTTACCGGTTGGGGACTTTTATTGCTGACCGGTTTTCTCATGTGTGTCATCACAGGAGCTTCCAACGCTGTCAATCTAACAGATGGTTTGGATGGACTTGCCACGGGAACCGTGATGCTCGCTGCGAGCGCGTTTGCCCTCATTGCTTTCGTCTCTAACAATCTCGATCTTTCCCGTTATCTGCACATTCTCTACATCGAGGGAAGCTCTGAAATTGCTATTTATCTCGCCGCTGTGTGTGGCGCCTGTCTGGGCTTTTTGTGGTATAACAGCCATCCTGCGCAGGTTTTTATGGGAGATACAGGCTCTTTGACTTTAGGAGCCATTCTCGGCGTCTCTGCCGTTTTACTCAAAAGGGAGCTTTTGCTGGGCATTGTGGGGGGACTTTTTGTGATCGAAGCCGCTTCTGTTATGCTTCAGGTGGGAAGTTACAAACTGCGCAATAAAAAACGTGTTTTTTTATGCGCGCCCCTGCATCATCATTTTGAGTATAAAGGTTTGCCAGAAACAAAAGTGGTGATCCGTTTTTGGATCATTGGGCTGATGTTGGCAATCATGGGGATAGCTTCTTTAAAGTTTCAATGAAAGTTCTTGTTCTGGGTTTGGGAATTAGCGGAAAAGCGGCAGCTTCTTGGCTTTTGCAAAGGGGTGATCGTGTGATTGGAGTGGACCGCAACCCAATTCCGATGGATGGAATCGAAGTTTTCGACGAAAATGCCCTGATCGACTTGAAAGAAATCAATCTTATTGTCAAATCGCCAGGAATCTCAAAAAATCACCCCATAATCGAAGCAGCGCTTGCTCACACTATTCCCGTTTTAGGCGAAATCGATCTGGCACTTGCCGAGCTTCAGAAAAAAAATAAAACTGTTTTGGCAATTACAGGCTCAAACGGCAAAACCACAACCACTTTAATGGCAGCCCATTTGTTGAATAAAAGTGGTAAAAAAGCAATCGCTGCAGGTAACATCGGCACCCCTTTAATTTCTCAAATTGAACAGGATGCAGAGGTATTCGTGGTGGAACTGAGCTCTTTTCAGCTCGACAGTATGGTTCAAATTCCAGTATTTGACGGCGCTGTGATTTTAAATATCACACCGAATCATCTGGATCATCACCCTTCTTTTGAAGATTACTGCAGGGCAAAGCTCCGCATTTCGGGCTGTTTAAAAAAAAATGCGCCGCTTTTGGTAAGTCGGCAAGCTTCTATTTTTTGTAACGAGCCCCATACGATTTTCGATCAAGAGAAGGAAAAGGTTGAAAGCATATTGTCTCTCAGCTATAGAGATAGTCTTTATCCTCACGATCTGGAAAACGCGGCTGCGGCTTTTGTACTTACGCGTGTTTCTGTAGATGTCTTAAAAATGGGGATGGCGACATTTGTCCGACCGCCGCACCGTCTGGAATTTGTCCGCTCTATTTTTGGGATCACCTACATTAATGATAGCAAAGCGACCAGCGTCGATGCGGTGATAAAGGCAGTTACAGCAATTAAGGGTCCTATTATCCTGATTGCTGGTGGTGTCGATAAAGGAGGAGCTTTTCACGACTGGCTTCCTCACTTTAAAGGAAAAGTTGTGCGGGTATTCGCTCTAGGGGCGGCCTCTTCGCGCATAGCTGCAGAGCTTGAAGAAGAAATCGTCGTGGAGCCAATCGCTTCAATGGAGGCGGCAGTGATAGGGGCCTCTAAAATGGCAAAAGCTGGTGATACCGTGTTATTATCGCCCGGATGTTCCAGCTACGACCAATTTAGAGATTATCAACATAGAGGAGAAGTGTTTAGAACACTTGTGGAGGAAAAATTATGAGCCGCAGAGATACAATAATTGTTGCAGTTCTTGTCAATGCAGCCCTTTTGATGGTCTTGTTTGCAACCGCCGTCCGTTCTGACGATCCGGCGCAATTGGTAGAGAACAAAAAAGTGAAACCTCCGAAGGCCACTGAGCTTGCAAAAAAGGTCCCAGCTCCTATTGAGAAGCCGAAAGTTGAAAAGTCCAAAGTGGATGATTTCCTTAATGAATACGTCTCGACAACCCCTTCTCAAACAGACAATGTTACCGAAGAAAATCTCTTCAGCTATGAAGAATCTGCCCTGGCCTATACAGCGCCTATTAAAACCCCATCTCCTGTTGTGGAAGAGCCCAAGATCACAAAAGCTCCCTCTAAAAGCGACGAGTTCGTCAGTGTGACAGTCAAAAAAGGGGATTTTCTCGACAAAATCGCCCGAGCTAACAATACAACGGTTGCTGCGATCATGGAAGCCAACCACCTCGCGTCTTCTCAGCTAAAAATCGGGCAAGTGCTTAAAGTGCCTCTCAATGATAAGCCAAAGTCCACAACGGCACCTTCTTCAACTTTAGCCTCTGATGCGGAGTATTACACAGTGAAAGAAGGGGACAATCCCTGGATGATCGCAACTCGCAACAAGATCGGTTTGGATGAGCTGCTCCGCCTCAATGGCCTTGATGAACAGAGAGCGAAACGACTCCGTCCCGGCGACAAACTCAAAATCCGTTAAAAATCTGTGATAAACTCAATATCTACCCAAGAGGGTGGCAATCCATAAGAGCAAAGTGCATGATAGGAAGGATTTG
>CAZPPS010000036.1:0-27386 GCA_964588495.1 uncultured bacterium | reverse complement strand
GAAATACTAAGATGCTGGTCTATCTTTTTTTATGCAAAAAAATCCTAAAGTCGAGACAGAGAACACAGAGAAGAAAATATCCATCTCTTTGTTGCTTTGTGTCTTCGTGTCTTTGTGTTTGAATTGACGGAAAACGTTTTCTAATTAAAAATTTTATTTGTATAATTAGTTATATGAATAAATGCGTATTATTTTTGGTGTTTTTAGTTACAATAGCAACTTCTTCATTGGAAGCTCAGTGGCGCTATTGTGGTCCACGATGCTGTGTTTGGGGATGCCGTCAGTGCTTCGTCGATCCTGTCGAGGCTAACTACGATGGGATCCTATATGGCTACATGGATAACATCAACTATCCCGACACTTACCGCCTTCCCTTAAACTGCTGCATCAACTATTGCCAGCCTTGCAGATACAAAAACTACTACAACTGGCGTTATCTCGAAAATTGTATCCATTACACGAATCAGAAAAATGGCTATTAATTTTTCTTTTTCCCGTGCGTGATTAAACACAAAGACACGAAGATACAAAGACACAAAGAGATACATATTTTTTCTTTGTGTCTTTGTATCTTCGTGTCTTTGTGTTTAATCATTTAATGACACGGAACACGGTTCGGTAACGGTATCGCACGGAAATCATTCAGAAAGTACTTTATCGGTCAGCTCGGGCCAGGTGCCGGAGGCGTGGAATTTTTGGCGTAAAGCCTCATATTGGGCTTTCGGATAAATTTTCCAGAAAGTGTCTTCATCGTAATAGGATCTGCTGTAGAGAACCTTTCTTCCTTTGTGCTCCTGGGTTTGCTTTTCTAGGTTCTGCACGATTGTTTGCATGGACGCGGCAGTTGAGGGAAGGCCATAGACTCCAAAATTCAGGATGCGGTCGTGGCCATAATGGGGAGCGAGGAACTGGGGAGTCATTGTCCCTTTGATGGGGCAGAGCCAGATAGGATGATCTGATAGATTCTCAAGAAAAGCTTTAGACTTTTCAGCGGGGATGCAAAAATCCTGGATAATCAAGCGGTTTTGGATCCATTTTTCTGAGGTATGCCAAAGCTTCCACAAAGTTTGGCTCTTGGTGAGAGGTTTTGTCAATAAACGAGCAATTGGTCCGGGAAAACCCGACTTTTTGATCTTTTGGATTTCTCTATTGGAAAAACAATCTTTGGAGTCGCCGATTTTAAGAATCCAGCGCGTTAGGAAGGTGAAAGAAAAAAGGAGTTTGCCCATCCAAAAAGCGCCCTGATCATAACGGAACAAATAGTCGAAGATGGGCATTACCATTTCAGAATCAGTTTCTTGAATGGCATCGGCAAACCATTTTGAAGAAAGCTTCTCTGAACGCTCATCTATTAAATTCCCTTCCATGACAACTGCGTGATCTTTTGAAAAGAGGATCCCGTCACCAAAATCTGAAGAGAGGGTTTGCAAAAACTCAAGAGCCTTAAAAGGATCTGAAAAATGGTGGATTTTTAGATGGACAGATTTTTTGGCTGGCATCAACTGGAGAGTTGCCGAGACAAGCATTCCAAAAGAGCCATAAGATCCTGAAATTCCGTAAAATAGATCGGAATTTTCGCAAGGAGAGCAGGTCAAAAGATCCCCATTGCCATCCAAAAGTTTCACTTCAAGGCAACTATCGTGGAAAATGCCCCATTTGTGAGAAGAGCTTTCAGCTGCAGCTCCCATAATGGCTCCTCCCACGGTAATTCCCTTAAATTCAGGGACAACTAAGGGGATCAAGCCATGCTTTAGGGTCGCATTCACCAAAGCTTCCATAGTCACGCGCGGTTCGACGGTGACTGTTTGATTGTGAACGTTTACGGAAAGGATTTGATCGAGCTTGTCGCAAAAGATACTTGCACGCCCTTTTTTATAAGATTTTGTGCGTGTGGTATTAGAGCTACCCTTTCGATAGCGCAAAGAGAGGAGCTGCCCCTTTTGCGCGCGGATCTGCCGTTGAATCTCATCATGCTCTGGCATAACTGCATCATAGCAGATTCAACTAAAAATTAGTAATGTTTCCGTTGTGATTGTTGTTATTATTTCTTAAATAAAGCGGGTACTCGATTTTAAATTCTGAGAAATTGTTGGCTTTCACGAGCTCTTGTGTGTTGCTTGTGCGCCAGAAAAAGCAAGGCGTTCCATTCTTACTTCCTTTAGTCCAACTGTATGCAATTACCAAATGCACGTGATAAGGGTCTTCACTTGCGGTATCTGTCCAGTTTGTGTCTCCTACATCAATTGTAATTGGGATCTGCTTGACACTGCAGATGGCACGCTCAATTTCAAAAGGATCCAAAATAGCGATTCCTTCTTCGATTAATAAATTATATATATGACTTGCAAAGTGATAAGGCATCTCGGGATCCATTGAAAGATCGCAAAAAATGGCTGAATTTTCAGGCACGGTAATTTTTAGCTTCTCCATCACTTTGCCAATGTCATTTTTAGACAGAGTCGTTTTTGAAAATTCTAAATCAATAATACTTGTTAGCTTTTCTTTGTCCCATGGTTTAGAATTTTTTAAAAGTGAATCACGGAATTGGCCATATGTAAGATTTTTTTGTTGAGAGAAATGTTTCCTCAAGTGTTCGTAATTTGTTGAATTGATTGCGATGCATTTGTCCAGAATGGCATCGAGAGTATCAGATTCGATCAGAGAGTCGATTTTTTTTTCTCCAGGATTAAAAAAGACCTCGGTCATAAAAGTTTTAAAAGAATTGAAATTAGTCGGGAGAAGGTTCCAACAAAAAGGGGAGAGTGTCCAGGCATGTTTTCCCCCGGTAATCAAGATTTTGGGAGAGGATTTCATGGCCAAAGAGTCCCTTCTATCCATCATGCTTAATTTTACGACCAGGTGTTTTAAAAAGTTGAACGGTGTACTGCAGTCGCTGATAGTCTCTTGCTGAACCGTAATGTCGTAAACCAATCCAAGAACTGTTTGTGGGAAACCTCCGATCTGCTTAAAAATCAAAAGATTGGCGTAAAGTAAATCTGTGTGATGGATGCCGTTTACTTTGTTTTGAGCGCTGTTTTTTGTGATTTGTTTGACAATTTCTTTGCAAATTTCAGATTTAAATTCTTTATTTTCTAAAGCCTTACGGTAAGCATCTGCTTCTTTTTCCCATCTTTTTTTATTGTCATATTTGATTTCATTAATTAAAATAAATATTTTATCTTGTAAATCAGTTACTTTTCTTAAAACGGTATACTCTCCTCCATTTAAGTAGGATACTCGGAGAGAATCTTTAAACAAATCAACTAATTGGTCTTGATCACCCTTAAAAGCTGTGATGGTCTCGCTATCACCTACTGTGATGCAATTTTTTGACTTCTTCTGTACATCATTTTCGATACAGTTTTCAAACCATAAACATTTATTGAGCTTTGATTTGAGTAGTTCATGAAAATTGGGGTCAATTTTTTGTGGGGGTAAATTCTTTTCGATACACTCTAGGCAACATGTGACAAGTTGAGTTTTATAATCTGAGAAAGGATCAATTGGGGAAGCTGTGGGATTTGCATTCATCATGACAAATTCACAAACAGCTAATTGTAGGTGAATTAAAGCGTTTGTTTTATAAGCGTAGAAGAGCTTTGTCGCATAGTCAGTAAGATTTTCTTCATTATTTGCTTTTAACATGTAGAAGAGGGTTTCACCTAAGGGCATCGTCTTTTTTTCAGATCCTTTTGGTTTTAAGTGAAGCGTTTCAGAGATATGTTTTAGGGGAACAAGAGATTGAGCCTTGTCGTTTGCCAGGTTCTGTTCGAGATCGGTTCCTGATTTCAGTCTTTTTTCCAATAAAGGAAGAATAGGAATCTCAAAGGAATCATTAAATGAAAATGTTCCCTTTCGCAACCATTTAAATAATGTGGCAATCACCTTATAGGTATGATTTTCCATGGCGTAAATTAATGAAGCAACCGCATAACAGTTAGAAGTTCCCATCTGGCGAACATCAATAAACATGGCCATCATACAATCATAAAGCACATGGACAGGATGGATAGTAGTCTTTGGTCCAAGCTTTAAATCAAACCGTATAGCATCTTGAAGAAGAACGTCGACTTTGAAGTCCTGTTTAAAAAGTTCTTCGATGGCGGTGGATCCCAAGATTTGCTTTGCGACAATCAAAATATGATTTCTATGCTCTGCATGCAGGTATTTTGAAATTCCATAGTCTGTTTGAAGAAGCTCCAGGACAGCTGTAAGCCCACCTTTATTATAGAACTTTGTCGAGGTAAAGCACATATGAGCAAAAACGCGCATGAGATAGTGTGTTTTTCCAGTCGGAATACACCCATCGTCACAGTTTTCAGCATGCTCCATAAGATAACCATCGATTTCCTTGGAAACCTCAGAAGCGCGGTAAGCTAGTAATGACGGGGTATCTGGGAGCGTCTTATCACGATCCAAATAAAAAAGAATTAAACCAAACTCGGCTATTTTCTTTTGAAAATCTTTAACTTTTAACCCATCTTTGATTCTGTTACGCACAGGATCTGTTGGAATATTCTGCCTTTGGCAAAGCCGCTCAATTTCAAGAACAAGCTCACTTGTAGCGTAGAATTCTGTTTGATTTTGATGGCAGGGGGCTTTATCAAAATTGAGCCCATAAATGTGCGTAAGAGCTTCAAAATCGAGCTGCCCATCCCATCGCTTTACTTCAGCCTTGCTCTCTTTAATTTCTGGAAGCTCAGAAATCGTGCTATCCGATTCTGCCTGGTCATCAAAAAGCTTCCGCCTTGAGGTGCTTTGGCTTCCGGATGAATGGGTATAAGATTTGGAAGACTGAGATTTTAAAGGGCTAGGCCATTGAACGGGATGTGACATAATTTTATTGTTCTTTAAAGTTAGTTTTTGGTTAGTTTATTATATAAAATATCAAATTATAAGTCAATTAAAATAATATTAATGGAAAATAATAATTTAATTAAAGTATTGTTAATGTTGATTTGTGTGAATCGGTTACCAAAGAGGGCAGCCGTTTTTTGTGCGTAGATTGAACAGTGTGCCGCCCTTTTTGAGGCTGGAGGCATAGATGACTTTTTTGTCATCGATTGTGCATACCGAGCCTGTGACCTCAATTTCTTCTCGGGTGACAAGTAGTAAGCCCTGTTCGTTGACGTAACCTTCTGGCCCTAATTCGACTGTGTATTCCGCATCGTTTGTTTTTAGGATAAACTGGATATAGGGAGCTGGTTGGTTGATGAGATTAAATTTCTGAACGCTAACGACGTATCCTTTTTGAGTTTGCACTTTTTCCGCATCGTAGACGCATTTAAGCTTACCGGCCACAAGCCCTGACTCTGCACAGCTCGATTGAGGAGTTTTAGCATCAGCTATAAGGGGAGTGAGAAAAAATAGAGCTGCAAGGAAAAGTCGCATAGAGTCCTTTTTTCTTTAAAATTAGCATTACGATCTTATTTCTCATACTATTTTGATATCTAATTTTTGGATTTGTAATTAAAGCTCAACTGTTGCAATGGTTTAATAAAACTATTTATAAAAACTCTAATTTCTAAGAAAATAAGTTTATAGCGTATAAAATTAAGCGTATAAAATTATTCCAGGGAGAATAAGATGAAAAATAAATCTTTCTTTATGAGTGCTATTGTCTCTTCATGTTTATTAACAATCGCTTCCAATCAAATCACAGCCGATGAGATGAGACCAGGCGCTGCCCAGCAAAATCCCCAATTCCGCGAGCAGTCAGCTCCTCAGCACAGCCAACAACCCACTCAATACCAACAAGATCAACAATACCGTGGACAGCCAGGTCCTCAGCAGGGCGGCCCACGTTGCGGCAATAGCCCAGGTAAGTGTGTGGCCGACCCTAACTTGATCGGTGGCCCTTATTCTCGCCAGGCCCAAGGTCCTGGTCCTGCAGCTCAACCACAACAATATCAAGCTCCACAGGGCCAACAAAATCAAGATCAGCAAAAACCTTTGCAAACTCAGTCAACTGAAAAAGTGACTGGAACAATCAAGAGCATGGAACGTGTAGCTCTTCCTGACCAGCAACAAGTTCAGCTCACATTGACGACAGACAAAGGAGATATTTTGGTTGTCGTTGGTCCTCAAAGCTTTTTGGATCAGTCTAAAGTCAAGTTTCAAACTGGCGACAAGATTACTGTTAAAGGATTCCGTGTCACAGCCAACGATAAAGAGATGATTGTGGCATCTGAGATCGAAAAAGGCGGGATGAAACTGCAAATCTTGGATAAAAACCGTATGCCTATTTGGCGTCAAGGCCAGCCTTATCAAGGCCAGCAGCAACAGCAGCAGTTTAGAGGATACCAAGGTCAGTACTAGTAGACTAACCTGATGATTATCTTATGCCCGAGTCCTTCAATGGCCTCGGGCTTTTTTTTGTAAAGTAATTCAACACGAAGACACAAAGGCACAAAGACACAAAGAGATAGAAAAATGCCTGCAAATCGTAACAATTTTGTCTTATCTTTTCTTTGTGTCTTCGTGCCTTTGTGTCTTCGTGTTGAATTACTTTTGTATTAAAAACCCTAAAGTTGAAAAAGAGAACACAAAGAAAGAAAAAAAAGTAATTCTTTGTGCCTCTGTGTTTAGAATCGGGCACGGGCACGGACAGGGGGATTCAGTGCGTGATGAATTGGCGGATGTAAGAGAGTGAGCTTGGGTATTTTAGCAGACCTCCATGGGAGAGGCGGAATATTTTGAAATGGTAATTAGGGCTATTTAGCAAAGTTTCCCGGACTGTTAGAAATCCATCGTTAGGGCTTCTAAAGAAAAGTGTGTTTCCGCAGCTACCCGCAAGTACCAGAACCTGCATGGTTTCTGGAAATACCCCAAATTGGCACATCTCGTAGGGGCCATAGTTTAAAAGCTCCCAGCCCGAGCGATTACCCATCACCATTTGGACAGGGAAAAAATTCCGGAATTTACGCCCAAGACCTGATCCTTGATTCGGAGGGGCTATGAGTATCGCTTTCCCTATTTTGGCCTCTTCGGGGCAGCCTGGACAATTCAGCGCGGCCCTTAAAACAATCGAGCCAATGGAGTGAGCCACAAAGTTAATCGGTTGGCCTGGACGCTTGGCAGCGATTTGTTGCAGATAAACACTTAATTCACAGGCATGTTCAGCGATGAATTTGGTTTTGGTCTCATATTCATAAAGAATGACATTTTGATTGCAGTTCGATAGCGCTAAATTTACATAACGCATTGACTTGGCTGTGCCCAGAAATCCATGGACACACACGGTTGTCTCAGCTTTTACCGTAAAGCCGCAAATATTGAGAGATGCGATCAGCAAAAATAGGGCGTTTCTCATTTCCAGTGCCAAATTTAATTGGTTTCATAAAAAAGAAAAAAAGAGTGTTAGTCAAGTGTTTTTTGTTTGGAAGCAGGTGTTGGGGGAGGAGTCGCGGCAGGTGGCTGGTCTGAGCCCGAAAATAGGAATCTTTTGGTCAGGCCAATGGATTCACGGCTTGTCATGATCCAGCCATGACCCACATTGATGACGTGATGGGTGTGAGGGGTATTGAGTTTTGTCTCCTCAACTGTCACTTTGCCGTCATTGGGCTCCTTTAACATCTTGAAAATGAAGTTTTCTTTAGTGCCCGCAATGACCATGACCTGCTTGCTTTCAGGGAATTCGCCTAGTGCGTACATATCCTCTTCTTTATAAGTGAGTAACTGATGTCCTGCTTTTTTGCCGAAAATCCAACGGAAAATGGGGCATCCCTGGAAATTACGTGCCAGCGTGGAACCCCGGTTAGGGGGAGCTAAAAGAATAGCTCTTCCAATTTTGGCTTCATAAGGGCAATTAGGATGGCAAACGGCTGTCCGTACAATCACGCCGCCGAGGGAATGGGAAATAAAATGGATAGGCTCGTTCGGATTTTGCTTAGCTATCCTGTTGAGGAGCTCAACTAAGGCTTCGGCGTGCCCTTCAATGGTTTTTTTGCGGCTTGGGTAATCCCAGAGATAGACGTTATGTCCCTCTTTTCTAACGGAATGCGCAAGAGGGATCATGCATCTGATGTTACGGCAAAAGCCGTGTAGAAAAACAACAGATTCCTGACTCTCAGCCTTCAACGGATAAATTAAGAATAGTAAAAGTAGTATTAAATACTTTTGCATGCTATTGCCCCAACAGTTAATTATCAAAATAATTAGTTTTAATTTCAATAATTGAGGTAATAATTTAATTAATAAATCTCTTGATCAAAATAGACATTAGTTAGAATAAAGTGGGCGGCCAAGGGGGTAAAACATGGGGAATTGTCTCTGAATAAAAAAGTTTGTGGTAATTGCAATTTAGAAACGGAAAACGTACGATGGTTGCTGTTTTTAGTGCCGAGGTTATTTATGTTCTCAATTCCAAGAAAATCCACAAATTTTTTTAATATTGCCCACCAGGCAAAACCACGTTTCAATAGCGATACTCCTGTTGAAGTCGAAAAAATCCAGAAAACTATTCAAACTATCCTCGAACGGTTGCCACAGCGTCAAAGAAAGATTTACATCGCACAGTGTGAAAAGCAGCTGAGTGATATTTCTGCAAAAATCAACCTCGCTAATAAATTAGCTGATGATGCAGAAGGGATTAGAGAAGTTGTTCACTCGGCTATCTACTTGGTTGGACAGGCAGAAGCTAGTCACCGTAAACAGAAGTATCTGGGCACAGCAAAAGTTGCAGCAGTTAAGGAGTTAGATGAAAATCTTACGAATCTAAAAAGTTCGTTGCATCAAATAGGTTGGGGACTTGCCGGCGAAGGTTCTCATGATACCAGGCTGTGAGATCTATCTCCCGAATGAGAGCGAGACAACTGTCTCTACATGCATTGTCTGCGGGAACATATCAAAAGGTTGAATCACCTTGATCCGGTAGTTTGTGCAAAGCAGGGCAAGATCGCGGGCCAGCGTTGCAGGATCGCACGAAATGTAGACGATTTTTTGCGGCTTTTTTTCTAAAAGAGTAGAGATAAGCTCGGGAGCGCATCCTTTACGTGGGGGATTTAAGAAAACGGTGTCCAAACTGTTGTATTTTAAAATGAGCTCTTCTGCAAGGCCGCAGCTAAAATAGCAGTTATTGAGATGGTTGAGCTCCGCATTTTCGATGGCATCCTGAATCGCTTTCGGGACACATTCAATTCCATGGACTTTTTTGGCGTGGGCAGCTGCAAAAATTGCCAGTGTCCCTACACCGCAATAAGCATCTAAAACAGTTTCGTAAGGCTTGATCTCAGCAAGCTGAATCGCTTTTTCATACAACTTCTCCGTCTGCTCGGGATTGACTTGGAAAAAAGCGGATGGAGAAATTTTAAATGTTTTGCCATTGAGTTTTTCGTAAATAAACTCTCTTCCAGCAATTAAACGGAAGCTGGGGCTTAAGATCGTATTACTGCCTTGAGTATTGACATTTTCAACAACCCCTTTAATGACAGAATTAGAACGCATCAGCTCTTCTGCAAATTCCTTCACTTCTTTAGAAAAGCCGCCGCTTGTGACCAAAATCACAAGAGCTTCTTCATTAAAAATCGCGTTGCGGATCAAAACGTAACGGACGCATGGGACATTTAATTTTTTCTGGATAAGAGCTACGATCTCGTCCCCTTGCGGACATTGGATTAAACATTGTTCGATCGGGATAATGTCGTGGGTATTTTTTTTGTATAAGCCGAGCTGTTTTTTGCCCTGATCCCAAACGATCGGAAGCTGGATTTTATTCCGATATCCTAAAGAGGTGGGGGAAGGGTAACAAGGGAGAACTTCCGGATTTTGAAATTTGCCAATACGGACAAGTGCATCGACAATGCGCTCTTTTTTAACTTTAAGTTGCGCCGGATATTGAAGATGCATGACCTGACAGCCGCCACATTTGCCAAATACGGGGCAAAGGGGCTCTGTGCGCTGATCAGAAGGGGTGATGACTTTAAGAAGCTCAGCTTTGGCGTATGTCTTTTTTTGTTCTGTAATCTTAACTGCTACAGTTTCATTGGGAAGGGCGCCATCAACAAAAATTTTCATCCCCTCGTGCGCGCCCACTCCTTCGCCTGTTGAGCTTAAAGAAGTTATTTGTATCACTCTCGATTCCATGGCAGCAGATTATAAAGGGTTTTGCTATCAAGATCAAATATTTTAGAGTCAATTGACATTTAATTACTTGAGAACTACTTTACATCTCTTTTTCACATCAATTTTGGAGTAAATATGAAATTTAAATTCACACTTCTTTCGCTCATCTGCAGCTGTTTCTCTGTTTTTGGACAGGTTGAGAACTCCATCATCTCGAAAATGGATCAACTTGTGATAACAGAATTACGCGAAAAGTTGAATCAGGCTCAGATTTTGGCTATCCGAAATGTCATTTTAGATAAAAGTTTGAGGGTCATGTCTTTTAACATGCTGTTTAATCGGTTCGACGAGCATTTGGATCTGGTGGATCGTTGGGAAAATCGTAAAGAAAGAGTTGCAGAATACGTACTGTACACATTTCCTGATATTATTGGATCTCAAGAGCTTCAGTCTGATCAGCTGGATGATCTTCTTGGCAAGATTGGCCATGAATATGATTTTTACGGAGTTGGAGATGAAGATGGGTCAAGACTTGGGGATATTCCTGGCATTTTCTATAAAAATGAAAGATTAGAGCTTGTGGATGGTAAAACCTACTATTTTTCTGAAACTCCTGAGCGGATCAGCGCAGGTCCTTTTGGAAGCAAAAATACTTTTTCCTTCTGCCATTTTAAAGACAAAGCGACAGAGGATGAATTTATCGTTCTCAATACGCACCTCGCTTTTGGGAATATCGAAAGACGGTTTTATGAAGCGTGCAAACTGAAAGAGTTTTTAAAAGCCAATCATAAGCTCCCCATCATTCTCACCGGCGATTTTAACACTTTTCCATTTAGACAGGAGCTTGCTCTCCCTTTCTATGACGGAGAGACAATTGTGAAGATCATCGAAGAGGGGTGTGTCAAAGATAGCTCTAAAGAGAGCCTCTTTGGACATTTTGGCCCTATCTCTTCCACCAATTTTTGCAGCATAACAAAAAAACCGTTCGGCTCAGAGGGCGATCCCGGAGTGATTTTAGATCATATTTTCATTAGCGAGGAATTTGCAACAATTGCTCACGGCATCGACGCTGCCAAGGTGGATGGGCATTATCCTTCGGATCATTTTCCGGTAATCGCCGATGTGGTGATCAAAGAATAAAATCCGTGCCCGTGCCCGGGCACGTAGTTATAAAATGTGCGGAAGGTACTCCCGGATTTGATCGGGTCTGAGTTGGGTCAAATCTTTGTGGATCTCAGTTTCTACAAGTTTGGCGACGTGGGGAGTGATTGCGCTGCGCAAGAAACCGAGGAAGGGGGCTTTAGCTACAATGTAGACTTTCTCAAATGATTTTGCGTTGAACCCTCTTTCAAGAATATCTGAGATAATTTCTGCAAACTGTTGTGATTCTTTCATCTTGGGAGAAGTTTTAGGATCGTAGGTGTCGCTTCCAAATTTTTGCGTGTTACTCTCTCTTCCTCTTCCAGCTCGATCTGAAACTAACTCGTGAGCGGGAAGTAGACTCTCATCATGAAAAAGAATGGCATGTTCTACCAAGGTGTGTCCACCATCAGCACGGTAAATTTTAGCCTGACTACTACTAGCAACAACAATCCACACTTTTTTCATAGATTCCTCTCAGCTTAATACCTCGATTATATAATATTTTTTTTACAAATGCAAGTTTTTGTCACTTCCCGTGCCTTTTCCCTCATGGAAAGTGCTTGGCTAAAAATCAGAGAGTCTGGCATTTTGTTTTTTGGTAAAAATTAGGTTAAGCCGTTATCGTTCTACAATTTAAATGTTCCAATTATTAGGAGAACAACAATGAAAAATAGCGTATCACTCTTGAGTGCTCTTTTGTTAAGCGCATCTGTTTTTGCGGCAAATCCTGTCATGAATCAGGATCCCAGCAAAGGGATGGATGGCGAACTGTTTCTAAAGCCCTTTATCGAATCGGCACTGAAAGATGTTTCCGGGGAAGTCATTTTTGATGCAGGCAGCGCTTTAGCTCTTCAATCTGTCAAAGATTGTGAGAAACTTCCATATGCTGCTAATACTTTCGACAAAGCTTTTAGTGTCAACATGTCAGCATCGATGCCCTCCACAATGTACGTGATGTCTGAAAATGAATGTCATGAAGTGGGTCTCGGCGTTTACTTTTCTGAGATCGGCCGGGTGATGAAAGAGGGAGCTCAATTGATCGTTGCAGCGCCCGCTTCTTATGATGTTGTCTTTACCGATGGGACAATCGGCGAAGAAATGGTTAGGGAGCACATTGCGCAAGTTTTGGCTGCCATTGGCGATAGCAATGATTCTGAGCTGATTACAAATCAGTTAATGGAACTTAATGAAGTGATGCGTGCCACATTTGTCCATAGCAATGGAGCTTTGAAGCTTGTGACGAGCGAAAAAGAGCTTGTTGTAGGTCAGCCTATTTGGTGCAAAATCCCAGACGGCGTTGTCGCAAGTGTTTATCACTCAGAAGCTGAACATTTGATGGCTATTAAACAAGCAGGACTGATTTGCGATGAAATCAAGCGTCCCTGCTTTTTTGGACCCGTAAAGTATAAGATGTGGCAAAAAGCGCATTCAGGTGAGAAATCTCTGGGCGCCAGCTACATGAACAACCACCCCTTCACTCTCTACTACGTTTCTAAATAAACGTCTTCAAGAGCCGGGTCTCCAGGGCCCGGCCTTTCTATCCCTAGATCTAAAAACACGCTAAAATCTATAAACGATATATTATGTTTATCCAATACGCTATAAGCAAGATCGTAAGTGCAGGATAATAAAAATAACAGGATAAAAGGATTGGCAAGATAATTAAAAAATTATTTTTTTTATCATACCCATCCTTTTATCCTGTTATTTTATTATCTTGTGAATAGTTTAAGGGATCAAAACAGCGGAGCCGCGGATGCGGCCGTGGCGCAGATCCTCGATGGCCTCGTTAGCTTTATCCAAAGGATACCGATTTATCTCAGTGCCGATGGGGATTTGGGGGGCGAGGGCTAGGAATTCTTCGCCGTCGCGGCGGGTGAGGTTGGCGACCGAGCGGAGAATCCGCTCTTCCCAAAGGATGCTGTAGGGGAAGGAGGGGATATCACTCATGTGGATGCCGGCTGAGACGACAGAGCCCCCTTTTTTGACAGCTTTGAGGGCTAAGGGGACAAGGGCGCCGACCGGAGCAAAGATGATGGCTGCATCTAATGGGGTAGGGGGAGAATCTTCCGAGCTTCCTGCCCAGACAGCTCCCAGTTTTTTGGCAAAGGCTTGACCTTCAGTGTCCCCCTTGCGTGTGAAGGCGTACACTTCGCCGCCTTGATAGGTGACGACTTGCGTGAGAAGGTGCGCAGAGGATCCAAAGCCAAAAAAGCCGATCTTTTTTGCGTTTTGCGTCAATCTTAAGGCGCGATAACCAATCAGACCTGCGCAGAGTAAGGGAGCCGCTTTTTCTTCAGAGTAGCCGGGAGGAATGGGGAAGATAAAGTTCGCATCTGCCACACAATATTCGGCATAGCCGCCATCGATTTGGTAGCCTGTGTAGAGGGCGTTGTCACAGAGATTTTCTTGTCCAGCCAGACAATATTCACATTTGCCGCAGCTTTTTCCAAGCCAGGGAACGCCAACGCGGTCCCCTTTCTTAAAATTCTGTACGTTTGCGCCGATCTCTGCAACTTCGCCCACAATTTGATGTCCCAATATCAAGGGAAGCTTGGGGGCTTTTAGCTCGCCATCTAAAATATGCAAATCGGTGCGGCAGACGCCGCACGCAAGCACTTTGAGCAATACCTGGTTGGAACCGGGTTTTGGCTTTTCAACCTCACACAGTTCCAGCGGCTTACCCACTTCTTTTAAGACCATCGCACGCATAGAAACTTAGGTTAAGAATTATAGAGGACAGCACGGTAATGGATCTTGTTTTCTGCCAGTTGTTTAAGGGCTCTGTTGGCTTCATGCATAGGGAAGAGCTCTGTTTGGGCAACGATATTGTGATTGGCTGCCACTCTGAGCATGTGTCCCATCACATGAGGGGAGGCGATGTTGCTTCCGAAGATCATTTTTCGCGCCGCAATCAAGTCGAAAATAGGGACATCGATATGTCCTTTTTCAGGGGCTCCCAGTAAACACATTTTTCCTTTTGGGCACAAAATGGGCAAATAAGAGGCAAAATCTGTTGCGGCAGAGGATGTAAAGAGAAGTAAATCAATGGTATTAGCAGCATTTTTAAGAGCTTTTTTATCACTTGTCGAAACGAAATGGTGAGCTCCAAAATGTCTGGCCTCTTCTTCTTTAGAGGCTGAAGAGGAAAAGGCGGTTACTTGACAGCCAAAAGCTCTTGCAAATTGAAGGGCCAGATGTCCAAGACCTCCAATTCCAATCACACCGACGCTCCAAAGGGGATTGACTCTGAACTGAAGAAGAGGGGAAAAAACAGTGGCGCCGCCGCAAAGCAAAGGGGCAGCGTTTTCAGATTTTAATTTTTCTGGAATGGGCAAAGCAAAACGGCTATCAGCAACGATTGCGCTTGCAAAGCCGCCCGGGTGGCCGATACAGGTTGCTTGCTGTTTGGGACATAAATTTTCATCGGCAGAAAGGCACCATTGACAGCTGTGACAGGAACTTCTCTGCCAGCCGATCCCTACGCGTTGCCCAACCTCTAAATGGTTGACACTCCGCCCTTTTTCAACAACTGTTCCAATAATCTCATGGCCCGGAATCATGGGGAAAACTGAGTTGCCCCAATCGTTGTTGATCAGATGCAAATCACTGTGGCAAATGCCGCAATGGGAAATTTTGACCAAAATAGACCATTCATTTAAAGCTTCAGGCTCAAAATGAATAGGCTCTAGAGTTCCCTTTGCTGATTTCACAACCAACCCTTCAACTGTTTTTGTAACAAGCTTATTTTCCGGCATAAATCCTCTTTTTCATTGCATCTGATAAGTGTAAATTATTTTTTTTGTACCACGCTTCCGGGTCGTGCTTCAGTAAATTAATAATCACAGGAAGCGTTTTGTCGAGTGAGTGCTTGGGGGCCCATTTAAGGATTTCTTTAGCTTTTGAGATGTCAAGATCGTAGTTATCGTCGGCAATGTCGATCATCCATGGCTGAATGAAGGTATTTTCCATAAAGGGTGTGTGATTTTCAACCCAAGCGCCAAATTTGGCTACAGGTTTGGCAATGCTATGGGTTTTGATTTCTTTGTTGAAAAGCAAAGAGCTGATTCTTTTTTGCAGATAATCGTAACTTAAGGTTTTTCCCTCACCAATCAATAATGTGAGCTCTGGAGGGAGCTCTTTTCTCATTTTCACACAATGGGAAATGGCAGAGACGAGATCTTTCATATGAATATAATCGGCGCCATGTGTGATATCGCCCGCAAAAAGGTGGGCGTTGAACTGATTTTCGTAGATGCGCTGGATCTGCTGAGCAATGGGAATCGAGTGGCATTGATCATCATAAACGCCCGAAATCCTTAAGATGACAGTTGGAATATCGCCCCGTTCTTGATGGATGAGATTTTCAGTTTTCACCTTGGATTCGGGATAGGCCCAGCGGGGTTCGATAGGGGATTCTTCTGTAATTTTCTGTCCCACAGGACTCGGAGCATGGACGAGCATAGTACTTGAGAAAATAAATTGTTCAACCTCAAAGGAGCGGAGCTCGCTTAATAGGCGTTTAGTTCCCTGAACCGTGATTTTGTTATAAAGTTCGCTATGTTCATGCTGAAAACTATAATAGGCAGCCAGATGGATTACGGCGGTGATTTTTTTGCCATAAGAATGGCGCACATGGTGAAAAGCTTGCCGCACGCTCTCATCAGAAGAGAGATCGCAGGGAACAAGTTCTTCATTTGCAGAAGCATAAAAGGCGCTCAACAGTTCAAAACCTACGATTTTGGTGTGATCGCCGAGCTTCTTCACAACATTGGAACCAATCCGCCCGCTGCAACCTGTGACTAAAATGACGCCTTTTTCATCTGACATAACGCCTCTATCAAAATAAATATATATTTATTATGATTCTATAGGAACGGGAAGTATATTTTATATGACAAATATTAAAGCTTTATTTTTAGATATTGGCGGCGTTTTATTGACAAATGGATGGGATCATCCCTTAAGGCAAAAAGCTGCAGACGTTTTTGGTCTTGAGTTTACGGAAATGAATAAACGGCACAGTCTGATCTTTGACACTTTCGAAAGCGGCAAAATGAGCTTTGATGACTATTTAAATTACGTCATTTTTTATGAAAAAAGAAACTATTCCCCACAAGATGTCAAACAGTTCATTTTTGAGTCTGCAAAGGCCTATCCAGAAATGATTGCGCTGATCAAAAAAATCAAAAAACAGCACAACCTCAAAGTGGCTCTTGTGAGCAACGAGGGAAAAGAGATCGCAATCGATCGAATCCAACGCTTTGAGCTCGCATCTTTTGCCGATTTTTATGTCATTTCGGGATTTGTCCAGCTACGCAAGCCTGACAAAGACATCTACCATTTAGCAATCGACATCGCCCAAATCGCCCCCGAAAACATCGCCTACCTCGACGACAGACCTTACCTCATCGAAGTTGCTAAAAGTCTAGGCTTCAATGCCATCCACCACAGAGACGCCGTCACGACAGAATCCGAGCTAAACCGCCTCTTCAACCTGTCTCGCACGTAAACTAAGAGGCATGTGTTCTCTGTGTCCTCTGTGGTTTTTTAAAATGCCACAAACGTTGGTATCCCTAAAGTCTTTGGGGCACTTTATAAACCATACAGGACAAAGAGAGCACAGAGAAGAAGAAAAATATATCTCTTTGTGTTTTTGTGTCTTTGCGTTTAAGAATGCGGGGATTAGTGTCATCTGTACATGAAGTACAGATGACAGTGGGGTGATTACAGATGGAAGTTGATGCCGGCGCGGACAATGTTTTCCTGATATTTGAAGCGGAATTTAAGGAACTCTCCGGGAAAATTGACCGGATCCGTTGTTGTGACCGTGTTCTTATCCAGGCCGACAAAAAGATATTCCAGCTTGAGACGGATGCAGGGCAAAGCCGCATATTCGACTCCAACGCCTGCTGCCAAGCCAAACTTTGTCCGTTTTCTATGTCCTCTGAAATTTCCAAAAAAGGCGTTGTCGCCGGTGAGACTGGCACTATTTTTGACATAGCCAACTGCCCCTCCAAGTGTTGCGAACAACAATGTTTTGTTGCAGCTGTATCCAACGCGGGCGCGCAGAGTAGTAAGCCAGTCATGTGAGCTTGTCCCTCTACCAACTGTAGGAACAAAAGTCTGATTGCCTGGGAGGTGAACCGTATTTCTGCTTTTAATGGCAGTTTTTTGCACATCCGCTTCCACTCCGACAACGAATAGACAAAGCTGGGCGTTATAACCGATTTGGGCGCCCCCAACGACTCCTGAAGGGTGTAAGCGATAGGAGGAAGGGATATCATTGCCGATGGCAACTGGGGTATCTAAACCTGAGCTGTATGAGCCCCTTGATCCTGATTTATGAGACCAGCCGCCTCCGATATTGGCTCCGGCATAAATTCCTGACCAGCAGCCGCAGAAAGGTAAGCCGACAAGAGCTTCCAAAGTGGTGTTAAAAGTTACGAGCAGTGTGAGTAGCAAAAATATTTTTTTCATAAGTCCTCTTTTAGCTGACGAATATTCATGCATCGCATTATTGTATCTTTTTTTTCAACAAGAACAGCGTTATTGGAGTGGCAGTTTATGAGTTTTGGGGATCTAACAGAAGTTTCGTATACAAACTATTCATCTACCAATGGATCTTTTGAAGCCCAAATTATAGGACATTTCAATCGAGGTAAAAGGACTTTTACCGTAAACACAAATGATCCTGCCTATAAGATTGGAGATGCAATCTATTCTGGGTTTAATGCTTTGTGTAATTTCAAGGGTTGGTTAGTTGAATCTGTTACTAATAGTTATCAAGGATTCAAAGAGTCCCTCAAGAATTTTGATGCAGCTTTAATGTTTCCTGGAGCGAAATCTGAACCTTTCAGACTCGCGGCCTCTACAGCTTATGTTGTGAGGGATTCGGGTCTGTTTTTGCGGGGAAGTATTTGCGATATCGATACCTTCAACCGCACGGTTCTTAACACGGTTTTTGTGAACAGCTCTCCCACTGCCGTTGCCCTCACTCCTAATGGAAGATTTGCCTATATCACCAACCGTCAAGGGACCGTCAGCGTTATGGACACAAACAGCACAGCAATTGTGGCAAACGTTGTGGTGGGCGGTAACCCGATTGCTATTGAGATAAATTCCGATGGCGCATTTGCTTTGGTGTTGTTGGAAGGAGGAAGCATTCCTATTATCGAGACAGCTAGCAACTCAGTTGTCAATACAATCACTATTTGCCCGGCAGAAGGGATAGCGATTACTCCCGACGATCTCTATACTTTAGTTACGTGTCTAAACAATACCGTGCAGTTCATTGAGATGACAAATCACACTGTGACAAATACAGTTCCCGTGGGCAATAAGCCCTTAGGAGTTAAGGTTAAAGGAGATGGTCGCAAAGCCTATGTTGCAAATTCTAATGACAATACATTGAGCGAGATCGATATCTCCAGCAAAACGGTCACAGCAACAATTCCTTCTGTTGACAATCCGGCTGACATTGCGATTAGTTCAGATTACCGAACAGCTTATGTGACAAGTCTTAAAAACAAGCTAGTGAGCGCCGTTGACCTTGTGCATAAAAATGTTACCTCAACAATCGCTGTGGGCAATGCTCCCGTGGGCATAGCCATTACTCAAGATGGGCTCTATGCCTATGTGATCAACTCTCTGGATAAGACAGTCAGCGTTATTTCTACGGAAAGCCAGACAGTGATTGCAACCATTACTTTGGACAACACTTTAGGCATTCTTCAAGGCATTGCCATGAAAAATCCACCCTTTACTCCGACGTTTTCTCCGACCGAGACCCCAACCGAGCGCCCAACGGGCACTCCAACGCATGCTCCCACAATGCCCAATACGAATCGTCCAACAAATGCTCCGATTGGCACGCCTGCCCCCACAGGCCATGCGACCGAAGTTCCTACCACGAATCATCCGACGCACACGCCAACAGGTCCTACGAGCCATGCGCCAACAGGTAATCGTACAAATGCTCCCATTGGCAATCCAACGAATCCTCCAAATTACGAACCCACAGTTCCTACAATCCCTGTTCCTACAAGCAATCAAACAAATAATCCGACCCCTGCGCCTACAAAATCTCCAGATTCAGGGCCCGAAATTGGCTTTATTATTGCCATCAGTTTCGTAGGACTTGGAGCAGCCGCAATGTGCGGCGGGCTTTGCTGGGGCATCTATGCTTGGAGAAAAAAGAAAAAAGAAGAGGAAGGTTCTGGAAGCGAATCCGAGGAACTATACCCGGATCCAAGCACCTATCGTAATTATGGACTGGATAAAAGCCCCAAACCTGATACTAAAAGCGAGACTTGGAAGGCCATATCGTTGCTATAGTAACATGAGTTTTGGGGAGAGGATCCATTCGAGCTGCCAGCTTTTGCCAGAGCCCTCGAGGCAGATGACGCACGAGTTGCAGATGTTGACAGGGCAGGTGCCGATTTTAAGCAGCTTGCATAGGAGAATTTCAAGAAAGGGGAGATGACTGACAATCATTAAGTTGTAGCGCATCGTCTCGATTTCGAGCAGAATGGGCTCGATGATATCGTTGGGGCTTGTCCCTTCCCGTTCGATGAGAGCTGCATCAGGAGCCAAGGTTTTGGCCAGAATGTTTGCGGTTTCCTTGGCCCTGAGTTTGGGGCTGTGAATAATCTCGTCAATTTCAGGGGAACTTTTTCTCAAAAAATCGGCGATAGCTTCCGTTTCTTTAATCCCTTCAGGTGTCAGGGGTTGATTGCCTTCTGAGGATGCGATTCCGTGTCTGACGAGATAAAGTTTCACTGTTTTCTTTGAGTCGCATTATTGAATATAAGCTTGTATTGCTGTCTTCCAGGACGCTCAATGGGAAGGTATTGGATTTCAACAAACATTTCTAACCTGTTGGTTTTTAAAATGTAGCCATTTCCTGAGCGCTGGATTTCAAGGATTTGCTCTCCTTGAGGCAAATGCTTTTGCAATTCAGTGTTTTGTACGATGGATTGGATTTCTTCCATGCTTTGGTTGAGAGGGGATAGCAGAGCAAAACAGGGAGATGAGCAAAGTAATAAAGCAGCTAACGCGAATTTTTTCATAGCGATGTCCTTTATAGAATATATTTGTAAATTAAATATTTTTTTTCAATAATTATAAACAGGAGTGGGATGAATGGCAAGAGTTACCTTAATTATTTTGGCTTTTGTTTTTTCGCATTTGCAAATGAGTGCGTCGCAAGGTCCAATACATGAAGCTTTTGTGGTGCAGGAATCGGGAACACTTCTCTTAGAGCTCATCCCAAAGCCAGCTCCAGAAAAAATCAAAGAAGTGCCTCCTGATCAAGATGATAAACAGGCAGAATGGATTCCGGGATATTGGGCGTGGCAAAAAGGACGGGGCGATTTTATTTGGGTCAGCGGTGTCTGGCGGCGTCCTCCACCTGAGCATACCTGGATTTCAGGGGATTGGAAAAGAAGTGATAACGGTTGGATGTGGATGCGGGGATTTTGGAGCCGCACTCAAGAAGATGCACTCGCCCACATTGCCATTCCACCTCCAGATCCTCTTGAAGAAAAAGCTCCTGAGCTTCCTACAACATCGGGTTATTACTTGTGGGTTCCCGGATATTGGAAGTATAACTATGAGACGGAGCAATACCTTTGGCTTTCAGGCAAATGGATGGAGCCGCAGCCTCATTGGATCTATGTGCCACCCCAAAATATCTGGAGGGAAAAAGGATATGTTCAAATTCCCGCTTTTTGGGATTGGACTTTAGAGACGCGCGGCCTTGCCTATAGTGCTGTAAACATTCGATCGGAAGACCGGGCAAGCTACGAGCACAAACCTAACGATTCCCTTCCGCATCTTGCGATCATCGAGGAATTATTTCCTTTTTGGCCCAACTATTACTGTCTTTTTGATTACAGTTACTTTTTCCACAATGAGGCGTGGAAATCGTGGAATAGCGCCCCTTCTTGGTGGCAATGGTCCAACTGGTGGCCCTGCGCATGGCAAGAAACCTGGTGGCTCTGGTGGTGGTGGACCCATCCTGGTTACTCCAATCCTTCTTGGCTGACAAGTGACGCCGCCAGTCAAATGGCTCCGCCAACTGAGAGTCTTAAGCAATTGATGGCAGCCATCGAGCCGCCGCCTAATGTGACAGTTAATGGAGTTGTGGGCGATAAAAAAATGCTTGTGGCGATTAAGAATTTTTCGGGTAGAAATTCCCCGATTCTCCCTTCTGATCCCAAGCAGGTTTTACAGATTCAGCAAATGGCAGCTCCAAAGGCAAAAACTCCTCCTTTCCTGATGCCGGGTGGACAAGCAAAACCTACGCAAATCCCTGAAAGAAATGCTTCAGGTGCAAAAGAGACAAACGTGCCCCAAACAGTGACACTTCCCCCTCTTCCAGAGACTTCAAAAAATGAGGATTCTTCTCAGGGTAAAGAGGTTGCCGTGCGGGATTTCCCTTATCCTCAGAGCTATTCTAAAGTCACCCCTCCTAAAGATAATTTGCTGGCACCTGAGGTGCCCCGCGCAAAACCGCCTTACATGCGTCACCACCATTCGGCTGAAAGAATTATTCCCCAACCGCAGGATGCTTACCGACATCCGCCACATCCTTATCTGAATGGAGCACCTATCATCCATCATGACCGTTATTACCAAACAAGGCCCCCTCCTCCTCCTAACCTTTATATGAGAAGACCCATGTCTCCCATGCAAACGGAGCATCACGACGCGTACATGAGTCTTCCTAGGCCAAAGGTCAATCCTCGCAGCCCAAATGCGCACCAGCTTCCGGGTGATTACTCCACTTTGAAGCGTGAATAGTCTTTCTTGAAGTATTCACTGAACGATTCTATAATCGGAGAAACAAACCTTCAAGCACGCGACCCACCATCGACAAGCATTTTGTACAACTTCAGGCTATTTCTAAAGCCTATGGCAATCGGGAGCTTTTTCAAAAGCTGTCGTTTAGCATTTTTGAAAAAGACCGAATAGGTTTAATTGGCCCAAATGGGTGCGGAAAATCCACTCTTTTGAAAATCCTCAAAGGGATTGATCACGCCGATTCGGGGGCAGTTTCTATTGTGCGCGGTCTTAAAGTTGGATATGTGCCTCAAGACTGTGTCTTTTCCGATAAAAAAGCTGAGGATGTCCTTGTTGAGGCTTTGCAGCACACAGAACTTCCCGATTACGAAAAAAGGCTGCGCGCACAAACTCTTTTGAGCAAGCTCGAATTCAAAGATCTGGAAATACCGGCAAGTAGACTCTCTGGAGGGTGGAAAAAAAGGCTCGGAATTGCATTCGCCTTGATGGATAACCCCGATCTACTTTTGCTCGATGAGCCGACAAACCACCTCGATCTCGAAGGGATTTTGTGGCTCGAAAAGTTTTTGCTCAAAACGGTTTCCACCTTTTTACTTGTCTCGCACGACCGCTATTTTTTGGAAAATGTGACAAGCCGGATCATTGAGATCGATAAGGTTTACCCTCAAGGGTCCTTTTCAATCGAAGGTTCTTACCATTTTTTTCTCCAAAAAAAAGGGGAATTTATCGAGGGGCAGCTCGAACAAGAAAGATCTCTAGCCTCCAAGGCGCGCAAAGAAACGGAGTGGTTGCGCAGCTCTCCAAAAGCACGCACCACAAAAGCTCAATCGCGCATCGATCATGCAGAGGATGTGCTGAGTCAGTTATCTGATGTCCATCGACGAAACCAGAAAAAAACGACCTCGATTGCCTTTGATGCGACCCAAAGAGAGACCCAAAAGCTCCTTGTGGCCAAAAATATCTCCAAAAAAATGGGGGAGAAAACCCTTTTTGAGAATCTCGATCTCACATTATCCCCCGGAATGCGCATTGGACTCATGGGAGCCAACGGGACAGGAAAAACGACGCTGCTCCGCCTTTTGGCTGAAGAAACTCAGCCCGATCAAGGGACTTTGAAAAAAGCAGAAGGTTTGCGCACTGTCTATTTTGATCAACACCGCACCCTTCTTCCCGATGAGATGAAACTCAGGGATGCCCTTTCGCCGATGGGGGATTATGTTTTATTTCGAGGACAAAGGGTCCACGTCAATGGTTGGTGTAAACGGTTTTTGTTCTCTCCCGATCTATTGGATATGCCTTTGGGTAAACTCTCAGGTGGAGAGCGGGCCCGCATTTCGATTGCCCATTTGATGTTGCAGCCAGCCGATCTCCTTTTGCTCGACGAGCCAACAAACGATCTCGATGTCCCAACGCTTGAAACTCTGGAAGATAGCCTGATGGATTTTCCAGGGGCCATTGTGTTAATTACCCACGATCGGTGCATGCTCGACCGGATCTGCACAACCCTTTTGGCGCTCGGGAAGGATCAGAAGTTTTACGCCGATCTGGCCCAGTGGCAAGCCGCTCAGGCGCCAGTGCCTGTTGAAAGCAAGAAGGTTAAGGTGGCAGCGCCTGCACCTAAGCTCACAGGATCGGAAAGAAACGAATACCGACACATCGAAGACAAGATCGTGAAACTCGAAGAAGAGATCAAAAAGTTGAATCACCTTCTCGAAGATCCTGTCCTTGCCCAAACCCCTGCCCGCCTCGAAGAGGTTTGCAAAGCCGTTGCCCTTGCCGAGAACCAAATCGAGCAGCTCTACCTCCGCTGGGAAGAGCTTGATAAGCGTCTATCAAGTGGGTAGCCTTAAGCCTTCGTTTTTTAGAGCATGATAGATAGGATTTGCTTGATATGCATGATAAAAAAAGATAGAAAGTAGTTTATTTCTACTATTTTAAAACATTTCTTTCCTATCATGCATATCAAGCAAATCCCATCTATCAGGCTCTTTTTGTTATGAGTAAAAAATCTATCTCGCTCCCAGCCAGACTTTCTATAAATAATTTTAATTAGAATAATTAAAAATTTAATTCTTTACATACTTTTAATTTTTGTATATGATTATTACTGAAAGTTAATAGGTTAGTTATGCATTCAGTAAATCTATATCAAGTTACGGAGGAGTCGGCAAAGTGGCGCGATCTTGATGTCAATTTACAAAAGGGCGAAACCGCCTTTCACATTTGTATGCCCGCTCTTACCGTGATTCTCTTGGTGGGGATGGCCGTTGGGATCTACTATTGTCAGACTTCGACAGTTAATCTTTATTACCACCCTTATACCCAGTATACAGCCCTAATCGCCATTCTCGGAGGAGGGGGAGCCATTGGCGTTGTAGCTCTGCAAATTATATTTAGAAATTTTCAAATGGGGATGGGAAGAGAAGAAGAACATAATGAGGAATTGCATCAGAGGCTCGTAGACCTCATGGCAAAAGGGGAACTTAAAGATGTTTATGCAAAATATTATCGGAAAAATGGGGGCCTAAACCTTTTAGTCCGACAGGGTTATCTGCTGCCCAAACAGGCAGATCGACTCCGTGAGCTTTTTAAAGAGTATAAAGAAGCGCGGGAAGTAATGGATGATTATGAGGGGCAGACACATATTGCTGCGGCTATAGGAAACAGCCGATTTCCGGCCAAATATGCACAAGCTTTCAAGGAAGTAAGGAAATTGAATAAAGAGTGGCGGGCAATACGTACGGAGCTTTGCGAGCAGTATAAAATGCCAGCGCCTGAAGCAGCACCTGAAGAGCAGGATTATGAGATTCTAAACTACCAGCTAAAAGAGCCCACGTCAGAGGCAAAAGCGTGGAGGGATTTGACCGCGGCAGAGCAAAATCAGGAGCTTGCTGGCAGAATCTCTTTGGTTGCAGGTATTCTGGTTTTAGCTGCCGGAATGGCCGTTGCCTTCTATTTTTGTGCAACGAGAACGTTCGATTTTGTTTACCAGGACGCTGTAGGAAACTTGATGCATAGAATAGAAAGTACGGCAATATTTTCTTTATTCCCAGCCATTTTGGGAGGAGTTCCACTTATTATAATGCTAATAACCCTCCCTTTCATAAATAGGGAAAGAGGGAAGCACAGATGGGAAGATAATATACATAAAGATCACTTACGTGATGACCGGATCTTGTTTCTTACAGAAAGCCGGTTCGATGAATTTATGAACTTCTACTATAAGAAACATGGAGGGCTTGGCCCCCTTGTACGTGGCGGGTTTTTAACCGTAGAACAGGGAAATACACTCCGCAAACTCTTTCGCCGATATAAATCGATTTCAAATCTCAGGATCTATTCCGACAATAATGATCCCTTTATTGCTGAAGTTCAAAAGAAGCCCGAAAATTTTCCAGCTTATAACACCCTTATTAAACGGAAGGCGGCGTGTGAAGCTGACTGGGCAAAGATGCAAGAAGAGATGAAACGGAGGTTTTTAGGTCATGATGAGGAAAAAATAGAGGTCGCAAGCGGACTGTCTGTTGTTAAGACTGATCGGCCTGCGCCTCACTTGCCTTCTGATGCGTTGCAGCATATTTTTAGTTATTTGCCTCTTAGTGATTTGCAAGGTACTCACGTCAATTCACAGTGGAAAAAAGATTGCATCCGCAGTATTGAAAGTCGCAAAAAGCACTATTTGCTTACAGATTGGAAGAAGTCCTATAGGCTTTTGTCAAGGCTTGTGGGAAAATATATCCCAGAAACGTGTATTGTCCCGACCGATCCTGAGGCAACATTACGCAACCTGGAGCTTGAAGATCAGGAGGAGCTCAAGTTTCAGCTCGGGAAAGCTCTCGTTGCTTACGTCAATGATATTGAGATGGTCAAACTACTTTTGTTTTTGGATGCCAACCTTGAAGAGAGACATATTAAGAGCAGAGCTACTCCGTTAATGCTTGCAGAAAAGGTGGAAGTCGCAGAGCTTCTGATTGAAGCTGGGGCAGATGTCAATGCGCTGAATCATAATAAATATTCTCCACTTATGGGCGCATCTCATAATGCTCATTTAACTGAGCTGCTTCTCAAAAAAGGAGCCGGACGCTCTATTAATCACAAATTCTCCAACGGTTCGACTGCCCTTCATTTTGCAGCCCAAAAAAATAACATAGACGTTGTTAGATTGCTCTTGGATGCGGGAGCCGATAAACAGATCGCAAATAATCGCAATCAAACGGCTGTTGATCTTGCAAAAGATGAGAAGGTGATCGACTTAATTCTGACGCATGAGATTGGTCTGTGAAAGCAGCTCAATGACTTCCTCATCTGAGGTTTGATTGAACTGTTCGTAAAATTGGCCTACGGCAAAAAACAGAGCCGGAGCGCTTAAAACGATCAGCTTATCAACCTCGTCCTTCAGTTTGTTGACTGTATCGCGCGGAGCTACGGGCACGGCAACGACAATTTCTTTGGCAAGCTCTGCGCGCACAGTTTTGATGGCAGCGCGCATGGTAGATCCTGTTGCAAGGCCGTCATCGACTAAGATAACCCTTTTTCCTGCAAGATCGCGGGGAGGACGCCCTTTCCGGTATTCATTGAGGCGCACGCGCGCTTTTTCACTCTCTTTGGCGATCTCTTGTTTGATGTAGGTCTCCGGAATGTCGAATTCGGTGATGAACTCTTGAGAAAGCATCGCTTCCCCGGTTTCGGTGACAGCGCCGATGGCAAATTCGGGATTGAAAGGGGCACCGATTTTTCTGGGGACGACGATATCTAATGGAAGCCCTAAAATTTCGCTCACCTCATAGCCTACGACAACGCCTCCTCTTGGAAGAGCGATGATGATGGCATCCGATTTGTGGGCATAATCGTGAAGAGAAACTGCTAGCCTTTTACCTGCATGTATACGGTCATTAAAAATCATTCGCTTTCCTCCTCGTTATGATGTGATTTCTGCTGTTTTTCTTTTTTCATTTGCTCTACTTGCATGGCAAAAGAGGTCAGGCCGCTCATTCCGCCTAGCTGCATGGTCTCAACGGCGCTACTAGGAACAATCACTATTGTCGAATTCCCTTTGAGTCCTTCATAGAGCATATTCATGGCGCGTAAGTGAAGTGCGACAGGATTATTGGCATAGGTTCTTGCGGCCTCTTCAAATTTTTCAGCCACTTGCCGCTCCGAATCGCCCAAAATGACCCGCGCTTGCCGCTCACGTTCTGCTTGGGCTTGCATCGACATCGCATTTTCAAGGCCGCGGGGGATCAAAACATCTTTCACTTCCACCGAAATAACTTTCACGCCCCAAGGCTCTGTCCGGTCGTCGATGATTTTCTGCAGCTCATCGCTGATTTTGCTCCTTCCTTCGAGCATATCGGAGAGCATCGTTTTGCCAATCA
>CAZPPS010000035.1:0-27954 GCA_964588495.1 uncultured bacterium | reverse complement strand
AAGTGTTACCCATGTGGGTGAACTAATCTGTTACCTATGTGGGTGAACTGGACCAGTTAATAAACCACAGAGCGCACAGAGAAGAGATGCTTATTATTTTTTCTCTTTGCGTCTTTGGGACTTTGCCCTCTCTTAGTTGTATTGGCCTTAAGCACGAAACACGTATAAAGATCACACCAAAAAAAAGGGAAGCCTTTTGAGGGGCTTCCCTTTTGTAGTCGCAGGTTGACTAAAGCCTATGAAGTGGCTTTTGCAGCTTCCGCGTCGACAGTTTTTTCTGTCTCTTTTGGAGTTGTAAGGTCGATGAACTGTTTGTTCAAAGCCTTTGCAGCGATAATCCAAGCAAAGACGATCGCGCCCAAGATGATAGCCAAGTAAGGTGTCATGGCAGCAATCGATCCAAAGGTCACAAGGAGACCTTGCTGGACTAAAGATCCGCCAGATTTACCAAGGCGAGCACCTACAACGTCAATAGCAGCCTTACCCTTAACCTTCTGTTCTTGGTCAAGCGGGATATAAGCCATTTCTTTGGTTGGGTCAAAGAGCGAGTATTTCGCTGATTTGCTCATAATGTTCTGGAGCATACCAACGACGACTGCAAGCATCAAAGGAGTTGTTCCAAGAGCTGCAATCATACCACCCAAGTCGTCACGGAAGATCACAAGAGCAAAGAAAATCGCACCTGTAATCAACAGCACAATCGGAGTGATCAAAGCAGCTGTTCCCCAGCCAAATTTACGGATGACGTTACCACCAACAAAGAGCATCATCAAGACGGTGATCGCTCCTGTAAATGTGGAGAAGTAGCCCATAAATGTGCTGTAATCGTTTGCATTTGGATATTGCAGTTTAAGCTGACTCTTCCAGGTCACTTCGATGATATTGATCGAAACACCGTAAGCAATAACGAGTACTGCGAGGCAAAGGATATAAGGGGACTTTGCCAAGTACTTGAAGCTTTCTACCATACCAAGTTTTGGTTTTTCTTTTTTCGCTTTTTTCTGCTCGTTTGGATCGTAGAAACGTGGATCTGTCAAGAGATAGCGGTTGATCCACCAGTAGGTACCCATAATGACGATACCGGAGATAACAACCATACTCATCAAGAGATTAAGTGAGATTCCCCATGCATCCACACCTTCAGGAACGTGGCGGCGGATGTTGGATACAAGCACAATGGCAGGGCCAGAGCAAAGAAGGGCAAGGTTTGCTCCAATTCCAAACATGGCATAGAATCTTTTTGCTTCGCCAACGCGTGTAATGTCGTTAGCAAATCCCCAGAACATCAAAGAGAGCATCACACTTCCCCAGAGCTCTGCAAGAACATAAAACACAGCGTATGTCCAGTTACGGAAAATCGCAACCATTCCCATCAAACCTTCAGGAAGATAGGCTTGGAGTTGATCTGCTGCCACAGTTGGGTGTAGAAAATCACGTGCCGGGTAGAGTACTGTTGCAAAAAGTGCAAAGAAAATCAGAAACGGCGTAATCACCGCATAAAACAGCTTTGTCTTACTCAGCACGTTGCTGAGCTTGGCATAAATAATCATAAACAGCACCGCAGAAGGAACGACGAGCCATACCTTTACGAAAGGTATTGCCTCAGCTCCAGAGCCGGGTGCAGTTACAAGGAGCGTGTCCTTTGTATCTCGCAAAATTGTATAATTAAAAGAAATACAGAAGAACATCAGGAACATGGGCAACACTTTTTTCAGCTCAAACGCGTGAATGGGCCAAAAAAAGGAGCGCCACTTCCCAAATGCTTTAGTTTCACTCGACATATAGCAAATCCTCAATTGTTTTTAAGTCACTAATAAATGTTTAGGAAAAGGATTATAATACGTAAGTAGTCGTTTTTGCAAGAGAAAAGAACTGATAAGGTTCGGGAAATGACCCGTGCCCGTGCCCGTGCCCGAAAGAAAGGGGGGAAGGGCAGGCACGGGCACAGGCAGGGGAGGATTATTCCGCAGTAGTAGCAGTAATCACTTCAGCATAAGCATTCCAAAGCTCTTGATTGATCCGATTGTCGCGAATAGAGCGGATCAGCTCTTTTTTTAAGGCAGGAAGAGGACGTTTTGGGCTAAATCTAGCAACCAGGTCTTTATCTCCTACTTTGCGCGCCAGATCCAACACTTTTTCGATGTCTGTACGGGTGAAATTCACAAGATCATTCCGTTTACGGGAACCGCGCGGAGCACGTCTTTTCGGGCTCAAGACTCTTGGAGCTTCCAAGTTGATAATAAATTCTTGAATCAGCGCAGTTAGCTGCTGGGGATCAATATTTTTTAGCTTGCGCAAGGTGAAATGGTGCATATAACCACCTGTATCGCCGGGAAGAAATTTACAAAGGTCATTTTCTTTCGATCTTTGCACTTTTTTAAGTGCTTTTTCAATAAGTTGTTCGAGTTCTTCTTTTGATTTAGTTTCCAATAAAGTCATTTTTTTACCATCCTGAACAGTAATTGATTTTGTGGCGGCAGTTTATGAAATGAAATGATTTTTCGCAATTAAATTGAATTGAAAAAAATGAATGATTAAACTCTTACCAAATAAGTGAGTGTGCTCATGCGGTTTAAAAATTTTACTCTTTTAATGCTAAGTTTTTTGCTTATTTACAGTTGCGTTCGCAAAGAAACAGCAGATTCCCGTTGGCGTAGTGAAAATGGAAAAATCAAAGTGTTAAGTTCGGTTGCCATGATCGATGATTTGGTGAAACAAATCGGGGGCGAAGATGTCGATTCTATCGCTCTTATTCGAGGCGAGCTCGATCCCCATTCCTATGAACTTGTCAAAGGGGATGATGAAAAGTTTTCCAGGGCTGATATTATTTTTTATAATGGTCTTGGGCTTGAACATGGCCTCAGCTTGCGGCAGAATTTAATCAATAATCCGAAAGCTAAAGCTGTCTCTGAGCCCCTTTTGAAGAGTCAGCTGAGCCCCATTTTGATCGTAGACGGGGAATATGACCCTCATGTGTGGATGGACATGGCCCTTTGGATACAGACAATTGATCCCATCGTGGCAGCTCTTTCAGAAAAAGATCCTGCGCATGCTGAAAGCTACCGTGCAAGGGGAGAGGCTTTACGTCGTCAAATGAAAGCCGCTGACGAAAAAATCTTTAATCTCTTGCAGGCAGTTCCCCAAGAGAAACGGTATTTGGTGACAAGTCATGATGCTTTTCACTATTTTACCCGCCATTACTTGGCCGAGAGTGGAGATAATGACTGGCAAGAGAGATGTAAGGCTCCTGAGGGACTCGCTCCTGAGGCTCAAATGAGTGTCAGCGATATCATTGCCCTGATTGAGCATGTCGAAAAATACAAAATTTCTGTACTCTTTCCGGAATCTAATGTGAGTAAGGATTCGCTGCGCAAAATTGTAAGCGCAGCCAAAGAAAAGGGTTTTCCGATTCGTTTATGCCAAGAAGAGCTCTATGGAGATTCGATGGGAAGGGCCGGGTCCTATATTGAAATGATCAGCCATAATGCTGAGGTAATTGCAAAAGAGCTTAACCATGAGTAGTAAAAACGCGCTTAAAATAGAGCAGCTGACAGTCAATTACGAAAAAACACCTGTTTTGTGGGACATTTCTTTAGAAATTCCTCAAGGGAAACTGGTCGCTATTGTGGGCCCCAACGGCGCCGGAAAAAGTACTCTTTTGAAGACAGCACTGGGGCTCATTAAGCCTATGTCTGGCTCGGTACTATTTTTTGAAGAGCCATTAAAAAAAGTGCGCAAAAAAGTGGCCTATGTCCCCCAAAAAGAGTCGGTGGATTGGGATTTTCCGATGACTGTCTTCGATTTGGTCCTCATGGGAAGGTATGGAAGGGGAGGGCTGCTTTCAAGACCCTCGCGCAAAGACCGCAGCGATGTATTTGAGTACCTTGCTAAGGTTGGCCTCGAACAATTCGCCTCCAGACAGATCAGCCAGCTCTCCGGCGGCCAGCAGCAGAGAGCCTTTTTAGCGCGGGCCCTCATTCAGGAAGCCGACCTTTATTTGATGGATGAGCCCTTTACAGCCATTGACGTTGCCACCTCTAAAACAATTGTTTCCATCTTGCAAGCTTTAAGAGATGCGGGTAAAACTCTTTTTGTCGTTCACCACAATCTCGAAACGGTCACTGAAATCTTCGATTGGGTGATTTTGTTGAATATGCGTCTTGTAGCATCTGGGGCCACACAAGAAGTTTTTAATGCCGAATTGATCCAAAAAACTTACGGGAAAGAATCGATGCTTCTCGAAGAGGCCACGCGCCTTTCCCAGCAAAAATCGGGCGGATTTGCTCTGAAATGAAAATTTTTTCGTTTTTTACAGATCCTGTTTTGCGCGCTCCCACAATTGGCTCGATGCTCATGTGCCTTTCAGCAGCTTTGGTGGGGGTGATTGTCTTTGTGCGCAAACGTTCACTGCTTGGAGAAGCCCTTTCTCATGCAACCTACCCGGGTGTGACCGCTGCAATTATTGTGGCGGGGGTCTTTTCGATAGAATCAGGACTTGGCCCCTTGCTTTTAGGCGGCGCTTTTATCTCGTGCATGCTCGGGTTTTGGTTTATTGAGCGGTTAGAGAGAAAAATGAGAGTGCCGGCAGATGCAGCTCTTGGAGTGATTCTCGCTCTGTTTTTTGGTGTGGGTGTGACCATTGCCAGTTTTGCGCAGAATTCCTACACTTATCTATTCCGTCAGACTCAAATCTGGCTGTACGGTCAGGCAGCGACAATGACTGATGTGCATATTCTCATCTATGGCCTATTGTGCCTATTTGTTGCCCTCTTTATTGCCCTTTTTTATAAAAAAATTCAGGTGCTTCTTTTTGATTCCCAGTTTGCAGCGACTAATGGCACTGCGTCGAAGTTTTTGGAATTTATTCTCCTTCTGATGATCGTCCTCTCTCTTGTGATTGGAATACGGTGTGTGGGGGTCATTTTAATGTCTGCGATGTTCATAGCTCCTGCGGCAGCTGCCCGCCAATTTACCAACAAGCTTTCCAAAATGTTTTGGCTTGCAGCAATTTTTGGGTGTACAAGTGCCTTTTTGGGTGTTTATTTTTCTGTTGTTCTCTCAGAGACAAATCTCGGTACTTATTCTGTGCCCACAGGCCCGATGATTGTGTTGATCAGCGGCAGCATTGCCCTATATGCCCTCTTTTTTGCCCCCAAAAGGGGATTGATCATCCGCTATGTCCGGATTGCACGGTTTAGACACACAAGTATTGGGGAAAATCTCATTAAAAATTTGTGGAGACTCAGCGTACAAGGGAAAAAAATCTTAAGTTTCCGCGAAATTGCCCTCAGTAGTTGCTTTTCATCCCTTTATTTACGTTTTCAACTGAGTGGGTTAATCCGAAAAGGGGAATTGGTGAAAGAACAGGGTTACTATTCTTTAAGTCCTCTGGGAACAAAAAAAGGGGCCCGTATTGTCAGGCTGCACAGATTATGGGAAGTTTATCTCGTGAATTCTTTGGGTCTCAATGTCGAAAGAGTGCACAAAAGTGCAGAAGAGATGGAGCACATTCTGACTGCAGATTTAGAGAAAAAATTGACTGATCTTTTGGATAATCCAAGCGTGGATCCTCATGAGCAACCGATTCCTGGAGGTGCTTAAGAAATGTATCTCAATCCCTACTCTGATCTCGATTTCTTTGGATTTTTTAAAGTCTTCTTTGTCCGCTTATGGGCTTTCCTTATCGGAAATCCTCCAAAAGGGGGCCTAGCTTCTGATGAGATACAGATCATCGTTCTTGTCTGTATAGCAGTTGCAGGGGCACTTTTAGGCGCTTTTTTAGTGCTGCGCAGGATGGCAATGCTTGCCAATGCGCTCTCACACACCATTTTGCTTGGCATTGTCATTGCCTACTTTATCTCTGAGGCGCTCACCATACCGGTTTTGATGCTCGCAGCTGTCATCACAGGGATTGCCACAACGTTTTTGACAGAGTTTTTAAGCCGCGTGGTGAAGCTCCAAGAAGATGCGAGCATTGGCCTCATCTTCTCCATTTTTTTTGCTGTCGGCATTCTTCTCCTCACCCTTTTTAGCCGCAATGTCCATATTGGGACAGAGCTGGTGATGGGAAATGTGGATGCTCTTCAAAAAAGTAATATCAAAATCGTTTTCACAGTCCTGATCGGCAACGCCCTCTTGTTTTTCCTCCTCTACTATGGTTTTAAAATCACAACCTTTGATGCAGGGCTTGCCAAGGCCTTTGGCTTTTCTCCACTTCTGTTCAACTATCTGCTCATGGTCCAAACTTCAGCAACAGCTATCGGTGCCTTCCAGGCAGTGGGCGTGTTTATGGTGATGGCCTTCTTTGTCCTTCCACCCCTCACAGCGAGATTGCTCACCAACCGCCTCTCCCTCCTCCTCATCTTAGCCTCCCTCATCGGAGCTTTAGCCTCCCTCATCGGCGTTGCCCTCTCCCGCCACATCCTCACCTTCTGGGGCGTCGGCCTCTCCACAGGCGGCCTTGTCGTTATCACTCTCGGCCTCTTCTACTCTGCCGCTATCCTCAAAAAGTACTGCTTCGCCTCTAAAGGAGTTCCCGAGCAAATAAAAGCGCCCGAGCTTTGTCCCGACTCTTCTTTTTAAATTAATTGTTTCTTAACAGTAAAATGGTATAATTGTTTCTATGAATTCAATTGAAAATTCGGGGTGTGGGCCCCATTGGGCAGCTCTTGCTAACCATTGTGCAGATTGGAAGGTGATCACTGCTTTGGCGGTGGGAATCATCACCCTTTGTGCGGGGGTGGTCTTGCTGTGCCTTGCCTCTTACAACATGTTGCCGGCAGCGGTCCATGTGATGGGAGCAAAGATCGGTGGGGCTGCGTTGATTGGCATTGGAGCGCTTATTTCAGGGGGCACCTCTCTTTATGGGTGTTTCGTTGGAAATGCAGCGGTCGTTGAAGATCAAATAAATAAACCTTCAGCCATTCTGCCATTTGATGATGAGTTGTGGCTTAAAGCAGAGTTTCATGACCTGGTGGATAAGAAATTCCGTGACGAAGTTTTAAGCAGCAACAATTACAGCCCAGATGAAAAAAGGAAATTTGGGCGGGCAGCTGAAAAAGCCTATATGGACAATGGAAGAGTTGTGTGCGAAGAAGATTTGGTAACGAGCACGGTTACAATTGATTATTTAAACGATTTGGCTATGTCGCAAACCCACTTCAGCACAATTCCCAGCAGGATGGGCGAATTTAAAGATAAACATTTCGAGAGAGATGTTGAGGAAGTGGTGGGCTCTCTTCCTTTAGACATCACTGAAGGCCCTAGAATTTATGGTCATGCCTTGAGTGTGAATGACAATCACCAGACAGGGTTTATCATCGATATGGATCACCACACAGTAGAATATTTTAATAGTTTTGGAGGCGATCGTACGGTTGAAAAAGACTTAAAGGCTCTTGCACAGGCTTTAGGTAAAAAATATGGAGTCGCTTTTCAATATCACCATCGGACGGCAAAAGTCGGCTTACAATCAAATGGTTATGATTGTGGCATTTGGACGCCCAAACTGATAGAAGAGCGGGTGAAACAGGGAATTGACTTTGATCCTGCCACTTTAAAAAAGTTTGATATTGCTAGTTATCGCGATGAAGTCTACGCAAAGGTCCATCGCTTGTATTTCTTTAGAGACGTTGGCGAAGCACGTTATGAGTCGTTGTTAATGCAAAATGCAGACCCAACAGTGGCTCACGAAGAACAGGTGAGGGAGTACCACGCATTTAGTGATAAAATCGATGACCAGCTGGTCACACAAGGGCATTTCAAGATGAATGAAAATCAAAAGATGTCAAAATGGTTTTTTGCAATTTATGCTGAGTGGGGTAAGGGGGCGGAAACAGAGATGCCTGCAGTCTTAAGAGAGGCGGTTGAAAAAGCTAAAGGGCTTCTGTAACTTATTTGGAGTGCGGTGACCTGGTCTAACGCTTTTATGAGGTATAAAGCGGTGACAAGTCACCGCACTCCAAAAAAAGAGACTTGGGCGGGTGGATGTTGACTTTATCGAGAGAGAAGAGTACGATTTAAGCCAAAAAACCTCTCTTGATTTATGAAAAAAATTGCTGTTTTGGGTAGCACAGGATCGATTGGCACGAGTACTTTGAAGGTCGCAGAGCATTTGTCTGAGGACTTGAAAGTGACGGCCTTGGCTGCCCATTCTAATGCCCTGCTTCTGGCTCAACAAATTGAGCGTTTTCAACCTGAAATTGCCTGCATTTATGATGAGAGCAAGGCAGCTTTTTTGAGGTCCCGCTTTCCCCATGTAAAGATTGTTTCGGGAGATGAGGGGCTTGAAGAAATTGTTTGTCATGACTCTGTCGATTATGTGGTCATGGCAATTGTGGGCATGCGGGCTTTAAAACCTACGATTCAGGCGCTGAATGCGAAGAAGTCTGTGGGGCTTGCAAGCAAAGAAGTTTTGGTCTCGGCAGGGGAATATATCAGCAAGCTGGCCAAAAAAAATAATGTGATGTTTTTGCCGATCGATAGCGAGCACAGCGCTATTTTTCAGTGTTTAGAGGGAAGAAATCTTGATCATGTCAAACGGGTTATTTTAACCGCCTCCGGAGGACCTTTTCGAGGCCATTCCAAGGAGCAGCTAGAAAGGGTAACTGTGGAAGAGGCCCTCAAGCATCCGACGTGGCAAATGGGTCCCAAAGTGACTGTGGACTGTTCCACTTTGATCAATAAAGGGCTTGAGATGATCGAAGCTCGGTGGTTTTTTGATATTCCGCCCGAAAAAATTGAAGTTGTGATTCACCCCCAAAGTTTGGTCCACAGCTTTGTAGAGTTTAATGACGGTTCGATTTTAGCTCAGATTAACGAGCCTAATATGATCTATCCGATCCAATATGCCCTGACCTATCCTGATAGAAAGCCGGGGATGTTCGCCCCTTTTGATTTTCTCAAAAACAGCCAATTTTCCTTTTATTCTCCCGATCTAGGCAAATTTCCGGCATTGAGACTGGCTCAAGAGGCGCTACAGAGAGGCAAAAGCTTGCCTGCGTATCTGAATGCTGCTAATGAAGTTTTAGTAGAAAGGTTTTTAAAGCAGGAAATTTCCTGGAATGGTATCACTTCTTTGTTAGAGAAGCTGATGTCCAAACACCAAATGATGCCAGTTGAATCTCTAGAATCTATTTTAGCCATTGACCAAGTAGCCCGTAAGGAGGCGTATCAAATCTTATGACGATTCTTTATTTTATTCTCGCAGCTGTCGCTCTTGGTTTTCTCGTTTTCATTCACGAATTGGGTCACTATTTTGCCGCTAAAAAGACAGGGATGACCGTTGAAACTTTTAGCATCGGATTTGGCAAACCTATCCTTAAATGGCGCTGGCATGATGTGGATTGGCAAGTAGGGATGCTCCCCTTTGGTGGCTATGTCAAAATCGCCGGTATGGAACTGAACAAAAAAGATAAAAATACTTACAGCGAACCCTACGAAATCCCCAATGGCTTTTTCTCAAAATCTCCCCTCAAACGGATCTTCGTTGCACTTGCTGGCCCTGTTGCCAATTTCCTTTTAGCGATAGTCCTTTTCGGCGTGATTTGGGCAATGGGTGGAAGAGAAAAACCCTTTTCTGATTTTACCCAAATCGTTGGCTGGGTCGATCCCCAATCTGAGATTTATGCCCTTGGTTTAAGACCTGGAGATATCCTAACCGAGTATAACGGCAAACCCTACACGGGCTCTAAAGATTTGATCTATGCCACAATGCTTGCAGGAAAAGTTGTGGAGTTTAAGGGGTTCCATGTCGATTATGAAACTGGGAAAAAAGATCCTTTTTCTTACCAAATTGAAAGCTACACGTCTCCGAGCTCCATCCAAGGAATTCCTACAACAGGAGTGACAACCGGAGCCCGTTATCTGATTTATGACAAAGTGGGCGATTCTGAAAATCCTTTGCCAGAAGGCTCTCCTCTAATTGGAAGCGGCCTTGCCTATCAAGACCGTTTTGTCTGGGCAGACGGAGAATACCTATTCTCTATGGATCAGCTCAGCCACATTTTGAACGCTGAAAAAGCATTTTTGACTGTGCAACGGGGAACAGAGACCCTTTTTACGCGCCAACCCCGCATTGCAGTCAGCGAGCTGAATATTCCCAATCATGTGCGTAATGAATTGATCGACTGGCAATATGAAATGCGCGCAAGTCCTGCAAAAAAACGGGGAAAAGAGCTACAGCTTCTTCCTTATGTGATTAGCAACGAAGGTTATGTAGAAGCGCCTCTCGAGTTTTTGGATGTTGATGCCAAACGGACAGCTTTTCCAAGAGATTCCATCAATCAGTCGTCTGAACTTCCTTTGCAACCCGGCGACCGGATCGTTGCTGTCGATGGTATAGCTGTTGATAGAGGTTACCAAATTCTGGAACAGATCCAAACGCACCGCCTCAATTTTATTGTAGAAAAGGGTGTGCAAGCTGTTGCAAAAACATCTTGGAAAGACGAGGACCATCTCTTCATTAAAGATATCGATTACCAAGCGATGGCACCTCTTGTAAACACGCTAGGGACGCAAAATCCGGTTGTTGCAAACGAGCGTTTTGCCTTTCTTAAGCCTGTTGAGCCTAAATCGATCGATCAATTTGCTCTCTCTGAAGCGAACCAAGAAGCGCTGAAGAGTGCTTATGAAAAGCAAAAGCAGGAAATAGCAAAAATCAGAGATTCGGGCAAGCGCGCTCAAGCTTTAAAAGTTTTGGAACAGAATCAACATAAGCTCATTTTAGGGGCTGCTTTGCAAGATCGCAGAGTCGATTATAATCCCAACCCCTTGGTCATGTTTGCTGGGATTTTTACTGAGACGTGGCATACTCTAAAAGCCTTGGTAATGGGCCATCTGAATCCTAAATGGATGAGTGGGCCTGTTGGCATTGTGCAAGTGCTCCATCATGGCTGGACAGTTGGCATTAAAGAAGCTCTCTTTTGGACCGCAGCCATTAGCGTGAACCTCGGTTTCCTAAATCTTTTGCCCATTCCGGTTGTGGATGGAGGCTACATCTTTTTATCCCTTGGGGAGATGATTACCCGCCGACGTTTAAAAGCACGGACACTCTCACGCCTGATTTTGCCGTTTGCAATTTTCCTCATCGGCCTCATGATCTTCCTCACCTTCCAGGACATCACGCGCCTCTTCTAAGAGTTGTCCAAAAGACAACCCTTGCCCGTGCCCGATTTTTGCCTCACAACTTGCCTTGCGCAATTCTGTGAGGCATGCTTTAAAGCAAAGAAGCAAAGATACAAAGACTCAAAGAGAATGATTCATTTTTTCTTCTTCTCTGTGCTCTCTTTGGTTTTATAAATTCCCGAAAGTGATTTAATAAACAGCGTGCGTGGCAAATTAAAAAAACCACAGAGGACACAGAGAACACAGAGAAGAAATATTTGTTCCCCATCTCTTTGCGCCTTTGTGTCTTTGCCTCTTTGCGTTTCAATAATCCCTGCTACACCCAGTTTTTAGTAGTCGGTAATCTCTTTACTTTATCTTTGCAAAGTCAGTAGAATTTTCGATTTGTCATAACTTATTGGGGAAAAATGAGTAGGATAGACCGCACTTTATGCTGCTTTTGGATTAGAAGGGACTCGGGTACAAAAGAAGATGCGAAAAATAAAGCTAAAGAGATCAATGCTAAAGCCTTTATCAATGGCACTTTTGGGTATGCCAAAGCTGTTTGTAAATCTGACATTGATAAGGGATATTACCCTAAGTGGGATGTGCAAGTCCTCACAACCCAATATGATGACAATCAGAAAGCACTCTATGATGCCATTCGTTACGGCATCTCTGATAGTTTGACATATAAGAGTATAAAAGAGTTCGACCCACTTCTCGATGCCATCAAGACAGTTCTTATTTCTATTGAAAAAAACCGGGGATTGATTAAAGAACCTGATAAACTGATTCTAAAATTAAATAAGCTTATTGTTTACCTTACACAATCTTGTGAATGGCCCATCACAAGTGATGATAATAAAGTCTTACCACTTCAAAAGGAAATTCAGGTTGCAGTTGGAGTTTTTCAGGATTTTAACCAGCGTATTGCACGAAAACACTTATCCATTTCTAACCAAAGCATTTTTTTCGATTATGTCAAGCCATTAGCGGAAACACTTCATTGGAGAAGTATGAATATCCGGCCTATAAGCTTGAAAATTATTTCTCAAGCTGAGAGTCAGGAGCCGCAAGGAACAGAATTACACGATACGATTAGAGAACTCATCAAACTTGGAATTGAGCGCATTTTTGATACCCAATGCAGGCCTGAACAGGTTGTTTTTTTTAATGAAGTTTTTGCCCTGCATACTTATGTCTACATTTCAAGTTTTAGCGATGCACAACGTACAGACAAATTAGAAAAAAGAATTGAGCGTCTAGTGGAGGTCTTGCACCACAATGACAAAGAATATAATCAGAAGACATTATTTGATTTTACGTTGAAATTGATGGATTTGCTGATCAAACATTTCGATAAACCGTCGGAATCTGAATTGCAGCCAAAATCTGTCGTCTCATTGGTTACATTTTTTGATCACTTGGTTAAAAATGAAAAGTTTATTGAATACATGCAGTCATTTGATAAACATGATTTTACAATCCCTCAAAAAGCCTCTACCCTTCTTTCTTCAGAGCATACCTGGACTGCCACTGCCGATTTTATTGTGTTTTTAAGCAATCTGGAGTTTTTCAGCCAGGTCCTGGAAAAAAAACTCAGTCCCCTGTGTACGTTGGATGATACTCAAATCCACCAAATCTTCTTTAATCTTAACGAGAAAATGAAAGTGGATCTTTTCGGCAAGAAAGCGTCGAAAGAGATGTATCTCCATTTCTTATCTCAGCTTACACGTTATAATAGGCTCCATTTACTGAATACCTACGCTGTGCCCCAAGAAACAGATTCTGAAGAGCGGCGTCGTTATCTCTCAAGGCTTGCTCAAGAGCTGCGAGACCATCTTGTAAGGCTTGGGTTTAGTGTGATGTCAGGAAATGAAATTACCCTCATTCAATTCTTTAGCAATCCTGCCTACCATGCCTTGAGCAATACGAATTTTTCTTGGAATCTTAAGGCAAGCCGTATATTGCTCAAACTGTTTGGCAGGTTTGCTCCAAATGTTTTTGAATATAAGGACAACTTTGACAGGCAAATCAAGCTGTTGACGCAAGATCTGTATGAGGGCTTTGCCCAATACTGTGAGCTTGCTTTGAGCAAAATCGGGGAGTTTGGGGGCTCAAATCTCGATGAAAAGGGGGAGCTCCTGTATGTTGATCACTGGCTTGCCCAAGATGTTCAAAAAATCTACCAGAATTTAAAAAACTTTGTCTTGCTCTGTTTGCCCCCCGATTGGAAAAGCGAAAATAATTCCAGGGCAGCCAATGTGCTGAATAGACTCTGTCTTTTTAACAATCAGTTGTTTCAAGTTGTAGCGTCTAATCAAAAAGATGTGGTGCTACGCCCTCTTTTTGGGGATAAGGATCTTCCTCCTGAGAAAACACTTGTAGTCTCTGACCAATTTAAAAATATCAAAAACAAGCTCAATACACATCTTACATCCAGAGCTGGATCGGATGCTTTTAACTACCTCGCAGAATCCTATCTTTCTTATTATTACAACAATAAGGTTCAGAATAAACTCGAAAGCCTCCTTGATATCATCTTCTTGAAAATGCAAGAAACTGGAAGCACTGTTGCGTTTGAAAGCCGCATGAATACGTTAGCAGAATTCTTACGCGCGATTGCCCCTCTTTTCCAAAAGTTACACACAATCGTAGACAAGCGCCTGTTTCATCCAAATGATGGAGCGGATCATGGGCATGTTGTTATGGATAATATTCATTTACAAATGGATAAACTAAGAAAAGACGAAAAGGTCGATACCATCTTTCCAATAGAAAAGCCGGTGATGCAAAAGGGGAGTGCCCTCGATGAGTATTATACGAGCAATGCCGTTGCAGAAGCGATTGCCCTTTTATGCATTAACGATGTGCGTCGCATTTTAGACAAAAACTCCTTGCAGCTTCTGACAGATATTACGCAACAGTTTGAATCTGTGATCGCGAGAAAAATCGATGATCTTTCCTACTCAAAGGCCCAATTTGTGACAGCTTTCTGTGGTTCTACTGATAATAAAGCGGCTCAGACAAATGGCCATGTTTTGCAAACGGTTTTGGGTGATCTGAGTGTTAAAGAAAAAGTGATGGAAAATTTTGGAGAATATCTTAAAAATCAGCCAGTTCCCATCAATTTTATCCTGCCTAATCAGGCAATTGCCATGACCTTGTGCACCTGTGATGCCTTTAAGGACAATAATTTGTTGTTAAAATTGGGAACTGGGCAAGGGAAAAGCCTTGTGATTGCAATGGCTGCCTTATACGAAGCAAAACGGATCAAAGGTAACGAGAATGGCAAAGTGTTTGTATTTACAAGTTACGATCATTTAGCCAAGCGGGACCACGCACTGGCAAGGTACTTCTTTGAAAAAAGTAAAATCAACAGTGTTTGCATTTCAAAGCTTGAAGATGTCTACCAAATTGAAACAGAGACCAAAATCATCTATGCCGATATCGACATTATCGACGACATTGTGCGCCAAATTATGCTCGCATTGCTGGAAAACAAGGCCACTCACAAACAGATTGAGTTTCTCAAGCTTGTTTATGGAAAGCCTGGGGAAGATATCCGAATTATTTTGGATGAATTCGATCTTCTCCTTTTTGATATGGATGAGAAAGAGCCTTTTGTCACAGCGATCCCTAAATCGTGTTTGAACGTTCAAGATGTCAAAACAAATAAAAAATATTGGAATTGGCTTTCAGACGAAACGGGTAGGAATACCGTGCCTACCAATAATAGTTCAAAAATCGATGGAAGTTCTGGTAAAGAGTTTCATACAACCTCCATTTTTAACTCTATCAACAAATCCTTCCATCTACCTCCATCTGTGATGCGCCTCTCACAGCTAATCGCACGGGCAAAGCGTGTCATTGGACTTTCAGGAACAGCTCCCAAAAATAAAGTGCCTAACCTGAAAAATTCCCTGTATTTTGAAATCCCTGCCTCCCAAGACCCCCATCTTTTTGAAACGAAGATACACGAAGAGATTAAGGAACCGGAAAAAAATGAAACCTGTATTCGGTGCTATAAAAAGATTGAATTGCCGATTGTGCGTGTAGAGGACGGAGTTTCTGTGATTGAACAGGGAGAAGTCACAAGGTACTGCGACTCAATTCTTGAAGATATCCGTCAAAGGCAAAACGATTCGAAGCAATATAAAAGACCGATCCTGATTTTTGCTGATCCGGTTTTTAGATATAAAACCCCGCGCAACAACACAGTCATGTTTCTATGGAAGACACTTGAGGATGCCATCCGAGTGGAATATCCGGCTTTAAATATTTTTAAAGACGATGTGACCGATTTGGAGCTTCAGAGCATTGCCCGCACAAGCGCCGTGACTCTCTCCTCCATTAAATATGCTAGGGGTGCCGACATCCGTGTGAATGAAACTGTGGAAGAGGGGATGCATATCATAGGAGCGACTCCAGTTGTGAGTAAGGAAGTTCAACGACAAATGATTGGGCGTACAGGACGGATGGGGCGTAAAGGATCCTATTCCCTCATTACATTTGGCTCGCCCATTAAAGCGGAAAGGACAACGACTGCTGAAAAAATTGAGACCTATAACGTCCTCCATGCCTTAACAAAATTTTTCGTCAACAAAGTTACATCGGAACCTTATAACCCAGCTCTTTGTAAAAAATGGCTGATCTTTTTGGGCAGAGCTCTTTTGACATCCAATCACTCCATGGAGCGCGCGCATGCTGAAGAGTTTTGTGGAAAAGCCAACGTGGATACCCTTGCGAGACACCATTTTGTATGAGCCACGTCAAGAAAAAATCAAATCTGGTTTTTCTTCAAACGCCCGTTTTTGATGACGATGTGGTAGAAGAAAAGGAGGAGAAGGCAAAAATAGTTGTCCCTCTTCCGGTTTTTTCTCCCGCCGTTAAGCCCACAAAAAGTGAAAAAAATGGGGAAACAATTCCCCCTCCCACTTTTACCGCAGTCCAACTACCAGCCACAAAACAAAGCAAAAAGGTTCTGCTGCAGCCATGCACATTTTCTCCACATGAGCCACCTCCTCAATTAGGCTATATTCAAATTTGCTTGCCGCATCCTGTTTTTAAACCGTTAGTGCCTCCTGAGTCCCATCAAAGCCAAAAAAAAGAGGTTAAGGCTCCCCAATTCTCCTCTCATCAACGTCCTCTGCCCAACAAAAAAGCGGCCGTTTTAGTCAAAGCTTCCCAATTTTTGCCTGTTTTGTCTCCCCTTGGCCAAGAGCCTTCAAAAGCGGTTATAAAAGCGGTCGGATTTGGAAAAGTGCGCACTCCTTGCTCTAAAATTTTAAAGCCAAAAAAAATTGAAGTGCCCAAGCAAACGATCCATCCTGTCATGGATCGTTTCAAACGCCATGCCAAAAAACTCTCTTTTGATGAGATTTTGGAGCTGACGATCAGGCAAGGCACTCTACAAGATATTCGGATGGTAAAAAAATGGGATCTGCTTGAAAAAAGACGCCTAAAAATACACTTTAAGCATCTTATTTCAGAGACGCACTTTCTTTTTCCGCAGTCAAAGAATTTTAGGGAATGGCATGTCATCGATCAGGAGCAGATCGACTGTTTGGCACAATTTTGTTTTGATTTGCAAGAACCCCTGGCACTTGCAAAGATCGATCTCAGCCACTATCCACAGCTGAAGCAGCTCGTCTGTCTAAAAGCTGCGCACCAAGAGAATTATCTGTTTTATGAAAAGGGGATCCTCCAGTTTAAAAACCACGTTTTTACGATTCTCTGCGAGGTGTTGCGGCATGAAAAGTGGGCTTCCACAAAGTTTGACATCCTTAAAAAAGATCTGAACGGTTTTGAAAAGGCCCTTGCGAGCTTAAAAAAACACATCGAGGATTCTGCAGATCTTTTGGAGCGGCAAGTGCTTGTCGATGCCGAGAGGCTGAAGTTTCAAACTTGGGAAGATAGAACCCCCATTGAATATGATACCACAGAGCCTGAGGGTTACAAAGTAGAGCCCAATCTTCAAATTATTGAGACTAAACTGAAAGCACTACAAAAAAAAAGGCCTTCAGCGCATGAACTGAGCGACTTTCTTGACCATCTTCTCTCCTTGCCAGAGATCAGCCGTGAAGAGGCGGAGCTCAAGGCCCGCTATTTGCTGGAGCTTGCTAAAGTCTATTATCAATTTCCAACGCTCAGTTCCTTAAGACAAGCGATCAAATGGATCGATTTTGCCCTTACAGTTCTATCTGAGCATGCCACCTTAAATCCTCCCATGATTTTGCGCTGTTATGATCTAAGGGGCAAAGTTTCGCTAAAAATAGCTCAAGAAGTCGATGTAGAAGAGGGTGTCATCAGAAAAAGACGAGATACCGCGTTTAGAGATTTTAATACGGCGGCGTCTTTGGATGATGTTGATTCTCAAAATTATGTGCGTAAGCTGCATGATCCAAAAGTCTTGAAAGTTGATCCTGACTATGCAGAAGCCCATTATCATAACTGCCTAACTCAATATAAAACTCCCATAGCTTGTCTGGAAGCTTTTCATGAATTTGAGATCACCTCTTTTTATAAATCAACCCTGACAGATGTCCAAGAGACGTTCAAGTTAAACTCAATCCGGGATCATCTCAATAAAGAGCTTCTCTATTACATCATCGATCTTCAAATAGGCATGATCGACGATTATGTGCGCGCAAATAATTTCATCGTAGCACTCATATTTGTTTGCAGGGCCATTTTTGATTGTGAAAGGTTTGAAGATAACCCGGAAATGGAAGCTAAAAAGCTCACCCTTTTAATCAAAAAAGCCTTTTTATACCGCGATCTGGGACTTACCCATTGCCACATTGAAAGCCTCTACGATGCCATTGACTTTGGAAAGAAAATGGATCCCCGTTACTTAAATTTCTCCCTTCATAGAGCTTTAGGGATCGCACTCGCGGAAATTGCCAAAGCAGACGAAGCCAAGCATCAATTCAATCTTGTCCGTTCTACACAAAAAACACCGGAACGGGCCGAAAAGCATGACAAGAGCTGGTTGAAGCGCAGAGAAGAGAATAAAAAAACATTCAATCTTCCGCTGTTTGACAACAAACAAGAGCGAAAAGTCCTTGCAGAGTATCAGGCAAAGGGAATTTTGAATGAGTGTCTGGCAATCATCCAAGACCACCATAGGGCAAATGCTTTAGAGCACACACACCGTAAAGCCCCCTATTGGGACTCTTTTGTCGAACGGATTAACAAAGCAATGACCTTGCCGCAGCTTTGTGAGGTCATTTTTTCCTATCTTTTGCCTAAAGACAAGCCAAGTGTTGAAAATCTTCTGAAAATTTCCAAGTTTTCAAATATCCCCTTAAATAGTCCCGACGAATTGGTTGTCATTAAAAACTCTGTTCTCGATGCCGTTTATGTGTATCTGGAAGAGGAGAGGAAAAAACAGGACATAGTCCTCGATAACCTCGAAAAGGCAAAAGAAAAAGTGGCCAAAGTTGTTGCTTTTGATAATTTTAAAGTCAAACTGACTCAAAAATTGAAAGAAGGGAAACGGATCCTTCCCAAAAGTGCGATCCGGCAAAAAATTAAAGATCTCGCAGCTGTCCTCACGGGTTTTGACATCACCTCTAAACAGGTAATCGACGCGTTGGAAGGCATTATCGAAGAGGCGATCGATCCCAATCTTGAAATCGTGAATGAAGAGCTTGCAGAAATCCTGAATAGAGCTTTGGAGATCGAGGTTAAAACCTCTAAAATCGATGGGAATGTCTTTCAAATCACGGGCAACAACATTTTTTTAAGTCAGATCGTGGGCAAAATCAAAACCGCCCTTCAAAACGACAAGACCATTCAAGACATTCATGTGCTTGGAATCAATGTCTATATCGATACAGATCTTCAGCTTCCCGGTATTAACGTCGCGTTTGGGGGAGAATATGGGGAATTTATCAAAGATAAAAAGGCCATCACGATCGACCTTGCAGGGAAGCCAGGAAAAGATGCCTCTGAGGTGGATCCTAAACGTGCACGGGACGGCAATAGCCCTTGTGAACATGGCAGAGATGGCCTACGGGGAAATGATGGGGATGGGGGGCAATGCGGGGGCGATTTTTGCCTGAAATTTAATGAGCCTCTTGTCGGTTTTGAAAGCTCGATTGTCGATCCCATCACTTTAAGTGGCGGTGTGGGTGGCATTGGCACGGATGGTCAAGCAGGAGGGAATGGCGCTGAGGGTATTGCAGGAGTTAATGGGCGTGAAGATGTCAGAGATGGGGATCATAACGACAATTGGTCTTGTGGCTTTATCGAGGTGCGCCATGGAACGCGTGGACAGCCCTCAGGCGATGGAGGAAAAGGGGGCGATTGCGGTCTTGGAGGTATTGGGGGGAAATCGGGAAGGTTTCTCATGGATCCTATCCCCCACACTGTAAAAATCAAGACCGGTCAGGCTGCGAATGGCGCGGATGGCGCTCCGGGACTTGGAGGGACGCCCGGGGCTGGAAAACCCGATGGATTGGATTATGCGCGGGTCAAAGGGGGTGGGTGGTTTTTCTCCAGTCCCGACAAATTTCATGGCTATGGCTTACGGATTAAGGATCACGACAATGACCGGAGCAAAGATGGTTGGGAAAGTAGCTATACCAAAGAAGAAACGATCAATCGCAATACCGGACATGATCGTGGGAAAGGGTTAAACGCGAACAACCAAGTCCGTAGCCGCAAACAGCAGAACAAGCAGGATCTAAAAGAGAATCTTTTTAAGACAAACCTTGCCCAGCACATCCACACAGAGTCTGCTGCGGGAAAAGCTTTTGCCTTTGATGCAGTTACCAATCGGAGCGCTGTCGCTCATGACAATCAAAAGGTTTTGGAAGAGCAGCTCAATGCCAAGCAGAAAAAGATCAAAGATATTGAAAATCTGCACAAGACAACCACCGATCTTTTACAGCAGACCCAAGCCCAAAAACAGGCTCAGACCCAACATAGCCGCTTTGCAACCTACACGCATACCGCCAAAAACAACGACATCAAAAAGTTCATCTTCCTTTGCTTTAAAGACCCCGCCAAAGATCAGGAAAATTGCCTCCCATTTTTGAGCTGCTCACCTGTCATCCATAAGAAAGATATTCTTGAAATTCATGACCTTGAAATTGCGATGCATGGGGTCAATGTCAGCAAAGGGTGCAAAGCCGATCTGATTGCGCAGCTGATTCAGGAAATCGTCTTATTCAAAGACCCATGCCTTGCGGGCAACCGGAAAAATCTCATCGAATCTTTGGCCCTTCTTTTGAAAAGTTTGCCTCCAAAGCATCTGGCAGCCGATTTTGGGTCCATTCTCAAAGCCTCCACCGGTTTAAAACAGGGAAGTGTCTTATTAGACGCGCTGAAGATCAAAAAAGAGGAAGTCGAGCTCTATGCCACTTTGTTTGAGAAAGAACAAACAGCTTTAAATGTGGCTTATGAGAGCTGTATCCAAAAGCATTCCCTTAATGCCCGCATTCTCCATTTTCTGCAGCAGGACAATCTACTTTTGCATCTCACGATCAAAGATCTAGATGGTGTTGCACGAGAGAAAAAAGAGCGGTGGTTTAAGCTTAGGCTCAATCAGATGATTGAATCTTATGTCAGGGCAAAAGACCTTCCGCTGACGTGGATCGAACAGATGCATGACTATGCGGAGGTCATTCGAAAGGAAATTGGGAAACCTTCGGATAAAAAGGCTTTCAGAGCCTTTTTCATGGGAAAAAGGAAAGGGCTCATCGAAGAGCGTAAAAAGAAGGTGAAAGAAAAAGAGTGGTTTTTGAGCGAACTGCACGAAATCCTCGAATTAAAACTTTCACCTGCACAATTACTCTCTCTTGATGGGGATCTGGACAAACTTTATGCCCATTGCAGCGGTTTTTGGATCAATCGCTCTTCTACCGCAGAAGAAGTTGCAAAAGATCCTGAACCACCCAAAGACGTTTTATCCGCTGAGGCTGCGTGGATTCAAAAAATGGCTCAAAAAGATTGGCCACCCCCTAAATTAAGCCTTTTAGAGAGCCATGTCAGAAAGCTGATGGAAAAAAAGGATCCGGAGCCCTTTCTTCAGGAATTGGAAAAATTGTATGCAAAACCTGCCGAATTTGAGGGAATCGCAGATGTGTTTGTCGCTTTTGCGCAAGGGGGAAATTGCGAGGGGACAGCAAAGCTCACGGAAAAGCTTCTAAGGTTAAGTCTTAAAAAAATAAACACACTCCGACACCACTCTTTGAAGCAACTTCAAGATAAGAGCAATCAGTTCTATCAAACCGATCTGACTGTCTATCAGTTTCTCGAAAAAAGGCATTTGCTGCTGATTGAAAGGGGGCTTTTAAAACAATTGAAAGCGCAACTTTCTAAATTCAAACGGAAGAAGCAACAAGACATCAAAATGGCCATCCGCCAGCTTTTATTTCGGGCCAATCAACTTTATACGTGCGGTGTTCCTCTTGAAGTAGACTTTTTGAAAATAGCCTCAGATGTATTAAACGAAGCCTTTTCAAAAGGTTTTGAGGATGCTGCCTTAAAACAGAATTTATTCCATCTCATTCTGCAAAAAGCTTCTGGATGTGCAAAAATTGAGAATAAAGGACTTTTGGAGGCTCTTAAAGGAGCTTTGGCTAAAAATGAGAAATTGGATCCCTACCTATTTGTTCTTGTGAATGTGGAACTCTCCTTTGAGGAGCTCTCAAGTGTTGTCAAAATGCTTTCCAGCTCAAAACACAAAGATCTGATGAGTGCCAAAATTTTCACCCAAAAGCTGGAAGGAGAAAAAGCCTTTTTAGATCAGAAATGGGAAGCTGTTGTCTCTCAAGCTCAATTTTCCGACAAGCTTCTTTCCCAAGTTGATAAAGACTACTCAGGATCCCTTGAGGATCAGCTATGGGGCATGAAACAAGAGATTGATTTACTCTCTTCAGGTCAAAAAAAGAAGAGGATTTTAGAGCTTGCGGCCATTTTTTCCACCAGCGGTGCGTTTTCTGTCCGGGAAAAAATCGGAATGGTTCAGAAAAAAATCCTCACAAAATTGGGGGTTTTTTCCCTTTCTTCGACCCATAAAGTCCTTGCTGAGTATAGCGCAGCCTTAGAAAACGGAAACGCCACTCCAGCTGCCTTTATGAAGGCTCTTAGAATATCTAAAAACGATTGTCTAATCCCTTCGTTGATTGCCATCCGTCATCTTCCTTTGCACGAAATGGAGCTTTTAACGGTTTACGAAAAAATCCAAAAATTAAGAGGGCTTACAGAAGAACTGATAGCGATCAAAAAACAGTGTTTGGAGGCGATCCGAAAAAAACTTGTTCAGAAATTAGAAGGGAATTTAGAGCGGTTGATCAAAGCAGAAGAAACTGTGAAATCAACTTTGATTGAGGGGCAAGCTAAGGCCCTTGAGCAGATGGCTGAAGTGATCAATTCCTCGACAGCCCTCTTTAAGGAAAACCATATTGCCCAGTTTGAGCTTTGGCTCAAGCTTTTGGATTACCATTTTGAAAAAGAAAACGTTGTTGATATTGATGGCCAAAAAAGGCTCCAGCTTTACGCAAGGGCAAATACTTTTTTCCTGGAAGCGATGAGATCTCAAGAGCCTATTGAGACCAAGCTTCAAAACGTCAATCAATGGCTTCTTTCGCGATTCAATGAACTCTATCGCGTCACGATAAACGGGGTCTTTGTGAGCCAGCTCCTTCAAGAGATGAACCCAAGAAAGCTCAAGAAATACTATTTGAGGGGAATCCTTCCCTACACGGGCGAGGGGGAATGTGTTCTTCAAAAAATCGAGAACAAGAATTTAAGTGAGGAGTTGGCAGCTCTTGTAAAGTTGAAGTTCGACGATTGTATGATCCGGGAAGAGTGTTATGAGATAAGAAAGGAGCTTGAAGAGAGAAAGCACAAAAGTCGGAGCAAAATCGCCTCCCATTTGCTAGAGATCCAGAAATTACTTAAAGAGACCACATCTCTCGACGAAATCAAGGGTTTTTATCCGAAGGCGAGCGATTTGGAAAACTGGGTTCATAAAGGAAAGGAGCCCCCAAAACTAAACGTGAAAGGGGCTGCCAAAAATGAAAAGGTTCCTATATCAAAAGAGGAAATAAATGAGTTTCTGGATAACCTCTCAGAAGATCTCAAGGATGGGTTTTTAGATGCTAATGCAGCGTTTGTCCTTAAAAGCCTGAAAGAGACTCATCCAGAGCTGAAAGACAAGCTAAAAGCACTTGAGCTTCGTATCATCGAACTGACCGATCAGAATGAAAAACACAAAAACCAAATCTTTGACGAATTCTTAAGTTTTTATCCGAATTCTAAAAAGGAGTTAATAAAGTCCCTTACAGCCTGTTGTGCGGTCATGCCACCGGACCAATTTTTGAGACAGCTTTCTGAATTGAACACATTTTTGGCATCTCAAAAGAAGCTTCCCGATCCCAAAATGTTCAGCCATATCTTCTGGGTCCTTCCAAGACTTGGAGATGATGGCACCGTTTTTAAAGAAGTGATGGCAAATAAACTCCCCGAAAATTGGGCGCTCACCTTTTTGGAGATGCAGTGTGGGCGGGCTATGAACGAAGCCCTTTCCAAAATGGTTTATTCTCTTCCCGTTTTGAATTTGAAAGATCTTACTTTAGAAAAAAAAGATGAACTCCTCAAAACTACCCTACTAGAGAGAGAGAACCTTGGAAAGAATTTAGCGATCAAATTTCAAAAAGCTCTCCAAACGCTCCTTGCAAGCTTTTCGATTAAAAAAGAGTGGAAAGAGGCCCTTCTTCGCATTCTGATTGAGCGGCTTTCTCTTTACAATCAGGGGAAATTGAAATTTTCTCTCGAAGAATTTGTCGGACTTGTCAGCAATTATCTGGTTTCCCCGGAGGTGTTAAAAAAACTGGCTTACGAATTTCATAAGGCCAAATCAAAAGTTGTCCTAAGTCTCTTTCAACCCTCTTTTGAGCTCTTCAAATATGGCCTGCAGCTGGCATGGGTTTATGGGACGTTAGAGCCTCTCCGTTTAAATGAGGAAGAAAAGCAAAAGCTGATCGATTCTTTGTTTGAGATTCAGACGACGAAAAAAGAAGAGACCATGCGGGCAGTGGTCGCGAGCCTGAAAGGGGGCTTTCTTAACCCGGCAGTTGTCACGTGTGTCGAACATTTTGCCCGAAAATCGTGGGAGCTTGATCCTAATACCTTAAAAATGCTTCAAAAAAGGGACAAGACAGGGGCTTGGTACACAGAAATTGAAAAATATACAAAAGAGCTGCGGGCTAAAGAGCGCACCCTTTCCGTTTTAGCGGATATTATGGGTCAGCAAAAAGGGGGGATTAATCAATCCATTAAGCATCTTTTGGAAGAAAAAGATCCACAGCTTGTCAAAGATATTCAAGAGATCAAAGACATTTTCGAAACCGTTAAGGACAAAGACGAAAAGTGGATCAAGGAATGGACTCATACTCATAGAGGAGCCCATATTTATGATGATCAAAAGAGACTTAAAGAAGCGATCGCTGTCGTTTCCAGAGCGAATCAAATCGCTGCGGGACACTCTTTAAGGGACACGCAGTTAATTGCTCTCTGGCTCATGCTGCGCACAGAAGGGGGAACACAAAGAGGGCGCATTGGGCAGATGTTTACAGGGGAAGGGAAATCGATAGTTTTTGCCTCTCTAGCTGTTTTAAGGGTCCTTGCCGATCATCATGTCGATATCATCACAACCTCTTTTGTCCTTGCAAAAAGGGATGCCGATAGCAAAAAGCCCCTGTTCGATCTTTTTGATATGACCGTTTCCAATAATTGCGATGCAGAATCGGAAGCCGACGAAGAACTGAGAAAATCCAGATATTATTGCAATAACAAGCCCGTAGACATCATCTACGGCGATGTGGGCTCTTTTGAACGGGATCTTCTTTTGACCGAGTTTCATGGAATGGAAACCATTCATGAGAGCCGCTTGAATCCCAATCGGACAGTTCTGATCGATGAAGTGGATGGCTTGTTTCTAGATAATGCGGGGATGGTCCTCTATCTTTCCCACAACGTGGACACTCTCCGTGTTTTAGAGCGCATTTTTGGACAGATTTGGACCGTTGCCAATCAACCCGCCTTTGAAAATGCCCATTATTATGACGATCGCGCAATTGAAGCGATTGTCAAAACGATTAAACAGAAGATCCAAACAGGGGAAATTGTTTTACCCAAATTCTCAATGCCTCATGCAACTTACATGGAAATGGAGGCGATCATCCAGCGGAAAATCGCGATTTGGGTCCGTTCGGCCCTGTATGCCAAAGTGCTCCGTGTCAATAACGAATATATCATCGCCGATCACATCGTAGGGGAGAAGAAGAAGAAAACGGTCATTGTGATGGATAAGGGGACAGGTGTTGAACAAATGTCTTTGAAGTGGAGCGACGGCCTGCATCCCTTTTTATTGTTCAAACATGGCCTTGAGGGGGCCTCTGAGAGTCTTAAGGCTGTTTTTCTTTCCAATTTCCATTTTTTTGTGATGTATGGCCCTCATGTGTATGGCTTATCAGGAACTTTAGGCTCTGATTCGGAACAAAAGTACCTCAAAGATCTTTACAAGGTTGATCTTTTCGAAATCCCGAGGTTTAAGGGAGAGCGGTATGTGCAATACAAAGCGATCGTCGCAGGCACTCACGAGGAGTGGCTAGAACAAATTCAGCTTAGAGTGCAAAAGCAGCTCGATGAGAAGAAAAGAGCTGTTTTAACCATCTCAGAGTCTATTGAAAATGTGATGGCAATCGATAGCCAGCTCAAAAGTCTTTATCCTAAATCTGAAAATTATATCAGCTCCAATCAAGAACTCGCGGTTACCGCTCATGAAAATCAGCAAAATGTGAGTCCAGGGGATCTTTTTAATGCGACGAACATCGCAGGACGGGGGACAGATCTCAAAACTTCGCAAACTTTGGAGTTAAATGGTGGCCTCCATGTGATTATGACCTATGTCCCCGCAAATATCCGTATTGAGGAGCAAGGTTTTAAGCGGACTGCACGAGCGGGTAACGAGGGGAGTGGGGAATTTATCGTTTTAGATCCTCAGAGGCGGGAATTTTCCGAACTGTGCCGGATCCGCGATTTTGAAGAGAAGCAAAGGCTCGAATTTGTCGCCATCAAAGAGATCCGTAAAATTGAGTTTGAAAATGAATTGCTCCGAGGTTTTGAGTTTCAAGGGGAGAAAGTTGCAGGTTTCCAATTCCTTTTGGAAGAGATCAAAAAGAAACTGAAGCATGAAGACAAATTTTATGTCGATGCACAGATCAATAGTCTCAAAAACCGGTGGGCTTTTTGGTTAGACCATATGGGAGAAAAAATCTCTTTGGTCTACGTTCTTGGCAAAAAAGAGGTTGTCGATTCTTTTAAAGCCTTCCAAAGAGGTGTCTGGGCAAGTTTTGAGCAAGGGGGCTTTCGGTTGGTTGCAGAGCCTGCTGAGCTCATTAAGTTGGGGGGAGAATATAGACGGCAGAAGAGATGGTCTGAGGCAGAAAACTGCTATGCTCAAGCAGCCAAAGATCCTCATTACCACTACGCTCTTTATTATAAAGCGGCTTGCCTATTGATCAAAGCGCCGACCGATTCAAAGGAAGCTAAAGCGGGCTTTAAAAAAGATGCCAAAACGGCAGCTGTCTCCATTAAAGTCGAAATTTCGCAGCAGCAAAATCTGATTCAAAATCTCACTCCGATCGTTGAACAAAGGAGGCATAAGGGGGAGGCCGATTATGGCAATCCTTATAAAGCCCGAGGCGAGGAAAAAACGCAGATCTGGTCGATTTTTTTGTCGGGCATTGAAGCTGCAATTGGTGGTTCTTTAGAAGAAAAAGATCTGAAGCGGAGCAAGTTTGTTAATGATGACCATGCCAAGAATATCCTTACAAAACTGGGCGGACAGTATGTCAAAACCCGTTTAAGTAGAAAAGTCAGGGTCACCGGCAACCAGTTATTTTTCCGGGAAAAAGAGGTGGCCGTTCCCAAAATGCTTCACGGGGCCCTCCCTTCTTTAAAAGGGGAAGACTTAATTGATAAAAAGACTCTTGAAGGGTATTGCGGTTCCGTTGAAACCAAACAAAAAGCGGCACAAAAGCTTAAAAGTTTGGGGTGCACGTTTAAAAAGGTCTTTAAAGTTAAAGACATCACCTTCTCTTCTAAAGTTTGGCCTGCTGGAACGGGCGACAATGTGAAATTTGTTGTCCAGACCATGGTGAGAGAGTGTGCGGATACAATTTATGACACGAAAGATGACCTTAAGGCAAAACTGCGTGCCAAAATGACGGGGAATCCTCTTCTTGCGGGAATGAACCTTGAAGCGTTTTTGACAGCGCTTTGTGACGATCAAAAGTGTGTCATTCAAGACAAAAAACTGGATTTGGCCAAAAAAATTGTAAACGATGGCGATCATAAATTTAAAAATCCCGATGATATTAAAAATGGCTTCTCTGCTCATTTTGCAAGTCTTTCTGAAAATTTGCAGATTGCTTTGATCAACGCCTGTCGAGCACGTGTCACCGATGACAAAGGGAGCCATTGGTCGTTAAATTCTTCCATTTATCTCGACGATTTGTCCCTTCCGGAATCTCAAGAGGAAGCAGCCGATATTCTCTGGTCCATTCTCGATGAGAAAGAGATTATCCGCGCCCCCAAGATACGACGGCAGCCTGAAGGGTTTAAAAAGCAGTTCGAGAAGATCAAAGAGACGATGGAGGCCCATTTTGAAGGGCATGCCGAGTTTAAGGATGTGATCCCTTCTGTGTGTGACATCCTCGAGGGTAGCGTCGGGATGATCTACCGTCTGGATAATAAGAAGACAACTGCCAAATTTGCCGACATCATCCGCGAGTATTACCACGACAACAAACAGCCTGCTCCTGACGG
>CAZPPS010000034.1:0-28281 GCA_964588495.1 uncultured bacterium | reverse complement strand
CGGTATTTTTGAGTGCTTCTATGGCACCAAAATGGACACCTACCCCCATCCCGATTCCTGGGATCCCAAAGAAAACTAAAGCGATCGCCAATACTTTCAAAACGAGGGTAAACTTAGGATGTTTTTCTCCAAAAGGGACATGAAATTCTTTTTCAGAATGACTAATAGTAGTGATATGGGCTTGGGCTTTTCCAGATTCAGGTTGGCTCGCTTCAGCGACCTCTGATGAGCTTAGGGGATCTGTACCATATTGAACTTTGCGCTCCTCTAATTGTCCATTCGGACTATCACCACTACTTGGGAAACTTACATAGCCCGATGACTCTGTTAGCTTAGAAATAGGACTACCACCAAATGCCATTTATTATTCTCCTTGATTATTCTATTAAACAAATTATCAAAATAATTAAAAACTAAACTATTATACAATAATAGTTTTAATTCAATATTAAGGAGAGGATAAATTCTGATAAATTTTAGAAAGTGTAGTTGTTGGGGATGATTGTTCCCCGTGGAATGACGATGATTCCGTCACGAACCGTTACTAAACCATCCTCCGAGTCATAGTTGATGTAGCCATGCCGGTTGCTGAGGGTGACGTTATCGCCTAAGGTGACGTTATCGTCGATAATAGCCTTTTCGATGAAGCAATTTTTACCAATTCTCGGTCGGTAAGGAGCGTCGTCATAGCTCAAGGGGGGACGTTCGTAAAACTCGTTTCCAAGGAGGATCGAGTCGCGGATGATCGTTTTTTCGTCAATAATGGAGCGGACGCCGATGATGCTATGGGTAATCTCTTGGGCTCCAATCACCGAACCTTCACAAATAATAGAATGATCGAGTTTGCAATTGCCGATCTTGGCACCTGGAAGGTTATAATCTCGGGTGATGATGGGGTCTGTTTCATCATACCACTGGAAGCCCGCTTTTCCTGGAGTCTTCATCCCTGTAAGGGCCAGGTTGGCGTTGTAATAGGACTCAATCGTCCCAATATCTTCCCAATACCCATCATACATAAAGGCGTGGACATCCCCTTTTTGCATCTGCGTTTGGACCAAATGTTTGCCAAAATCATCTCGGACATCCGATTGTAATAAATCAAAGAGAACTTTCCGCTTAAAAAAGTAGATTCCCATGGAACCGAGATAATTCTTACCCTCATGCCCATCATAGCCAAGCCCCTTGAGGGTAGAATCGTCGAGAAAAAAGCGCTCTAAAATAGCCTCTTCCTGAGGCTTTTCGTAAAAGTCGTAAATACGGGATCCCCCCTGCTCCACTTTGAGCAATCCCATCCGTTGGGCATCCTTTTTTGTGACAGGTTGACCCGCAATCACCAAGCCTGCATCGACCGAGACCCCAAAATTCATCAATTTCTGGAAATTGATGTTATAGAGCTGATCTCCTGAGAGAATTAAAAAATAGTCGGCAGCCACTTCATTAAAATAATGAAGATTTTGCCGGATTGCATCGGCGGTTCCTTTATACCAAACCTGCTTTCCCCCACGCGCTTCTGGAATCAAAAGCTGTATCCGGTTTTGAGAAAAAGCACTTAAAAGGTGTTTTTGGAGAGAATGGACCAAATACTGACCGATCACAAAGATTTTGCTCAGACCGATTGTCAAAGATTGTGAAATAGGGACATCGATCAAAGTGTATCTGCCGCCAAAGGAAATGGCTGGCTTACAACGTGTGAGTGTCAAAGGCTTAAGCCGTGTCCCCTCTCCTCCGCCTAAAATAATAACGGCTACCCGATCGAGAGAGACGCGGTTCCCCTGAACCTCTGCTTGTCTTTCCGATTTAACTTTATCAGTTGGGAAATTAAGCATGTTGTGTTTCTCTGTTACAATAGCCGCTTAGTCTTTTGTACCAAATAAACAACAACAGTGTCAACTAAATAATTTAATATTCTTCTTAAGTCGATGCTTTTACAAAGAGGGGCATAAAATTATTTTCATAAAGTTTTTCTTATACTATTCTCTGTTATATTTTTGGCAATCACCTTGGCATCCTATGATCTTCGATGAATTTTTAAAAACCACAGAGCACACAGAGAACACAGAGAAAAAAAAATTAAATGCCCTAACGTATAGTGTCATCGGGGCGGCAATTGAAGTGCATCGTACATTAGGACCAGGTCTTCTAGAATCAGCTTATGAAGCCTGTCTGATTTATGAACTCAGACTTAATGGATTAAAAGTTGAGCATCAAAAGCCTCTGCCTGTTTTCTATAAAGATGTCATGCTCGATTGTGGCTACCGCCTTGATTTAATTATTGAGCAGCAGATAATTGTGGAAATAAAATCTGTTGCTGCTTTAACGCCCGTCCATGAAGCACAACTACTCTCATATCTAAAATTGTCTGACTGTAAAACAGGCTTACTCATCAACTTTAATACCAAAATTCTAAAGGACGGAATTCGTCGTATGCAAAAATAAATCCCCTTCTCTCTGTCCTCTGTGTGCTCTGTGGTTTTTAAAAATAAACGAAAGTCGTTAGCAACAAAACTTGAAGCCAAAAATCAACACTGCTCTCAGTATTAGAATCAAAGGCGGGAGGAGTAAGCGGACCAGCCGGCTTTTCTATAGCGCTTGGCCTCTTCCAAAGGCTCTGAAGATCCGTAGATGCCGCGGCCCACGATGATGACATCGCTTTGGAGCTCGCCAATCACCCGCTCGGGGGTCAAGTATTGCTGGCCGAGCTTGTCGGTGCCGGTTTGGAGCTGGACGCCGGGCGTCATGTGGATAAAAGATGGAGAATCGGTGAGTTTTTGGACGCAGATAAAGCCGATGACGAATTCGGCATGTTCTTGAGCCCAAGCGATCGCCTGTTCTGTGTAAGCCCCTTTGGCCATCGTCCCTTTGGAGCTCATCTCGGCTAAAAGGAGAAGACCTCTCCCTTTGGGAAGACCTACAGTTTTAAGACCTTCGATAATTCCAGGACCTGGAATAATGTGGGCATTTGTGATATGAGACCAATCGGAGATTCTGTAAATCCCGTCTTGGTATTGCCAGACAACAGTGTTGCCAATGTCGGCAAACTTTCTGTCTTCGAAAATGAGGAAGTTGTGCTTTTCTGCAAGAGCTTGGAGTTTATGGGGAAGATCTGGTGTAAAATCTTCGAGAATATCGACATGCGTTTTGAGAACACAAAGCTCAGGACCCAAAAGATCGGCAATCTCTAAAAGCTGTTTTTTTGTGGTGACATCGCAGGCAAGACATAGATTCGTTTGCTTTTCATCCATCAGCTTTAGAAGCTTCTGGCCCGTGGGATTGAGTGAGCTTTTGGCTCTTTCAGAGTACGTTGATCTTAACATTGGTTTGCCGCTAAAAAATGGTTAACTTGAGTTGTGATTTGTCCAGAGATCTTACCCTCTTTTTCCAAGACGGCGAGAAGATCTGTGATTTTTAAGACTGAGTGGAGACGGTACCCTTTTTCTTCAATCCGCTTTTTGCCCCCTTGCTCCCGGTCTAGAAGGACGACGATATCGCTCACTTTCAAGCCCTCATGTTCTAGAGGTTCAATGGTTTCAAAGACGCTAGCTCCGCTTGTGATCAGATCTTCAAGAACCAAACACTGATCCCCTTTTTGGAAAACTCCCTCGATCACTTTTTTCGTTCCGTAATCTTTCACTTCTTTGCGGCGCATCACCATCGGAAGGTTCTGCTTCAAAGACAAAGCTGTTGCAATCGGAAGGGCCGTATACGGAACTCCGCACACGCAATTGACATGAAAAGTAGAGACTTTTTGCCACATCAGATCGGCAATTTGATTCAGCAGTTCAGGATACGAAACAATGAGACGCAAATCGATGTAAATGGGAGAGAGAATGCCGCTTTTGAGCTTAAATTCCCCAAATTTGACTGCTCCAATCTCAAAAAGCTTCGAAATACATTTTTTTACTGTTTCGTCCATTTTTACTTCTCTCCTCTGTGGTAACGGGCTGCTAAATAAGGGTCCCAGAGCATTCCAGCTGCGCTCATCGCAATATCAGCTCCGGCATCCAAGAAAAGATCGAAATGGGCAGACTCGGTCACACCACCCGTTGCCATAATCGTTAGCCCAAACTTTTCTTGGGTATTGATTTTATGCGCTTTTTCTACAAAATCAAGAGCAACTTCTCGAATTGGGCTTCCGCAGACGCCGCTTTTAAGCCTTTTTTCGCCTAAAGCCGCTTTTCCGAGGGCATTCACCACTTTCATGCTCATGGTGTTGATGCCGCAAATCGCCTCAACGCCCGCTTCGGCTGCCCCTTTCATGACTGCGCGCAAAATTTCTTCTTCTTGAATCACGCCCACTTTAATGACGAGCGGAATCGAGCCCATCGCTTTTTTCATCCGCACACAAATTTCGTAAACCATCTCTGGATTTGCAAATAAGCTCCCTTCACAGGTCGAAACATTGGGGCAAGAAAAGTCGGCCTCGATAATTTTAGCACCCCCAAGCAGTGCCACACGTGCTGCATCTGCAAAATCTTCTACAAAATCTTCCCCTTCGCGCGGCGTTCCGACAACAGATACGATCATCACTTGTCCCGGCGCTAAAGAGGCATTTGCTTTTGCGATATCTTCTGCAAGGTAATCGCCATCCATGGAGGGAATCCCAAAAGAGTTGGTGACCGCTAAGCTCTCTAAAGTTTTGGGGGGCAAGTTAGCCTGTGTGAGTGTCTCATCAGCCCGCGCATGCGATAAGGCGCCGTGCGTTTCGACATAGATCATATTGGGAGCAGGGTGCGCCGGATGGGGGCGCGATCGGATGGTTTTATAAGTGACAATGTCAAAGCCCATTTTAGCGGCAAAGCTGACCCAATTGGCGTTTAAAAGGGGCCCCGCAGGAACACCTAAACGGGAGGCCACTTTAAAGCCCAAAAAATCAATCCACTGCTCTTTATTCGGCCAATTTCTTTCTGGGATCGTTTCATTGAAGAAGGGCCCTTCTTCGAGATTTGCCATGTAACTTTTGTCGATATCATAAACGGGGGGTTTCAAGGGCCACCAAACTGGCAATTTATTCATAATGGGCATTTCCTTTATAAGAGCGGTTATGAAAACAAAGCTTTTTATGGGAATCCGTGTGACTCCCGATTTGAAAATCCGTTTGAGCGATTCTGAAACAAGCTTGCAGCTGATCCCCTTTGAGGGAAAAGAGTATGCAGGAGCTTATCTGCAAGCGGGAAACCCCACAGTGAGCGAGCTCTCTTCTCACAAACATACTCTTATGGATGCGCTGCAAAAAAGCCTCCCCGATGTGCGGACAGATATGCTTCAAGTTGTCGTTTTCCCTCAGGCGTTCCTTGGCTAGAGGGAAAAATCTGCCCATTGACAATGGTATAGAGGGGCCAGCCCTTTAAAACTCTTCCCTCATAAGGTGTCCAGCCACATTTGGAGCTCAATTTTTCGCCCAAAACTTTACTTTCAAGCTCAAGATCGACCAAAACAACATCGTTGTTGGGCGCGAATTGAAACAGTTTGCGGGGTCCCAAACAGCACAGCTCAAGCAGTCTTTGAAGTGTCAAACGTCCCTGAGAAACGGCATCGAGCATCAGAGGCAAGAGCGTCTCAACGCCTGGAATCCCAGAAGGGGCTTTCCCAAAGGGAAGTTTTTTCTCTTCAATGGTATGGGGGGCATGATCGGTCCCAATCGTATCTACAGTTCCATCTCGGATCCCTTCCCAAAGGGCCGCTTGATCCTCAAGGGATCGCAGAGGTGGATTCATCTGCACAAAAGTGCCATGTTGTTTGTAATCTTCTTCGCTTAAGAAAAGATGGTGGGTTGTCACTTCTGCAAACACAGGTAAACCCCGTTTTTTAGCCTGTCTCACAAGCTCGAGCTCCTCTTTTGTGCTCAAATGGAGGATGTAGAGGGGCGTGTTATACTTTTCGCAAAGCTCAATGGCCTTTTTTGTCGCACAAATTGCAGCCTCTTTAGGACGCATCTTAGAATGGACTGCCGGATCGGTGGCTCCCACATATTTTTTCTTGGCTTCCTGTAACATCTCCTCATCTTCTGCGTGGACCGCCACAAGCATCCCAGCCTCTTTTGCAGCAGAGAAAGCACCCTCGAGTGCCTCATCGGTATCAATAACAAGCCCTCCTGTGCTGCAGCCCATAAAAATTTTAAGGGCTCCCACTTCTCCTTTGACCCTCTCGATTTGATCAAAGTTCTCTTTATCGGCTCCAAAATAAAGGGAATAGCGAAGAGGAATCCCCGCTTCTTTGAGCTGGGAATCGATGAGCTTTTTTTTCTCAATCAGCCTTTCACGTGTTGTACAAGACGGATTATTATTGGGCATCTCACACACAGTTGTCACGCCACCGCGCACAGCAGAAAGAGCTGCTGTTTTCCAATCTTCTTTATGTTCTCCGCCTGGAACCCTGAAATGGACGTGGGGATCGATCAAGGCGGGCAAAACTGTGAGTTTTCTTCCCTCAATCGTAATTTCAGTAATGGTCATGGGCGAATCCTTTTTCACAAAAATCACACTGGAGCGTTACTTTTGGGCCAAATCTAACAACTCTAAAATGGGTGGTCATTTGCTCATGATTCGTGATGCATCTTTGGTTGGGACAGCTCAAAATTCCTGTAATCGTCTCTGGCAAGCTCACGGTGAATTTTTTTTCGATTTTATAGTTGCGGATGATGTTGATAGTCGCTTTTGGGGCAAAAAGGGCGATCTGATTGGCCTCTTCGGCGCTAATCTCCCTTCCTTCCACTTTGATGATGTCTTTGTAGCCCAAAGACTTGCTAGGCAGGTTAAGACCCAAGGTCACCTGGTTTTTGTGCTCTGCCAATTTTAACAGACGGACGATGCGTGTTCCTTGAACTGCGTCGATATGATCGATCACTGTCCCATTTTCAATTGCTGCAACTGAGAGTTTATCCATATTATTTACCCAACGCTTGCGCCAGGAGCGCTTGTCTGACATACATTCCATTTTCTGCCTGCTCAAAATAGTAGGCAAACGGCGATTCATCCACCTCTTTTGCAATCTCTCCGACCCGTGGAAGAGGATGGAGCACTTTTAAATTTTTCTGCCCCCTTGCAAGGATTTTGGCATCGAGTTGGTAGTAGTCTGTAGCGCTTGCAAAGCGTTCTTTTTGAAGGCGCGTCATGTAGAGGATATCCACTTTGTCGACCACTTCTTCGATGGAGACATGCAAGGAAAACGGAATGCCTGCCGCTCTTAAGCTTTGGCAAATCGTTTCTGGCATCGACAACTGGGGAGGAGAGACCAAGTAGAGGCGGCACTTGAAAAATTTCAGAGCTAATGCAAGAGAATGTACAGTTCTGCCATGCAAAAGATCGCCTACAAAGGCGATATTGAGATTTTCCAATCTTCCCTGACACTCACGGATAGAGAAAAGGTCTAGAAGTGTTTGTGTGGGATGTTCGTTGGCCCCGTCTCCTGCGTTGATCACAGGCTTATTTGTGGCCATTGCCGCCTGTTTGGCAGCTCCTTCGAGAGGATGGCGTAGCACGATCACATCGCTATAGAGTCCAATGATTTTCATCGCATCAAAGAGAGATTCCCCTTTTTGAAATGAGGTCGTTCCACTTTCAGAAAACCCGATCACATCCCCGCCGAGGCGCTTCATTGCCGATTCAAAGGAAAGACGGGTCCTAGTAGAGGGCTCAAAAAAGCAACTCGCCATAATATGGCCTTGCAGAATGGGCCCCGCGGGCTTTTGTTTCATTTCATGGGCCCGATCGAGGATTTCGATAATTTGCTCGCGCGAGAGGTTTCTGATGGAAGTTAGCCCTTTCATTGTACATCCTTTACGTAATGGCTCCAGGGCTGCACTGGAATTTTACAGCCGTCAAACTGCGCCAAGCATTGCAGGAACACAATGGCAATCTGGAGATTGGTGATCAATGGGATATGGTGGTCAATCGCAAGCCTGCGGATGCGGAATCCATCTGTTCCATTGCGATTAGAAGGGCTTCCAGTGGCTTGTGGGATGTTGATGATCACATCAACTTGCTTTTCTGTGATCGCGTCGATCACATTGGGAGTGTACCCTTCGCTTGCTTTAAACACGCAGCGGGAAGCAATCCCGTTTTGTGAGAGAAAATCGTGTGTTCCAGGCGTTGTGAACAGCTGCCATCCTTGGGCTTCTAACTGTTTGATTTCTTTAATCAGCTTATTTTTTTGATCGCCGCCTACGCTAAGCAGCAGACGCTTGCCTTTAATCGATTGTTCGGTTGCTTGCCACGATCTGAAAAAGGCTTCATGCAAATTATCTCCTAGACAAGCCACTTCCCCTGTAGAGGCCATCTCGACGTGGGCAACCGGATTTGCCCCTTTGAGACGGTGATAGGAAAACTGGGGCGTTTTAATTCCGACATATCCCAAATCAAGGGTGTTAAAGTGTCTTTTGTATTGTCCAAGTCCAAGCATGACATCTGTGGCGATTTCAATGAAATTGTGTCCTGTCACCTTCGAGACAAATGGGAAAGAGCGGGAGGAGCGGACGTTACACTCAATCACTTTGATCGCATTGTCTTTGGCGATAAACTGGATGTTGAAGGGGCCTGAGATATGCAAAGCTTTCACAATCATTTTGGTGATCGCTTTTGTACGCCTGATCGTCTCTAGATAGAGTTTCTGAGGGGGCAACACAATGGTCGCGTCTCCTGAGTGAACTCCTGCGTTTTCAATATGCTCAGAGATCGCTTCAATGATGATTTTTCCCTCGTAGGCCACACCGTCGATCTCAAGTTCTTTCGCGTTGAGGATAAACTGTGAGAGGACAACAGGATGTTCAGGTGAAACAAGAGTTGCTTCTTTAAGATAATTCCCAAGCTCCGTGCGGTCATAGATCACATTCATGGCTGCCCCTGAGAGGACATAAGAGGGGCGCACTAAAATGGGATAGCCCACTTTTTCTGCAAATTGAATGGCCTTGGCTTCGCTGCTTACCTCGACCCAATCAGGTTGATCGACATGAAGATCTGAGAGAAGGGTCGAAAATTTCTGCCGGTTTTCAGCCATATCGATGTATTCGGGCGATGTACCCAAAATCGGATAGCCCGCTTTGTGTAAGGGCAAGCTCAAATTGTTAGCAATTTGTCCACCCACTGACACGACAAGCCCTTTGGGGTTTTCAAAATCGGCAATATCGCGCACACGTTCCAGTGTCAGCTCTTCAAAATAAAGGCGATCCGATTCATCATAGTCTGTAGAGACCGTTTCCGGGTTAGAATTGATGATAATCGCGCTCTGATTGTGCCTTCGCAAGGTTCTGGCTGTGTTGACCGCACACCAGTCAAATTCTACAGAGGAACCAATCGAATAAGGCCCAGAGCCAATGACAACCACAGGCTGTTTTTCACTTGGAGTGAGATCGTGGAAGGCGCCGTGATAAGTCAAATAGAGATAATTCGTTTCCGCATCAAATTCCCCTGCCAACGTATCGATCTGCTTGATGATAGGCTTAATTCCAAGTTCTAGACGGCGCTTGCGGATTGTATCTTCATGTTCGCCCTTCAATTTGGCGATTGCTTTATCAGAAAAACCAAATCGTTTGGCACGCTTCATCAGAGGGCTTTCCAGCTCATTTTCTGCAATTTCTTTCTCGAGGCAGACCATCTCTTCCAAATGATGCAAGAACCATTTGTCGATACGGGATAAGTTATGAATTTCATCAACAGTCATCCCTGCTCTCATCGCTTTGGCAATGGCAAAAAGTCTCCGGTCGGTTGCTTTTTCGATCTCTTTTTTCGGTTCAGGGATCTCGTAGGGGTAATCAAACAAGCTGCAAGCGCCGATGTTACACATCCGGATCGCTTTTTGGAGGGCTTCTGGGAAGGATCTTCCAATTGCCATCACTTCGCCCACACTTTTCATCTCAGAGCCAATCGTTCTTTCTGCAGAACGGAGCTTGTGGATATCCCAGCGGGGCATTTTGACGACAATATAGTCGAGTGCCGGCTCAAAAAAGGCCGACGTTTGTTTTGTGACCGAATTTTTGATCTGATCGAGTCTGTAGCCGATGCTGAGCTTGGCAGCCACAAAAGCGAGAGGATAGCCGGTAGCTTTTGAAGCTAAGGCGCTTGATCTTGAAAGCCTTGCATTCACTTCAATAACTCTGTAATCCACTCCATCGGGAGCTACGGCGTACTGAATGTTACACTCGCCGATAATGCCTAAATGGCGCACCGTTTTGATCGCCACTTCGCGCAGCAAATGGTATTCTTCATTACTCAAAGTTTGGGACGGGGCAACAACAATACTTTCTCCCGTGTGGATTCCCATCGGATCGAAATTTTCCATGTTGCAGACAGTGATCGTGTTATCGTCTTTGTCACGGACAACTTCGTATTCGATCTCCTTAAAACCTGCCAAATATTCTTCGATCAAGATTTGAGGGGCTTTGGAAAGAGCCTCTTTGGCTAAAGCGACAAGCTCTTTTTCGTTGTTAACACGTCCAGAGCCAAGTCCTCCTAGAGAAAATCCAGAGCGGAGCATCACCGGATAGCCGACCTTTTCAGCGGCAATTTTTGCAGCCTCAACTGTCGTCGCGGAATAACTCAGAGCTGTTTTGACGCCAATAGCATCCAAAGTGTTTTTGAAAATTTCCCGGTCTTCTGTGATGCGAATCGCCTCAACGGGCGTACCGAGAACTGTCACGTCGTATTTTTCTAAAACGCCTGTCGCTTCCAGCTCCAGGCCCAAATTGAGGGCAGTTTGTCCACCAAATCCAAGCAAAATCCCATCAGGACGCTCTTTTTCGATAATTTCGGTGACTGTTTGTAGATTGAGCGGGAGAAGATAAACCTCGTCAGCCCCTCCAGCATCTGTTTGGACAGTGGCGATGTTGGGATTTACAAGAACAGTCTTGTAGCCTTCCTCTTTAAGGGCTTTGATCGCCTGTGATCCTGAATAATCAAATTCACCTGCCTGACCAATACGAAGGCCACCAGAGCCAAGAATCAGGATTTTTTTTAAGCATTTAGACATTCCCAAAACCTCTTGAAAAACCATTGTGTATCTGTAGGGCCGGGGCAAGCTTCCGGGTGGAACTGCACCGAATAAAAGGGAAGCGTTTTGTGAGCGATTCCCTCGACGGACCCATCATTTAAATTACGAAAAGTTACTTTCCAATCATCAGGAAGTGTTTTTTCATCGATCGCGTAGCCGTGATTTTGCGATGTGATGTAGCATTTGTTGGTCTCCAGCTCGATGCAGGGCTGATTTTGTCCACGGTGACCGAAGCCCAGTTTGTATGTTTTGGCTCCTGATGCTAGCCCAAGCATTTGTGAGCCGAGACAGACTCCAAAGATGGGCTTTTTCTTGAGCATCGCTTTTTGCAAAATCTCGATCGTTTTCGTACACTGAATCGGATCGCCAGGCCCATTAGAGAGAAAAACACCATCGTAGTGCTCCTCTGTATAATCGTAATCGTGAGGGACACGGACAATTTCAATGGGGAGCTTCATTAAGAAGCGGAGCATGCTCTCTTTCATCCCACAATCGACTGCGATGACCCTTTTCAAGCCACTTCCATAAATGGCCTTGTCGCTGATGGAGACTTTTTCAACTAAATTTTCGTCACTCGTATCCAGGAAAGCAGGAAGGGCTTGCTCATTTGAAATGGCTCCCAAAATGGTTCCCCGTGTGCGCAAAATTTTGGTCAAAGCCCGCGTGTCCACTTCTGTCAGCAAAGGAACATTTTGACTCTTCAGCCATTCCTGCAGAGACACAAGCCCTGCGTGGTGACTCCAGCGCTCACACTCTTCGTTGACAATCACACCCGCTGCATGGATTTTTTTTGACTCCCAGCCAGATTCTGAGCCGACGCCATAATTTCCAATCAAAGGGTATGTAAACACTAAAATTTGACCTGCAAAAGAGGGGTCTGTCAGGCTCTCGATATAGCCGCACATTCCCGTCGTAAAAACAACTTCTCCCTGGAAAGCTCCCTTTTGCCATAAGGGGCATCTCCCCTCAAAGACCTTTCCATCCTCTAAAATTAAATATCCTTGCTGCATAATTACAAAAAAAAAGCCATCCGAGTCGTGGATGGCTTCATTGACCTTTAGGTTTTTGTGTTTTAAACCGCTTCATTTGCAGAAAGTATATCCTGTTTGCGGCTTTTGGATCAAGCTATAATTCGATCTGACGATGGCCCCCTTTTTATTACCTCTTAATAAGGGCTTAATATGCATATTATAAAATAAACAAGCATAAAAACAAAAAAATATGTCAATTCGTTCATTTAGTTCTATATCTACTGCGCCCATATAAGGCGGGGGAGGCGATAAACTGAAAAGCCCCATTTTGTCATGCGCAGCATCTCCCGTCAAAAATGTTTTCATCTTCAAAATTAAATATCAATTCTAAATACTATTTATTGTTGATAAATTAGTTTTCTTTGTTTATACTATTTTAACAAAAAACTATAAAAATAAAACAAGGCAAACTATGACAATTCGTCCCTTCGGTTCCTTATCTAATACGCCCCAGTTGAATCTTACTTTTGTCGAGACTGCTGAGCACATGTCCGATCTCTTAGGGATTGTTACTTTCTATTTGAATTTACAAGACTGCGGAAATCTTGAACTCACTTGTCGCAGTTTTCAGCATTTGTGCGGAAACCTTCCTATCTATTACCAAATGTTCATGAGAGCCGGCATTCCTCTCCCAAAACAAATGTCTTTTAAGGAGGCCATTCTCAAAGGAGCCGAAGAAAAAAATCCTCAATGTTTGCTTGAACTTTGCCGCCATTATTGCTTGCAAATCCCTGCCTACACAAGAGCGAGCGAAATTATTCAAAGTCTTAAGAAACTTAAGTTATCAGATGAGCAGCAATTTACACTCACATTGCGGATGTGTGATCTTGCTATTGAACCTTGCTTCCACGCTGAGAAACAAATCAAAAAAGAATATGAAGACAGACTTAAAAAATTTGTTTATTCAATCGTAAATGCAAGAGCCAGTTCAAATGAGGTCGTTTATTATGAAAAACCCACTATTTTAAAGAAAAACTGGAAAAATTTGGTCCTTAGCAATGCCTCAGACAAAACTTTTGAAGCAATCAAAACAGTGGCTACCTATTATTATTTGTCACACGCCAAGCATATTTCATTTTACAAAAAATTTAATTTAAAAAATTGGGCAAAAAATCTGGAGGATGCAAATTATCAAGCGCGTTTCAATAAGATTTTTTTTAGAGGGCAACGCTTCAATTCGTATTCCTGTTTGGAGGAATATAAAAAAGACTTAAAATCGGTACTAGAAATAGCTCGCGATCCATTTGATAGAACAGGTGACTGGCAAAATGCCATTCTCTTTGTCGGTTTTTGTATATCTCACAGATTGACTGATGAAATAAGCGATGACGAAGCTTCCGTTTTGCTTCAAAAATTATTAAAAAACAAGGGTAATGCCATAATCCTTAGGGGCGATTACCTTAATTGGCACAAAGATGAGGCATACACTTATTTAACAATGATTCTTCTAAGGAATATCCATCGATTTGCGAATACAGATATTGATGCCATGCATCGTTGCTTTACAACATCCTGGCGGAGTGGAAGCACGATGCACCACTACTCCCCTTTATTTGAGGCGTTACTTTTTCTTAAGACCAAACAGATGAACGACGCAGCCGTAGCACAAACATTACACAACCTTTCTACTATAGAAAGGGGAAATGGTGATCCTTCAATGTGTCTAACCACCTTTACTGAGATTGAATGGGAAAGCACAGGCCCATTGATACATAGAGCAATGATGGCGAGACTATTTTTGTGTGAAATGTACTGTGATGGGCGCACTTCTTTAATCGATGAGAAACAAGCTTGTGAGTGGCTGGAACAAATTTTGCAGTGTGAGCAGCTTGATAGATTGAGTACTAGATTTTTTCGCACTCTCTTTCCTAAAGATTATTATTTGAAAGCTAAATTCCTTTTGGCATTTATATGGTCTGAAAATTTGCAAAATTATGAAAATAAATCTGAAACCATCTACGCCTATTTTAGCGAAGTGAGTACAAGCCGTATAGCGGAAGAGCGGGAAAGGAATGGAGCGAAGATGAATCTTGCAGCAGGGGTAATTGAAGAACTGATGCCTCAACTAACAGTTAAAGAGGCCATTCAATTAGTCGAGGAGCTTGATCGCAATCCTAATATCTCTTTTGAATATAAAAAGAGAGAGATTTACCCTCTTATGGAAATGTTGAAAGAAAAACTTCGCTCCAATAAAAGTTAACGGACTAACATCGAAGTCGTACACGGCGCAAAATCGGCCATAATCTGAGTAATCGCCTCAATCCAGGCCGGATCGCGGTTAAAGGCGGGAAGGCGATACACTGGAAAGCCCTGCTCTTTGATCACGGGCATGTACTCATCCTCAACTTCAAATAAAGTTTCTATGTGATCTGAGGTGAAGCTGATGGGGACAAAAAGACAGGCTTTCCGATCTTCAATATACTGGGTGATATCGGAAACCACATCAGACGTGTAAGGACGGATCCACTCCCCCCGGCCAAACTTTGATTGATAACAAAGAAGAGCTTTTAAGCTTGGCAACCCCTTCATGACGGCATCAAAGGAACTCTGGCACTCAAATTGGTAAGAATCCCCCGTTTCTATAAACACTTTGGGGACACCATGCGCTGAAAAAAGTAAAAATGTCTCTTCTTCTTTTAAATTTTTAATCTCCAGAAATTCACGAATCATCTTCTGCATCAGTTGCACAAAAGCTGGATGGGACGGGTAAGATTTTACCCAAAACATTTTCTGAACCACTTTTTGCGGCAAATGATCTGTAAAAAAACGGGCAATGCTCCCCGTTGTGGCATAGGTAAATTGGGGAAAGCACGGAAAGACAATCAGCTGCGAACACTCCAAGACCTTCAGTTCTTCAAGAATTGCCGCGTGCGTTTTTGGTAAATAGCGGTGGAAGGTAAGTACGGGGGCGCCGAGTTTGTGTCTTAGGGCTTCTGCCAGATATTCCGTATCTGACCAAATGGGAGAGCCTCCCCCAATCTCGAGATAATCTTCTGAAACTTTTTTTGCCCGTTTTTTGGCAATTCTTCCAAAAAAAAGGTTATGGAGACTTTGAGGTAAAGGGGAGCGGATGACATCTTTATCTGTCAGAAGCGCTCTTAGGAAGGGTTCCACTTCCTGTAGGGTCCGCGGCCCCCCAAAATTGACAATTAGATAGGCAATCTTATTCATAGGCAATCGAGTTTGCCCTGATCACACTTTCTTGTCTTCTAATTTTGAAAAAATGAGATTGAAAAAAGAACAAGTATTTTATTCAAATTGCACTTCGTATAACCTGCAGTCATGAAAAGGATCTTACTCATCATTCTCCTACTGGCTCTTCCTGGGTGTGGCAAGAAAACTGCCCATTACGGTTCCTGGTCCATTGGGCGGGATCCAACATGGTTTCCCGTCCAGATCGAGCTGCTTATCCCCAATCTCAATGGCTTCACAAATGCCTTGGTTGATGAAATTGCCACGACAGAAGATGTTCCTTTGCAACTCATCAATTTCGAATGGGGACAGCTTTTTAACGCCTTAGATGCAGGGGAGGTGGCAGGCATTTTTACGGCGCTCTCCCCAAATCTTATCGCCCAGGAAAAATATTCCTTTTCAGAACCATTTTTGCTTCTGGGACCTGTTCTGGTTGTTCCAGAAAATTCTGAAGCCACTTCTCTCGAAGATCTGGAAGGGAAAATTGTCTCGGTCAATCAATATGACGAATCTGTCCTTTTGGTACAGAAATACCCCAGCATTGTGATCAAACTCTATCAGCAAAAGCCAAAAGTGTTGGAAGAGCTCAAAGATGGGACAATCGATGCTGTCTTAATGCCTGTTTTGGATGCTCAAGCCCTGGTCTCTCATGTCTACCCAGGCCATCTTAAAATCGCCTCTGCCCCTTTGAATAACAAAGGGCTGCGACTTGTGACCCAAAAAGGAAAAAACCAATCGCTTATTAAACATTTTAATTCAGGCTTGAACCATGCGCGTTCCAGCGGCAAGTATGACGAGCTCCGCAAGAAATTCCAGCTTAGTTAACCTGAGTTTTGGGTTTTATTCCCTCGTCCTCAGGGACTTTTCTGGCCCCTCTTGCGCTTTTTTGCTCGAAAATAGCGTCTTCGACTATGATCTTCGCAAAAAATCGCAAGATTGGCTCAGAAAACTCCGCTGATTACGAGGAAAACAACCCAAAACTCAGGTTAGTTAATTTTTGCTCGTTTTTTAGAGGCGGCTCGCAAAACTGCTTTGCCCTGAAAAATCGATGATTTTGAGGCCAGTTGCAAGTGGCAGTAAACTGCCACGTTCCATTTGACGAGGTCGGCCCCAAGCGGGCCGGCCGAGGAGAATGGATGCAAATGGCCTCAAAAGGGTGATTTTGCAGTGCAAATGAGTTTTGCAATTGCCTCTTAGTCTAAAGCCTTTTATACTTTCTTCAAAAAAAGCGGTTTTTTATGTCATGTTGCGGCACAAGTAAAAAAAATTCGATAAATGATTTCCATGACCTGGAGGATTACTCTAGTTCAGAAAAGGAAAAATCTTCAGGCTGTTGTGGAAAAAAAGTCTCACAGTGCCTGACAAAAAAAACTTTTGCAACAGCTGCCGTAGTTGTTGGAGTGATTCTTCTCGTCTTTGGTGCGTTGGGACTCATGGCCCACTTTACACCGGCTGCCTGCAACTCTAGCGTCATGCTCAACATCAAATCTGCCGCCCTGGCTTTTGCCGCAAAAGTGGGTTCTGACCTCTTAACCCTAACGATATTCACAACCTCATTCGGCGCAGGTTTTGTTCTCTGCGGAACCGTCGGTCTTATTGTCGATAAGTGCCAAGCTTCGAAAGCGAAGGAAGAAGAAGTAGACGGGGATCTCCTCTTAGACTTCGATGAAGCCCTTTGAAGTGCGGCGACTTAGTCTAACGCTTTCTAATTGGGAAAAATCTGCCCCGATACGTATGTACGAAGACCTGCCCCTGCGGTAAATTCGGCCTTCATCTTGTAAGAGCCATCCTCTTGAAGCTCATAAATCTCGTAGCCTTCAAATTCCTGGTCTTTGCGTCTAAATTCCCACGCAATTGTCTCATCTGAAATCAGCCCTGAGCCCATCACTTTTCCGATGATCTGATTTTCCAAAACAATATCAAAGGACTCGTTATTGAGAGGACGTAGCGTAAATTGATTCCTCATAGTTTCTGAGAGCCCTTGGATCGCAATTTCCTGGCTGAAATAAAAGTTCCCATCCTCACTTGGAAGGACTGTCCAAAGGGTTGTAAACTCTAAAATATCATCTGCCATGCTGAAAGAGATGCTTCCGCTCCCTTTCCAAACTCCAGCTGTAAAAATAAATGCATGATTCATCATTAGAACATAAACCTTCGACTATAGATACTTTGTAGGATACCAAGGGCGGCCATTGTCACAAAGACGGAAGAGCCTCCATAAGAGATCAGAATGAGAGGAACTCCTGTGACGGGTAGAAGTCCACACATCATCCCTATGTTGACGATGATATGCATCGCAATATAGACCGTGACTCCCGCAGAGAGCATGCGCCCAAAATGGTCTTTGGCAACGGCTGTGACCTGAAAACCACAATAAATGAGGGAATAAAAGAGGATGAGAATCCCAAGCAAGCCCACCATCCCAAATTCTTCTCCAAATGCCGGAAAAACTGAATCGGTGTAGCCATAAGGGAGCCATCCCCTTCCCGTAAATTCGCTGCAGCGCCAGCCACTGCCCAGAATGCCTCCCACTCCAATGGCAGTTGTAGAGGCCCATTGGTGATGATTATCAGGATTAAGCCTCTCGTATTGGTACTCTTTTAAAACCTTGGTGGCATAAGGGTGCATCTGATCGTAGGAAATGACTCCGAGGAAAATGAGGAGGATAAAGGTGAGAGCCAAAAGGCCAAAAAAGATCATCAGCCGAATCATCCCTCGATGCATATCGCCGAGATAAAACATCACAAGGGTCACAGGACACAGGACAAGGGCAGTCCCCAGATCGGGCTGTTTCAAGATCAAAAGAAACGGAATCCCCACAATCAGACAAGAAAGGCACGCAATATTGAAAGAGGAGGCTTGGCTCCGGTTTCTTTCCAAAAACCAGCTTAAGGAGATCACCACAATGAGCTTTGCACACTCGGAGGGCTGAAAACTGGCCCCGATCAAAGGGATGCGGTACCAGCGGTGGACACTTTGAATCGCCGGGACAAAAAATAGTCCCAAAAGACTTAAAACCATCAAAATATAAAGGATCCAAGCCCATTCGCGGAGCTTGTTATAGTCGATAAAGGCAAAGAGGATAAAGACTCCCCAACCTAAAATAAAACGTTGAATTTGCTTTTGGACTTTGGGCGTAAAAAAACTGGCCTGAAAGCCATGGTGGCAGGCGGGGTCAGTGGCGGCGATCACAAGCAGGCTAATTGCCATGAGGGCAAATATGAGCGGAATGATACGCCAATCGATTCGGAAGAGGGTACGGTGGTTCCACATTTATTTAGTGCGCAGTATAATCTTTCGTATGGAAATTATCTATCACCACTTTGAGACTATCACCTCCACAAACGATTGGGTGAAGTCCCATCTCAAAAATCTACCGGAAGGTTCTCTTTTGCTTGTGTCAGCCGATGCGCAAAGTGCAGCGCGCGGTCAATATGGAAGAAGCTGGCTATCCCCAGAGAGGGAAAATATCTATGCCACCTTTGGTTTTTATGTAAAAACGCCTTGTCACGCTTTGGAACTTACGCACCTTTTGGGGATATCGGCAGCTAAAATGTTACGCGATTATGGAGTGAGCTGTCATCTCAAATGGCCGAATGACTTGCTTGTGAATGGGAAAAAAATTGCCGGCATTTTGTGCGAAACGGAGAACTTTGGAGACTGTTTGGGGATAACTCTTGGAATTGGGTTGAATGTGAACATGAGTGAGAAGATTTTGGGTGGAATTGGCCAGCCTGCAACCTCTATGTGTGTGGAAACTGGGAGAGATTATGATGTAAAGGAAGTTTTGGGAAGGTTGAAGGACTATTTTGTGGAAGATTTGGGGATTTTTCTGGCAGAGGGGTTTGGGGTATTTGAGAGAGATTTTCGGACCTTGAGTGGTGCGTGAGCGAAAATCTTAGTATCAGGCAAGAGCACGGGCACAGGCACGGGATTAGAAGGTGAGTTCGTCCATATTGGGGACGACCACAAGATCGGGATGAACCTTAGTTTGCATGATTTGCTGGATGGTAGAAAGGGTCGCTCCGATAGCTGAGAAGCAGGAAGTGCAGGCTCCTTTGTAGGCGATGATGAGCTCTTTGTTGTTGATGAGCTCTTGCACTTCGATCCCCCCCTCATCGAGCTCGACGTAGGGACGCACTTCGACGTTCAAAATCTCTTCGATGACGGCCAGTTTTTTTTCGTGAGACAGAGAGAGCCAACCAGGATAGCCAATGCCCCCTTCTGTTTGGGGGACAGGTGAGACATAGGTTGTAGACAGAGGAATATCCAGACATTTTTCGGCGGCAACATCCACGGCTTCTATGACAAGGTTAATGAGAGCTGCACACTCCTCAGGGACGGCTGCAATTTCGGGCTTGTCGCGCAGTTTTTTGTCTATAAGCTCAGCTCCGATACGCTTTGCCTGATCATAGTTTTTGCCGACGATCAGCTCACAGACCGCATCTGCGAGGGCAATCAAGGCAGAGGAGCCAAAAACCTGAAATTTGGCATCCACGACGATGCCGTCGGTCTCGTCAACGAGCCAATAAAGGGCGATCACTTTTGCCTCAGAGATTTGTCCTACACGCCCTTCTACAACGCGCATCTGCCGCTCCTCATCAGGACTAAAATGGCCAGCATTGCGGGGAGAGACGATTTTTTCCCCCATTTTTTTGCTGAATCTGCCCCAAAGTGGGGTCTCGACTAAATCTTCGTATGTCATATTATGAGATATTCTGAATATTTTTGCATTTCTTGGACTGTTTTGATAATGATGTCAGCCCCTTTTTCTATTTCTTCTTCTGTTGTTGTATGCGAGAAGGCAAAACTCAAAGCTGTGTGGCATACAGGTTCGTCGATTCCACAAGCCTTGAGGATATGGACAAAATGTTGCAGCTGGTCCCCCCCAAAGCTGGCTTTCAGCCCTTTTTGAGCAAGGACGTAAGCTAAGGCCTCGCTTGCAATTCCTGGAAATGCCAGACTCGTTGTATCAGCGATCCGTTCCTGATCAAAGAAAAGGACCTCAGCGTTGGTTTGAGAGGAAATTTTTTCTTCAAAAAGAAGGCGCAGGCGGGCAATTTCAATGCAATAGTGGTCTGTACAGGCCATTTTCTCTTTTGCCCATTTAGCGCACTCAATTAAAGCGGAAGGGGCAAAAAAGCCTCCACGCATGTTTGCCTGGTTTTTGCCTCCCAAAATAAAGGGGCTGATTTCTGCTCCTTGCCTGAAAAATAGGCCTCCAGTTCCGGCAACTTCAGAGCCGAAAGTTAAAATATCGGCTCCCGTGTCTTTAAAACTAAACTCCCCTTTCCCTAAAACGTGTGTTGCATCGAGATGGAATAAAATGCCCCTATCGCGGCAAAGATCGGCAATTCCATGAAGAGGCTGCACAACACCTGTTAAGCCATTTGCCCAGCTTAAGGAAAGCATGGCAGTCCGTGGCGTGATCATCTCAGCAATTGCCGTCAAATCCAGATACCCGGAAGTGTTAGAAGGGACTTTTTGAAATACGCATCCCAGCTGATGCAGGCGGCTCATCGACAGAATAGCAGGAGCCTCATCTAAAGCGCCGCATAAAAAATGGTTCTTGCCTGTTTTGCGGGTAATATCGAGCCAGGCAGAAAAAATGGCGTGATTGACAGCTTCTGCCCCCGAGGATGTGAAAATAAAATGATCCTCTTTCTGGGCTCCTGCATAGTTATACAGAATAAGATAGGCCTCTTTCATGGCCCTTTCTTGTAGGGGAGCAATCGAGCCACCCATCTGATGATCAAATCGGAGAAATTCCATCACAGTAGTCCATTAAAAAATTATCTCGTGTTTTGACCCAAGCGAAAGTCTCACGGTTAAACGATTGTAACTTGGGCAGTATTGGACTAATACAGCCCAAGTTACAATCGTTTAACCCCGAGAACTTTGACGCGGTCAAAACGCGAGAGAATTATTTCATGGACTACCCACTCTTAATTTTATGAAAGTTAAAATCTTTGAACTCATAAATTATAGGCTTTCCTGTCTCAATTTCAAAGCCCGCAATTTCTTCTTCAGATAAGCCATCGAGTTTCATCACAATCGAGCGCAAAGAGTTGCCGTGCGCTGAAATGAGGACATTTTTGCCTTGTTGAATTTTGGGGACAATTTCTTGCTCAAAATAGGGAAGGGTTCTCTCTGCTGTCATTTGGAGGCTCTCTCCCTCTGGAGGAGCGGTCCTAAAGCTTCTGCGCCACAATTTGAATTGATCAGGTCCGTATTGATCTAAAATTTTTTGTTTATTTTTCCCCTGCAATTTTCCATACATTCTCTCATTAAGCTCAGAGGCGCACCTCACGGGAATTAAAGTTTGTTTGGTTTCCTCGTCGTAGCACACAGACCATTCGGACATTTTTCCTTCGCCTTCATGGAGAATGACAGGGACTTTTTTTGAATGGTGAATCGACATCACAAGCATCGCTGTCATAATTCCCCGGATAAGGCTTGAGCAGTAAATGAGATCGATCGGTTCGTTTTGGATAGCCCTGCCAGCCGCAAAAGCCTCTTCAATCCCCTCTGTACTGAGCGGAATGTCAATCCAGCCTGTAAATAAATTTTTTTTATTCCACTCAGACTGGCCGTGTCTTAACAAAATTAAACGTGTCATACCTTTTTATTATATCGACAAAATTAATAATTCTCATTTAAAATTGTTCTAATTTATGAAAAAACGATTGAGTAAAGTATTGGCAGCCTCAGGGGTTGCCTCAAGAAGAGCCTGCGAAGAGTTGATCTTTGCTGGCAAAGTAGCTGTGAACGGGCAAATCACGTGCGTCCCCCAAACTCTTGTGGATCTGGAAACGTGTGAAATATCAGTTAACGGCAAAAAGCTCCACGGCGAAGAGAAAAAAGTCTATTACCTTCTCCACAAACCGGCAGGTTACATCTGCACAACCGTTGAAAAAAGGCTCGGAGCCAAAAGGGTTTTGGATCTTTTCTCCCATCTCCCCTACCGCCTTTTTACAGCAGGCAGACTCGATTATGAAACAAGTGGTCTGATCATCGTCACGAACGATGGCCCCTTTGCCAACCGGGTCATTCATCCCTCTTTTAATGTCACCAAAGAGTATCTTGCAAGAACGGATCAGGAAATCACCATTGAGCACTTAAAAATCATTTCGGAAGGGCTGTTTTTGCAAGGAAGCCACGTCAAGCCTGTGAGTGTCACAAAGGTAAGACGGGGAACTTTAAAAATCGTCGTCATGGAAGGCAAAAAACATGAGGTGCGCCTTATGCTCGCAAATGCTCAGTTGACAGTGAGAGAGCTTGTGAGGATACGTGTAGGGCCCATTTCACTCGGCGCCTTGGCTCCTGGACAGTTTCGGGAGCTCAATCCCCAGGAACTCGAATCTTTTTCTTAATTGAGAGGTTATGACACCTATTAATGAAACCCATTCAAACGGCTGCCCCTTTGTCGGAGCTGATTTTGAATGGCCTGCTGCCAAAATAGCCCTTGTGGCTCTTGGCATTATTCTCATTATTGGATCGATGGTTGCCATAGGCTTATTACATGAACACATTGGGAATTTAGCCTTTACAGCCTTATCTTTAGCAGCGCTCGGAATTGTAAGCTTAGCCCTTGTCACGCTGATCAAAGAAAAAAAAGAAGAAATAGCTGCAGGGGAAGTTGTGGCTGAGACAACGCCGGAACCGTATTGTGAGGCTCCCCTTAAGACTTTGACAGAAAAAAAAACTGTTGCAGAGGAAGTTTTGCGCCGGACAAAGCTGGACCTCTATAGCTATGCTCCTCTTAGGAGTTTGATTGAAAGAAGAGATCTGGAATTCCGTCTCCCAGGCTTTTACAATCCAACAGAATATTCTTTGGTGAAACCGCAGGGAAATCCTTTTTTGGATGAACTCAAGGAAAAAATTGAGCCTTTAAAGCTACCTCTCACGGCATTGAACCCGAAACATTGCGAAATATACAAGCAAAGCTTTATTACCACTCTCAAAGGGTATTTCGGACAGGTTGCGCATCCTTCCCAAATCGAGGGCATCCTTGAATTCTGTAAAAATCGCATCTCTCAGTTTAATGCTACTCTCGCCCCTTCTAAAATTGATTCTGAAGAGTTTTGTGAGCCTTTAAATGCGCTGATAAGTCCCTGGAACATGCTTTTGGAAGTCGCCGCAGAACCTAAACTTGTGGGAAAAGATCTGGACAAGCTCGAGAAATGTTGTCAGATTTTCACAACTTTCGAAGGAACGTTTTATGCTGACTATCTGCAGCTGTTCGAAAAGTTGCAAGACCTTGTCAAGTCGATTGGAACCAAACCCTGCTTTGCAGATGAGCCCCGCAAACAAATCGTGCAGATTCAAAATCATTTAATAGCTTCCCTGAAAGTTCACTTTTCTCCGCCAACTCCCACGGGCATTCTGAACACCTACATCCAACTTTTTCAGAGCTCCCTATCTTTTGACATTCTGGAGCTTTTTCAACAAAAAGAAGTAAAATTTAGCCCCGGAGATCTAGATCAAATTTTCGATTATTTTCGAAAAGAAATTGAGAAGCTCAACAAAATTGTGGCTGGTTTTGCGAATATGCATGCTCTCAAGATAGTGTCGATCCGTGCAATTGAGCATTTTGAAGACATAAACCCTTTGATGGACTGCTGGAAGATGATGCGTGAAATGCTCGTCCAAGTGAAAATCGACGACAAAATCACTTTTTTAGAGTGCATCGCCCACAATTTGCCTGAAAAAGACTCTGAGGTTTGGACAAAATATCCGCTGATCAAAGAGGCGATGGGAGACACTTTAACCCCCCTTTTTCTGAGCTATTTTTCCGAGCAGCAATTGGATGTGATTAAAGATCGAGATTTGATTGCGACAATTGAGACTGCGTTTATTCAGATGGCAACCAAGTTAGGCTGTGAAACACCTAAAAAGCCGCAAATGGACATGGAAGTGGGCTCTGATGCTGCCGTAACGGACAGTCTTAGAGATGAAGCCTTGGATGAGGCAATCCAACAAATCAACGTTATCTACTATAACAATTTGCAGTTCGGCCCTCGCTTTGCCTCAGAGCAAACAGCGCAGCAGATAAACAGATTCCTAACTCACTATGGCACCCTTAAGTTTGAAATGGCACGTCGTGTCCTTGAGAGGATGCCCTCAGATAGTGCTCGCAATATCCAGCCTTACCTTGAACAGATCCTTTACTAAGTCCCTTGCCTGACAGCAATTGTGTAAAATAATTTTTATTACTTTATTACGTGACTCCAACGTGTTAGTATGAAAGAAAATCTTGAATAAACAATGGACGGTACTAAATGACTTTGCTTATTATCGCAATCATTATTGGCGTCATTATTATTGCATGGCTAGTTGGCATGTACAACCGCCTCATCACTTTACGCAACCAAGTTAAAAATGCTTGGAGTCAAATTGATGTGCAACTGCAGAGACGCTATGACCTTATCCCCAACCTGGTGGAAACTGTGAAAGGGTATATGTCGTACGAACAAGCAACGCTGCGCCAAGTGATTGAAGCTAGAAATCAGGCGGCTGCTGCAAGAGAGACGTTAGAAAAACAGGGCGGCCCTACAGGCGAAGGTGCGTCCCTTCAAAATCTGATTGGCGCAGAAAAGACTTTACGAGGAGCTTTGGGAAGCATTTTTGCTTTGGCAGAAGCGTATCCTCAGTTGCGCGCCACAGAAAATATGCAAAGGCTTCAAGAGGAGCTGGCTTCGACAGAAAATAAGATCGCATTTTCAAGGCAATCGTATAACGATACGGCGATGAACTACAACACAGCGCAGCAAACTTTCCCGACAAATATGGTGGCTACCATGTTTGGACACCATGCTGCTGATTTGTATACCATCGAAGAGCCTGAAGCTAAAAAAGCTGTGAAAGTGCAGTTCTAAATAGTCTTTAAAATGGTCTCTAAAAGGGCCTTTAATCTGGATTGATGATGAATTTTTGGGAAGCACAAAGAAAAGCGCGTGGGAGAACCACGCTCTATATTTTCGTCTTTGTTTTCTTGACGCTGGCAATTGCTATTGGGATTGAATTTCTCGTCAGGTATTTAGCCGTCGAAGGTTATGCTCCCAATATGCCTTTTTTAGGGGTAGTTTTCCTGGCGATCACCTTTCTGGTAGCTGGGTTTTATTATCTTGCCTATAGCGCTCAAGGAGGTAGTTTTGTAGCGGAAGCCCTGGGCGGCGTCCGTGTAGAGCCAGAGACTAGAAATTTTGAGGAAAGGCAGCTTCTCAATATTGTTGAAGAGATGGCGGTGGCAAGCGGCCAGCCGATGCCACCCGTCTATATCATTGAATCTAAGCAAATCAATGCTTTTGCGGCGGGCATGCGTCCTGATAATGCGGCGATTACTGTCACACGAGGCGCTCTTTATCTTCTCAATCGCGATGAGCTGCAAGGGGTAATTGCCCATGAATTTGGGCATGTCTACAACGCCGATATGAAAATCAGCATGCGCCTTGCTGCTATGGTCATGGGTCTTGTGATTATTTTTTACCTCGGGATTCGCCTTCTTCAAGGCTCTGTTCTGTTCCGAAGACGGGATGGGGAAGGGGGCGGAAGTCCGATTGCCCTAATTGCTCTCATTTTCATCATCGCAGGGGCGATTACGTGGTTTGCAGGAGCTATTTTGCGCTCCATGGTCTCCAGACAAAGGGAGTATCTTGCCGATGCCTGCGCCGTACAGTTCACCCGCAATCCTGCAGGCATTGCCAATGCACTACGCAAAATCATGAAATATAAAGATGTCAACGACATGCCCTCAAAAGGGATGGCCTACGCCCACCTCTACTTCGACAATCACTCCTTCTGGTCCTCCCTCTTCGCCACACACCCCCCCCTCGAAAAGCGGATCGAAGCCATCGAAGGCCGCAAGTTCATCCCCGACGAGTGGGTAGACAAGTAGTCAGGACTATGCCAGCCCAAATTAAGCTTCCGCTGCACCGAACCTAAAATCATCCCCATTCGAGAAAAAGTGAGTTAAGACAAGAGGTTCACAAACGAACCCCTCGTATAGATACCATTATTGGGAAACCGTGAATGGAGCTGACCAAACCAAGGTGCTAAGCGTTGTTGTTGCCCCTCCAATTCTTGGCGCAGAATTGACACTATCATTATATGTCCAACTCACGATGATGTTCCCTGATTCATCGATTGAGGCGACTTCATCCGAATTTTGAGCATTTTGATTACCCGAAATGATTTGCACGTTCCAGATTGTTGCATCACGCGGCAATACCGCTGCTACAACCCGTTTAATTGGAGGACTTACAGCAACATCCAGATAATCGGATAATATGACTACATCACCATTAACGTTAGAAAAAAGCGTCGGCAAATTCATATTGCCTGCGATGTTTGCAGACAAATTTGTTTGTATCCAAGTATTTGGCGATGAACCAAACAGGCCTACTGCCCCAACGATAATCTGTTGGTAAGCATCTGTTGTGACCCGGTATGCTTCTACAACATTCCCCGATGGGGTAATTTTAACTGCAGGATTGTATGCATTCATTGCAAATGCTGACCCACTTAGTAAAAAATATATTCCTAAGAGTATTATCTTTTTATTCATCTTAAATCCTTTAATCAAGTTTTATAAACACAATCTGAGCCATTATGATTTTTTTATCAGTCTGAGTAGGAGGCTGGTTTATATTTGGATTACTCCCTGTTAGTTTGAATTGAGTCCCCGCACTAAGGAACGTAATGAAGCCGTTGCATATAAAATCATTAGTGACGCTTCCCTGTGGAATCGTAGATTGGGCGATTCTATCACTAGAGTCTGCAATAAAACCAGGGCCTTTAGCGAGGCAGTACCATGGAGACGTACCTGAAGAGTTCGAATTCAATATTTCATAAAGAACAAAATAGACTCCTTCATTAACTACCGTAAAGATAGTGTCAGGATCTGGAACGGAGTCCGCTAAAGGAGCTGCTGTAATATTATACGTATTTGTGTTATCCGGATCTGCTGGCTGCGGGAATGCAAATCCAATTCCTTTGCGAGCTGGCGGCTTGCCCGTCGGCGGCGGCCCGTCTGCTGTCCCGTTCCAAGATGTTTGGTTAGTAGTCCAGTAACTGTCCTGCCCTCCAAGCTTCCCTTTCGGACCAGTAGCTCCTGTTCTACCCGTTGCACCAGTAGCCCCTGTAGCTCCCCTTGGACCTGTAGGGCCAGTCGGCCCTGGACAACATGGACCTGTCGGACCTGTCGCTCCTGTTCTACCTGTCACACCAGTAGCTCCTGTTCTACCCGTCGCTCCGGTAGCACCCGTTGGTCCTGGACAGCACGGACCTGTCGGACCTGTCGCTCCTGTTCTACCTGTCACACCAGTAGCTCCTGTTCTACCCGTCGCTCCGGTAGCACCCGTTGGTCCTGGACAGCACGGACCCGTTGGTCCTGTCGCGCCCGTTCTGCCTGTCGCTCCTGTAGCTCCAGTTGCTCCGCTTGGCCCTGATGGACCCGTGGCTCCTGTTCTACCTGTTGCTCCTGTAAAACCTGTAGCACCAGATGGTCCTGTAGGACCCATCGCTCCCGTCGCTCCTGGGCAGCACGGACCTGTTGGCCCTGTTGCTCCAGTTGCACCCGTTCTACCTGTCGCACCAGAAGCACCTGTCGCTCCTGTAAATCCGGTAGCTCCCGATGGTCCTGTTGGACCTGTAGCGCCTGTCGCTCCGGGGCAGCATGGACCTGTTGGACCTGTCGCTCCCGTTCTACCGGTCGAACCTGTGAATCCTGTCGCACCTGTAGCACCTGTAAAACCGGTAGCTCCCGATGGTCCTGTTGGACCTGTAGCGCCTGTCGCTCCGGGGCAGCATGGACCTGTTGGACCTGTCGCTCCCGTTCTACCGGTCGAACCTGTGAATCCTGTCGCACCTGTAGCACCTGTAAAACCGGTAGCTCCCGTAGCACCCGTAGCGCCTGTTGCTCCCGTAAAACCTGTGGCTCCCGATGGGCCTGTTGGACCAGTAGCACCCGTCGCTCCTGTAAATCCTGTAGCTCCCGATGGGCCTGTGGCTCCTGTTCTACCTGTCGCTCCTGTAAATCCTGTAGCTCCCGATGGGCCTGTTGGACCCGTCGCTCCCG
>CAZPPS010000033.1:0-28840 GCA_964588495.1 uncultured bacterium | reverse complement strand
CGACCGCTTTGGACTGAGCGTCTGGGCTCTCGCGGACCAAAATCGAAACACCAGAGCAGCTGGAATCGGCTCTTCAAACCTGCACGCAACTCAATCTCGATGGCCTTGTGATCATTGGCGGGGATGATTCCAACACCAATGCGGCTATTTTGGCTGAATATTTTTTGAGCAAGCCTTGTAAAACAAAAGTGATTGGAGTTCCGAAAACAATCGACGGGGACTTGAAAAATGCCTTCGTGGAAGCCTCTTTTGGGTTTGATACAGCCTGCAAAATCTATTCGGAGATGATTGGCAACATTTGCCGAGATGCGTTGTCTTCCAAAAAATATACCCATTTTATCAAACTGATGGGCAGATCTGCCTCCCATATTGCTCTTGAATGTGCCCTTCAAACGCGTCCGAATGTCACAATTATTGGTGAAGAGTGCGCTTCCCAAAACATGACCCTGAGACAAATCACCGACAGGATCTGTGACGTGATTGTTCAAAGAGCTGAGGAAGGAAAAAATTACGGTGTGATCTTGATTCCGGAGGGTTTGATCGAATTCATTCCCGAAATGAACCAGCTGATTCAGGAAATCAATAAGGGGACCAATGAAAGTCTTTCCAGAAGTGCAGCCGAAACCTTCAATTTTCTCCCCAAAGAGATTCGAGAGCAGCTCCTTCTTGAGCGTGACCCTCACGGAAATGTTCAGGTCTCCCAAATTGCAACCGAGCAGCTTCTCATCCACGCTGTGAAAAAAAGGCTCAAAGAAAGGACCGATTTTAAAGGGAAGTTTTCCCCCCTTGCCCACTTCTTAGGCTACGAGGGAAGATGTGGCTATCCTTCAAACTTCGATGCCAACTACACATACGCTCTCGGTATGACAGCGGCTCTCCTCATCTCTCAAGGGAAAACAGGTTATCTCGCCACAGTCCAAAAACTCACCGAACATCCGACACAATGGGAACCTCAAGGCTCTCCACTCGCTGCGATGATGCATGTTGAAGAGCGGGCGGGCAAGAAAAAGCCTGTCATCCAAAAAGCGCATGTCGACTTAAACGATGAACCCTTCAAATTCTTTGCCTCCCACCGCAAAGAGTGGGCCCTCAACGACAATTATCGCTTCCCGGGCCCCATCCAATACTTCGGCCCCGAAACCCTCACCAACGAAACCACTTTCACCCTCCAGCTCGAAAAGCACACGCACCTTGTGTCTGCCTCTGCCTAGGGGAGAGAAACAGGATACACAGGATCGCTTCGCTGCAGGATGGGAAGGATAATAAAAAAATCACGTTAGGTAAAAGCTAAAAGAGCCTGATATGTAACTCACCTTACGCAAAAAATCCCCCTGCGAGAAAAAAAATAGACGGCAATCTACTGCAGATTACTCCTCACCCAACTCAACTAGAGTTGGGCTTCGTCGTAATCTTTGTATCTTACCATCTCTTTTTTCTCTCGCAGGGGGATTTTTTGCGTAAGGTGAGTATGTAAGATATGCTTGATAAGCATGATAAAAAAAATAATTTTTTACTTTCTATCATGCATATCAAGCATATCCTTCATATCATGCTCTCATTGAGATAATTTTTCTTATCGTGCTTGTCCTGCTGCTGTGCGATCTTGTATATCCTGTTTCTTCTTGATGCATCAAAACATCTTGTCTATACAGTCACCGCTATCATCAAGGCTTTCTTCACTTTGATCTAAATAGGAATCCCTTAAAGCGCTTAAAAAGTTTAAACGGGCGTTATCAGTGGGCAGTTTTTCATAAAGTCCCCAAAGAGTTTCTTCGTCAGACATGCCGAAATTGTAATAGCTTGGATTGAATAGAAACGAAAAGCACCACGAATAATAACAGCTTTCTTCCTCATATTTTTTAAAAAAATCAGCTTCTTCGTAGAGCTTCATCAAGTGCTCAATTTGTGAAAGGACGTTGTATACGGTTTCTATATCCTGGGAAGACATTAAGCAATCAGAGTAGAATCTTATGCGCAGTTCCTTGATTGGGCGCCCAATTGTTTCATACTGACTTTCCGTTTTAGCAAGAGGAGTGCTTGCAAGTAGTCTTGGCATCCACTTATTTTCCAAATCATCTGGATGGCTATCCAGTAATTGCGGCCAAATAGTATTAAAAATCAGTATGATACAATCTAAAAGAAGTGTGTGTGGAGGGTCCTGGCTTGCTATTTTCTCTACAACCTCAATGGCTTTCTCAAATTCGCCGAGTTCGAAAAGGGTTTCAAATTGAGCTTTAAATTTTGCAAAAAGTGTGAAGTTTCTTTCATTGGGATAGCTCAGAATATAGGCCGAAAGTTTGCTAACGAAGGCTGAGATGTCAAGAGACGCAATGGCAGCATCCGTCATCATTGTTGCCGCTTGATTTTTCTGGAATTGCCCAATTGTGGCCGAAACTAAAGGTGGTTCGTTGACTTTTCGAATACTCATGTCTCATCCTTTGAGAATTTTGAGCAGTCTAAAATGCAATATTTTAATTTTCAATAAAGATTTTGTTGTGTATTTGAAATATCTTTTTTTGGATTCAAATTAAATGAGCCTCACCGCTCTCTTGCAATGGCTATTTTTAAAGGAATGCATCCTCATCGGCACCTTCCTCATCCTGCTCGGCGGCGGCACCAAGCATCCTTATTGTGTGGAGTGTATCCTTGATCGTTTGAAGAGCGAAGTCGATCTTTTCATTGGGTTCTAGAGCGGCGAGGATTTTTTCTAAATCATGGATTGGGATTGTAACTATCATATTCGGTTGATACTTATAAAATGAAATGCGTTCAAGAACTTGATAAATGCTCGGCAAATGCAGGGTTTCTGTTCCGGCTATAGCGCGTAATAAATCTATGCAAAGCGCAACATCTAAACTTTTTTCAATCTCTAGCTCAGGAACGATCTCTGATTGATAGGCCAAGATTGTATTAAAAAGTTCAGAGTGATCCGTATCAGAAGATCTACAACTCAAAGACATTAAAAAACATAAACGGGCTACAGGGTTGGGAAGTTTTTCATAAAGTCCCCAACGAATTTCTGCATTTGAAAGGTCACATCCATGTTGTTTATCTAAAAAAACGGAAAAACAATTCACATAATAATCAGATTGTTCCGGAGATCTTTGGAAAAAAGCAGCTTCTTCATAGCGTTTCATCAGATCGTCAATCAATGAAAGGACTTTAAGCAAGGGCTCCGTAGTCTTGGAAAACATTAAATAACTGTTGTAGAGGTGTATGCGCAAATCTCTGATAGGAACTCCTATTTTCACATATTGATCCATTGTTTCAGCCAATGGCGCAGTAGCAAATAATCTTTCCATCAATCTATTTTTTTCCAAATCCACTCGATCTTGAGAGAATTTTTTGCTGAAAATTTTGTAAAAAACAGCTTTGATGAAATCCAAAAGAAATGTTTGTGTTGCCACATTTTTTGCGACGATTTCTACAATATCAATGGCTTTTGAAAATTCGCCGATTTGAACAAGTGTGTCCAGCTGAACCTTTAATTTTTCAATTTTAGCAGCGCGCAGCTTTTCGATTTGTGTAGTGAGCTCATCTTTATCATCGGCGTATTTTAAATTGAGTTTTTGAGTCACACCTTCGATTTCCTCACCATATGTCAAGACATGCGCGGAAAGTTTGCCAGCAAAAGCGGAAGCGCACAGCTTCAGAATTTTTTCGGAGGGCAATCCATCTGTTTCATCTGTTTTAAGTTTGATGAGCGCCTGATGAATTTTCGGTATTTTTTTATTTTGTTCCTGACAAAAAGAGGCTTCTTTGGAAAATAACCGATAATGTTCGAGTTCAAATTGACAGACAGCTTTGGAAATATACTGTTCTGTAGCCATCAAATTGGGCAAAGAAAAAAGATGATTCTTATCCATTTTAAAAAGAGAAGTCCGGTTTTGAAAGAAAGGGAAGAAAATTTGAATAAAAGCCTTAAGCTTTCCAAACTTTTTTTCATTCAATGCAGTAATTGCCCCATTTTCCCACGTTGTGCTGACAAACCTCAGATTTAACAACGTTTCATCTTCTAAATAGACTAAAACCATCACAAGACATTCGTTAGGAATTTCCATGACTTCAAATTCATAAGATCCCATCTTCCTTGTCTGAACAGGAAGGTCTAGGCATGCGATTGCCGTTTCACTCACCTGATCGATAGGTTGATTTGGTTCCGATTGGCCAACGTGCGATACAGCTGTTTGATTGTTAGTGGGTTGAATACTCATGTTCTATCCTTTGAATTAAACACGAAGACACAAAGACACAAAGAAATAGAAAAATTAAAAAATGAAGGGCGCTACAATTTTGTACTGTCTTTGTGTCTTTGTGTTTGATTATATTTCGTCTAAAAGTCCTAGCTATTAGTGGATGCCGTGGTCGGAAAGCCAGCGCTCGGCGTCGATGGCGGCCATGCAGCCGCTGCCGGCGGAGGTGATCGCTTGACGGTAGACGGGATCTTGGACATCGCCGGCCGCAAAGACACCTTCAATGCTGGTGTAGGTGGAGCCGGGTTTGACGAGGATATAACCCTGCTCGTTGGTTGTAAGCTGATTGTTGAGGAAGTCTATGTTGGGTTTGTGGCCAATGGCAAAAAAGACGCCGGCGGCCTCTTTTTTGACTTCTTCGTTAGTTTTGAGGTTTTTGATGGTGACAGAACGGACCACTTTGTCCCCTTCGACGTTGGTGATCACGCTGTCCCAAACCATTTCGATTTTGGGATGGCCGAGGGCTCTTTGGGCCATGATCTTGGAAGCTCTGAGCTCATCTCTTCTATGGACGATGTAGACCTTGCTTCCGTATTTGGTTAAGAAGACAGCCTCTTCGACTGCCGAATCGCCCCCGCCAATCACATAAAGCTCTTTGTTACGGAAAATGGGCATCGCGCCGTCACAGACAGCACACGCAGTGACCCCTTTTTGCCAAAAGCCATCTTCCCCAGCTCCTGGGATGTCGAGAAGTTTAGCGGTGGCCCCTGTTGCGATAATGAGGGCATCGCAGGTGAGTTGTGTTTTAGAGCCTTGAACTTTAAAAGGACGGGAAGAAAGATCCACAGAGGTGACATCTTCACGCAAAAGGACTGTGCCAAAGCGCTCACATTGCTCCTTGAACGAATCCATCAGAGCAGGGCCTGTAATTCCGTGGGGGAAGCCCGGGTAGTTCTCTACCTCAGTTGTGGTCATGAGCTGTCCACCTGCCGGACCTGAGAAAAAACCTTCGTACAAAAGGGGATCCAGATTTGCTCGCGCTGTGTAAAGAGCTGCTGTGTAACCTGCAGGTCCAGAGCCAATGATGATAATTTTGTGATGCTGTTTCATAGTTTTCCTTTCTCTAACCTACAATGATTGCTGTGGCGGTTGCGTAGCTTTTGCAGTGGCTAATCGATATAAAAATATGTGCTATTGATAACGCTTTGCTTAATTTTGGCGAAAGATGAACTTCAGGTTTTCCTTGCGCGTCGTTGATCACTTCGATGTCTTGCCAGGTCACATCGGGATGAAGGCCTGTTCCGATTGCTTTAAGGACAGCCTCTTTCGCTGCGAATCTGCCAGCAAAATGGGGCATAGCATCTTTGTAACGGGCGCAATATTTTTTTTCCGTTTCGGTAAATAGACGGTCGAGGAAGCGATCACCATGGCGTGCGATGGCTTCGCTGATACGCTCAATCTCAATGATGTCTGTGCCGACACCTTGGACATTAAAATGATCAGTAGTCTTCTTCGTCATACGTCTTTTCACCCTCTTCTGCGGCATTGCAGAAGATCATCCTGCCAGATGTTGTGTGTTTAACCGATAAAACGGTGACAGTGATTGTTTTTCCAATAAAATCGCCCCCGCCATTGACCACAACCATAGTTCCATCTTCCAGATAGCCAACGCCCTGTCTTTCGTCTTTGCCATATCTTTGGATCTTGATTTTTAAAATTTCGCCCCGCTGCGTCAAAGGTTTAAGGGCGTTAGAAAGAGCGTGGATATTGATGACGCGGACCCCTTCGATTTGGGCCATCTGAATCCGGTTGATGTCGGCGGATAAGACGTCGGCGTCTAGAAGTCTTGCTAGTCTTAAAACTTTTTCCGGCATCTCCTTAACTTCTGGGAATTCTGTGTCTTGGTAGCGCAAATGCAAACCGGGCAGGCTCTCCAGTTTTTTAACAACTTCAACGGAGCGCTTGGCTTTTGAGGCGACCGTCTCATCAGCGTTCCCTTCCTGTCTATGGAGCTCTTTCAGCAAAAATCTTGGTAGAACCAGCCGCTTATCCAAAAGCCCTGAGGCCGCCAAATCGAGAATGCGGGCATCTCCCAAAGCTGAAAGGTCGAGAAGGATCTCTTTTGTGGTTTGCGCTTCAGGACTGAATTTTACAAAGGGGATACTCACATAGATGTCGTCGGAGGCACGCAGCGTCATTACGACCCCAAGATAGGTTCCAAAAAGGAAGAGGAGAATCTTGACGATTTCCACGAAGTTATGCTTGGGATGAAGATTGCTAATGGCAATCACAGCATCAAAAATCAGCACGAGGACCAAAGCCATTAAATAGCCAAATAAAAGCCCTAAGACAGCCGTATTGAAGGCGCGCAGATTAAATCGCTTAAAAAAGCGATCCAGCATTAAAAGGAAGACGCAGACGAGGAGGCCAAGTCCAAAGCCCCAGGCGTAGGTCAACCAAGTAGGTTGAGCCGTTGTTCCAAGAGCAAAAGAGATCATAAAAAGGATGCTCAGAATCAAAAATAGAGCCCGAACGAACGTCGAAGAGAAGCTCATTTTCAACTATCCTTTTTCTTCAGCTCGCTATAGCGGGAAAGATTGCGGAAGTAAAGCATCGCCCCGTTGATAAGCGCAGAGCCGATGATGGTATCGATTGCTCCTCGCGTATCGAGAGTGATTGGGAGAAAACGCATGATAACGCCCAATGAAATCATGAGTGCGATGAGAAGATAGTACCCTTTGCTGTAGAGGTATTTGAGATGTGCTGGGTTTGGAAGAGATTCGATCCGCTTGATTTGACGAGTCACCGATTTGGCAAGGGCCATTTTCCCTTTGAAATAACCCACAACGAGGCAAAAGATGATCATCAGAGAGGCGGCTTGCGATTTATCGGTTGTGAAGCGGGAAAAATAGTGGGAGAGCGAAAAGTGATTCGGGACGAGGGAAAGAGAAGGATCTCGGACCGTGGCTAAAATAAATTGGATTCCGAGAGAGAGGAGAAAGACTCCAATGGCTAGCCAGACGCAGCCGGCCAATAAAACTAGTTTTTTGTGGTTCAATTTCATGATGCCAACTTGATTTTTTTGAAAAGAACAAGTATATAATGGGGGTTATTTTACGCATAGTAATGAAAAAATATCCGAGACCGGGATCGTAACGTGGCCGAAAAAATCGGGCACGGGCACGGGCACGGGCACGGGCACGGGCACGGTATTTATGGCATCATTTGTTTGGGACCCCGACCGCAATATATTCATAATTCCCTACATTAACCACCCAGTCACGTGGTATGGGTTTCTGTTTGCTCTAGGATTTTTTATAAGTTTCTTTTTGATTCGAAGAATTTTTACCGAATATTTGGGAGATCAGAAAGAGGCGAGCAAACTGACCGACCGTTTGGCGTTTTTGGTTGTCGTCTGCGCGATTATTGGAGCGCGCCTTGGACACGTCTTTTTCTACGACTGGCCCTACTATAAGGCCCATCCTCTAGCGATTCTGAAGGTGTGGGAAGGGGGACTTGCGAGTCACGGAAGTGCCCTTGGAATTCTTGTGGCTTTGATCATTTTTGTTTACATGTCCCGTGCTCAAAAACCTAAAGTTACTTTTTTAGTGGCTATGGACGCCCTTGTGATTCCTGTTGCCTTTGCGGGTTCTTTGATCCGTTTTGGAAATTTCATCAATCAGGAGCTGACAGGAATTCCCACAAATGTCTTTTGGGCTGTCCGGTTCATGCATCCAGTGGATGGTTTTCCGGGAGTGGCGGTTCATCCTGTCCAGCTCTACGAATCATTTTTTTATTTAGTCACCTTTTGTGTCCTCTTTTTTCTGTGGAAAACAAAGAAAACAGCTCTGGGGAAGGGGGCTTTAAGCGGCGTTTTTTTCCTTCTCGTCTTTGGATTCCGATTTCTGGTAGACTATCTCAAAGTGCCTCAAAACGAAGCTTTTGATGCCAACGGATGGATCGTGATGGGACAGGTTCTCAGCGTGCCCTTCATCCTTTTGGGGCTATTTTTACTCATCCGGTACTTCTATGTTAGAAAAAGAGCATAAAATCCTCGTTGCAGGGGCCCGTGGCATGGTGGGAAGCGCCCTTGTCCGCTGCTTTCAAGCCCAAGGCTTTACCCATCTTTTAACGCCCTCACATCAAGAATTAGACTACACCGATCAACTCTCAGTCCGCACCTATCTGACGGCAAATCGTCCCGACATCATCGTAATTGCCGCAGCCAAAGTGGGGGGAATCTGGGCCAATATGACCTATCCTGCCGACTTTATGTATGAAAACCTCATGATTGCTTCTAACCTCATTCATGAGGCTCACAAAGCAAACATCTCAAGGCTTTTATTTTTGGGAAGTAGCTGCATTTATCCGCGGGAAGCGCCCCAACCCATCCCCGAAAAAGCCCTCCTGACAGGTCCCTTAGAAAAAACCAACGAAGCCTATGCCCTTGCTAAGATCGCCGGTATTAAAATGTGCGAATATTACCGCACACAGTATGGCAGAAGCTACATTTCGGCCATGCCCACCAACCTTTACGGCCCCAAAGACAACTACCATCCCGAAAATTCCCACGTCATCCCAGGGCTCATCCGGAGATTCCACGAAGCCAAATGCAACAAAGACACAACCGTTTCCATTTGGGGAACCGGAAACGCCCTGCGCGAATTCTTATATGTCGACGATCTTGCCCGCGCTTGTCTCCATCTCCTCCAACACTACGACGCCCCCGAACAAATCAACATCGGCTCCCAAGACGAAGTCACAATCCGAGAGCTCTCAGGCCTCATCGCCAAAACAGTAGGCTTTCCCGGCACAATCACCCACGATCTCACCAAACCCGATGGCACCCCCCGCAAAAAAACAGACATCACCCGCATCTCTGCCCTCGGCTGGCAACCCCGCATTTCCCTCGAAGAGGGGCTCAAACTGAGTTATGCCGACTTTTTAACAAACCTTACGCAAGTTGAGCCAAGTCTCGATCCTACTCTCAATCTTGATCATGATCTTGATCTGCATGTGTGAAGAAAAAAAGATTAAGATCAAGATTAAGACTTGGCTCAGCTTGCGTAAGGTGAGTTTTTAAACCCAATCAAAAGGTTCCGGAGAGGATGGTGAAGGGGTGATTCTGGAAGCAGTCGCTGGCGTTGAGGGTGAAAGAATGCCCATTTTTTTGGAGTTTGAGCTTTGTTTGGGTAAAAATGTCGGTTAGCTGAACGGCCGAGAAGTTTTTAGGCAGATGGATCTCTGTTTTGTGCCAATTTTTGCCGATGGGGGGAGAGGGGAGTTGTGTGAAAAAGCGGGCAGCTGCGAAAAGGGCGCATTCTTTGTCATTTTGCCTTAAAAAGGCGACGATGTTGTCTTTGTAAACGCCCGTTGTTTCAAGGGGGATGTAATCACCTTTGAGCAAAAGCTCTTTGTGGGCTTTTCTGAATTTGAGACTTTGGGCTGTGATTTGCATTTTAAGGGGTGTGGTCTGATTTAAGGCTTGTTGGAGCGCGTCAAAATCGATGGGTCTTCGGTTGTCGGGGTCCATCATGCAATAGTTCCAAAATTCGTTGCCCTGATAGATGTCCACAATGCCGCAAGAGCCCATTTTTAGAATCAGCATCGAAAGAGAGTTTTGCCTTCCGTATCTATTGAGTTCTTTTTGAAGCTTTAAGAAAGAAGCTAAAAAAGGACTTTCGGTCATAATAGAGAATAAGAATTTTTGTGCGGCGGTTTCGTAATGGTCATTGGGGTTACGCCAGTCAGAAAAAAGGCCCGCTTCCCGTATTGCTTTTAAAAAACCTGTCCAAAGACGTTCTTTAAAGCCAGGAAGTTTAGCCTCTTCAGGCTCATGTGGCCAAATGGCGAGAAGCAGTTGATAAAGGTAATATTCTGTGTTGACATCTGGAAACCAAAGGCCGTGAATCTTGATCTTATATTTCTGATTCTCTTCTTTTGCCAGGGCCAAAAGCCCGCTCCATTTGTCTGGGATTTCGCTTAAGACGCAAAGCCGCATTCTTGCATCTTCGCTCCATTTGGTGTCTTGGGTCGAAGAGGGGAGAAAACCGAAAGGCCATTTTTGCAGTTTTTCCCGATTGCTGTGGTGGAATTGGTCTTTGGTGGTCCCAAAAAAACGGGGATTGCCACCCACTTCATTTAGAGCGACAAAGCGGTTGTAGATGTAAAAACAGGAATCTTCAAGCCCTTTTGCCATCATGGGGGCCGTTTGCTGCTGGAATCTCAGAATAAAATCGATTTCTTTCGGTGTATGATCTTGCGGAGATTTGATAAAAAAATCGTGGAGGTAATTAAAAAAAGGTGGGGCAATGTCGGGGCGATTTTTGCGTGCAGTTTCAATTGCTTGAAGAATATAATCTTTATCTTTTTTATCCAGATCGGTACCTGGCCGGATGTAGGTGCGGTAAACGGGAAAACAGGCCATGATCTCCTTGAGAGCCAGTGTGAGATCCGATTGGCTAAAGTCCCGGCTATTGCGGTTTGATTCCGCAATACGGGATAATTTATGCCCCAAAGTATTGGTTTCCCCGTTCATGTGTTTGCTGATAAATTCTTTTTTGCGCGCATAAAGCAAAAGATCGAAGTCGATTTTGTAGCCGACAAATTCGTGGTAGATTTTGCTAAAATGGGACTCCTCTTTTTTATCGATAAACACGCCCGTTAAAAGGTTGAGAAACTCATAACCTACAGTTCCATCCACATTCCATTTTTCGGGAAGCGTTTCATTGATATCGAGGATTTTTTCGACTACAACAAGGCCTGGTTTATGGGCCTGAAGTTTGTCAAAGTACTGCTCAGGATCATATAAACCATCAGGGTGATCGATCCTTAAGCCTTGAACTTTTCCATCATTTAATAGTTCAAAAACCAAGCGGTGATGGGCATTGAGGACATTATCTTTTTCAATGTGGATTGCAATCAGTTCATTGATATTAAAGAATCTGCGGTAATTAATTTCTTGGGCAGCGACAAGCCAGTGAGCTAGACGGTAATGTTGCATTTCCAAAAGTTCGTGGAGCAGATCAAAGCTTTGATGATTCTGTGGATTTCCATTAAAAAGAAGACACAGTTTTTCGATTGTTTGAGCCGCTTTTTGGCAGTGCTCGATCAGCTCTTTTTTCAGAGCTTTTTTGTGTGCCGCATCTGTTTCATGTTTCAATTGAAGGGCGATTTGCAAACATTTTTCCCATTCAGATGCATTCAAAGGGGAAGTCATAGCTTCTAAAATGTAGGAATAGCTTTCAGGAGCCACTGGAAGCAGGTAATCGCCATATTGGATTTTAAAGCCATCGTGCTCAAAAAGAAGCTGAATTTCCTGATTCAGGAGGGTCTTTCCATAGGTATTTCCCAAAATGGGCAAAAGGACTTTATTGAAGATCTCTGGCTTACGTGGTGTCCAGTCAATATCGAAAAATTCGGCATACAAAGAGTCTGGCCCATTTTCTAATACATCGAGCCACCAGAAATTTTTGCTCCCTTTGATCCCCATATGATTTGGGACAGTGTCGAGGATTAGCTTCAATTTTTTTTGCTTTGCCAGGTCGCAAAACGTGTCAAAGTCTTCCTGTGTCCCAATTTTAGGATTGATCTTGTTGGGGTTGACAATGTCATAGCCATGCTGTGAGATAGCTTCGAATACCGGAGAGCAATAGACCCCCTCTATGCCGAGAGCTTCGAAATAGGAAAGGAGTTGAATCGCCTCTTTAAGAGGAAAGGTTTCATTGATCTGTAAATGGTAGACAGAAGAGGGGATCTCCTTCATGACTTCATGCGCATGCTCAGATCAATCCGGTCGCTGTCTGGAAACAAAAGCGAGGCCATCACGGTGAGATATTCTCTTAAATGTCTGGTGATCAAAAAGTTTTCTTTGACCAATTTTCTCCCTTGAGCCCCAAGTTCTTTGCGCAAATTGGGGTTTTGCAGCAAAAAGCGCATCCGCAAAGCGGCTCCTTCGGGGGTGTTAACCAAAAAGCCTGTGTGGTAGTTAAACACTTGCAAGCGAATGCCTCCTGTGTCACCTCCAATTACGGGCTTTCTCTTCCAAAGAGCTTCTGTGATTGTGAGGCCAAACCCTTCTTTCAGTGATTTTTGGAGGACAATATCGGCCCCCCGCTGCAAACAATTGATGATTCTGGGAACGTTGGGTAAAAAGAGGATGTGTATGTCAGGGTCGCCATGAATGGAATCTTGCACCTCTTTCAAAACCTCGGCCCCTTCAGGATCGTCGACCGCGCCGCCACCAGCAAGTACAAGTTGGAGAGATGGGAAAAACTTTTTGGCGAGTTTATAGGCGTGCACAACGCCGAGCGGGTCTTTAAAGCGGTCGAATCTGGAAACTTGAAGGGCAATCGGTCTTCCAGTGTCAATTTTGTGTTCGTGATAGACCCCTTTGATTTCGGCCTCGTCGAGCTCGATATTTTTTTCACTTAAGGGGTCGATGCTGGGTGGAATTAAATAAATCGGATGGGGCAGGGGCCGGACATAGTCTTCCAAAGAGAAAATGCTCGCGTCATATTGGGCAATAAACGTGCTCAAATACTTCCACAAAGATCTGGGAGCTTGGGCGACATCGATGTGGCAGCGCCAGATCCACTTACCTTTTCTTTTGGGGAAATGGGTAATTAAAGGAAGGGGCTGGGGGTCATGGATGACAACCAAAGGGGCATTTTCGAGAAGATCACGCAGTCTGTCGGCATTTTCTGCGTTGATTTTTTCGTAGTTTTGAAGAGCGGCAGCTGTTGGTAGCGGCTGATGCATCCCTTGAAGGAGGTTATGAAACAGCTTTGTGCATTGATAAAACTCGGCATTGCCTGTGATCACTTCCCAAACAGTTTCCAGGCCAAGAGCATTGGTGAGAGGAACCATTTTCTCTAAAATTTCTGCAACACCTCCCCCTTCTTTGGTGGAGTTGATGTGGACAACTTTAAGTCCGCTTAAGGGATCCACAGTTTGGTAGAGTTGGTGAATCACTTCCGAGCCAAGCAAGGCCTGATAGGGTTCTAAAAATGCATTCATGAAAAATACTCGTTCATAAGGTCGGATAATTTTTGTTTTTGCTCTGCTAGGGATAGGAAATAGGGGTCAATATGCTGGATTTTCTGCAAAAGATCGGTATATTGGGAGCCGTATTGGCTAAGCCAGCAGCTAAAATCGTCAATGTTATTTTGTGTCCGCTTGCGGGCGTCGATAAAGTGAAAGAAAATCGAAGTGGTACTTAAAGTAGGCAATACATTTTTAAGGTCGTGAGGATGTTGAATGGAAGTTGCTGTTCCAAAAACAACAATCACAGATCTTAAAAAATGGAATCTATTTTCCCTTGTCGACCAGGTGGCAAATTCGATCTCATCGAGCCTTTGATCGAATATTTCAATGATCACACGGCGCAGCTCTTCCATATCCACATATTCTGTCGGATCGATGATACTCAAGCGCTCCGAAAGGATCCGGTCATGGAGCTGCAAATAGGTCCATCTGGAAAAATCGTTATGAAGGCCAGGATCTACAAAAGAGGTCCTAAAATGTCTTCCCCAAAAATGGTAATATAAAGAGCCAGCCGGAACTTTGGCAATAGCCTCTTTAAATTCAACAATGGAAGCTGCCGATATTCCTGTCGACACAACTGCCAAGGCACAATCTCTGACTAAAAAAGGGTTTTCCATAAAATCTTTTTTTTATTTGCATCCTAGCTGACCACCCAACATCTGTCAAACCTTTATTTTTAGAGCAACTTTTTAAAGTTGATAATGGCCGAAAAAAAATCGCCTTCATAAACAGAAGCATCAACCCCGTTTACATGAATCAAAACAGGTCTTATCGAGAGATTTCTGGGAAGAGATAAATTCCACATTTTCTGTTTTACTTCTTCGATGATGCTTTTTGTAATGGGCTGAAGATTAAACTTGATTTCACAGAGATAACAGGTTCCAAATTTGGTTTGGATCATGTAATCAATTTGGCATCCAGCTCGATCCTTGTTCTTGCGCTGAAAGAAGGGATTGTCATTCACAATTTCTGCGGGATCAATCTCGAGAAGTTTTTGCACCCCTTTGCGATTATTGAGGACAAGGTTTTCAAATTGGAGCCCCATCGCAGACTGCCATTGGGGAAGGATTTGAAGGTTTTGATTTTCTATTTTCTTTTTATTGGGCTCGATATACTTGAGATAAAACCTTAAATAATTGTCTTTCAAACGATAATGGCTGAGCTTGGAATCGAGACCCGTCTTAAGATGCCAGGTGAAATCACGAGAGACAAATCCTGCAGTCACAAGATCATCGGGGCACGGGCACGCACACGGGTACGAAAATAGGTTATGCAAGAAGTTCAATGCAAGGTTATTTGGCCAGATTCCCTGTCCCTTCATCATCTGCACAGCCTTGCGACTCCCACACTTACCTTTAACAGTTTAGGAAACTGGCTAAAGCCGCGAATAGCGGCTTTGGCCATGAGCTATCAATTACGCGTATTACGCGTAAGTGATATTTCCTATCCTTCATATCATTATATCCTTCATATCGTTACTCGCGTAGCGGCCTAATGGCATCTAACTTCTTGCGGGCGGCAAAAAATCGGTCACAGGCACGGGATTAGCGCTCAAGGAGTTTCAATATCGAGTTGCAGGGGCTAGCGATTTCGGGATTTTTGGTCTCTAAACCCTTTTGGACTTGTTTGACAGATGCCATAACCGTAGAGTGATCCCTTGCGAAGATGTCGCCGATCTTCATGAAGGGCAACCCGAGCTGTTCTCGACATAAGTGCATCGCAATCTGGCGGGGAAGGGCACATTCACGCGCCTGGGATTTACTGAGAATGTCATCCATCCGGATGCCGTAGTATTCGGCCACCGTGCGGATGATTTTTCCGGGAGTCAGGACCGCTTTTTCCTCTTCATGAATCAGATCTTTGAGGATATTTTGGACTGATTTTAAGGAAAGGGGGCTGGAAGAGGGTTTTCCAAGGCCTTGATTGAGGTGGCTGCGCAAAATAAGAGCGTCCAGGGCTCTTAAGAGGACTTTTGTGTTGCTTCCGAAAGTTTCCAAGAGAAAAGCAATGATAGGCTCTTCGAGGGTGAAGTTCACTTTTTGGGATCTTTGAATGAGAATCGTCCGCATTTGATCTCTTGTTGGCATCAGAAGGGGAAGGACAATGCCCCATTCAAAGCGGCTCGTGAGGCGTGCTTCAATGAATTTAAGCTCAGCCGGAGGAAGGCCGGATGTGAGGATAATTTGTTTACCCTCGACGTGGAGCGTGTTGAATGTATGAAAAAACTCCTCTTGTGTCGCAGCTTTTCGTGAAAAAACCTCAATGTCATCGATCAAAAGGACGTCGATGTTCCGGTAAGCTTTGCGGAAATTTTGCATCTCAGCTGTTCGGATGGCTTCTACAACGTGTTCTGTAAAGGTATCAGCGCGCACGTAAAGGGCTTTTTTTCCCACTTGTTTGAGGGCGTGCATGCAGGCCATGAGCAAATGGGTCTTCCCGCTTCCACTTCTGCCGTAAAGATATATCGGATTGAAGTGAAGTGTGGTCGGATCGTCTTTGGAAGAGTTGCAAGACTCTGTCAAAAGTCTATAAGCGATGAGGCAGCTTTCTACGGGAATAAAGTTCTCAAAAGTGGCCTCAGGATCCAATTCATCAAACCGGAGTCCCATGTTGGAAGGGGGATTTTGGACCTCTTGCGCTTTTTTCTTAAATTTCGGAGTTGGATTTTCCTCAACTTTTTGAGAAGCGACTGCGATGTGGATCTTGATGGGCTTGTTATTGTTGTTATAAAGCCCTTTTTGGGCCCGGCCGCGCATGTGCTCTTCAAACCAGAGAGCTTTAAAAGAATCGGTCGCTTCCAGATACAAATTGCAGGCATCAAAGCGCAGTATTTTCAGCCCTTTGAGCCACTTCTCAACCGTTTCTTTGCCTAGCTCTATTTCCTGTTTTGCGAGAAACTCTTCCCAAGCCCGCATCTTTCACACCCTTAGCACGCTACTTTGATTTAGTTCACATGCTGATTTAATTAGCTCTGCGTAAAAGTCAACGATAAGAACGATAAAAGGATATGAACGATAAAGAGAGAAAAAGTAATAATTTATTTTCTTTTCTCTGTGTACTCTGTGATCTCTGTGGTTTTTAATTGTCCTGCACACTGTTGTTAAAAAAGCTTCGAAGGAATTTAAAAACCACAGAGATCACAGAGTACACAGAGAGGAGATATCTTAAACTTTTATCGTTTGTATCCTTTTATCGTTATTATCGTTGCCCTTTACGCAGATTGTATACACTCTATTCGATTGTCCTCATCCTTTCAATCAAAGCTTTTACCCAACAGACCATCTTACTTCGATTTTTTGGTAGCCAGTTTCTTTTGTGGTGCCAAAATCTCTACAGTATCTTTCTTCTTGTCAGTCAAAAACTTGTTGGTTCCCCACTGCTGCAAGATGCCGAGGAGCATCGAAGAGAGCCAGTAGATGTTTAATCCTGAAGGGAAATGGTAGAACATCACGGTAAAGACAACTGTCATGATCGTTCCCATCGCCTTTTGCTGTCTTTGCTGGTCGGTCATCAGGGCAGGATCTTTTGGCAGAGTCGTTGAGACTTTTTGCTGCAAGAACATGACGGCTCCCAAAAGGAGGGGGAGAAGGTGGAACTGTGTGCCGATAAAGAAAATCGGTGCTGTCCACTGGAAGAGCACGTCAGGGGCTGTCAAATCGTTGATCCAACCGGGAATAAAGCCAGCTCCTCGTAAGCTAAAGGAGGATTTAAGGAGGTCAAACATCGCAACCAAGAAAGGGATCTGGATCACGATGGGGATGCATCCTGTAAATGGATTCACCTTTTTCTCTCTATAGAGAGCCATGATCTCCATCTGAGATTTTTTAGGATCTTTTTTGTGCTTGGCTTGAATTGCCTGAATTTGCGGAGAAAGCTCCTGCATCCGGCGCATAGACTTAATTGACCAGCCGTTTAACGGATAGAGCACAAGGCGCAAAAAGACCGTCAAGAGGATGATGGAAAAGCCCCAAGAATGGGTCAGCGCATGGAAAAATTTCATCACGACGAACAAAAGCTTGGAAAATGGTTCGGAAATGAAGGAGAACCAGCCATAAAAGGTCCAAGTCGCTACATAGTCAGGACTGTAGTGTGTCTCTGTGTCAGTATAGATTTTATCGACAGTTTTTAAAACGCGCTCATCTAGCGGGCCTGAAAAGACACGGAAATCAAAGCTTCCACCTGATGAGGGGAGAGGCATCAAAACTTCATAGCCTGGATATTTAGTCGCAGGATGGGGGTTATATTGGGGATCGATCGCCGAAAGACGGGTAGGGACTTGTGTGCCAGCAATGGCTGCTGCTCTGCATCCCGCGCCAATTTCTGATAAGGGGTCTAGTATGATTCCAAAATAGCCGTTGGAATTGGCCACCCAATCCGGATAAATGGAGTTGATAGAGACAGCTTCTTTGGCCTTTGGAAGATCGAGTTTTTCAACGTCCGATTTTCCCTTGCGGCTTGTACGGTATTGAATCTGTGGGGAGGAATTGTTAGAGATGATCTCCACTTCTGGAATACCAGATGAGAGCCACAAACCACGGCTATCGCCGTCGATTTTAACGTTGAGATCAAAGCAATAAGGGGCAGCTTTTGCGCCTTCGTTTAAAACAAATGTTTTTGTGATTTTGCGGTGAGGAAGAGTGGCTTCAAAAACAATCTTGTTGGCGCTAAATTCCTTCACTTCATAAACAGTTTCTGCCATTTCTGGATAATCAGAGACAATATTTAAGGCATAATGCTGGGGGGAGATCTCTGTTTTTTTGGAACCTGTGATGTCTCTTCGTAGCAGCGGGTAGTAGCCTCCAACTTTGCCAGAACGGAGCTCTCCTTGAGCGTCTGCAATCAGATAAGGATGTGCAGGGAAGAGGGCATTTTTTGTGTAATCTTTGGCCATTGCCCGGTCAAAGCCGATCTCTTTCACGACACTTTTTGGGAAATTTTCTGATGCAAAGGGAAGGTTGATTTCGGTTAAAGCGCCGCCCACATCTGAAAAGACAAGCTGAACATAGTCATTTTCAAGTACATAATAGTGTTGGTTATCTGATTTCTCAACAGGCTTGGGCTCATAAGCGACAGGCTTAGTTATTTTTTCAACTTTTGCTTCCTGCTCTGTCAAAACTTGCCGGCTTTTCTCATCCTTTTGGTGACTAAAAAAAACATTAATCCCCATGAAGGTGACACCCACCATTAGTACAAATAAAATTGTTCTCTTATCCATTTTCCTTCCTGTTATGACTTTCTATGCAAGCCACGCATAGCGTAGAATATGAGTATATCACATCTTTCAATAAATGAACATCAATCATTGCTTGACAAGCCTTTGAAATTTTGGTCGAATGGGTTGTCTATGAAACGATACATAATCATTATTTTAATTCTGCTGAACTTTCCGCTCTTTAGTCATGAAGATGTTAAAGAAATAATTTTAACTAAGCTCCAAGCCCTAAAATCTGCTGTTAATGAACAGCAAATCAGTCACATCCATTACGACCTTGCCCTTGCTTACTACAAGGACCAGGAAAGCCATCTGGCGTTTACCCATTTTCTCGAGGCGCTGAAGACAGTCCCCAAAAAAACCCTTCCAGAACCTACTTCAGATGAAAAAAATTATTATGACCCTGCTCTCAAGAATTATTTGGCCCATGCAGGGAAAGACCCCGAAAAGGCAGCTCACGAGCTTTTAGGTAAATATGGGGAAATTGCGCAGGATCATCCCGAATTTATTCAATTAAATTTCTTAATATCTACTGCTTATGCTAATTTAGGCCAATTTGCCGATTTTTTTAGCCTGTTCTATCAGGGCTTTCCTTATTTGCATTCCACCCATTTAGCCTCAAAAATCCAGGGGATTTTATCTTTACGTTTGTGTGCGCAGAGCAAAACAGTTGAAGAACGGACCCGTTTTCAAGACTCGGCACGCAGGCACCTCTCGCAAGCGCTTCAATCGAATCCCAGTGATGCCGGCCTCTATAAAACGTTGGTTTTTTTGGCTAAAGACTCAAATGACACAAACGCAATTCACGAGTATTTACGTCAGATTGTGAGCCAAAAAGTGGTCATTCCACGAACCGAGATTTATTTTTATGTTCAAGAAGCGTTGCAGTTTGATGATTTTGTCTTAGGTCAAGAAATTATCGATCAGGCAAAATCTCACTACAATTTTAGTCGTGCGATTAAAGAAGCGCAAAATTATTTAGACCATCTCAAAAAATGAGGATAGGATGCAGGAAAAGATTCTTGGCGATTACCGTTTGGTGAGGCAGCTTGGAGCAGGAACTTTAGGAAGTGTTTGGCTCGCCGAGCACCGCTTTATCAAAAAAAATTATGTGCTTAAAATCCTGCCAGAAGAGCTTTGTCAAGATCCTGGTTTCATCCAACGTTTTGAGGAAGAAATTGCCAATTTGAGCAATCTTGATCATCCGCACATTGTGAAAGTGCACAATGTCTCTTTTGCGGACGGCGTTTATTTTCTAGTCACTGATTGCATTGTTGACGCGATTAAGGAGATGACAAACCTTGCACAGTATATGTCAGGGACAAAAGGACGTTTACGGGAAGAAGAGCTTTTGAGTGTTTTACGCCAGATTGCCGACGCTTTGGATTATGCCCACACAACGGGGGGAGTCGTCCACCGCGCTTTAAAACTGAGCAATATCTTGATTGGACAGGGGAGTCTTGGGCTCAATGTGTTTATCTCCGATTTTGGCCTTGCAAAGATCATCAGCAGCGGCAAAATCATGCTCCGCACATTTAATGTCCTGGCAGAATCGTTAGCCCTTTTGCCCGAAGAGTCCGTTGTTGAAACTTATTGTCCAAGCGCAGTTGACGGGGACAAACTCTCCAAGCTAAGCCACTCTTTTCTTCAAAGTTATGCTTTCTTAAGCCCCGAACAGAAACGGTGTGAGAATGTTGGGGTTCAAACCGACACTTATGCTTTTGGAGTTTTGGCCTACTTTTTAATTGCAGGCCATTTTCCTGAAGGGAAATTTTTGATGCCTTCAGAAATTGCCCCAGAATATCACTACGATTGGGATTCTCTGGTGGCTGCCTGTTTAGCGCAAGATCCTGCAAGACGCCCCACACAACTTCTGCCACTTCTTGAACGTAAAAAAGAAGAACGTCAGCAGTATGAGGAGCCTCTTTTGTTTGTACAATCGTCAGCATTGAGACAGCCCGCTCCTGTAGTTAACGAGCGGGAAGAGCCCTCTTTGAAGCCCATTATCCAAAGAGTTGTTGAAAAACAGCCTGAGGCTATCCCAGCGCCCGTTTTAGTGACTGTAACAGCCGCTGAAGCGATGGAGACTACCACCTATGAAACGGAAGAGAGCTTTGCCGGAAAGCTCAATGCGATGTTAAACCGCGATCCGATTGTGACCCAATATCTTCCTGAGAAAAAAGAAAGCCGTGAGATTGAGCCGATCCAAACGGAAATGGTTATTGTCCGATCTGGCCAATTTTTTAGAGGCTCTAATTGTGGCAATCGGGATGAAACGCCCCGCCACAAGATTTATTTGAACAATTTTGCTATGGACATTCATGCTGTAACTAACGAGCAATTTGTCCGCTTTTTGGAATTTACGGGAGGGGAGAAAGATCAAAATTACAACGACATTATCCGGCTGAAAGATTCCCGCATTATGAGAAGTGGTGGAAGATTGTCGATTGAATCGGGCTACAGCAAACATCCTGTTGTGGGTGTGACCTGGTATGGAGCGATCAGCTATGCCAAATGGGCAGGAAAACGCCTTCCAACAGAAGCTGAGTGGGAAGTGGCTGCGTGTGGAAGGGTAGATAGCTATTTATACCCCACGGGCGATGTGATTGAAAAGGTGCAGGCCAACTTCTTTAGCTCAGACACAACCTCTGTGATGAGTTATCCCCCCAATAAACTCGGTCTCTACGATATGGCAGGAAATGTCTATGAATGGTGTCAGGATTGGTATGGCTATAACTACTACGAAACCTCTGCTCAAGAGCCGAACAATCCTAAAGGTCCTCCTCAAGGGGTTTACAGAGTATTAAGAGGCGGCTGCTGGAAGAGCTTGCATGACGATATGCGCTGCTCGCATCGGCACAGGAACAACCCTGGGACGGTGAATAGCACTTATGGCTTCCGGTGTGCGGCTGACGTATCGAACTAGCACTACTGTACGATACCAAAACTGATCGAACTGCGTGTTCCATGCCATTGAATAATTAAACACGAAGGCACGAAGATACAAAGGCACGAAGAGATGTCTATTATTTTTCTTTGTGTCTTTGTATCTTTGTGCCTTTGTGTTTGAATTCCTTAAAGTTGGAAAAACACGGATGCATGTTCGGTAACGGTATCGCACGGAAAAAAGAAGAACTATGACTCAAGAAGACTACTTAAAACTCTGCGAAACAATCTGGGAACATAACTACCACTACTTTGTGGAGCATGCTCCCATCATTTCCGATCAGGAATTTGACCGCTTAATGTTCCAACTGATCGAGATCGAAAAAGAACATCCCGAGTGGATCTTTCCTGGTTCTCCGACACAGCGTGTGGGAGAGCTCTTTGAGGGGCGTTTTCCTGTCGTTTCCCACAAAATTCCGATGCTATCCCTTGCAAATACCTATTCTCCAGTTGAGGTCCAAGAATTTTTGGAGCGGATGGAGCGGATGCTTTTGCAAAAAGAGATCCTCTACGAATCTGAATTCAAAATGGATGGAATTGCCATCTCCATACACTACGAGAAAGGGCTTTTGGTGCGGGCAGTGACTCGCGGAGATGGAAGTCAGGGGGAAGATGTCACGCAAAATATCCGGACAATCCGCTCGCTGCCCTTACAATTGCGCGGAAAATTTCCCGAAGTGCTCGAAGTGCGGGGCGAAGTCTTTATGCCCAAAGCTGTTTTTGAGAAGCTCAATGAGGATCTCAAAAAAGAGGGAAAACCCCTTTTTGCCAACCCAAGAAACGCCGCTGCAGGAAGTTTAAAACTCCTCGACCCTAACCTTGTGGCAAAACGAAAACTTGCCATCTCGTTTTATGCAATTGCTGAAGGAGCCCCCACTAAAACACAGTTTGAGGCCCTAAAAGCCATCCAGGCGCTTGGACTTCCCATTGCGGGTGAATATCTTCTCTGCAATAGTTTCGATGAGATTATGGACTTTGCAGCCAAAGTGGAAAAAAAACGGCGCAGTCTACCCTTTGAAATCGATGGAATCGTGATTAAGGTCAACGAGCTTGAGCTTCAAAAAAAGCTCGGAGTGACTGGGAAAAATGTCCGGTGGGCAGTTGCTTACAAATTTGCTCCCGAGCGGGAAGAGACGCAGATCAAAGAAATCACCGTTCAAGTGGGGCGGACAGGGGTTTTAACGCCTGTTGCCGAACTGATTCCCGTTTTTGTGGCGGGAAGCACCATTTCAAGAGCCACTCTTCACAACGAAGACGAAGTGAAACGGAAAGACATCCGTGCCCTCGATTATGTCTTCATCGAAAAGGGTGGGGATGTGATCCCCAAGGTGGTTGCCGTGAATCTGGCAAAACGGCCTCAAGGCACGTTGCCGTGGCACATGCCCACTCACTGTCCCGTTTGTGGAACCTTAGTTGAACGGAGCGAGAGCGAAGTCGCTGTCCGTTGCCCCAACAAAGCAGGATGCCCTGCACAAGGTCTCAAGAGGCTCATTTATTTTGCCAGCAAACATGGAATGGACATTGAGCATCTCGGCGAAAAAGTGATCACACACCTTGTAGAACTCGGTTTTGTAGCCCGTCTTTCCGATATTTACACTTTAACTGCCGAGCAGCTCTTCCAATTGAAAAATTTTAAGGAAAAAGCGGTGCAGAATGCCCTCGCTAGCATTGAAAAATCGAAAGATGTCTCGCTTGATCGCTTCATCATGGCTCTTGGAATCAAACATGTGGGTTCAGAAACAGCAGAGCTTTTGGTCAGCCGTTGCGGCAATTTAGAAAAAATTGCCCTCATGACCGAGGAAGAGCTCTTGCAAATCGATGGAATTGGCCCCAAAGTGGCCGAATCGCTTGTCACTTTTTTTGCTGATAGAGAAAATCAGGAAGAGATCGCCCGCCTTTTAGAAGCAGGTGTGCGCCCGAGTGTCAAAATTGTCCGTGGCTATCAAGATCATCCGTTTTACGGCAAAACCTTCGTCCTAACGGGCGGCCTAAAACACTACACACGCGACAGCGCAGCCTCTCTCATCAAAGAGCGGGGAGGCAAGACTTCCGGCACAGTCACCAAAACCACCAACTACGTGCTCGCAGGTGAAGATCCCGGCTCCAAATACGAGAAAGCTGTCAAGCTCGGCATCCCAATTCTCACCGAAGATGAATTCATAGCCTTGCTTTAACTCATTTGTGGGAATTTTAGCTATCCTTAAGCGCCATAGGAAACTTTTGTATAAAAGAGCGTTATGATAAATTCTTTGGTTTAAAACGCAAAGACAGAGGAAAAGCGCCATGTCCACTCCAACCCCATCAGTGAGCCATTCAAATCTGATATTTCGCCAGGAGATGGGATGTCAGTTGCCGTTTATGGCAGTCGCGATTGTCCTCGCGGAAATTGCAGGAGCGGTCATTATAGGGCTAGGAGCTTCTGGACTGTTTGGAGCCATTGGTACCACTGGCTTTTACCTAGGGATCACTTCAGGAGGCGCTCTTGTGGCTGCTTCCACCGTCTCAATTCTCTGCATGGCAATTCCCGGCTGTAAGAAAGAACCTGAGATTGATAAAACGGAGTGTATAGTAGCTGAAGAAAAAGACACTTTAATCTTAAAAACTCCTAAGGGAACTCCTGAGAAAGAAACTTCCAGGCCCGTAACAGAAACCGTACCCCAAGAAACCAAACAAGAAGAACCGCAAGTTACTGTCCAAGAGTCTATGAGCTCATTTATTGAGGATGACTCTATAATCTTTGAAGCGCCTGAGGATTTTGATAGGATAGTAAATGGTTACTACAGTTTCAAGGCGGCATTCGAGAATAAACGGGATGAATGTGCTTTTAGTTTATCTCCAGAGGATATAGAGCTGGCTACACCATTTATGAATACAAGCTTTAGTCTGACAAAATTGGCGCTTGACAATCATCCGGATTTGAATCGAACGTTAGCAGCTAAAGATTCAGGGATATGTCGCATACTTCTTTGCTGCGCCTTTACTTATAGGCAACTGCGTATGAATTGCGTAACGGATGGAAAAGGGTGCCTGAACTGGAGCCGGAAAATTGAACCATCCTACAGAGATGCCTTTTATCAACCAGGTTCGGTGCAGATTTGGTGGAGATTGCATTACAATCAGTGTTGTGAGCTCATTGCCGAAAAGGTGGATTTGAAAAATTTGGAATTTTTGAAGCAATGGTACCAAATAGATAACAAGGATAAGGATAAGGAAAAAGACACTACTGCACTCTTTGAGGCGGGACCCACAATTGATATTCCCGATTGGGTATGGGATGAAGACGCAGACGAAAACGAAGAGGTAGCTTCGCTTCCAAGCAGCCCCTTTAAAAATTCAGGCATCTTTTCCCCCACAAAATCGCGTATCAACTCACCCATGAAAAAATCGAGTGTTCTGGATAAATAGTGTTATCGCCTATTGGAAATGAGCATACACTTTCATGGTTTGAGGAATGTCTCACTCACATTGGTATCGGTTATCTATCTCTTCCAACTGCGCCTGAAATAAGAATCCGAGTCGCCTTGTTTAAGGAAGAAAATCCCATTCCCATTGAAGTTTTTCGATTGTTTTTTACTGGAATACCTTACAAAGCGCTGGTGAGAGCCTCTCTTGTGTGTAAAAGCTGGGCAAAAAGCGCTTTTTTTGTGTTAAGAGGCACAAGAGTCAATGATCTGAAGGTTTTCTATGAGATTTTTGGCTATAAAAGTGAGATTCCGTCTGGCGAGCAAAAAATATTGAACTCAACGAGTTTGAAATCTGTAGAACACCATTTTCGTGAAGCGATCCACAAGTATCTGCAAATCGTCTCAAGTGATGTGATCAAGCGTTATGCAGTAGACTTGCCAGATGTTAAAATCTCAGCTTCTGGACATGCTGAGATAAGCCTTGCCATTTTGCCAAGAGTCCTGGCCGGCTTGCCGGAAAAAATTAAAGAATGTGCAGAAGAAACGGTTCATTTTACCGTAGCTCCTATGGTTGACGCTTATTTTAGTAATCTTTTTGACGAATTTCGTCTGCCGATCTGTGATGAAATTGTCCGGCTCATCAAATTGGGTGCGATTGAGGAGGCTGTAAAAATTGAGATAGAAACGAAAAATGTCATAACCTTTTTTGGCAGACCTCATTTAAAAGAATGTATTTTAGAAAGATTATGTGCCTTTAGAATTATAACTAACCGCTATTGGGATATCTGCGAAAAACTCATTTATGAATCCTATATTCAACAGGCATTGGATTATATTATTCTATTAAATAACGAAAAGATAGATCTGCACTTTGATGAGTTGCCTTATATAGCTTCGGCATTTTACAGACACAATCATGTCAAAGAAGCGATTCAGATGTATAAGAAAATTCAATCGCTTCGCGACAAAATTTATTTTATAAGACATACCGTTTACGAACATGAACGCGCTTCGTATGATGTCGTCAAAAAAATTGAAGAAATTTTAGCCCTCATTTCCATCGAATATCTGGATGAGAACCGGGAAGAAAATACCTATGGCGCGCTCCTTTGTGACTTGTTAACAGATTTAGGCAATCAGGAAGCTTTAGATCTATTTCTCATAAAAACCTTGATAAAGCTTTTGGAAGCTAACAAGTTTCATTTACACATGCCGTGCGGCTATCTCAGAAATTTGGAAAATATTGTCACGAAACTGAAGAGCAATCCTGCCCAAAGCCTTGATGAAAAAAAGAGTGCCGATTTTATCAAAACGACATTTTTCGCCTTGAAGGAGAAATGCGGAATCCTTGTGTAAGGGAAGGCTTGTTACTTTGCAAGTTGGCAGATCAGGGTGCTGCGCGTGCAGCTGTGGATCGTCACGGTCTGTAGCGTGCCGATCAAAGAATCGTCCCCTTCAAAGATCACGTTGCGCCAACATCTGGATACCCCTTTCAGATAACGCTCATCTTTATTATTGCGCCGTTCCACTAAGACCTCCACTTTTTGGCCGAGCATGTCATGCATCAGCTCTGCAGAGATCTCGTTGTGCAGCTGCAAAAGGCGGTGATGGCGATCATCTTTGACCTCTTCAGGTATATCGTCGACCCAACGTTTAGCAGGCGTTCCTTTACGGGCGCTGTAGGTGTACAAAAAGGCGTTGGCATAGCGCACCTGTTTCATCGCCTCGTAGGTCTCCATAAACTCTTCTTCTGTTTCGGTTGGGAAGCCGACAATCATATCTGTGCCGATCGCTACATTGGGGACAATTTCCTTCAAAAGGGCGACTTTTTCCATGTATTCGGCCTTTTGATAAATTCTGTGCATTTTGCGCAAAATGCGATCGGAGCCTGCCTGGAGAGGGAAGTGGACATGCTCGCAAAGGCTATCTAAGTCGCGGATGGCCTCCATAAGCTCTCTTGTGATATCGACGGGGTGGCTGGTTAAAAAGCGGATCCGCTTCTTTCCTTCGATTTTGTCGAGCTGGTAGAGAAGATCGTGAAATTTGCAATTCCATTCGGGCTTATCTTTGCCGTAGCTATTGACGTTTTGGCCCAAGAGGGTGATCTCTTTATAACCCTGTTCAACCAGTTTTTTGCATTCCTCAATAATAGACTCGGGCGCTCTTGAAACTTCAGGGCCGCGGGTGTAGGGGACGACGCAGTATGTACAGAACTTGTCGCAGCCGCGGATGATCGAGACATAAGCTTTGTGTTTGTCGAGTCGCTTTGTGACAGAATAATCGAGCTCCTGGGAAAATTCGTCATCTGTGCGGACCGTTTGCTGTTTGGTATTGAGAACTTCATCAAGGACACTTGTCAGATCGTGGATGTTATTGGTCCCTAAAACAAAGTCAACGTGGGGCAATTTTTGAAAAAGCCCCTCCTTTTTGGCGTTGGCCATACAGCCTGTCACTCCAATGATTCTTCCTCGTTTTTTCTGCTTGCCGAGCCTGCCGAGTTTGCCCATCACTTTTCTTTCGGCAAGATCACGGATCGAGCAGGTATTAAAAATGAGAAGATCGGCCTCATCCTCGTTTTCTGTGGGAGCTAAACCTCTTTCGGCCAAAATGCCGCCCATCACCTCGCTATCGAGCTCATTCATCTGGCAGCCGTAAGTGCGCATAAAAAAGGTTTTCATCTCGCGTGTCATTTTGAAAAATCCTTGAATTTATTGTCCGAGTATATTATCCAAGATGATTCATTATGGCTATACTAAAGTTATTTCACGTTTTTGTTGTCATTGTCTGGATGGGCAGCTTGCTGACCTTAACCCGTTTTTTGGCTTATCAGGCAAAAGAGGAGCCTGGTTTTCAGTTAAAACTAGGAAAAATTTTAAAACGGATGTATTTCACGGTCGATCTTCCGGCGATGGTCTTGACAGTAGCCTCTGGAATCACCGCTTTGATTGTCAAAGATGTGAATATGAAGGCTCCTTGGCTTCACATGAAGCTCACTTTTGTCTTCTTCCTCATCGTTTGCGACCTTGATATGGGAAGAAGCATCGTTTTACGGGCAAAAGAGCCCGTTCAGGGGAAGGGGACCCGCTTTAAAGTGCTCCATTCGGTAGCAGGTCTTCTCTTTATCGCTGTGTTAATAGCGATCTATGTTGTAAAGAAAATATATTGCATAGAGCTGTAGGATAGTTTTTTGTTGGCAAAAAAGCTCTCGAAAAACTATCATAGCACCTCTACATATTTTTAGGTGGATATGCAACGCAAGAAAGAAAATTCAACGACCATGGTGCGCAAAGAAGATGTCAGAAAAAAATGGTATATTCTAGACGCGCGTGGTAAGACGCTCGGCCGTTTCTGCTCAGAAATTGCCAAAATTTTACGTGGTAAACACAAAACCTCTTTTACTCCCAATGTCGACAATGGCGACGGCGTGATTGTGATCAATGCCGACAAAATCGAAGTGACAGGGGCCAAAGAAGCCCAAAAGATTTATCATTACTATACAGGCCATATCGGCGGTTTGCGTGAAGTGCCTTTCCGTCACATGATGGCACGTCATCCCGACTATGCGATTCGTCATGGTGTGAAGGGGATGATGCCCAAGTCTCGTCTGGGCAAGCAGCAGCTGCGCAAATTGCGCGTCTTTAAAGAAGGTGCTGAGCACCCATACGAAGCGCAACAGCCGATCAAAGCGTCTATATAATCAATTATAAGGTAAAAAGTTCATGATCAAAAAAGTAGAAGAGACAATTGCAACAGGACGACGTAAGCGGGCAGTTTCCAGCATCCGTCTTCGTGATGGAAGCGGTAAAGTGGATGTCAACGGACGCGAATTTGAAAACTATTTCCCCCTTGAGATCCAACGCAGAACAATCCTGTCCCCTTTAAGCATGATCGATGCAGAGAATAAGTATGACATCGTCATCCGCGTCAATGGCGGCGGCGTTGAAGGACAAGTGATTGCTTCCCGTTTAGGGCTGGCACGCGCTCTGGTGAAGCTGAACGAACAGCTGAAACAAGAGTATAAAGCGGAAGGCTTCTTAACA
>CAZPPS010000032.1:0-28981 GCA_964588495.1 uncultured bacterium | reverse complement strand
GCAGGTACCCATGCGATTGTCATGGAATTTATGAGCAGAGGCTCTCTTCGTAGTGTGTTAGAAAAAAATTCCCGCGCTGAATTTAGCTGGGACCTGCGTAAGAAAATTGCACTGGACATCTCTGCCGGCCTGATTTTCCTGCATCAAAAGAGGGTGATCCATCGAGATTTAAAAAGCTTAAATGTTTTGTTAGATGACAGTTACCGGGCAAAACTTGCCGACTTTGGTTTGGCAAAAGTGAAGTCAGAAATATCGACTCACCTTTCAGCAAAGTCTAGTGCGAGTATCCAAGGAACCCTGCAATGGATGGCGCCTGAGATTTTCGATTCACCCGATTATAACACAAAAACAGATGTTTACAGCTTTGGTGTTGTTCTATGGGAACTAGCTGCACATGAATATCCCTTTAAAAACTCAAAGCCGTTTGCTGTCCCCATGCTTGTGATACAGGGAAAACGGGAACCATTTCCCTCAGACACCCCCGAAGCCTATGCGCAATTAGCCACCATGTGCTGGGATGGAATGCCTGACAAGCGTCCTACCATGGATCAAGCTAACAGCCGATTGAAAGAAATGGATTTTGGAACAGCTGACGAACCAATAGTCTCAACGAATAACAATAACAGCCCTTATCTGCCCAACTCCAATCAATCCATAACTTATATCTCTAATACGGCATCTTCACACTATTTGCCTAACACCCAACAGGGAATGCCGCCCTCAATCCAAAAGCCAGGCATCAAGTCTATCGACCCTGTTTTATTTAAACAAATCAATGTCATTGAGGGGGCATCATCTGTTTACGCTTTAACCCATCTATCTGATGGAACCCTTGCCAGTGGATCTTATGACAGAACTATAAAACTTTGGAATCCCAAAACAGGAAAGTGCTTGAAAACTCTTGAGGGGCACTCAAACATTATTCGGGCTTTAATCTTGTTATCGGATGGCACCCTGGCCAGTGGATCTGAAGATAAAACTATAAAAATTTGGGATCCCAAAACAGGACATTGCTTAAGAACTATTCAGGGGCACTCAAAGGCAGTTTGTACTTTAACCCAGCTATCGGACGGAACCCTTGCTAGTGGATCTTCGGACAATACTATAAAAATTTGGAATCCTAAAACAGGACAATGCATAAAAACTCTTCAGGGACATTTAAACTATGTTAAGGCTGTAATCCAGCTATCGAATGGGAACCTTGCCAGTGGATCTTCGGACAATACTATAAAAATTTGGGATCCCCAATCAGGGCATTGCTTAAAAACTATTCAGGGGCACTCAAGGGATATTTACTCTTTAGTCCAGCTATCGAATGGGAACCTTGCTAGTGGGTCTTCGGACGCAACTATAAAAATTTGGGATCTCAGAAATGAACAATGCTTAAGTACTCTTCAGGGACACGAGAGGCAGATTTTAGTTTTAATTCTCCTTTCAGATGGCACTCTTGCCAGTGGATCTTCGGACACAACTATAAAACTTTGGGATCTCAAAACAGGAACGTGCTTAAATACTCTTCAAGGGCACTCTAGCGGCGTTTACGCTTTAACCCAGCTAGTGGATGGGACTCTAGCCAGTGGTGGAGCTAATGACCAAGAGATACGGATATGGGGTAATGAAAAAATGACACCACAGCCGACAACAAATAACAACAGCAGTTCCTATCTGCCTAACTCTAATCAGTCAATCACTTATATTCCTAATACGCTATCTCAATCACCCTATTTACCTAATACACAAATGAGGCTATCACAATCTGCATCGTCACCCAAGCCCTTACCACAAAAACCAGGTACCCAATCTGTCGATCCTGTTTTATTTAAAGAAATCAATATCCTTAAGGGACACTCGAGCTCTGTTCGAGCTTTAGTACAGCTATCGGATAGAACCCTTGCCAGCGGATCGATGGAAAACGCCATAAGGCTGTGGGATCCCAAAAAAACCGAATGCCTAAATACACTTAAGGGTCACTCGGATGCACTTTGCACTTTATTCTTGTTATCGGATGGAACCCTTGCCAGTGGATCTGTGGACAAAACTATAAAACTTTGGGATCCCAAAAAAGGAACGTGCTTAAGAACTCTTAAGGGGCATTCAGGAATGGTTGACGCTTTAACTCAGCTATCGGATGGGACCTTGGCCAGTGGATCTATGGACAAGACAATAAAGCTTTGGGATCTCAAAAAAGAAAAGTGCTTAAAAACTCTTAAAGGGCATTCAGAATGGGTTCAAGCTCTAATCCAGCTGTCGGATGGGACCCTGGCCAGTGGATCTTATGACCAAACTATAAAGCTTTGGGATCCCAAAAAAGAAAAGTGCATAAAAACTCTTAAGGGGCACTCAAGTTTTGTTCGACGTTTAATCCAGCTAAAGGATGGTACCCTTGTGAGTGGATCTGGCGACAAAACTATAAAGCTTTGGGATCTCAAAACAGGAAGGTGCTTTAAAACGCTTGAGGGGCACTCAGAAGGCATTAAAGCTTTAATTCAGCTCGCGGATGGCACCCTGGCCAGTGGATCTGAAGATAAAACTATAAAAATTTGGGATCCCAAAACAGGAAATTGCTTACAAACTCTTGAAGGGTCAGCAAAGGTTGAAACTTTAATCCAGCTATCTGATGGAACCCTTGCGATTGGATTTTGGGACAACACGATACGGATATGGAGTATAAATTTTGCTTCACTTGATAAAGAAATGACATCACAGTCGAAAACAAATAACAACAGTAATTCCTAAAGAGATTGTCCGACTTAATGGCAGTCGGTTATCGCCACAGCCTTAATGCGGTCAAGCTCGCCACAGGAACAGGTCGACTAATTTTTCTTTGGGTTTGATAGCTTTACCACAGGGGATCGGAGCTTCGGCCAGCAATGTTACTTCCTGATTTATATTAAAACATTTTAGATTCAGCATAGGTTTGATCACACTGGTATGTATTGCCATGATCAGTTTTTGTTTTTTGGAATATTTATGCCAGAGACAAAGCATAATGCATGGTAAATGGAATTTAGCTCCCACTTAGGTCTTCTATAAGTGGCAGGTACTCCATTTACAAAAAGGAATAATTAGAAAAGCAGCATTTTGCTCAATGCGATAGAAAACTGGCAAAAAAACTTCAAAATTGGATTTGTCTCTGAAAACGGAAAAAATCGTACGCTAAGACTTGATTAGCCATTAGTGCGACTTGAATTTACCTGTGCCCAAATCTAGAGCTGTTACACACATGACCATCTTATGGAGTGATGTATTCCTCCAACCTAACGATGATTAAAGTTGGTTATGCCAGTTTTTTAAGTTGTGCACGCTCCACGTAATTAAAATGCTAAGTTCATAATATATTTATTAATATTTATAATTTGATTTATTGGCTAATTTTTTGCATTTCAAAAAGAGTACAGCCATCAATACGTAGTCTGTCTTGGATTTTATTAATATATTTTGTCATAGCGGCAACAGGATTAAATTGTGCCTGAGCAAGAGTATAGTAGAGCGGTGCATTACGCATTTTTTCACTCATGATATCCTCGATTTATTGCTATGTCCCCCAGTTTACAGTTTGGTTGACATGTGGACAGGGGGAAACTTATTTATCACTATGGTTTTTTAGAATTTGCTTGCTTTTGTCTTAACGGAAAATTAAAATTTGACGTTTGAGAAAATGAGATACTTAAATGACAGTAAATACGAATCTTGCACTTTGTGGATCGCAATCCCAAACCTCATCTGCACCGGAATTGGATAATGCAGAGTTTCTTCGGGGTTGTCTTGCTTTATTGAAAAGAGGTTTTTCCCCAAATCATGTGTTTGAACAACAAGGCACCTTAGTAGAATCTATCTTTCCTTATTTTTACGAGGGAATTTTGGACAATGATTTAGAATTGTTGCTCACTTTAGTCCAAGAATTAGAAAAAAAAGGGGCAAATTTTAAACAGATGGTAAGCGTCGATCCTGGTGTACATAGCTTGGATCTTACTGCCCAACAAGCAACTTTTCTTCACTACAAGTCTCTTGTTAAACAACAACATCCTCTTGCTCCGATCGCCCGGAGCATAGTTACCATTGTATGTCGCACAATGGACATTGACGATTGTATCTTTGTTGGATACCTACAACAGGCAACCCATCTTTTGAGACAGCATAAACCGGATCCCAATAAAGTGGGGCGATATAGAGAAAGCTTGATGGAAACGGTATTTCGTTATCTTGCAACTGAGACTTTTGCCGATGAGCTCTCTTTATTACCTGATTTCGTGCTTGCTCTTTTAGAATGTGGGGGTGACCCAAATATCACATTTGAAGAGATCGATATCTGGGGAAAAGGAACATATCAAAATGTCACTTGTCTACATATTGCTTATCTCTATTGGAAAAATCTAAAGGCAGCAAAAAAAATGGAAGATGCTAGATTTGCAAAACTGGCTTTTTTGCATCTTCTAAGAGACCCTCGCATCGATGTGCGCGTCCGTTTTACTGAAATGAAACTAGAAAAAGAAGGAGGGCATTTCTCCAGTACAGACAATATGTTTGATGGAGATTATATCGAAGAGGGGACGCTCGCTCATTATGCTTTGGTGGATGGAGATTTTGCTACCTGTAGGAAGATTTTGGCAATCGCACAGGATCTCATTGGTTCTACATGTTGTACAACCGCTGGAAAATGGTTAGTTGATATCGCTAAAATTAATAACTGTGAAATACAAGAGTACGACGCATCTTCGCTCCAAATATTTTGGGAAAAAGATGGGCCCATTAAATGGGCACCAAAAGGAGGTTCGTATGTGATCAAACGTGAGAATATATCCTTGTGTCACATAGCGGCCAGACGTTTAGATCTTGTAGCTTGTACTTTTTTGACTGCCATAGGTGGCAATAAAGCGATTTCAAATATAGCCTATCAGCACATGATTGAATATGCAAAGCTTTTTCGCGAGGATTATTCTTGGAGTCCTAATAGTTTAAAAAATGTGGAAAAGAGGGCTAAACAGGTGTTAAGAGCCTTGAGAGAAGCACAACCATTGCCCTCTCCTTTGCCTCAAGCTTTCTATATTCTTCAGCAAGAAGGATATGAGCTGATGTATTATCCTGGAACAAAGTGTGCGATCGCGCGCGAAGTGCTCTACGCAAGAAAATTGAATCGCAACGTTGACACTAAAAAGCATAAGGGGTATCGCCAAAATCCTCTTGTTCCGAAATTAAATCGAGCGGCTCTTTCTGACTATCAAGAAACCGAAGATGTCATTTGTGGCCACATTGTGCGAGAGCAGATGTTTATTATTCGGATCACGCACTCTATGATGTCGGCTATCTCACCAATATTATGGGTCAAGATTCTGTTTTGAATAATGGTTTATGGAAGAAACTGGAGAATTTGGTTAGACAGTCTGCTAAACAGCATATTTGCCTCCATGTTTATACAGGGGGCACGTTTACATCGCCCATTGATGTTAAAGGCCCAAAAGAGATCACAATTTCTGTTTTTGGCAGCAATGAGATCTATAAACCGACTCATTTTTTCAAAGTCATCTACACATTTGATTATGGCGTAGGCTGGAAAGTGTACTCTTATCTAATTCCGAACATCCCATTGGATTATAACACCGATCTTTTGCAATATTCTGTGTCCGTAACACGGATCCAGGAGCTCACCGGAGCCGACTTTTTAGGCAAATACAAGTTGCAGTGAATCTCTAATCGAATGTAGCCAACGCCAAGAGATTGAACTAAAGGCCTATAGCGTACTTAAATTTGAAAATAGGATCATTTTGTTCGTGAATATCTCTTGCAGTTATGCCTTCATTTTCTTTTTCCCACCAGGGATCACACATTAGCTTTCCAATGTGAGCCCAATGCCGAATTTTCACTTTTCCGCACCTTGCGATTGTTGGGTGACCGCAGCTTTTGCATGTACCAGAAAGTCCTGGTTGTGCCTCTTGGAGTTCGCCATTCACTATCGCATATTTCATTTCTACCATCCTTCACTTGATAAGAACTCTTATGTTGTAAATGAGATTCTAAGTCATTGATTACCAATTCACAATATCTCTTCGACCTGTGCTAACGACGTTCAACTAAAACCCCTTCTTTGAGGCGCAAGCATGGCAAATGTGTGAGTTTTTTTCTTGACATTCGCTTAAGATTCTTTTACACATTCTTCCGATTTAAACTTTTACGTTCTTTCTTTGCTCTTTCTCAGTTGAAAGAATGGAATATACGCAATAAATTAAAATAATAATTTGTTATTAGGATGTAAAATGGCGCATGTCTCTGGAGAATATACTTATTTATCAAATTTAGAGTTTTTGTATGGTAGGCCGTATCATAAAAATGCTCACAATCCTAATTCTGAAATTGAACTTAAATCCATTGCTAGAAAAGAAGAAACCAACATCAAAGTTAGTAAGTATTCCACTTATTTTTATAATCTTTCGAACGAGATAGCTTCTAAAATTAAAGTTGAACGCTTAATTCAAAAGGGGTATCAAGACCGTCCTTTGACCAATTTTGAGCGAGGTTTGGAAATAGTCCTGGGTTTAGTTGGTGTAGTGGGTCCAGTTATTGGAATGATAGGAAAAGCTGCTATTCATGTTCCTCATATTGTTGAACATTCCACTCACTTTGTTAAAGAAGCAGGGGAGATGGGCATCAAGGGATATCATTTTGCGCATCATATTTCTCATGATGAGAATAACCTACCTCTTGATCTTGTAGGTGGAAAGTTAGATCTTTTCATTGATAAACTTGCGACAAAAATTACCTATCGCTTTAGGCATGAAATCTCAACACTTACAATTGAAGATGCCAAATATTTGGCCATAAGACACTTTAAAGAGATTGAAAATTTTTTGGAGAATCTAAAAAAAGAAAATAATATAGCAACAGAAAAAGAGCTTTATAAAAGTATTGTAAGCTTAATTGACCCAAAACCTTTGAAAGCAATTGAAAGCCAAATTAATCAATATGTTGATAATCGCCAAAGCAGGTTGCTTTGCAGTAAAAGTAATCTCCGAGAGTTGTTTTTAAAAGAATTATTTGAAAAACTTGACCGCACACAAGATATAGACAGTATCCTACGTGAAATTAGTTCTGAGGTGTTCTTTCAGGAATTTAATTTTTGGGGTTGGTGGGAAGGAAATGGGTTTAAGAATTTTTCTCAAACGCTCGAACAAAGTAGTAATAAGAAATTTTCTTTATCTAATCCTTATATAGAGCATTTGAAAGCTGCCCAAGGTGAACCTCGATCATCTGGTTCTGAAGCTGAAAAAGGAATCATTCACACCCAACGTGTATTTAACAATCCATTTTGGACTGCATATTTTCCTGATCACATTTCAATGAAGACCACATCTGAGGGGCTCGTTTTGATTTTGATGCGATATCTCACCAAGAAGATAATGAATAGCGCACATAACGAAGTCATGAATCAGAAGGCTAAGGAAGCTATAACGGATTTGGCTTTGCCCGAAAACAAAAGATTAAACAAAAGGATTTCTCTTCTTGAGCGGAGTGTAAACAATTTGGAACAAAAGTATAGTGAATTAAAGATAGAAAACTATGAACTCCGCAGAGATGTTGCTGAATTAAAGGAAAGTAATTTGGAGTTAAAAAATTTGTTACAACAAATTTTATCCAACCAAGTCGCGCAAATGCAAAGTCAAAATTTACATGTAATGAGCGACAGGAAGATTGATCTCAAAAATTTTGCAGATAAAATTTAAAAATAACCTGAATTTTGGGTTATTTTTCCTCACATTCAGCGGATTTTTGTGAGGCAAAATCGCAAAACCAAGAAAGGTAGTAACGTCTTCGACTAGTGGTCGCCTTAGAAAAAAGCAATTGGGGCGTGCTCCTAGTGAACAAAGCATGGTTTGTATTGGCATCCGATAATACAGCTTGTTTCTTAACCTTTCTCTTTTTTTAATGAAGCACCTGCCGCTTATAGCTCGTTTACAATTTCTTCTGGATAGCATTTGTAATTTCGTCGAACATAGTAGCACCTCCATGACCTTCTCCTTCAACGATTTTGAGCTTGCTACTCGGCCATGCTTTATGTAGCTTCCAAGCTGTTTCTAATGGGGAACTTACGTCTAGTCGACCATGTATCAATACGCACGGGATGTGAGAGATACGATTAATATTCGCTAGAATATCAAATTGTTCAAGAAAAGCGGAGTGTTTCCAGTAGTGAATGGTAAGAATTGAAAATGGTAGAGAAAATTCTAAATCTTGAAAGCGTGGATTTGGCTTGTATTGAGGATCAAGCGAGACATGAACATCTTCCCAAGCACACCAAGCTCGAGATGCATTCTCGAGAACCTTTAGATTACTACTTGTGATTTGTCGATAATAGGCGTCTATTACTCGTTCACCCTGTGCTGGTTTGATGGCTGCTATAAACTGATCCCATTCTTTTGGGAAAATACGTCCCATATCTTCAGTCACCCATTTGACCTCAGCAGCTGTTGTAGTTGTAATAGCCGCCAAGACAATCGCAGAAATTCTTTCTGGATAGCTTATAGCATACGCTAGAGCAAGTGTTGTTCCCCACGAAATACCCAATACTAACCAGTTGTCGATCTTGAGATGTGCTCTTAGTGCCTCAATATCGGAGATGAGAGCCCGGGTTGTGTTTGTCATCAGATTGATTCCAGGATCTGTGACTCTTGGCCTTGAACGACCACATCCTCGTTGTTCAAAGGACACAATCAAAAAGACATCAGGATCAAAATGGCGGCGATAACCAGTGCTGATTCCTCCACCTGGACCACCATGCAAATAAAGGGCGGGTTTCCCTTTGGGGTTTCCTGATGTTTCCCAGTAAATTTCATTACCATCCCCAACTGATAAATAACCAGTTGCAAATGGCTCAATTGCGTTAAACATGTTTAGCCATCAATTTCTTTGAGAGAGATCGTAGGGAATTTTTTGCTAAAAAACTATCAGAACTTTGGCTGAAATTCAGTAATTACTTTATCTGGCTTCTTGAAGGGGATAGATCGATGATTTTTATTTTTGACTGTGCTAACAATCCTGTCTTTTCAAGTCTCATCGATGGAAATAAAGCGAGGTGACCTTCGGCGAGTTTCCCCCCGTTAGCGGCTGAGGGTGTAGGAGAGAGTCGATATGGCGGGTCAATCTGTTATTGATAGAAATTCCTTAAAGTACAGAAACCTTTACCAGGATCAAAGTCGTGCAAGAATTTTTTCTTAGCCAGATCATATGTATAAATAATATACTTACTCGTTTGTAGAAGAAGGAGACTTCCCACAACGAGCATTTTTCTAATCCCGGAAATATCCAAATTGGAACCTTCGTTGTGTTGCATAATTGTTTCGGATCTATCCGTTTTTGGGTAATAAGCCATGATTTGTGGATTACGACTCAAGTCTAAGTAGAAAATGCAGTTTTTATGGACGAGTTGTTTATTTTCAATTTTTTGGCAGCGGTCGCTTCCAAGAAATGAAAACATGTCATCAACATAATCATCATGCCATTTTCCACTTCCATAAAGGGTGCTGTCACAGATCAGCGTATGCTCATCAATTAATGTAAGATCCTCTTTTTTCCATAATCGGCAAGAATGGTTATCGCACGTAATGATCTTTGTTTTTGTGACAGTGATGGTTTCAATGTGGTGATTGGGTGGACCGTTAACATTAAGAGGCAAATGACTGGGGCGAAGGTGTACTTTAGTCCATTCCATACTGTCCTAGGCTTAAGTCCATATAAAGAGGAAGCTTCTGACAGCCTTACAAATATACAGTCTATTATAAAAAAATATTTGCCAATCTATTCCATTGATGCTAATTGGGATGAGCTCATAGATCGCATTGTTTTAGTCCATGCAATTCACCAGGAAAATACATTTGATCGTGGCTGCAATCCAGCAGGGATGTCTATTGAGGAGGCATGGGTCAGCAAAAAGATCTGATGATCTTTTTGCTAGAAAATCGAGTTTGCCCGGATGGCAATGTACAATCTCTGATTATTTTCTCTGAAAAATACACAGGCGCTTTATGAGTTGATTTCTGCAAGACTTATTGGCGGCGAAGAACAGGTGATGCACCGTTTTGAGAAAGAGGGTGTCCATCAAATCAAGCCCAAACTGTGCTGTGAGATTTTCACACTCTAACAATCATAATTTAAGCAAAAAAATACAAGCCGCAAAAATTAAGGACAAAAAAATTAAGATGTAGTAAATTTTCATGCCGACAGGAAAGTGTTTATGGCCTTCACCACGAAGGCACGCTGAATTGACAACTTAGGGGGGGGGATGACTGAAGGTTCTCACATGTATGCAAGAACATATCTGCAAGGATCTCCTTGCCATTTTTTACGAGATATGGATGAGAAAGAACAAATATCTCAGAAAGAAGAAGAAAAAAAAATGTTAGAAAACATGAGTGCCGGATCCATAATTGCGCGAAAGATGTATTATCTTTTGATCTCATCAATACCCGTATTGGCAATAGGGGGAACTGCAATGGCCTGTGGGCTTATAATAAGCCCTATGGTTGGAGCACTTGGTGGTTTGGCAGCTGGAATTGGTACATTTATATACTCAAAAACCTATGCAAACCAAGATGGACTTTTTTTGTATGAACGACAAGTGAGACTCTTGCTTAAATTAGACGAGATTGAAAATCTTAAAAAAATTATATCCTCTTCTGATGTCATCAATCAATTAAATGCAGTTGGGTGGGGATTTAGACGGAGAATCTTTTTATTAATGGAATTTTCTATTACACACAGAATTAAGGAGATAACTAATACTGGGTATAATGGAAATCAAAAACAAATAGTCTACGAAAAATTACCACCACATAAATGGGAGAGATACCTAACTCCAGTTTAGATTTAAAAGCCTTGCTTAGGGGGTGCTCCGGTGAATGTCTTTGATGGCTTCGAGCTTCCAGTGGGCCTTTCTTAGAGCCTAGATAGCAAGTGGGAGAACGCAAAGAAGAATTTGTGATCGAAGACAAGGGGAATTTCTTATCTACTTTAGAAGCAAAGCTCTATGGAAGTGGGGTCGATATAGGTAGAGTCGAACGTTATCTGGAGTCCATCCAAAACCTCATCCCTCAAGGTCATTTGATGTAATCTAGAGCTCGCTTAAAGCTTGATGATTTGCAACTATCATTCATAATAATTGGCGAAGGGGACTATCACTGGTCTCTTATTCTCAAGACTCATCTACAGTATATTTTACCCTAGAATATGTTTGAATTAATGCTTCGCATTTCTGATTGCTTCCTTGGCTAAGATCAGAAATTGCTACGAGCTCCTTCATTTTAGTACTCAGTTTGCCAATATCTCTTCCCAAATCTTTTTTTGCGTTGGCATATGTGTTTAACGTTACTCCAAGTTTTGTAGTCTCATTAGCCAATACATTGACGCCGCCTTCAAGCTTGTCCACTGCATCCTGAATCTCTTCATCTGGGATATTGCAATACAAACAACAACCACCAATTAGGGTCATAGTAGCCATTCCAACACCAAATCCAACAACGACCCATCTTGGAATCATTATTTGCAAATACTCAGGCCCTAAGTAATTGAAAACTGCTCCAGCTGCTTCAAGGCTAGCAGTGGCAAAAAGGCCATAACTTGTACCTAACAGAAGTTTTCGGCCCTTCCAGCTCACGCTTTTCTTTCCGTTCAAATCTTCTTCAGGAACAGGTGCCAGAGACACCAAACCTTGACCTTCCGATGTTTTATTGAGCATTATTTAGTTTCCTCTAATGTTGGCCATTTGATACCATTTTGTGTCAATGTATCCCTTGCAAGGTCTCTTTCTTTTATAGCATCGTCTCTTTCATTTTTATAGCGTTGACCATTTTCTCCCGTCTTTTTTAGTAAATTAAAAAGATCTGTTTTATTTTTTTCGGATATTAAAAGTTGAGCTTTTACTTTTTCCAACTCATCGGACATGTCATTAATTTTAGTTAGCAACTCACCATTTTCTTGTCGGAGCATGTCGATTGTATTAGCATTAAACCTTATTTCTTGAGTATTTGTATCCACCTGAGCCGCTGCGTGATTCACCTGTGTTCCCAAGACAATCATCATCGGGCGAGTGCAAATCCCGACCATAAAGCCTCCACTAAACGTTATAGCGCCTGTAAATCCACCAACAATACCACTGAGAACTAAACTACCCATACCCACACCGACTGTACCGATACCTTTTAACTGACCCGTCACCCAACTGAATATTGACCAAACACAATCTCCAATTATGTTTATCGCTGTTGTTACTGCGAATTTCACTGTCCGCCCAATTTCTTGCGGGCCTGTTACACTGCTTACATACATAAGATAGCTCCCATGAAAAATTTGTTTAATCAGGATTATTTAGGAAAAAAGAATAACATTTTTTCTTTTTTTGACAATGTAAAATTTAATTTATCTATAAAAATATAATCTCCCACAATATTATTGGTGAAAATGCTTATGCCTTTAATCATGGATTAGGTTGGCGCTTTCTTGCCTGGCTCATTCCATTGTGAAGGAACCAGTCTTTGGTCGATTTAATATGTGAAATTTTATAGAAAATAATAATTAATATTTTAAATCATGAATTAACATAGATTTTGTGTTGAGATATATAAAAGAATTGTGGGAGATTGTATGAAAATTCCATCGATCAGCATAGCTTTACCGAATTCATATTGTCCTCAGTCAGGATGCAATAAATGTGCTCTTGTCAATGCGATTGCCCTGGGAAGCATTGCTTTGCTAATGGGCATTCTGCTTCTAAATGGAATACCAGATTTACATACGCTCGGAACAACGTGCGGTGCAACACTTACCGCTATCGGAAGTTTAACTACTCTGATTGCCTTATGCTCGCGATTCATTAAGATCGATTCGGAAGAAGAACAGAAGCTGTTAAATGATGATCACTTACTTGATTCCAAACCATGTAAAGTGCCTGAAACTATTCTTTACATGAGTATCAGCGGTAATCCTGCTCATATGGGGCATATGTCTGCCATTGGTACTGCCATCAAAGAATTACGTCATCGGAACATCACGATAAAAAAGGCTTTTGTCTCACTCAGTGCGCAGGCTTATGTTGAAGAGAAATCACAGCAAACAATCGATAAAATCTGCTACTCATACGAAGAACGCATTCAGTTTCTCAATTTTGTGATTAATCAAGCCAAACATGAAAATATGTTTGATGCTGTGGATGTGGAATTCTGGGATGACCAGGCAGAACTTGGCTATTCGTGGCACTGCAGTGGTTATAGAGAGCTGACGCGTGCAAATCCCTTAAATAAAATTACCCTAATTACTGGATCCGATTTGTGCTGCAGCATGTCAGATTGGAAAACAGAGAACATCGCGCATGCGATTATCATTACAAGAGGGACAGGTGATCAGGCGACAGTAGCACAAAAAGATTCTAATGGCCTCATTACCAACCTGGTCTATCAGCCTACGGGGGAACCATTTGTTACAGCTATTGATTCTGAAGAAAAAAGCAGAATCTTACTCAGCAATGTCTATCCAGAGTACGAAAACTATTCATCCACAGCCATTAGAACAAAGAAGATCCGTATTCCCTATATTAATGCAGAGGGATTAGACAAACCACAGATTAAACCTGTCAGCCAGGGCACCCTTCAAGATATTTCAAATAACACTATGGAATTGATGGAGCAGGGATTTTGTCAAATTTCAGAGACGCAAAAAATATCTTTCAAGTCGGGACTGGAATTGCATCTAGCCAGTTCTTTGTTTATGTATGATGGGGAAATCGAACCTGCGATAACCAAGTTTGAGCAAAAAATATATGTCGTCGAAAACGATAGTTTTGATGCGGCACAAAAATTGTCAAAAGATGGACATAAAGTTGCAGTTGTCAATTTTGCGGGGTCTGATTCAGCAGGGGGTGGCTTTCTTGAAGGAACAGCTGGACAAGAAGAAAAGCTTATCTACCGTTGTGAGTTAGCTAACCTAATGAAGTATTATTATGATAAGCAGTTGGAGTGTGACCCTGATTTTAAAATGTATCCACTCTATGACCATCTCATTCATACCCCTAATATCAAGGTATTTAGAAATAGTCAGTTCCAGGTTTTGGAAGAGCCGTTTACTGTCGGAATTTTAACATCAGCTGCTCCTGTTTCTAAAAATTTCTGCCCGTTTGCAGATACGGCATTTGAAATCGTAATCCACGAGGATGAAGTGGATTACGCTGAACAAAAAACCAAAGACTTAATGCGTAAAACGATCTATACCCAGCTGAAAGCCGCTTATATTTCTGGTTATGATGCCATTGTTTTAGGTGCCTTTGGTTGCGGAGCTTTCCAAAACCCACCCGATGCTGTCTCTAAAATTTATCATGAGGTCATTGATACCTATTTCAAGGGAGCTTTTAAAACAATTGTCTTTGCCATTCTCGATGGCGGGAAGCAAACACACAACCCTAAAGGCAATATTTTGCCCTTTAAATCTTATTTTCCAGATGAAACATCTTAAATAAGTTAAATAGCACAAAGTACAGTGTGTCTGTACAATGTGCTATTGCGCTCAAAAATTAAAAATAATACTTCATGTTCAAATTACTCCCTGCTCAATGCGCTTGCTCTAATTTTTCTAAAATTCGCGCTTTACAAAAAAACGTAAAGATTTCATAAATTAAAAGTAAAATTTTTAAGTAGAGCCTAGCTAAGTGAAAAAATACCTACTTCTATTCTTTTTGCTTTGGATATCGGGATTACAGGCCGATGAAGAGATCGATTTTCCTAAGCCGGAAACCTCCAGAAAAATTTTCGATACCCGAGAGAATTATTTTCTAACCTCTACAGACTATAAAATTAAGCCAAAGGTAAATCCAATTACAGGACATTATTGCGAAGAAGAGCTCGACCTCGTCGTCGCAGGCTCTCAGCCCTTATCAGCGCGTAGATTTTATAATTCGGAAGGACCATATGATCCCAGATATGCCTCATGGCGTTATAATCCTGAAACTTTTATGGCAGCTAATTTTGAGCTCAATTTGCAGGAAATTTTTGCCGCTTTCGGAGAAAGAGACGGTAGCCTTATTTCATTAAAGCCGTCGAGCCAGGCAGATATGTTCCAATTCCCAATTGCCGATGGTTTTATTGCTTCTTGCGAAGATGGGAAAGGACATCCTTTGCATAAAAAAATTACTTATTGGAAAAAGCAACACCAGAAAGATGGTACCTATTTTCAGTATATAGGCACCATTACCGATGGCAGTGGCAGAATCAGAGAATTTGTATCCCCAATGCATCGCTGGAATGGCTCGGTGATTAGGCAAGAGAAGACTTTATGGAAAAATATCAAATGCGATACCTACCCAAATACCTGGACACCTTATCATATCCCAATTGTTGAAGAAAAGCTTCCGAATGGCAATATTATTTGCTACACCTATGCAGATTGGAAGCCAGCTGACCTCAACTATCCGAGACCACAACTTTTAAGTTCCATCACAGCTTATAACCATGACAAAAGCCAAATTTTGGGATCTATCCGTTTCAATTATCTAAGAACGGAAAAAAACGAAGTGGAAATCATTCAGGTCATTGGCAGTGATAATAGAAAAGCTAATATCGTTCATAAGGGAACATCTCCAATCGTGATCAACGTGGTTGAGAAGGCTGCACCTCGTATTACCTATGGGTGGGAAGACAGATATCTTAATACAATTTCGAGGCCCGACGGGAGAGTGGCCACCATTGATTGGAATGCCGATAAAAAAGTCACAGCTCAAAATGCTCCTGTGGGTCCCAATAATGAGATGTGTCCGATTGCCCGCTACGAATATCAAGATAAACTCACCATTTGCTACGACGCAGAAAACCACAAGACACACTACCGCTACGATGATGACAAAAGATTAACCTCTATCGAAACCTTTCAAGGCTATAATCTCTACAGAATTGACCGTTTTAATTGGGACTCAAGCGGCAATCTTTCTAGAAAAACGGTCGAAGATAGCTCAGGTACTCCCGTACAAATCACAGAATACCAATATGACAAAAACCAGAATCCAATTCTTGAAAGGATAGGGGATGGCAATGAGTGGCGGACTATAGAGCGCACGTATTCTGATGATGGTTTCAACTTAAAGCTCTCAGAATCTGATCGGGAATGCAAACGGATCTGTTATTCCTATGTTCCTCACACAAATCTCCTTGCATCTGAGTTGACATATGAAAATGATGCTATCAGGAAAAGAATTTTCCATTTCTACGACTCGTGTGCCATCTGTATTAAAACCATCATAGACGACGGGGCGACTCTTGATCCTGAAAATCTTCAAGGGGTTTCTTTTAGAAAAATCACTTATGTAACGCCTAAAAAAAACCGCCCTTGTTTTGGACTTCCTGAGATTGTAGAAGAAAAAACAATTGAATCAGGGAAAGAAGTTCTCCTTCACAAAATAGTCTACACCTACGCACCCTCGGGACAAATCCTCAGAGAAGATCACTTTGATGCCAACGAGGTGCATCATCACTGCATTTCAAACGCTTACGATATTTGGGAACGGCTCATCTCTACAACAGACCCCCTTGGCAATACAACCCATTATAAATATGACGCAAACTTTAATGTGACCGAACTTACTGGCCAGAAACAGCACAAAGAGATCGCTTATGACAAAGTCAATCGTCCCATTCGCATCAAAGATAAGCAATCCGACGGCACAATCTTGGTCACCGATAAGAAATATGACAAACTCGGGCAACTCGTTGAAGAGATTGATGCTTGCAGAAACTCTACCTTGATCAACTACGATGCGCTTGGCAGAGTGATTTCTGTCTGCCATCCAGACGGTGCTATTGAAACTAGGGAATATGATCTCTTAAACAATGTCATCAAAGAAATAGATCCAAAGGGGTATGAAACTAAAAGGGACTTTAATTGTTTTGGTCAGCCTACCTCCATCTATTATCCCGACGGTTCTGAAGAACATTTTACTTACAACCCAACTGGCACGCTTCTTTCAAAAACAGACAAAAATGGCTGTACCATTTGTTACAAGTACGACATTTTTGATCAGCCGATTGAAGAAACCTGGCTTATAGAAAATAGCGTTCTAAAAATGCTTCAAGCGACCTGGTCACCGTTTTGCAAACTAAAGTCTACAGATGCTGAAGGAAATACCACTTTCTATATTTATGATTTCAGCGGTAGAAAAGTTGCAGAAACAACAGGCACAAAAAAAACCTCATTTGTTTACAACTCCATTGGACTTTTAGAGAAAACAGAGTGCGATTATTTCCACCAGATTGAGCTACACGACAAAGCAGGCCAGCTTATTTCAAAAACTCTTCTCTCCGATGAAGCCCAATTTCAGGAAGGTTATCTCTATGATGAAGCGGGCAATTGCACACACCGTGTCACATCTCGCGGCGCTTTTGAAACAATCTACAATAACTTGGGAAAGCCCCTTGTAGAAATCAATCCCAAAGGACACAAAACGACGCACGCTTATTCTTTCGATGGCCGATTTTGCCAAACCACAACGGATGCCAATAACATTCGAACAACTCGCATTCACGATAGTCGTAACCATGAAATTGCCTGCATCAAAACCAACTCCTCGGGAAAAACGCTTTCCAAATGTGAGAATGCTTATGACTTATGCGGCAATCTAATCACTCAGACTCATTATGTTTATGGTCCGGAGCTTATAAAAACCGTCACCCACAACTGGGAATATGGACCCATGGGCCGTTTGGAGCGGTTTATTGAAGCTGGCCAAAAACAAACGCGCTATCTCTATGACTCAAAAGGAAGGCTCAAAACCCTCATCAAACCAAGCGGCATTCAGATTGAATATGAATACGACCCTCTTGGAAGACTGAAACACTATTTCTCAAAAGATTTTGATTATCAATATGCTTATGATCGCAATGATCGCCTTCTTTCCGTTCATGATGCTGTTTCAGGGACAACCACAACACGCACTTACAATGCCTTTGGAAATGTCACAAATGAGACTATCGACAAAGGACTCCAGTTTCACAATAAATTCGATCATCAAGGCCGCAGAACTCAACTCACCCTTCCTGATGGCTCTGACATAAAATATGGTTATCACGGAGCCTATCTCCACGACGTGAACCGTAATGGGAATCAGGTGACATACAAAACAAGAGATCTTGAGGGATGCCTTCTTGAACTCGACTTTCCCGTTGGGGAGATCTCAATTAAAAGAGATTCTCTTTCACGCATCTCAACGATTATCTCTCCGTGCTATTCTTCGGTATTATCATTTGACCCTGTTGGCAATCTGGTCCAATGCGAGTTGCAAGATCCATTGGGTGCAAAAAACTGTCATTATGTCTACGACGAGCTCAATCAGTTAGTCTCTGAAAATGAACACGCTTATTCTTTTGATTCACTCCACAACCGTCTTAAAAAGGATGATGCCGTACATGTCGTCAATGAATTCTCCGAGATTCTAAAGGATGGAAATAAAGATTATGAATATGATCTTGATGGCAACCTCATCTTTGATGGTACCTGGAAATACATCTACGACTCTCTCGATAGGCTAATTGCTCTTGAAAAAGAAAAAGAGCGGATTGAATACACCTACGATTCATTCCATAGACGCCTCACTAAAACAGTACTTTCAAACGGCACGCGTCTTTTTGAACGTTACCTATGGGATGACAACAATGAAATCGGCACTATCAACGAGAAGGGAAAAATCACTCAGCTTAGAGTTTTGGGCGAGGGCCTAGGTGCAGAGATTGGCGCAGCAGTTCTCTTCGAGCTAAACGGCAAAACGTATTTTCCGATCCATGATCATAGGGGAAATCTTGCCGTTCTTCTCGATTCTAACAAGAATTGCATAGAAACATGTCGCTATACAGCTTTTGGAGAAGAGCTCGCGCCGTTCATCCTCTCTCCTTGGCGGTTTTCTTCCAAACGTTTTGAACAAGAAACAGGTCTGGTTTTCTTTGGCCGCAGATACTATCTCCCCACCCTCGGCCGCTGGGTCACCCAAGATCCACAAGGCTTCAACGACGGGCCCAATCTCTATGCCTACCTCAGCAATTGCCCCCTAATTGCTGTCGATCCCTACGGATTGAGAATGACGCCTTGCAATACTTTCTGTAGCCATGTTTTTGGTGGTTTAGTTGGGCTAGCGTATTCTTACTGGAAAAATGGATTCGACTACAGCTATGAAGATTGTTTTTCCAACAAATCTCGCTGTTTTGGACTGAACGAAAGTTTTAAAACCAATTTTCCAGAACCCAAAGCTGGCGCCTACTTCTTTGGAAACGGTGTTCGCAATCAATTCAACGATTTAAAAGCAAATGCTCTGATGGTTACCCAATTTTCTGGCCACAACACAAGGGGAGTTTATAATGCCAGTCATGGACTTTTCATGGATGGTGCAGAAGCTCTTGCCAACCTATATTTGCATGCTAAAACTCCTCCTGTTGAATATTATATCAAACAATGGGACAATTATTTTGATAATGACACATCGGGCGCACCCATTTTGCAATTCGCACATAGCCAAGGAACAGCACAGCTCAGAAATGCATTAGAAATGTATCCAAAAGAAAGACGCGATCGCATTATTGTGGCAGCATATGCCCCGCTTGCCTATATTCCAAAGGAACTCTGTATGAAAGTCACACACTACGTTTGCCCATCAGATCCGATCCCCCAAATCGATTACATCAATAAGCGTAATTGCGAAGATACCATCATCTACGTCCCCAAAATACCCAACTCCCGCCAATGGTGCCACGAATTCTCCAATCCGATCTATGGGCCTTACATGGAAAGAGAGATTAAATATTATCAAAATTTATTAAATGATTATGAAAACTAATTTTATTTTTTTTCTGTTATTTATTATTGCAAGTTCATGTTCTATCAAAAAAACTGAGGACAAATTTGCTAAAGAAAGAGATCGATTAGTTTATTCTGCCCTGGGGAAATTCATTAAATCAATGACTGCAGAAGGCTATTGTGCAGCTGGTGTAGGAGAAGGAATTGATCACAAAACCGGAAAACAGAATTGCTTAGAAGTGACTTTTGATGTGGAAAATTTACCCGATATAGAGACAGCAAGAAAAATGGAAGTAGAAGCGCTTCAACGGTTTTTACAGTATGTCAACTCTGAAGTGGGAATCGAAAATTATGTGGCAGAGTACCCATATACGTTAAAAGGTTTAGGCGTTGCTTTAATCAACAAACATCGGGATAAGGGTTTATTTTTGGTTTCAAACTTTCGAGATAAAATTATTTATTATCAAGATGAAATAGATAAGCCCATGGGGCCATCAAAAGAAATACATTCCGAAACGTTCGAAGAGGCAACACAAATTCTCAAGAATCAGAAAGTCATACCTGATTAAATTTAAAATTTTTGCAGGTTTCTGTTCTGAAAATTGCGTAAAAATCTGTTGGTTGACATCAAGAAGCGAAGTTTTTGAACGTCCTGCGGACCCTCCCTTTAAGCTTCAGAGGTTATAACTCTTCTCCAGAAACGATGGAATTACTGGAAAAATACAGCGACGAAATTCTCAAAATTGAACAAATTTTCAAAAGCGACGCCTTTCTAGAGGCTGTTTTAGACAAATTTTGTTCATCCTAGACGGCAAGGTTTAAATAGTGAGAACAGGATGTTGACTTGAACGGTCCATTTCCATTCGCCATTGATTCGTTTGTCATTGAACCACGTCGGGCCAGTAATAAACCAAGCACGTGAATTAAAAAAATAGGCGAAACCTGCTCCTCCACCACCAATAAAGTTTTTCCCTGACGCATAATCGGCCAAGAACCATAGTTTCCAATATTTGTCTCCAAAATGGTCACAAGCGGGAAAAAATGTTTTTGTACCCAAGCATATAGCCTTGATGATTTCATCCAAGCGTCCATGTCACAAAATAAGATGCAAGTTATATCCGAACGCCTGATAGCCATTTAGAAAGAGTTTGGCCCAAAATAAATATTCCAATGCACTTGATTTATTACGGCTTGCTCTTCGTCAGTGGTAGGCGCAAATTTTTCACTATTATCTTGAAAATTTTTCAAATGAGAGCAAACTTCATGTAGGTCTAATTGCGGATTTTTTTGCAAATGCTCAGAAATCTCCTTCCCTTTTTCTATAAGAGCTGCTTTATAATTCTCCGTCCGCTCAATCAAAAAATCTTCATTTAAGAAAAATGATAGATCAAGATGCTCAACAGGCAAAAAAACATCGTGGGCATCATGGATTTTGAGAAGTGTGACGACAGCTCTTAAAGAAATGCATTTATCTAAAGAAGTTTCAAACCCGTAGCCTAAGCTTGGATGGATAAAAATTTCTCTGGTCTCACCTACTTTCATTCCCTTGACTCCATGTGCAAATCCCGAAATTGTGTTTCTTAAGTCAATAGTTTGATTGGCTTGATAATTTAGACAGTGTCCCAAAGGATTGAAAACGCTAAATTCTAAAGAAACGAGGGGCGTAGTACATTCCTTTTCGATATGACCTGTCTTTAGGATTTTGTAATAAAGCTTTTGCGGGACAATACAAATAATCCCCTGTTCATGTTCAAAGGATCTAAACAATTCAGATGCTTGTTCTAAATTATTCTTCGCCTCGAGAATCTCTCTTCTGTAGTTTGGGAAATAGGCAAGTCGAGGGATATTCTTAACCAAGGAGTCTGAACCCTCCATCCCTTCGATGAAATATGAAAGGAATTCGTTATCATATTTTTGGATAGATTCCCATAGCCCTTTTGCTACTAATTTGTGCAATTTTTCTTTCTCAAATTGAAATCGAAAATCCTCCCCGGTTGCAATTTGAAATTGCTGTCCAGTGAACTTTTCTAACACTTTGGATAAAAAATTTGGGGATTTCAATAATGCCTGAATTTTGTCCTGGGCGTTTTCTAATTCAGAAATATATCTACGAGTGTCTCCAGAATCTTTTAGCCAACCAAAGATAAACTCAGGTTTATTTTGAATGAGTTTTTCTGAAGAAATTGTAGTTTTGTCTTCTAATTTTTTTAATTCTTCATTAGGGGACTTAAATCCAAATCCAGGCTGACATGGAAGATAATTTTGATTACTATTATGCAAAACTAATTGCGCATTCACAAAAGGAGGGAGGGCTTCTTCGTCAATCGCTTCCTGAATATTTTCTATGCGGCTTCCGTGCAAAGCATTATGCATTCCAAAGCCTAATATATTTCCAATTAAAACTTTGTCTTTTTTCAGTAATGAATAATACGTTTGATCATCTTCCAGTAATTTATTAAACAAGCTTTGAGGTGTAACGAAAGGGCCAAGAACATATTGAAATAAAGCTAAATTTTTTTCTACAACACTGTAAAAAAGGGACCGATTGATTACAAGTATATGAAGACAACCAGGAATGTCAGGGTCCTCTTTTTTGCAAATGTGAACAAACACATCTGATTTTCCTTCATTAATTTTATTCCAAATGCGAGAGCCTTCTCGTAAAGCTACAGATTGTTTATGTAAAGGTGACCGTACAAGAAAAGGGTCTTTATAAAAAAAGGCATTAATGCAAACCGGTTTTTTTCCAAAAAACACATATCCAGCTTCTGATTCTTCAAAGAGATTTTGAAAGAAATGTTTTAGGACAACGCTTTCTTCCAGTGAAAGTGGGATCTTTGTATAACCTGGGCACGTTAAGAGCAGAATGAATGACAAAAAAAACAATCTGCATTTCATTGATTTACCTTCCATTCAACGCATCTGCAATGAAATTTGCATTCTCTAACCACACAACCCCAACATCTGGTACACCATATTTTGTGGCCATTGTAGCATCTATCTGAAATGGAATCGAGATCATCAATAAAACAGTAGACCCCTTGGTTATCACACATTAAATTCGATAAACTTACCGCACCAAAATAGTCAGAAAGCAAAAACATTCCCGCCGATAAATTTTATTTTCCAGATGAAACATCTTAAATAAGATAAATAGCACAAAGTACAGTGCGTCTGTACAATGTGTGCTCAAAAATTAAAAACCATACTTCATATTCAAAGCAAATGAGAGATTCCTTTGATTCCCTAAACCATTGAGAGATCTGTATTCCACAGAAGACTGCAATCTATGGCCGATTTCAACAAGGAACCCGATTATTCCCTGATAGCATAAGTGCCTGGATGAGGAACAAATTACCCCCAATGCCATAGAGTCAAAATATCTTAATGGATGGCTCAAGACCTGTCGGAGGGAAATATAGCTTTGATATAGATAATAGAAAAAAAAATTCCAAAAAGCCTCCCGATTCCTCCAACTTTTTTTCCCCACAATAATTCTCAAACAGAAAAAATAATCGCAGAAGTGGAACGGGAATTTCCCGATGCTATTGGAGAGGCCTCACCCTTCTTATATCCAACAACCCATCAGGAAGCTAAAAAAGCTCTAGAGGTCTTTTTACAAGATAAACTCATTTTTTTCGGCGACTACCAGGATGCCATACAGAAGGAAGAATCCTTTCTTTTTCATAGCGTCTTATCCCCAATCCTGAATTTAGGACTGTTAACTCCCCAAGAGGTGATTCAGGCTGCTATTAATCATTCGGAAAAACACTCGGTGCCCATCAATTCACTTGAGGGATTCTTGCGACAAATCGTGGGGTGGAGGGAATTTGTAAGAGCGTCCTATCTGTTAAATGGCTCTCATCAACGTTCGTTAAACTTTTTTCAGCATCAAGAACAGATTCCTGAAAAATTTTGGGCAGGTGAAATAGGCATTTTACCCATCGATACAGTCATCAAACGCATTTTGAAAACTGGCTACTGTAATCACATTGAACGCCTGATGGTTTTAGGTAATTTTCTCTTGCTAACTGAGACTGCCCTCCAGGAAATTTATAAATGGTTCATGGGATATTTTGTCGATGCATACGATTGGGTCATGGTACCCAATGTTTATGGGATGAGTCAGTATGCAGATGGGGGTTTGATCATTACCAAGCCCTATGTCTCATCATCCAATTATATTTTAAAGATGAGCAACTATCCTAAAGGGGAATGGACAGACATATGGGATGGTCTTTTTTGGCGTTTTCTTCAAAAACATAACTCACTATTTGCCTCAAACATCCGGACATTAAATTTAATGCAAATTCTAAAGAAAAACCAAATCTCTATTATCCCAAAAATTCGAAAAGCAGAGTCATGGCTTACCGCTTACAGAGGGGATGCCCGAAAAGCATAAAAAAAGTAAAAACTAAAGATCGTCGATTTAGTTTTCCAGGAATTTTTGCTTTTCTTCTTCCAATGCGAGAAGCTGAAGCGCCAACTCCTTCATGTTGACTAAAGTACCACCTCCAAGCATAACAGCACCAGCAATTGGCAGAGCTGAAATAGCAGAAAGTGGGAAATGATGAGCTGCCAAACATAGATAAACTGTGGCGGCCCCAAAGATGAGTGCTAAGCCTCCGGCTCGCTTAATCATTTCTAGTCTTCCATCCACTTGGTCTTCATAACTACCGCTGCCATAAACTTCATCAGAAGCATCTATTTTCACGACCAGATGACCACAATAATCTACTAATTCCGTTGTATTTTGAACTGCGATTGACACTTTATCTTCAAAAGCTCTTGAGATGCCATTAGTCATTTATTAACTCCTATTTTTAGTATTAAAAGGAATTCCTTAAACAAGTATATAAAATAAAATATTAATTGTCAATTAAAAGGTTGCATTATGGACAAGCTTAAAATGTCCTCTAGGATCCCGTTTTAGGAGCAGAATAGACATAAGCCGGAATAGTGGGTCCCGTAAGGATTACGTTAGACAAAATTTATAAAAAAATCTTGTTTTAACAAAATATTTACGCTACCTTTATGACAAAAAATTAGAGGCTGTATGAGCTACATAGGTACTGCAAAAGATCCTGATGGACATAAGCATGTTTATTTTGTAGATACGCCAATCAACCGTGAACTAAGAGCAAAGGATGAAACAGCGTTGGTCAAGGATGTTAATAATTTGAAATGCATGGGGGCTCTTGGTGTTGCTGCAGGAATAGCATTTTTTGTTGATACGATAATGCTTATTTTATGTTCATCTTGGCAGTGCTATAATCCGCCAGATAACATGACCAAATATACATGTCAGCAACAGGGTTATTGTTCATTATCCTGGCAGGTACCCGTCGAAATTTTGGCAGGACTTATTTTGATTTGTACTTCGATAGTCGTTTGTAAATGTTGTAAATAAAAAGACATCAGCAATTCAGAATGTCAAAATTGATTTCTTACTGAAGATTTCAAATAGCAATCGGCAGTGCCCATGGCCACTAGAACATTTCCAGAAAGTTTTACAAAAGCTGTGTTTGGGTGTTCGAAGTTTGATTCGTGCAGCTCTTACAGAATGGCTAAAGAGCCAAATCTTGAGTTACTCAAATAAAAATTAATGTGCTGATTTTGTAATCTTGATTTATACCGTCACGTTGAATTGATTTAGGTTGTGGATGTAAAATTTTAAATATGCATTTGGTTTATATAAAATTTAATTTGTACAGCTATTTGTTTAAGGGTTGGCTAAAATTAACTATTTTGTTACAATTTTTTTTGGGGAACTACATTGGACAAAAATAAATATTCTTACAGATTGATAATTCGATGTTTCGACCAAAGGTAAAAAATGGCTATACAAAAACTCACAGCGTGCGACTACATATTCGGTCCATGGAAACTCTTGGAACGGGGTGAAAAGAGTCCGGAAGAATTATTTTTCAGTCATATATTTGATAGTGAATTTGAGAAAGCTGATCAAATCTTTCTGGAAAACCCAAAGCTTAATGATCCGACAGGAGACACTGCAAGAACAATTGTTAAGTGGGTTATTGATAGGGATAACCTAAGCGGCGTTAATTACCTGATAAAGAAAGGATTTCCGCTTGATTATATCAGAGAATCTAGTTTGCTTAGAGGATTAGCTGATGATAAGAAATCGCCAATTCTTTTTTATGCATTACATGAAAAGAAATTTTTGTCATTCAATGCTCTTTTACAATTTGAAAATTTGGATATAGACGTCATAGATCCAGATGGTGAAAATAACTCATTGCATATCATCGTCAAGAAGAAATATGAATATGTTTGTGACTCATTTCTAGATGCATGTAAACGCAGGAATAAATTAACAGATGTTGTAAACAAAACAGACAAATCGGGAAAAACTGCCATTCTTATTGCACTTGAGCAGCAAAATAGTTCTATTTTTAAGAAACTTGCACAAATATCCGATACGAATCTTTGTATAAGACAGCCAGGAACAAATAAAACATTGCTGCAAATTGTTGTGGAAAGAGGAGATGAGCAAAGCTTTGTATTACTGTTGCATCAGTATAAATCACGAGGTGAGCTTTCTACAATCCTGGAAATACCAGACAGTTCTGACATGCCCCTCATCTTTTTAGCTGCCCTCAAAAACGAATTTTTTCTGAATGAGCTCATAAAATCTGGAGCAGATTTAACTGTTAAGCATCCAGTTACAAAAGGGACATTGCTTCATCATTTTGCCTCTAGCAACGACGTTGATAATTGCTCTGTATTTTTGGTACAGGCAAAACAGCAAGGGATTCTAAATTCTATCATTAATGCAACGGATGTCAACGGAGAAACTGCTGTATTTGTTGCAGCAAGAAAAAATAATTATGTAATTCTTGAGCAGCTTCTTAGTGCTGGAGCAGACTATAAAAGTCCAATTAATGGGGTCACTCCCTATGAAACCGCACCCAAGCTTTTTTCTTGTACATCACAGAGCAGTAAAATTTTGTGGGATGTTTCCCATGGGATTGATCTTGTCCAACATACAATTCATTCCTCAAAAGAAAATGTGAAAGTTGAGATAGTAGGCTCGAGAAACGGACATAAATCTGATGCTCTAATGCTCTGTCTTCAGGATGGATCTTTTGATCAGGCAGAGCGATTGATTTCTGAGGGGGTAAACTTGGAATTTATGGATAGCTATGGAAATGGACCTCTCTTAATGGTTATCAAAAATGCATCTAAATCAGAAAAGGAAAAACTAGCTCTGATAAAGCTGATTAGAGATAAAGGTGATAATGTTAATCGACAAAATGCCTCCAAAGAATCCCTACTTTGTATCTCTGCAAGAAAGAATTATAATGAAATCTTGCAAGAGCTAACCACTGATAAAACGGACGCCACCCAAAATTGTAATTTTTGTCTGAAAGATCGGACAGGATCCACTGCCCTCCATCATGCTGTTGAAAAAGGGAATGAAAAAGGAGTAAAAAAATTATTGAATGCAGGTGCTGATGCAAATGCTCAAAATGATCTTGGAAAAACTCCCTTACATTTTGCCCCTAGCATGGAGATAGCACAGCTATTAATCCAGAAAGGAGGAGCCGACCCAACAATTAAAGATAGACATGGGCGTCTCCCTATTGATTATGCTGCAATGGTTCCAAGAAGCAATCAAGTTGGTAAGACAATACTCAGTGGTAGTCCTTCGATTAGTACTTTTGAAAAAGCACAGATCAATGGAAATCATGAACTGGCAAAAATTGTCCAAGCTCATGAGCAAGGAGGTATTACAAAAGAGGACATGCTTCCCAAATATCAACAAAAAAGCGATTCACTGCATGGTTTTGGTGTAGATCTAAAAGATCAGGCTGCTGATCAACTGGAATCCCTTACCAAAAATACTTTGAAAGAGGGTGGAGATGCTATTGAAAAATTAAAGACAGAGGCAATAAAAACACTAGAAGAGACAGGAATTGGTGCTTTGAAAGCGGCTAATCTCCCTGGAAAAACTGCAGATCTTGTTGGAAGTGTAACGTCTGCCGCTATGGATAAAGCAAAAGATACTGTATTAGAGAGGCTGAATGGCAAATAGTCACATCACTCAACCCCTTTCGACCAACTTATGTTGTCAGGCAACTGCATTTGAGGGTCCTAAAGTTAAGTGTATTTCCTTGGTTACAATAGTAGCTTTATTGGCGATTGGTTCTGTTGTTGTTGGAATACTGGCTATTCTAGCCTCATTACCCAATAATCTTGCAGGTCTTGGAGTTATGCAACATATTGGAATGACTGGAGGGATTACTGCTTTAGCAATCGGAGGCATTGTTTTTGCTTTAACAACTTTATGGGGGGCTATCTCTAAATGTCATACAGAGAAAGTTGTATGGCTAGACACAGACTTAGACAGGTTTTGTCCTTTCAACACATGGTCTTTGGATACTGGAGGGCCTGTTTGGCAACAATCTTTTTTCTGTAAGGAAGGGGATAGGACAGCGCAATTTATCATTGATGATACGACAGGGGATAAATACTTGAACCAAGACCCCCTGTTAGTCAGAATCAAATGTGGGGGAGCCGCTTTAATTACGCCTGTTCTCCATGTTTTTGGAATCCCTGTTAATATAGTTTATAGAATAATTAGGATAGCTGCTTGTTTATATAACATAAAAGAAGCAATGACACTTGATAGAACTAGCACTGCATTCGCCTATGCGGTTGAAATCGGAAAAGACCTTTTAAGAATATGCGTTAGCCCTCTTATCCTACCATTATTAGAGATATCTGCCCTTTATGGGATTTTCCAACCAAATGATGGCAAGAAACTCTATGCAAATATTGAAGCTGCATATTATGGAGATGCTATTTTAAGCGGCTGTTTCCAGCCAAATCCAATATATCATACATTTGGTGGAGATCTTAATGATCCCAATGCCTGGTGATAGCATAGCGTTATTAAGCTTATTTTGACCCACGATTTTAATCAGGCTTCATGTCGATTTTATCCATTGGAGTCCTTTACGCCATATCGCCAGTCTTGATCAATATAATCTGATTCAAATTATGATATTGTTTTTTCTTAAGATTAGGATGATTTGTTGAACGGCAAGTGCATAAGCTTGCCTCTTAATTAAACTTACATAATTTGCCCCTTATACATTTTGACCTTGCCCCGAAAAATCGGTCCACCTAGAAATAGAAATTCGCATAAACTTTA
>CAZPPS010000031.1:0-29084 GCA_964588495.1 uncultured bacterium | reverse complement strand
AAATGAGCATCACATTCTACTAAAAACTTTAGTCACATGATAGTTGATTTTTCGGCCACGGGCACGGGCACGAAAATAGGTTATGCAAGAGGTCTATTCTAATCATTTCCTTTGGATAACTTTGTGGACAAATCATAAAGTCGTCCAGCTTTGGTGCTGTTTTTTAGAACTAACGGTTGCTTGCTCGTTAGTCGTGAATCTTTCTATCGATACACTGCCTCAATTCAAATTTCGAAAAATCGCAAAAAAATTTTCCGACTACGATTAGCACCTAAATTTCTGATAGGATAGAACTTACATCGCAAACTTGACAATTTCTAAAAAACAAGAGGGAAAAAAGAGTTTACAAATAAATGCATCTCGTTTCATTGTGAGTTTTTTATAACACATCATCAAAGGAGAGCCTAGGATGTCTTTATCGAAGAAACTATTACTGGGAGCTGTTGTATGCGGCTCTTTTGGGTCTGCTTTTGCTTTGCCATTGGGCAACCCAGCTGATCCAGCGCTTTATACGCGCGGATTGATTTTGAGGAGAAATTACTGCGACGATGCATGCAACCCATGCAATGGAAACGGTGGATTTGCTTTTAACAACAATTTCAACAACGGTTGCTGCGATGCTCCATGCGATCCATGCGGCACTTCTTGTGGCGGCAGCTGGTTCGATAACGTCAGTTTTCGTATCGGTTATTATGGAGACTTTGTGTTCCAACGTCATACAAAACGTGATAGCCCTGGCTTTCAAAACCACATTGAGCACACTACGCTCAACACAAACGCTGCTTTGTTTGTATTGAACGTCTGCCAGCGTGCTGATGTCTTTGCAACATGGGGAGCAACACATGCTGAAATTGAAACTTTATCTGATAACCTCCTTCCCCTTTCTTCAACTCTAGTAACAAGACCACGCGTTACATTTGAGCTAGGCACAAACAGTTCATGGAGCGTTGGAGCAAGAGCTGTTGCATGGCAGTTTGGTTGCACAACATTTGGTGTAGAAGGACAATATTTCGCTACACATCTGGATTTAGAGAGAGCGACAGCCGCTGCCCTCTTTACTCAGTTCCCAAAAAATGTTAAAGCTAAATATCGCGAATGGCAAGTGGGCGCTGGTATTGCACACCGCATCAACTTCCTCGTGCCTTATGTTGGCGTCAAGTATGCGAGAGCAAAAGCAGATTTGGGAGGAGCAATTGTTCTGAACAACTTTGTTCCTAACCTCAGATCAGCTAAACATTGGGGCTTTGTAGCCGGTGTTACACTCGTTGACTGTGGCATTGCAACTGTGACTGCTGAAGGTCGTTGGGGTGATGAAAAAGCACTCCACATCAATGGACAGATCCGCTTCTAGTTCAGTGATTTCCTCAAAGGTATTTCTAACTCGCCCCTCAAGTAACGGGCGAGTTTTTTTTGTCCCTATGATTTAAGCTTTTCGTATAGTTAGATAACCTCGATAGATTCCATCAGAGTCCTTTGTGGCAAGAGACTGAAAGAATGTGTGAATGTTAATCCACACAGGAGGGTACTTATAACGCGAAGTGTCCATGATGAGAACAGAATCACTTTCTTGATCATAGGCAACAATTGGAGAAAAATGGCCACCTCCCACCTGTCCTGCTTCTGGTCGGTAGTAATTGGCAACGATCATTTGCTCAGGATCGTTCAATACGATTTTCAATGTTTCACGAAAAGCGTCTAATGACACTGTGTTTGCACTTGTGAAAGTGCCTGAAAAGTTATAGAGAGCGAGGATTTGCACGACTTCATGAGCAGTCAACCCTCTCCAGTTGCTTTTTACCTCCTCTGGTTTCACAATTTTTTTTGCTTCTTCGGTAAAAAAGGCATCTTGAGAAAAGACAACACGATCCAGCAACGAATTCATCACAGCAACAGATGAGGCCACGGCACAATAAGTCCAATGATCCTGGGTCTCAAAATAACGGCTTAAAGTGAAATAATCAGCGCGAAACTGGCTATTTTTGATCATTTGCATTCCTTGGGCGGAAAAGACTTCTGTGTACAATCTTTTTACGCTGATGAGTCCCCTGACTTGGCCCCCAGCATCGACTTCATGCATGCTTTTTAAAAGATCATCAACCGGCACCCAGAAAGGTCCATATTGATCACGCAAAGGATCTAACAATAAGACAGAATCACTCACTTCATCATAAGCACCAATTGGACTAAAGTTTCCTTTCCCTTTTTGTCCTAAAGAGGGGCGGTAGTAGTTAGCAATCAAAAAACTCTGGGAATCATTCAGAGTAGCTTTCAATAAGGACCTAAAATCTTCTCCAGAAAGTGCATCTGCATAAATCACGTTAGCATCTACTGAAAAGAGTTTTAAACTTTCTGCCAGCACGTGCAGATTCATGAAACCTGCTTTGATTTCTTCTTGCTGAATCACATTTTTTACACTCTCAAGAAATTTGGGCGGAGTATACAGTGTATAATCAAAGTACTCTTCAACGCTTGGTCGGAGAATATCTAAAGCGTTGAGAACCATTGTGGCACTTCCCACGCCACAGCTTCCAGGTCTTTGAGACAAATAGTGGCTGTTGAGCCTCCAATAATCATTGGAATAGGAGCTCAGCATCAAACGCTCTTCCCCTTCTTGTGTGCTAAGATCCACGGTTGGACTGGCACTCAATGTAGAAAAAGCCATCAAAACAATAAAACTAAAGATTCTACTCATTTTTCATTCCTTCGGTTATACCAGAATCTAGTTGCTTTTTTGCATTTCGACCGCCCCAAAACCCCGGGGCTGAACGATCGCAAGTTGCCTCATATTAATAATATGGGGCAACTTACCATCGTTCAGCCGCGGGAATTTTCGGGTGGTCCAAATGTAGAAAATCAACTAGACTCTGGTATAAATGGCATTTATTATAGTTCGGGGTTTTATTTTATTTGGAACGATTTTTGCTTAATTGATTGGAATGAGAGCCATTCCCCTTCAAAATTTTTCTTCACTGCATGAAACCTCACTCGGTGAACAGCTTGGATGGAAGATTCCATGCAAACATTTTAATATGCAGTTTAGCCTTAACTTGCACACTCCCTTAACGATCCATCCGAAAGCCTTTGTGATTCTTCAAACGCAAGATGAAGATTCCCCCCCAATAGAGGATTGTTGTTTTAGCATTTCGAATTTAAAAAGGTGGCGCCTAGATATTTCCTCATATCGAACAATCAATGATTATCTCAGAGCTGCCTTGCGTTGGCACCGCTGTAATTACGCAAATTCCAAAAAAAAATTCGAGAGCTATGGTTGTGAAATCAGTTTGATTGAAACAGATTGGCCTGAGCATGTGGAGCAAGTGTATCATTTATATGAAAATGTGGCGAAGCGCTATGAGCACGCGCTCTATGACCTTTCTTTTTTTCAGGCAATTGCGAAACGGCCCGACTACAAACTACTATGCACCTGGTTTGAAGGACAGATGATCGGCGTCTTTGTCCTTCAAGAGGAGCTTTCGACACTCCATTGCGTCTGCTCTGGTTTGGATTATCAACATTCGTCTCCCAGTTACGCCTATTCCTGGATGAACTATGCCCTTTTTGAGCAAGCCATTGCGGCTCAAAAATATCAAACGGTCGATGTGGGCTTCAACTCGGACGAAGCGAAAAAGATCATTGGATTTCAACCCATTCCTTCCCGCATAGACATCTATGCTCCAGGGAAAGTCACACGGGGAATTCTAAAAGCAGCTTCCCGCTTTTTCTCAGCCTCTCTCACCGAAGATGCAAAACTCAAACTAAAATGGCGATGACAATTAGCGGGTGCTTTTCCACCAGAGATACGAGCCGATGGCGATGGTACCAAGTCCTAACTTGCCACCAATGGACAAAGCAAGGATAGTTATGTTAAGTTTTTGATTAAGACTCGAGCCTGTTTTACTTGTCAGATTTTTCTTTAATAGATATCATTTACACAAGATTCGGAACAAAGCATGATTTTAAAAGGAATAATCTTAGGCTTTTCTATCGCAGCGCCTGTTGGACCCATTGGAATTCTTTGTATCAGAAGAACACTCCAATTCGGACGATTTTCTGGGTTGTTTTCTGGACTGGGCGCAGCCGTTGCGGATGCCATGTATGGCATTGTCGCAGCCTTTGGCCTGGCAGCTGTTTCTAATTTTTTTTTCACATGGCAACTATATCTTCATGTGATAGGTGGTGTTGTTCTGATTTACATGGGAATAAAAACGTTTTTTAACAAACCAAGGGAACAGACACAAATTGTGTCCCACAAAAATTTGGCTAGTGATTTTGCTTCCACTTTCGTACTTACAATCACAAACCCAATGACAATTCTTTCTTATATCGCCATTTTCGCGGGTTTAGGAATTTCAGACCAAGTCGCTAATTATTCTAATGCTGCAAGCTTGGTCATGGGAGTATTTTTCGGCTCTCTGCTCTGGTGGCTATTATTGAGCGAAAGCGTTACTCTTTTTCGCAAAAAAGTCAGTCAGAATGTGATGCAGTGGATTAATCGATCGGCAGGAATCCTTATCGCTGGATTTGGGATAACAGCCCTTCTTAGTAAATTACTTTAGAAAAAGATCCATATGGAACTTGAAGAACAAATCCGTCTCCATAAGGAGATCAGCAAAAAAATAGAGGAGCTGGAAGAGCAAAAACGTCTTTTAAGCCAAGCGATCATGCAGTCTATGTCTGAAAAAACACTGCAAATGGGAAGCTATTTTGTCAGGCGCTATTCAAGGCTATCCATTACGATGACTCCTGACGAGGCACGCCCCTATAACGCAGTGAAACTGGAAGAAACTGTCGACAAAGAGAAAATCAAAGAGCTCTTTAAGCAGGGAAATTCAATTGCCGGCGTCAAAGAGATCGAATACATTCAAATTACAGTCAGCAACAAACAATAAAATGCTCAACTGATGAATCGTTGGACTTTTGTGGAGTGTGGTGACTGGTCTAACGCGTTTTAAATAACACGACTGGTCAAATAATTTATTATGTCATATTCTTGGTGTTCTATTTTTTTTGGAGTGCGGTGACTCGTCACCGCGTTTAAATAATTGAATATGTCATATTCTTGGAGTTTCTATGGCTCAATGGTCACACGCTCCTCTACATCTCTTCAACTCAGCTGGCTCGTACTTTGTAACGGGGTCCACGTTATACAAACAGCTCTTTTTTAGAACAGAAAAGCAATTGGATTTGCTTCAAGACTCCCTATTTGAATTGATCCTGAAATATCATTGGCGGCTGGAAGCTTGGGCAATATTCCCGAATCACTATCATTTTATTGCTCAATCTCCTAGTGATCCATCTAATCTTAGAAAATTGCTCACCCATTTGCATGCCCACACTGCTAAGGAATTGAATCGTCTTGAAAATACGCCTGGAAGAAGAATCTGGTATCAATATTGGGATACGCAGTTAACTTTCGAAAACTCTTATTTAGCACGTTTAAATTATGTCATGAATAATCCTGTAAAACATCAGATAGTGGCGCAGGCGAAGGATTATCGATGGTGCTCTGCCAGCTCGTTTTCTCAGAATGCACAGCCGGATTATTATAAAGTTGTATCTAGCTTTAAAACAGATACTGTTAAAATCTTGGATGATTTTTAAACAAAACTGACAAGTCAGTTTTTAGAACGCGGTGACTAGTCACCGCACTCCAAAGAGGGTTAATCGATGTCGAGCTCGAGCTCGATGTTATCGAAGCGCCCGTTTTTTAGATCCGATGTTGGGTTGAAGAATAGAAGCTGACCGTGCCAGTTCCATTCAAGAGGAAACGCTTTGGATTTCCCGTAAGTGACATCAAGACTTAATAGTAAGTCCCGATTTGCCATATCGTAGATTTGCCAGCCGTGGGGAATTCCTAACAATTGAAAGTTGTCTTTAAGATTTTCTTGTTTTAACTGCTTTGTTCTGAAAGATTCAGCTAATCCTGAGTAGCTTTCACTTGGAAGATCATAATCGCTGCTAAAAAAATTGTTTGGATGTAAGGCCAAGATTTCTTCTTGTTTCTTTTTTTCTTCAGCAGACAGATCGCACCATTCCAGCGCCGATACTTTGCGGAAGTTCTCAAGCTGGCACCGTTTTTGAAAAATCTCGAATTGCTTTCGAATTTTCAAATCCCTTTTTTCTTCAAATGCGTCATCTAAAGATTGCAAAGCAGCCGCAAGAGGTCCTGATTCAGGATCTATCAGAACATAAATCTTGTTAAACTGGAGCTGAAAACAATTCCCTGAACCTTGAGAGCGCACCAAATCTTCTTCAGGGGTGTTGAGATAAAAGACTTTACAATCTTCTTTTGTAATTTCACTTCTTGATTTAAGAGATTTCAGATTTACGAAAAAATAGAGGAAGCCCACTTTCGGCAGTTGGGATTCACTCTCGGGAAGTTCAGATAAATTGATCTGAGCCAAAAAGTGGAAGGGTTCCTGAAAAGAAGAAAAACCTGCCGGAAGATCAGGAGCCCCTCCAAAGCGGGACTTTCCGATCCCCAATAAATTTTGTTCGATAGGCGTTGGCGTGATCACAATTTCAGGCTTTAACGCTTGTATCAGCAAATCATCAAGAGCTTTAAACTTTTTGTAATTGCTTGATGAGCGTAATAACTCTATAGCTTCAATTTTTTCCATCAATCCCTAAAACTTACATCCAAATGGTAACATTTCTGAACAAAAATATACTTCCTATAATTAAAATTCAAAAAAAATTAACGGGGAAAAGGAAGCTTTTGGATGCAACTCACCGTGATTTCATTGAGGCTTTTGACGACAAGGTCGGCTTCGCGGAAATCTTGCGGGGGGATGTTAGAATTTTCAATTGCAATGCAGATACAGCCGGCAGCTTTGGCAGACTGAATCCCTTTAGTGGCATCTTCAAAGACTACACAGCTTGCAGGATCCACATTCAATTTCTTGGCAGCCGTCAGGTAGGCATCAGGGTGGGGTTTGCCGATTTTTACATCATCGCCCGTAATGACCGCATCAAAATAACTCGCAATCTGAAATTTCTTGAGGATCAATTCGATGTATTTTTTTGCGCCAGAAGAGGCAATCGCTAGTTTATAACCCTCAGATTTAAATCTTTTTAGAGACTCGAGCATCCCGGGCAAGGGCTCCAATTCATTTTGGATCATAGCAAGAAACAGATCCGTTCGTTTTTGATAAAGCATCTCTTTGGGGGCCTGGAGATTCAAATGATCAATCAGCTCTGAGATAATATCGATCACACGCCGGCCGATAAAGCCGGCGCGCAGATCTTCAGGCAATGAGCTAAAATTGTGACCAAAGTCCTTCAAAAGCTCTTGCCAGGCACGGGCATGTAAAGGATCTGAGTTGACCATGGTATCGTCAAGGTCGTAGATAATTGCTGAAATCAAGCTGATTCCTATTTGCCCAAATATTTGTCGAAGAAGTTGGCAATCTCAGTAAAAGCCTCTTTAGCTTCTGGAGCATCGACATTAAACGCAAATTGGGCGTGGGATTGTCCCTCGTAAACGTTGAGGTCAGCAATCACACCTGCCCGTTTAAGTTCTCTGTGGACACGTACCGTGTTGCTAAGAAAAAGATCGCGGGTCCCTGTCGTTAAGATGGTGGGAGGAAAATCTTTGAAATTGCCATACACGGGCGAAAGGTAAGGGTTTTTCATTTCACAACAACCTGCGTAGAGCTTGGCTGCGTCCCCAAGCCATCCATTCCAGGTAACGAGAACATTATCGACCCATTCGTTGGTGTGATAGCTATCACCAATGTCGGCAAGATCAGACCAGGGAGTGCTGGGTGCAATGGCAGCCGGCAACGGTAGACCTTCATCTTTAGCCCGCAGAACAGTGGCAAGAGTTAAGGCGCCCCCGGTAGAAGAGCCAAAGATCGCCATATTTTTTGGATTGCATGTTTTGACGAGCTCTTTCCAAACAGCAATTGTATCATCAAGTGCCGCTGGATAGGGGAAATCGGGCGGCATCCGATAGTCGATAGAGACGATCTTGAAGCCCCCAAAGCCTGCCAATAGCACAGCCTCATGAACTCCCGATAACCCTGGACCAAACACATAGCCTCCCCCATGGATACCGACTAATAGTCGATTTTTGTTCGCCTCTTTGATCACTTTAGGTTCCACAATAAAAACTTTCACACCTCCAAGCGTTGCGGGCGTGACTGTGACACACAATGCTTCTTGCAGTGAGCTGATTGTGGCAAGCGAGCTTTCGCTAAATTGATTCACCAACGCTTTCCATTCCTCACTATTTTTAGGATGGGCATTGAAAATGGGAAGATAGGGAGCTGCGATGGCACTTTGCACCTGAGGGCTCACTCCCGCTGTCGGCACAGGAAGTGTACGCTCTAGCACATGACGAGGGCCAGATTTTGCATTAGCAGCCCCTTGCATGGCGGCTGTGGTTTCGTAATCTGCACCGTTAAGCGAAGCCGCTAAAAACAGTAACCAGGAACATAAATGGTAAATTTTCATACGGAACCCATTAAATTAATCTTTCTTTAAATATTGTTCCTTATGCGCCAACAAATATTTTTGGTCAATAAAAATAAAAACTTTCTAGCGATTATAATTAGAAACAAATAACACATTGTTGTATAATCAAAACATTAAACTTTCATAATTTAAAATATGTCAATTACTAAAATACAACAATCAAGTTCTCAGCAAGCAAATATTTCAGGAGAAGGTTCGCATGAAGACACTGCAGTACAATCAGCCGCTTCTTCGTGCCTAGAAAATTTGGCAAAACCTGAATGGGCCGGTCCCTTAGAAAAGGAACGTGTCTTGCAGGTTGAGAAACCATCAGAATCTAAACAGACTACGATACTCATAGCTTTGGCTAAGCATGAAACAGGAGAAAATCTTAAAAACTGCTGCGACATAATTAAAAATAAACTCCTTAACTTTGAAAATTTAGAAGAAGCGTTTAATTTTGTCTCGGAACTCAGCACGCTTTTGAAGCGCTCAAATTCAACAGATTTTCGCAAAGCTGGGGAAGCCTTTTATAAATTGCTGATCCAAAAATTTGTCGATACGGCCTCCTTTGAAAAAGCCATGTCCTATGCAGCCGAACGATTTTCATTCCAGATTGACACAGAGTTTGGATATAAAAGCTACGGCCAAGATATTTTATTTTTAATTTTTAATAAAATGTTGAATGGGAAAATCAGTTTTGATCATTTTTTTGAGATACTTCCCACATTAGATAATGAAAAATCAGCCCTGAAAATTCTTTCACACATTTGTAGCGTTGTTGATAATGGATTTCAAAACTATTTTCATTTTTCTTGTGAAATCGCAAAAAGGACACTTATCTGTAAATCTCAAATTAAAAATAATAACAACTTCCCAGACTTAAACAAATCTATCAAAACCTCAATACGATGTATTATTTCAAAGTTAAGCATTCATTATACAAATCAAAAGCTTCATGCTTTCACACTTCAAAAAGATTTGATTCTTGCTCAAATTAACCAACTTCCTCATGGGGGATATCAAATCGTTGATACACTTTTAGAACTGAACGAGATCTCTGAATCGGTCAAGATGGTGAAAAAGATTATTGCAATCGAAACAAAAATTGAAGAAACACCGAATGAGAAATTAAGGCGACATATATACATTCTCAAGATTTCAGCTAAATTAAACTTGGAAACAGCTCTTGAAACGCTTGCTGACTTTAGCCAGGTAATGCCTTCAAATGACATTTCCAGATTAACAAGCAAAATTATTGCAAATACAATACGTGATGGCTATCTCGAAAGCGCCATCGCATACGCTGCAAAAATCGATCAAGGAATCGGAAATGAATTGGTAATCAAGAACCCTTTAGCGTGTAATCTGGCGATGCGCTTTATTTGTAAAAAAATTCTGATCGAGAAAAACAATTTTGATCATTTTCTAGACCTGATTTCAAAACTGAACAATAAACTACTTATTTTGAGAGTGCTTTGCTATATTTGCTCCAAATTGAAAGATCAAGACATAGACACAACTTGGCTTGTCAATTATGTGATTCCAAAGATCCTGATTTGTGAAGAAAAAATGGGCAAGCCAAGCACAAAAGAAGAGCTGGGGCTTCAGCATTTAATAGAGCGTTTCTTGTCTGCGTATTTACCAGATGATACTCTCCAGACAAGTGGCGTCAGCTCCCAAGTTGTAGGCGATCAGGATAGTTGACGAAACTTCTAACCCTTCCCCCAATCCTTTTTTTACTGTATTATCGCGTGATTAGTTAAGGATTGAAAATGTCTGTCAATAAAACCGGCACCCAAAGTCAACTAGTTGTTACTACAAATTCATCTAACATCTCTAGGGCAACCTATCCAAAATGGGAATTGGAAACCCAAACACAAAGCATTTTAAATGACGTACTTGCCTGTTTTCCTTCCACATGGGTTCAAAACAAAGAAAAAACCGAAGCCATACGTCATCAGATCGTCGAATCTGAAAATGATGTTGAGATCAAGCACAGAATCACCCAATTTATCTTTGATGAACTGAAAGAAATCAATGATAACGAAGAGCTTAAACAAGTCGGCGAACGCGCAAAAAATAAGAATCTCCCCAAATATATTCGTGGCGCCATCTGTAGAGCCCGAATTGAGGTCTTATTAAACCAAACAAAACTTCACGCACAACAACCGGTCTTGCTTTTTGAACTACAAACGCTCAACTATACAATTATCGATGAACTTTTAGAGCTGAATCAGATAACGGCCACCATTAGCGCAGTCGATAAAGATTTTGGCGGTCGATTTGTAGAATACCGGGAAAAAATCAAAGCGAAAATACTAGTGATGGATCCTCCGGAAAAAGCCTTAAACTATCTGGACAAACTAACCAATCTGGCTACAAAAGGCCAACTCCTCTCAAGAGCCTTCATGGAAAATAATACTTTTTACGAAAAAGTATTGGAGCATATTCTCGATGTCCGCTCTTTAAAATGGCTGCTCGAATACTCTGGAAAGCACCATGACTTCAAAATTAAAACCCAGCTAGGAGAAAAAACTCCCGGCAAAGATCTGATAAGCATCTATTTTGGCAAGATGAAACGTGATGCTATCTATGGCTTCTTCAATTCGCTTTTAGAATTACATGACAAAAAAGCTGCCCTCCACATTCTAAAACATGTGTCTTCCTTGCTGTATAAGAACGCAGGGAGCAATCCTCAATGGTTTTTATGCGTCATTTCGCAAATCATAGTTTGTAGATCAGAAATTACAAAACACTTTTTCGACCAGGAATTGAGTGATCAAATTAATGTAGAAATACTGAAGTTCATTTCTAAAATAACTAATGACTATTACGCCAAAAAAACCGACACGACTTCAAATCCAGGATGCAAAGTCGTTAACCTACTTCTTATTGCTAAGCTCCCCCTTTTAGCAATTTACGCCCTACAAAAGATTGCTGATATTGAAAAAACAGTATCAGTCATCACAACCGAAGACAGACAAGAGTTCCAAAATTATGTTAGCCAAGCCACGGACATGTCACTTTCGCTTGAAAATTTGGAAGTCAAACTGGCGCACCTTGAACGACTCAAAAATTTATTAGGAACAACTGCTATAGCCATTCGAAATAACCTGATCGACGAAGCGATCATGACGGGGAATCTTTCCGGTTTGATAGACTATGCGGCTCAACAAGACACAGGAATTGCTGATGAATTAGTAACCAAAGAGTTTTTGAGTAGAAACTCTTTTATGGCAGGCCTTTGTTTCAAAATTTTGTGCGAACAAGAGCATTTTGTCCCATTTCTGAAGCTCATTCAGAGAATGCCCAATCAATTATTGGCGATGAGGACTTTGTGTCACCTCGGTCAGTACAAATATAGTGGAGAAATCGATCAAGAGTGGTTCCAAAATCACGCCTTTCCTCAAATATTGGTTTTCGAAGAGAAAATTCAGAAAACGACGCAAGAGATGCAAAGGTTGAGTCAATGCCTGGAAAATGAAGTGCGCAAGGAAATTTCAAAACTCGCATTTGCAGCTGCCAAGCAAATCGCCGATGCTGTATATACAAAAAGTATATGAAAATTTTTGAAAACCTCGGACTTTTTTACCTTGGAAAGCATGTTGATGCGCGTAATGACCTGTTGCTCTACGAGTCAAAAGATTTAACGACGCATGCTGTCTGCGTCGGCATGACAGGGAGCGGCAAAACAGGGCTGGGGATTGCCCTTCTTGAAGAAGCTGCGATCGATCAAATCCCTGCAATTATCATTGATCCTAAGGGAGATTTGGGAAATTTGCTTCTCACTTTTCCCAATTTGTCACCCGAAGATTTTCAGCCTTGGGTGGACGCGCAATCTGCCCAAAAAGAGAGAAGGACCTCTCAAGAATATGCCAAAAAGTTGGCAGACAGTTGGAGAAAAGGGTTAGCTGGCTGGGGAGAAGATGCCGAGCGGATCCAGCTTTTCAGAGATTCTGTGGATCTGGCCATCTATACGCCTGCTAATCATGCCGGAATTCCCCTCTCTGTTTTGAGCTCTTTCAAAGCCCCTTCCGAAGACCTAATGAGAGATAAAACCGTTGTGCGCGATAAAATTTTAGCGCTCACTACCTCTCTTCTTGGGCTCATTGATATCAAGGCCGATCCTTTTAACAGCCGCGAGGCAACCCTCATTTCTTTGATCATCCAATCTGCTTGGGAAAAAAGGGAGGATGTTGATATTGCCTCTTTGATCCAAAAAATCCAAAAACCTGACTTCACAAAAGTGGGCGCGCTTGATCTCGAGACCTTTTATCCCCAAAAAGAGCGCAGCGCTTTGGCAATTCGGCTGAATAACCTTTTGGCCTCCCCTGGTTTTCAGGCGTGGATGGAGGGTGAACCACTGGACATCAGCCGCCTCCTTTATACCGATCAGGGAAAACCGAAACTTTCGATTATCTCAATCAATCATCTCTCAGATAGCGAGCGGATGTTTTTTGTCACACTCCTGCTCAATGAAATGATCCTCTGGATGCGCGAACAACCAGGAACTTCCAGTTTGCGCGCCCTCCTTTATATGGATGAGATTTTTGGTTTTTTCCCACCAACTGCCAACCCGCCCTCAAAATTGCCGATGCTCACTTTGCTTAAAACAGCCCGAGCATATGGCGTAGGGATCGTTTTGGCCACCCAAAATCCTGTGGATCTCGACTATAAAGGACTTTCCAACTGCGGCACCTGGTTTATCGGCAAACTGCAAACAGCCAGAGACAAACTGCGGCTGATCGAAGGGCTAAAAAGCGCACATATTGCAGAAGAGGGTCAAGATCTCGATCAAATGTTCTCCTCTCTTGAAAGACGCAAGTTTCTCATGCGCTCTGTCCACCAAAAAGAGCTCGTTCTTTTCGAAACACGCTGGACACTCTCTTATCTCTATGGCCCTTTAACATTGAAACAAATCAGTAGTCTCACAAAGAAACCCAAAAATCTGCCAGAATCCTCCATCTTAGAGGAAAATAGCCACGCATCCCCTTCCAAACCGCTCGTCCCACCAGGAATTCCCGAATTTTTTGCCCATCCAATTAACTCTCAGCAGCCTCTTCACTATAAACCGAGCCTGATTGGAATTGCCAAGCTCCACTATGTGAGCGCTAAAAACAATCTCGATGTGTGGAACGATGTATGCATGGTGCTCTACGTACATGAAGGCGACATGATTGAGTGGGACAAAGGGGAAAATCTCCCGCAATTAAAGCCTCTTCTTCAAAAAGAGCCCATTCCGGGAAGTACCTTTGAGGAACTTCCCTCGATTCTTTCTCAAGAAAAAAAATTCCTACAATTTGCCAAGCAATTTGCAAGTTCACTCTATCAAAATCACGTCTTGACCCTCTATCAAACCCCAAATCCCAAACTGACGTCTAAAGAGGGGGAATCGGAAAAAGATTTTCGCATCCGCGCGTCTCTTGAGCTAAGAGAAGAACGGGATAAGACCCTCAAAAAAGTGCGCGATAAATACACCACAAAAATTCAAGCCATCCATGAAAAAATCAGACGGGCTCAAGAAAAAATGGCTTCCAGACAGCAAAAAGCCAACATGCAGAAAACAGATACGCTCATCTCTGCCGGCTCCACCATTTTAGGAACCTTGTTTGGGCGGAAAATGACCAAAGGCACCGTTTCCCAAACAGGGACAACCCTTCGAAAAGCTGCCCGTATCCGTAAAGATGCCCATGAAGTCGCCCGCGCCCAGGAAGAGATTGATCGCTACACAAAAGATCTCCAAGATCTAGAAACTCAGCTCAACCAGGAAATTTCTGTAGTGCAGGACACTTCTAACATCCCCATCACCACACTTTCCATCCCTCCCCGCAAAGGCGACATTTCTGTAGAATCTGTAGCGATCCTCTGGATTTATCAGAGCTGAATTTAAATAATATTTTTAATTTCAAAGAAAGTGCAAATCAACCTCATTTTTTTGATTTTTATTTATAAATAATGTAAAATTTTCATAAAAAGGAGCAAAGAAATGAGCGGAATTACTTTAATAGAAAATAAAATATGTTCTGTAAACTTAGTTTCACCTCAAGAACTTTGTCAACATCCACGTATTACAATCCTTGTTGTGGGAATTTTGAGTACAATCGGCGCTATCACTCTTGCAACCCTATTCTTTTGTGGCCATATCACCGCTTTAGACCTACTTCTACCACATCCCGAACATGCCTTATTTGCCTTATTCGGGGTTCCCGTAGGCCTTGTTTGCATCGCTGCTAGTATTCTCTCCATCAAACATAAGACGGCAAATCAATGACTTTGAGCGCCGACGGGAAGAAGAGATGCTTTGGGACAGAGGCGGGGAAAGAGTTTTATGCGCACTATCATGATTCTGAGTGGGGAATTCCCTGTCATGATGACCGTCATTTGTTTGAGATGTTGATTTTAGAGGGGGCTCAGGCTGGCTTAAGCTGGGAGACCATTTTAAAAAGACGAGAAGGTTACCGGAGAGCTTTTTTCAATTTTGATCCGAAGAAAGTGGCGGCATTAACAGATGAGCAGCTCGAAGCTTTATGTCAAAATGTGGAGATTATTCGAAATCGACTGAAAATATTGAGCGCACGTCAAAATGCACGCGTTTTTCTCAAGATTCAGGAAGAATTTGGCTCATTTGATCGCTATGTTTGGGCTTTTGTCAATGGAGAGCCCATTGTGGGACACCGCAAACATTTGAAAGAGATTCCTGTGACCACTCCAGAGAGTGACGCTTTATCCAAAGACCTGAAGAAGCGGGGAATGAACTTTGTCGGCTCTACGATCATCTACTCTTTTATGCAAGCTGTCGGGCTAGTTTGCGACCATGTCACCGATTGTTGGTGTTATAAACTGTAAATTTTCTTTGAATTTTTAGGGACAGCTACACTAGGGTGAGGTTTTAACCCAAGTTGTCTCATGATTCGCTTCTTCGTTTTATTTTTCTTGGCTTTTAGCTCCCTTTTTGCAAAAGAACCGCAGTTGCCGCTTGAAGTCTACTCGGATGAATTTGCCAAAATTTTGGGGGTTAAGCCTCAGCTGATCCATCTGGCAGATGGGTTTGGATTCACCGAAGGCCCCGCTTATGTCTCGATCAAAGACCGAGACGAGGGGTATCTTTTATTTACCGATCAGATCAACGACAACATCTTGATCATGCGCTGGCATGGCGTTCAGCCCTATAACCAGATCACTCCCCTGTCTTGGGAAAAGCCGGTTGTTTTTAGACACCCATCGAGCATCGCAGACGGGCAGACGATGGACCTTCAAGGAAGACTTTTGACTGCAGAAACGACAGGTCGAAGAGTTTCGATCACCCAACTCAATGGCGAAGTTCAAACTTTAGTTGGCTTTTATGACGGCAAGCCGCTCAATTCCCCAAACGATCTTGTAGTAAAATCTGACGGAACCATTTGGTTCACTGACCCCTCTTACGGCTGCTTGCAGTTTCCTCAAACCTGTTATTTACCCAATAACGTTTACCGTTTTGATCCCCAAGACAACACTTTAACCGCCCTTATCACAGATCTTAAAATGCCCAACGGCATTGCCTTCTCCCCTGACGAAAAGATCCTTTATGTGATCGATAGCGGAGCCATTCAAGCCCCACACACCTACTACACACAATATCCCCACGCCATTTACGCCTACGATGTTGTTGATGGAAAAACCGTGACCAACCAAAGGTTGTTTACAGAAGTTTCTCCCGGATTTCCAGACGGAATGCGTTTAGATATCCATGGAAACATCTATGTAGGGGCTTTAGACGGCGTTCAAGTCTTTAATTCCGGCGGAAAAAAGATTGGCAAGATCTTGATGCCTAAAGAGACTGCCAATTTGACCTTTGGCGGGAAAGACAACAATATCCTCTTCATTTGTTCCTCAGATTCACTTTGGGCCATCAAACTCAATACTCAAGGGGCCAAAAAAATTCCAGAAATCACAAAGGGGCCTTAATATGGATAAAAGGGGCGTTTCTGTTTTTACAGCAGGCCTTCTTCAAGGAATCGTTTTAGTCTCATTTCCTGCTGCGAGCACAATTTTAACCAGTCCAAGCTCTTATAACTTTAGCAACACACAATATGGAAGCTTGTTCGTCCCTCAAGCCATTCTCGCTATTGTCACAGCCTTTTTTAATTCCTTTTTTTGCACACGTTTGGGTACTAAAAAGACATTAACCATCGGTCTGATTGCCAACTTTTTTTCGATGGTCCTTTTGACAACAAGCATCTTCACATTGAGCTACTGGCAACTTCTAATCGCCACAACCTTTTTAGGAATAGGTTATGGGACAGTAATTCCCACAATTAACCGATTGGCAGAACATCTGTGGCCAAAAAATAGCGATGAAGCAGTCCTTGCTCTCAACGGACTCGTAGGTGTGGGAACAACTTTAGCTCCCATTCTAATTGCCGTATTCTCAGCTCTTAATGCCTGGTGGGGTCTTCCTTTGAGTTTATTAATTGCTTTGCTGGCGCTTTTCTTTTTCAACCTACCCATCACCCTTCCCGAAGAAAAAAAGGCTGCTCAAAAAGGAAAAAGTCGCTCAAAACCCATAGCCCTGATTGCCATTTTTGCCTGTTTTGCTTTCCTCTATGGCATCATAGAAACAATCAATGGCAATTGGATCACCATCTACATGAGCAAAGAGCTCGGTGCTTCGATAACCCTCCAATCGATTGCTTTAACAGCCTTTTGGGGCATGTTGACCTTTGGCAGATTTTTTTTCGCCCTCATTACAAAGTTTTTTAGTCAAAAAAAGGCGTTTCAAGTTGCCCCCTTTATTGCAGCGATCGCTTTTATCCTCATCGCATTCCTGATCTCGACAATATATCCGGCCATTCTTACCTTTGGCCTTATGGGCTTTGGCTGTTCTGCGCTCTTGCCTTTAACCATCAGTTTTGGCACAAAACAGCTCTCAAGCATGGCTGCAGCTGTTCCTGGGATGATTATCTCTACTTACCTTTTGGGATATGGAGTCGCAGCTTTTGGCGCCGGGCCGCTACAAGAATATTTACACATCAGTTTGAAGGCAATTTTTGGCTCCGGAACTGTCATCGCAACAGCTCTTGGCGGTCTTGCTATCTACATTATTCACAGACAGAAGGAGTTCATGGATGGATCAAAATAAACCCTTGAAGGGAAAAACTGCCATCGTGACTGGAGGCAACTCAGGGATTGGGGCAAGCATTGTCTTAGAGCTTGCAAGACAAGGCGCCCATATTGTCATCGATTACCTCTCCCATCCCGAGGCCACAGAATCTTTGATAAAAGAGGTGGAAAAACTGGGGGCTCAAGCGATAGGGGTGGAAGCCGATGTCAGTAAAATTGCCGATCTTCAAAAGCTTGTCGATCAGACAGTCAAAACGTTTGGCAGGCTCGATATTTTGGTCAATAACGCAGGCGTGGAAACGCGCACCTCCGTTTTAGATACCAGCGAAAAGCAATATGCAAAAGTAATGGACATCAACCTCAAAAGCGCCTTTTTTGGGACCCAGATTGCAGCCAAGCAGATGATTAAACAAGGGGGCGGCGGCCGTATTATCAATATCACCTCTGTGCATGAAGATTGGCCCATGCCGAACAATACAGCCTACTGTCTCTCTAAGGGGGGCATGCGCATGCTCACCCGAACCGCAGCTTTAGAGCTTGCCAAACACAATATTCGAATTGTCGGCGTAGGCCCAGGAGCTGTCGCGACTCCCATAAACCTTTCAACGATGAAAGATCCGGCTTTGCTGAAGAAACTCGATGAGGCAATCCCCCTTGGGCGGATGGCAAAGCCAGAGGAGATTGCCACGGTTGTCGCTTTTTTGAGCTCGGATGGAGCTAGCTACATCACCGGGACAACGGTCTTTGTGGATGGCGGACTCATGCACCAAAGCCCGGGGTTATAATGGATATTGAAACAACAGAAGAAGGAAGAAGACTTGTAGAAGCGCGCGAAAACCAAGCTGCGTGGCGCTTGTGGGGACCTTATTTGAGCGAAAGGCAATGGGGAACTGTACGTGAAGATTATAGCGCCAACGGGTCGGCGTGGGAATACTTCCCCCATGACCATGCCAGAAGCCGTGCGTATAGATGGGGCGAAGATGGAATCGCTGGCATTAGCGATGAAAAACAAAGGCTCTGTTTTGCTTTGGCTCTCTGGAATGGGAAAGATCCGATCTTGAAAGAGCGCCTTTTTGGCCTGACAGGCCATGAGGGCAACCATGGCGAAGATGTCAAAGAGTATTATTTTTATCTCGACAATGTCCCCTCTCACGCCTACATGAAACACCTTTATAAATATCCCCAAAACGCATTTCCCTATGATGATCTGGTTGCTACGAATCGGGCAAGAACAAGAGAAGAACCCGAATACGAGCTTCTCGAAACCCAAATTTTTGATGAAGATCTCTATTTTGACATCTTCACAGAATATGCCAAAAGCTCGTCTGAAGATCTCTGCATTAAGTTCACGATAGCAAATCGGGGCCCTGAGAGCGCCGAGCTTTACCTTCTGCCCACGTTGTGGTTCCGCAATACCTGGAGTTGGGGCGATGATGTTCAAAAACCGATGATGCGTCTGCAAGATAAAACAGTGATTGGCACCTCCCATCCTGAACTTGGAAATTACTGGCTCTATTGCGACACTCCCGATGAGTTTTTATTTACAGAAAATGAAACCAACAACGAACGCCTCTTTAACTCACCAAACGACCATCCCTATGTCAAAGACAGCATCCACAACTATTTCCTTCAAGGGACAAGCGAAGGAATCAACCGGAAAAATACGGGCACTAAAGCCTCGGCCGTTTATCATCTGAAATTCCAGCCACATGAGACAAAAACGGTCTTCTTGCGCCTCAGCAACGATGAAAACATTGAAAAACCATTCGGAAGTGATTTTGAGACCCTTTTTGCAAAACGAAAAGAGGAGGCCGATGCTTTTTACAAACAGGTAACTCCGTATGAGCTATCTGAGGATATGCGTCTTGTACAGCGGCAGGCCTTTGCCGGTCTTCTCTGGAACAAACAATGTTACCATTATAACGTTCAGCGGTGGTTAGAGGGCGATCCGGGACAGCCAAAGCCCCCCGAGATCCGAAACCAAGGACGCAACACACATTGGCACCATCTGGATGCCTACGATGTTTTTTCAATGCCAGATAAATGGGAATATCCCTGGTTTGCCGCCTGGGATCTCTCTTTTCACACAGTCGCCCTCGCGATGATCGATCCCGATTTTGCCAAAAAGCAACTCCTTCTCCTGACCAGAGAGTGGTATATGTCTCCGAATGGACAAATTCCAGCCTATGAGTGGAAATTTTCTGATGTCAATCCTCCTGTTCAGGCATGGGCTGCGCTGCGAATCTATGAAATCGAAAAATCGATGTATGGAAAAGAAGACCGCTCCTTTCTCGAACGTGTTTTCCAAAAGCTTCTTCTAAACTTTACCTGGTGGACCAATCGGGAAGATGCCGCAGGACGCAATATCTTCGAAGGGGGTTTTCTTGGGCTCGATAATATTGGCGCTTTCAACCGTTCTTTGGCGCCTCCCACGGGAGGCTATCTGGAAGAGCCCGATGCGACAGCCTGGATGGGAATGTTTTGCATTAACTCTTTAGAAATTGCCCTCGAACTTGCCCTCAAAGACGCTGTTTACGAAGATATCGCTACAAAATTTTTCGAGCATTTTGTCTATATTGCCGATGCGATCAATGCCTTATATACCTCTTCAGATGGCCTTTGGGATGCAAAAAAGGGGTTCTATTATGGTGTTCTTGTCAAGCCTGATGGCCAAATTGAGCGCCTTCAGGAAGACAGCATGACAGGTATTGTCCCCCTCTTTGCCGTGGGGACAAATACAGCCTCGATTTGCCAAAAATTTCCCGACTATAGACGCCGTTTTGAATGGTTTATCCAAAACCATCCTGAAATGAGCCAAAACATTGCCGATGTCCGTAAAGAAGGAGTTGAAGAACGGGTCCTTCTCTCTTTTGTGGAAAAGACCAAGCTGACTCAGATCTTGGAAAAAGTTTTCGATGAAAACCAATTTTTGAGCCCTTTTGGAGTCCGCTCCGTCTCAAAAAGACTCCAGAAAGAGCCTTTTATCATCAATTTGGACGGCAAAGAATTTAGACTCGATTATGAACCTGCCGAATCGACAACTCCCCTTTTTGGAGGCAACTCCAATTGGAGAGGCCCGGTCTGGTTTCCACTCAATTTTCTTCTCATTGAATCGCTCCAAAAGTTTGACCACTACTATGGGGAAAATCTGGAGGTAGAATACCCTACCGGCTCAGGTACAACATCGGATCTTTGGAATGTTTCTTCTGACCTCGCTCTGAGACTCATTAAAATCTTTCTCAAAGATGAAAAAGGGCAAAGACCCGTTTATGGGAACCTCAAAAAATTTCAAAATGATCCCCACTGGCGTGACTACATTTTGTTTCACGAATATTTTAATGGTGACAATGGCGCTGGACTTGGAGCAAGCAATCAAACGGGTTGGACAGGGCTTGTCGCTAAACTGATCCACCAGCATGGAAAATTTGTAAAAAAGGGACAATTGGAGACAATCGGGCATGTCTAAATATGATATCGTCATTATCGGCAGCGGGGCAGGTGGAGGAACTCTTGCAAGAAAGCTCGCGCCTTCCGGAAAAAAAATTCTGATTTTGGAACGGGGCGATTGGCTCAAACGTGAAAAAGAGAATTGGGATGCCGAGGCTGTCTTTGTCAAAAACCGCTACATTTCAAAAGATGCCTGGCACGATAGCTCAGGGAAGTTTTTCCAGCCTCAAGTCCACTATTTTGTGGGCGGAGCGACTAAAATGTACGGCGCTGCCCTCTACCGCTTGCGTAAGGAAGATTTTTCAGAATTAAAGCACTATGACGGCGGCATTTCCCCTGCCTGGCCTATCACTTATGATGAGCTCGAGCCCTATTACGCAGAAGCTGAAAAGATGTACTTTGTCCATGGAGAGCGCAATGTGGACCCAACAGAGCCCCCCAGCAGCGGACCTTTCCCTTATCCCCCCGTTTCTAACGAGCCACGTATCCAAAAGATCTTCGACGATCTTAAAACGGCGAATTATCACCCCTTTTCGGCTCCGTGTGCGATCATGTTGAATGAGAAAAATCCTCCGCAGAGCAGGTGCGTACGGTGCCAAACCTGCGATGGCTTCCCCTGCCTTGTTCAGGCTAAAGCCGATGCCGAAATGGTAGGCGTCAGGCCCGCTCTTGAATACCCAAATGTTACGTTGATCACAAATGCCAGAGCTCTTCAGTTAAAAACAAATCCCCAAGGAAACGCTGTCACCGAAGTGGAAGTGGAAATCAACGGCAAGCTGGAAAATATCGGCGCAGATATCGTGGTCGTCGCTTGCGGCGCTGCCAATTCTGCCAAACTCCTTCTGATGTCAGCAAATGATAAGCACCCGAAAGGTTTGGCCAACGGCTCTGATCAACTGGGACGCAATTACATGTTCCACAACAGCCAGGCAGTTCTTGCTATTTCTAAAGAACCGAATCCCACCTATTTCCAAAAAACTTTAGCGCTCAACGATTTCTATTTCGGAATGGAAGGCTTCAATTACCCAATGGGAAGCATTCAAATGATTGGAAAATCGCTTGGGCCCATGTTCAAAGGGGAAAAACCGATCGAAACGGCCCTTCTTCCTGCAATGGCACTCGATGAACTTGCCAGACACTCTGTCGATTTTTGGCTCACAACCGAAGATCTTCCCGATCCGAATAACCGGATCACACTCGATAGAGAATCGAACATCAAACTCAGCTACACCTTCAACAATCAGGTTCCTAAGCAAAAGCTCTACGAAAAGCTCAAATCGATGTTAAACCACCTAGGCATGCATCCCAATTACCTAATCCCCCGCAATCTCTACATGAAAAGTGACATCCCGATCGCAGGGGTTGCCCACCAAGTAGGGACCTGCAAATTCGGCAAAGACCCCCAAAATTCTGTCCTCGACACCAACTGTAAAGCGCACGAGCTCGACAATCTCTATGTCGTCGACGCCAGCTTCATGCCCAGCATCGGCGCGGTCAATCCCTCTCTCACCATCATCGCCAACGCATTGCGGATAGGCGATCATCTCCTAAAACATTAACAAAATTTATTTACAAAATTTAGATAAATCTGTTACGGCTACAGGAAAGTCACAAAGGAGTTTTCGTATGGACATTATGGGTTTATTGGTCAATCTAGTAGGTGGTGGCTTAGGAGGATTTCTCTCAGGTGCTGCTTTAAAGGAAAGAAGTCTTGGAGCGATTGGTAATATTATCGCGGGCGTCATTGGGGGCACAGTGGGAAGCTATATTCTGCAAGCAGTTGGTTTTCTGAAGCTTATCGGCGTTGCTGATTTGCCGGTGGGCTCTATTATAGCTGAAGGGGGAACCTCGGTTGTCATTGGAGCTATAGTTACCGCCCTCATTGGTTTGATTAAGGGCAAATCTAGTAAAAAAGATAATTTCAACTAAAATCACTTTAATCGCAAATTAATACATGCAGATATCTATAAACACCTAAAATACAGCCTCCTACATTTAAACTATTATTTGAATTATTAGAACTACTTTGATACTATGATAAAAAGGGATTATTTCCTAAATAAGGAGAAATATATGTCAAAGCATGATAAAAATTTCCAGCAGAAGAATCCAGAAGAGCACAAAAAAGCTGCTCATCAGGAACAAAGACCACAACAACAAGAAGCTGGCAAAAAAGCTGCTCAAGCACAACCTCATGATGAAAAATCTAATAAAGCTGGTAAAATCGGTGGCGGGCAGAACCAGCAACAGAACCAACAGCACAAGCACAAACAATAAGTTCTCAGAATTTATTTTTAGAATAGCTTGATCGTAAAGCTAGGAAGGGGTTGTCTTTACAACCCCTTTTTTATTCCCTCACGAAATTTCCTTAACGAAAAGTTTACATCAAAACCAAAAAAGTGCTATATAAGGTGGCAAAAGGATCGTTTTCAACCGGAGGAATTTAGAATGGCACATTGGCTACCACAACCACAACAACAATTCGATACATATTATCCATCCAACAACAACAACAACAACAACAATTTGTATCAACAATCACCCCACAAAAGCCTCACACCACACCCGGACGACTTTGACCAGTGGGCTTGCTCAGGAAAAGGCTGCCGGGCGGCGCTTATTTGTATCGTTGTCAGTGTCGCCATGATCGCAATTTGTGCAGTTGCAACTTATTTCTGTCTGATTCATGGGCTTAAGATGCTAGATCTCAGCTTTTCAACACTTTATCGCTTTGGTGCCGGCTTTGTCATCTATTGTGGGATTTCATTCTCTTGTGCTGCTATCATCAACACTATTTATCTAGGCGCTAAGATCATGTTCCAGAAATCGCCGCACTTTACCTATACTCAAGAAGAAGCGAAAGCACAAGCGTTGCTCTCTATTTTTGCCCCAGTGGCAGGGGTCCCTGGAATGATTATTCTTGGCCTCCAGAGTACCTGTAAAACACCCGAGTACGACGCCTATCAATAAGTCTTTCCTTAAAAAACTATAGCCGGATCATTTGAAACATTTACGAGTAAGTATCTCAAAAGATCCGGCTATAGCCTGATTTATAAACTAAAAGGCTTAAGCCTTTAGCTTCCTACCAAACCCAGCAAGGATAAGGATATCCACAGCATGGATATGGGTAAGGATAGTAGCCGCGATAGTAAGGAGCATAACAAGGTCCGCAACCTCCATAACCTGGATAAATACCTATGTTAATTCCCCAACAGCAGCGCGCTAGTTGTTTATCTTCGTTGGCACTAGCCTGATTACCCAAAAAGGGAAGAGCTAGACCTGTCAACATCAAACAAAATAAGATTTTTTTAAGCATAATACCCCTCTATTTGAGAGTTTTCATACGTAAGTTCATTATATTTATTTTTTTATATAATTCAAACAAAGATTTACCTGCCCCTGCCCCTGCCCGATCCTCAAGAAAGAATAGAGCGTCACCAAAAAAATACAACATAATAATTTGATAATTAGATTGTTAAAACTCTCCACACAAACGAGCCCAGTCCATCTCGCTCCTGCCGAAATAACAAATATAATTTCTAGATATTTAGAGTGTGTGATTTAGGAGATACAAAGGATACAAATACAAACAATCTATCTCTTTGGGCCTTTGCTTCTTTGCTATCTTTGCGTTGAATTTGCTTACTGTTCACGAGAATCGGGCAAGGGCATGGGCAAGGGCTAGGGCAGGGGGTAAAAAAGAACCCGAGCCCAATACAATATCGGGCTCGGGGAAACAGCTACGAATTAGTAGCCATAATAGTTCGAATATCCATAAGGATAATAGGTGTAATAGCTTGTGTTATAGTATGGATAGTAATAAGGGTAGTAGTAGTAGTAAGGGGTTGAGTAATAATAAGGGTTTGAATAGTAGTAAGGTGTTGAGTAGTACCTAGGATAGTAGTAATAATTACCCCAGTTTCCTCCTCCCCAATTACGGCCTCCCCAATTGTGACCTCCCCAGCCACCGTGACTTCCCCAATTACGGCCTCCGCCGCCGCCCCAGCCGCCACCGCCACCGTGGAAGCTACGGCCTCCGCCACCGCTCCAGCCGCCTCCGCCGCCACCGCCGCCGTGGAAGCTACGACCGCCGCCACCACCACCACTGCCACCTCCACTGCCGCCTTTACCATCACGAGCCCAAGCGCTTGAAAGCGGCAGAACAGCAGTAACCGCTAACAACGCGATACAAAATTTCTTAAACATGCTTACCTCAACTAGTTGAAATCCAAATATTAAAATCATGCCCACATCTCATAATCCAGTCAGGTGATTGGATTATGAAAAGTGGGCACGAAAAAATCTTAGTCTGTCAGATGTCAAAAAAAAGGGAGCGGCCATTAAGACCGCCCCCAACACATTAATAACCGTAACCATATCCATAATTTGGATAGTAAGAATAAGAATATGGATAGTAGCTATAATATGAAGAATAATATGGATAGGAGTAACTAGAGTACCCAGAGTACCCAGAGTATGGATAATAGCCGGAATAGCTTCCGCCCCATCCACCTCTATATCCTCCCCATCCACCACCCCAACCACTACCACTCCAGCCTCGGTGAGCCAATTCTGGGTTGATAGCCGGTCCATTAGCAGCAAGTGAGCCAAATGGAACTGCAGCGGCAACTGCAAGCAATGCGATACAAAGTTTTTTCATAATGTCTCCCTATTTTTAGAAACATAGATTTCAATTTCTTAAGTTATTCAACTTAAGCTCATTCCAATTCCTTGATTATAAGAAATTATTTTAATAATGTCTAATACATAAGGATTTACGTTTTTTCTCTCGGAAGCCTCTCTGTAGAAAAAAGCGTTTGAATTTAATTATTCTAATCGTTTTCTGAAGAGGAGAGCTGCAAAACTTAAAGTAAAAATTGCAATCAAAGCCATAGGCCAGACGTTTTGGAAGACTACGGAGGGGCCAATTGCCTTTAAAAAAATCCCTTTTGAAATAATTAACATATATTTGAGAGGGATTAAGAAGCTTGCCGGCTGCAGCCATACGGGCATATTTTCGACAGGTGTCGCAAAGCCAGAAAGAAGAACAGAGGGGACAGTCACAGTAAATGTCCCCAGCATCGCTTGTTGTTGAGTGGAAGCGATTGATGAGATAAAAAGGCCGATGCCCCCGATGGCTGCCATATATATAAGCAAACTCAACAAAAATAAAGAGAAGGAGCCTACAAAGGGGATTTGAAAAAGTAAAATTCCCATTGCTAGTAACAGGATCCCTTCTGCCATTCCAATAATCATTCCGGGGACAATTTTTCCGATAAGAATCTCAATCGGCACAAGTGGCGAAACAAGAAGTTGATCAAAAGTGCCAAGCTCTTTTTCTCTGGCAACCGAGTTTGTGGTAACCACAAGACAGGTGAGCATTGCAAGGATTGCGACAAGCGAGGGTATATTATACCAATGATACAACAAATTCGGGTTGAACCAATTGTAGGGAAACAAGGCGGCGGCAGTGTCCTGTTTAATCCCAACTCTTGCGGCGTGATCCCGATTGAACCCTTCAATGATTGTATTAACGTAACCTGCAACGATTTGGGCCGTATTGGATTTTCTTCCATCCAGTATGATTTGGACATCAGCCGGTTGTCTGGCATTGAGATTTCTCGAAAATTGCGGATCTATTGAGACAACCATCACCCCTTTTTGTTTATCGATAAAAGGGGCAATCTCCTGAACTCCTTTGAGAAAGACAATATGGCTGAAAGTGGGGGCTCCCTGCAACCGTTGGACAAGCTCAAAGCCCTGTTCCCCATTATCCCTGTTTAAGATGCCGATGGGAACATCTTTCACATCTAAAGTTGCCGCAAATGTAAACACAAACAACTGAATCAAAGGGGGCATTATGAGAGAAAAGCGCGTTTTAGGATCGCGCAACGCTTGAACCAGCTCTTTCCAGATCAGGGTAATGATTCTGTTTAACATTAAACCCGCCTAATCCAACCGTTTTACAGTTTTTCTCACAGCAATCGAGAAGAAAATCAAACCCACAAGGAGCATGAGGAGGGTGTTAAAAAGCAATAAGCTCCAGACATTTCCCACTAAAAACAGGGTTTGCAAACACTGCACAAAATATTTTGCTGGAATGACCCACGTAAAGAGCTGAATGAACCAGGGCATGCTCGCAATTTCGAAAAGGAATCCTGATAAGATATAGGCGGGCAAAAATCCGGTGACAATGGAGATTTGGTAGGCAACCACCTGATTTTTGGCCAAAGTTGAGATCATAAACCCTAACGCGAGGGCGCAGAATAAAAAAGCTGAGGAAACTAATCCTAAAAGGACAACAGAGCCTCTAAAAGGGACGTCGAAGACAAAAATAGTCACGACTACACAAAGAGCCATGGAAAGGAGTCCCAAAAAAAAGTAAGGGGTCAGTTTTCCTATAATAAGCTCAAATCGGGTAATCGTGGTCGAGATTAAAGCCTCCATCGTTCCCCGCTCCCATTCACGTGCCACCACAAGGGCTGTGAGCAAAGTGCCGATCAAAGTCATGATGATGGCGAGCGATCCTGGCAGAAGAAAATTGCGGCTTTCTAAACTTTCATTGTACCAAAATCTGGGGAGCACAGTAGCCAAAGGGGGGTTTTGCATTCTTCCGTTGATGATACGCTGCTGTTGCCAGCTTTGAAAAGCCCCCCTGACATAGTTTTGGACAAAATTTGCGGTGTTAGGCTCGCTTCCATCAGCAATGACCTGAATAGGAGCTATTGTACTTGAACGGTGCAGAAATTGGGTAAAATAAGAAGGGACAACGACCAAGCCTCGAATGGCGCCCTTTTCAATGTCAGGCAATAAAGATCTTGTTTCCCGGGCCGTTTTCACATCAAAAAAAGGGGAATTGTACATCGAATAGGCAAAATCATGGGCTTCTGGGGAATTGTCTTCTAAAACAAGGCCAATCCGTAGATGGTCGAGATCTAAAGAGACTCCATATCCATAGAGAAACATCAAAAAAAAGGGCAAAACGACGCTGATCAGGAGCGTGCTCGGATCGCGGATGATTTGTAAACCTTCTTTGACAATGAGTGCACGGATTCTACGCAAAGAGGGTCTATCTTGTCTCATCGTGCCCTTCTATTAACTGAATAAATGCCTCTTCAAGGGTTGGATTAGGCATCTCTTTTGTGACAGCTTTTGATTTTAAAGCATCAGGAGTGTCGATGGTGATCATTTTTCCCTGATAGATCAAAGCGATCCGATCGCAATATTCAGCTTCTTCCATGAAATGGGTTGTTACCAAAATGGTCACCCCTTTTTCAACAAGGCCGTTGATGTGATTCCAAAATTCACGCCGCATAATGGGATCGACCCCCGACGTGGGCTCATCCAGAAAGAGGATTTTGGGAGAGTGCATCGTGGCGCAGGCAAGCGAAAGGCGCTGTTTGTAGCCTAAGGGCAAAAGATCAGCTGTCGTTTTGAGATATTTTTTAAGATCGAAGATCTCCACCATTTCGTCTATCGCTTCTTGTTGTTTTTCTCCCCGAAGGTTGTAGATTCCCGAAAAAAATTGTAAGTTCTGCATGACAGTCATGTTTCCGTAGAGAGAGAATTTCTGGGCCATATAGCCGATCTGTGCTCTTGCCTCTGAGGGGGCTAATTTGAGATCCACTCCATTAATCAGCGCTTTTCCCTCTGTGGGTGCAGCTAAACCACAAAGCATTTTGAAAGTTGTCGATTTTCCGGCGCCGTTGGGTCCTAAAAGGCCGCAGATTTCCCCCCTTTGAACTTGAAGATTGATGTGATCGACAGCGACAAAAGAGCCATATTTTTTAGTGAGATTGATCGCTTCAACAACTGTCCCCTCTTTTTCTTTGAGAGGAGCCCTTTTTTCAGCAAGAAGAGAACCTCCACCTGGTCCACCCCCTAAAATATCGATGAAAGCATCTTCAAAACGGGGCTCGACAGAAACGAGCTTCTCTTCAATGTCCAAGGCGGTTTTTTCTTTGAGAACAAGACGGATATCCTGCCCTTGAATCACGCCGTCTAAAACACTCTCATGATTAAGAAGCTCTGCCAGAAGTTGCCGTCTATTTTGTTGAATATCTTTCACAAGAAAAACA
>CAZPPS010000030.1:0-29238 GCA_964588495.1 uncultured bacterium | reverse complement strand
TGTTTTTGTGGGGCTCTTTGTGAAGGAGAGCGTACAAATTCAGGCGCGCGTTATTAGGAGGTCTTGCCGCGTTGACCCCTAATTTGCCGATTTTTTTGACATAAGGGGCCGATTTTTTAGCTTTTGTGGGCTTTTGTTCTTCCTCGTCTTTTTCGGGTGTTTCAACAGCGGATTCTTTTTTTTTGTTTTTGAGGCTCTCGAGTTTGCTCAATTCTCGGATCTCTTCGGCTGCTACAAGATATTGACAGCTATTTTTAAAGCAGAGGGCATCCAAAGAGCTTTTGGAATAGCGGATGACCTCGCTCGATGTCAGAAAGCTCATCATCATCAGAAACGCAATTGTAAAAAGATATGGGTTCATGTTTTGGGGTAAATAATGGTTGATGGAAGTTCAATCATATATTCTAGGGCCGGGCTATCTTCCCGATGATTTTGCCGTTTAATCTTAATTTTTAAAAGAGCTGGAAAGCTGTTGTAAGAAGATTTCCATTCTTTGCTCCAGCCAGTTGGGGCTTGGGATTTGCCCACTTCCTCAGGATCCACGATCATTTTAAAAGGATCTGGGGGATTGTAGAAGGAAAGCTTGCACTCCTGGACTCTATCCAGAAGAATGATGGTCTCATGGGGCTCTTTAAGGACGTTATCTTGTTTGGGCATAGGCCAAAGACCCAAAGCAAGGGCCTCCATTTCTTCATCAAAATAGAGCTTGGCAAGCACTTTTCCTGAGAGCTCTGGCAAGGCATAGGGGCCCCGATTAAAGGTGAACACAAGGCTTTTCCGGTCATTTTGAGCTGTAAATAAGGGCAATGCGGGCTCATTAAAGATATTTTGGAGCCTTTGGTGGGCATAACGCTTCTCAAGAAGAGGCATTTTTGTTTGGGACAGCTCTTCTTTAGAGCGTGTGAGGGAGCTATACCAGGAAAAAAGGATGCTCAAAAGAAGGGCGAGAAGACCCAAAGAAATGATCACTTCAATCAAAGAGACGGCCCGTTTTTTCACGCTTCAGCCCTCCTTTCTAAATAAAGGGTGCGGGTAAAGATCCACTTATCGGAATTATTGAATTTTAGTTGAATTTCAACCACAAGGGCATTAATCAACGGTTTTTTTTTGTTGCAGTGATCGATCTGTTTGATGGTGTAGCTGCAAGGAAGTTTCTTGATACTATTCTTACCTGTAACGACTGTGACGGGTTCTAGCTCCCCCTTCGCTTCCTGATTGAGCTCTTTCCAGGAATGTTCGTGTTTGTAGAGCTTTTCTTTGATTTGGCAAAAAGCTGTTTGGGAGATCTGCTCGAGCTGCATTTCCACTAATCTTTCGATCTCTTTTTTGTGCATCAGGGCATGGGGTTTGACAAGGGGATAAAGGCAAAGTGCAATCAGCCCAAGAGCTACCAGGAGCTCAAATAAGAGAAAGGATCTCTTCCGGATAGGTTGCCTGTTGGATTTTTTGTACACTTGTGTCCCGTTTAATGTCTTTGGGGTATCCTTGAAGGTGAATTGTTTTTTCAAGATCCCCACTTTTTAGTTTCAAAGCTCCTTGTGTGACGGTTCCCACTTTCCCCTCAAAGTGCAGCTCGATTCGGCTTTTAACTTCCCCCTCAAAGGCCATTTCATCAATTCCCTCAATGGTGTGGTAAGCATTGATACTCGCTTCCAGGTTTTTGGGAAGCTTGGCCAAAGGGGTAATTTTGCAGTTCACAGTCTGATTTTCATGCTCAAGAATCAGCTCAACATCGGTGCGCAGATCGAGCATGAGCTCCTGGGCAAGGGTGATCTCTGTGATCACTTGCGACAAAGCCTTGTTAAATTTCTCCTTCTTGACCGCTTTTGAAAGGGGAAAAGCAAGAGTTCCAAGGCCAACCCCAATTAAAACCATCACAATGAGGATTTCAATGAGGGTCACTGGGCGTTTCTTGAGTCTATTGTACGGCTTGTCCAGAGGATTGCCTTCTTAATGTTGGTGAATAAACATCCAAATCATTATTTACATACCCGAACTCAAGGGGTTTTCCCCAGCCATCGACTAACACTTTATCAACGTCTTTGATCAATTGGCTGCTTTTTAAGGTTGCTTTAATTTTGTCAGGGTCATTGCAATCTTTTTCACAATCAAACTCACCGATTGCTGAGGCCATCATGAGAGCATCATAGACGCGTGCGCAGTTTTGCTCTGTCTTAAAAATTTTTCCTTTGTCAACGCTGCCGCGCATGTTGAAAGCAAGAGCGCCTCCAATCAAACCAATGAGCAAAATCACAATCATGATCTCAATCAGTGTCACAGCCCGTTTCTTTCTTTTTTTTGTCATATGTATATCTCCTATAAACCAGAGTTTCGGGTTCTTTTCCCTCATCCTCAGGGATTTTTGTGGTCCAAATCGCACTTTTTTGCTCGCAAATAGCGCTTTCAGCTATGAGCTTCGCAAAAAATTGCGATTTTGCCTCACAAAAATCCACTGATTATGAGGAAAAACAACCCAAAACTCAGGTTATAAGAATGCGTTGACATCCGTCAGCGGAAGCAACACAGCTAGCATGATTAAACCCACAATTGCCCCCATAATGACTAAAACGACAGGTTGGGCAAGAGCGGTTAACCGGGTTAATATTTTATCAACTTCTTCCTCGTAAAGATCAGCAATTCTTTGAAACATCAAAGGGGCACTCCCACCCTCTTCTCCGATCGCAAGCATGCGGGGAACAAGAGTTGGAATCAGGGCCGATTTTTTAAGCTCTACGCTGAGCAGACTCCCCTCAACAATATGGGCTTCTGCCTGCGCGATCACCTCTTCCAAAAAAGGATTGCGCATCACTTTCCTGGAGATTTGCAAGGCTTGAATGATCGAGACGCCCCCTTGAAGAAGAGTTCCCATGGTCCGTGAAAAGCGGGCAATCGCCGTTTGCGTAATCAATGTTTTGAAGAGTGGCAATCGCAAAAGCTGTCGCTGCAACAATCTTTTGTTCTTAGAGACTCTTATCCAAGCAAAACAGCCTGCGCTCACAGCGCCAATAGCTGGCAAGTAGATCGGCCATTTATGGACCAAGATATTCGAAATCAGCATGACAAGCGCTGTAAAGCGGTTTACAGAGCGGTCTTCAAACAACACTTCGAGCGATGGGATCACAAACGTTAACAACAACACACAAACCAAAAGCGAGAAGGAAAAAAGGACTAACGGATAGATCAAAGCCGTTGTGATCTGCTTTTTAAGTTTTCGTTGCTTACTCATCAAAAAAACCAGCTTTTCGAGGGTTTGATCTAAAGCCCCCACCGACTCGCCAGCTGCCACCATCGCACAGTAAAGCGGGCTAAAACTTTGGGGAAATTGTCCAATTGCAACCGATAAAGCGGTCCCCTTCTTGATTTGATCACACAAGCTCAAAACAATGGGATGAAACGGTTCATCCCGATACTGTTCTTCCAAAGAAAGGAGGCTCTCATAAAGGGGCATCCCAGCAATCAACAGTTGTGATAGTTGCGTGGTGAAGGTGATGAGATGCTCGCCGCTAAGCTCGCTTTTAGATTTACCAATCTTGAGTTTCTTTTTGCCTTGGGTCCGCTCTTCCAGCGAAAGAAAAATCGTTTTTTGGGCGCGCAGCTTTTCCTTAGCATCCGATAGCCCTTCGGCGTCGATGAGCCCCGATTTCTTTTTCCCCTTCCGGTCAATGTAACGATACTGAAACAACATACAACTTTTATGTCCTCAACATGAGCACGATCTTTGAATCCCAAACACAAGAGAGCATGATATGAAGGATATACTCGATATGCAAGATAGAGGAAGGAAAGATAAATTTTTTATTTTTTATCATGCGTATCAAGCATATCCTTTTTATCATGTTTCTTCATGCCTAATCTTGTGCACCACCCTGGATTATTCATACTTGCGGGAGACGCGCATAACCTCGGAAGCTGTGGTAATACCAGCTCTCACCAAATGGGCCCCATGCTGTCTCAAAGTCATCATCCCTTCCGCAATGCTCAATTTTCTCAGCTCTGTCGTGTCGGCGTTCTTCGCAATAAAAGAGCGGATCGCTTCCGTCACGACCATCAGCTCATAAATCCCATGCCGTCCCTTATACCCCGATCCGTAACAGTGCGAACAACCCTTGCCTCTATAGAGAAAATTGCCATTCAGCTTTTCAGGGGCAAGTCCCAGCTCTTCCAGCTCTCTGGCATCGGGAACGTAGCGCTCGCGGCAGTTAGGGCACACTTTTCTTACAAGTCTTTGGGCCAAAACGCCCACAACGGTACTAGAAAGCAAATAGGGCTCCACGCCCATGTCGATGAGGCGGGGAATCGCAGAAGGGGCATCGTTGGTGTGGAGCGTGCTCAATACCAAATGCCCTGTAAGCGATGCCTGGATAGCAATTTCTGCAGTTTCTGTGTCGCGGATTTCACCTATCATGACACAATCAGGGTCTTGACGGAGAATGTGACGCAGTCCTTGGGCAAATGTGAGGCCGATTTTGGGGTGAACTGCAATTTGGGCAATCCCTTTGAGCTTATACTCGACAGGATCTTCGATAGTCATGATATTGGATTCTTCGTCGCAAGTCTCCCAAAGGGCACTATAGAGGGTTGTCGTTTTTCCACTTCCTGTGGGGCCAGTGACGAGAACAATTCCTTCGGGAAGCTCGATGAGTTTGCGGAAAGCGTCTAGTTGGGCTGGGAGCATGCCGATTTGATCGAGCCCTAAAACCACATTCCCTTTGTCTAGTATGCGCAAAACAATCCTCTCACCATGCGCTACAGGCACTGTGCTCACACGGAAATCGATCTCTCTACCACCCATTTTGAGCTTGATACGCCCATCCTGGGGCAAACGGTGTTCGGCGATGTCGAGCTTGGCTAAAACCTTGATGCGGGTAATGAGCTGTCCCTGATACTCCCGTGGGGGCGAATGGCGCGATTGCAGCACACCATCGATCCGGTAGCGCACTTTCAAATCGTTCTCATAAGGCTCAAAGTGGATATCTGATGCTCTTTGGTTGATCGCTTCGCTTAAAATCAGATTTAAAAGCCGGATGATAGGAGCTTCTTCTTTGATTTCCAGAAGATCATAAACTTCAATTTGCTCTTTTACAGCATTTGCCCCATTGCCATTTTCAGACATATGGGCCAAAAACTCAGAGGTTGCCCCTTCTTCTGCGTGGTAGCATTCATTAATTGCAGACAGGATCGCTTCTTCCGGCGCGTAAACAGCTCTAATTTCCTTGTCGAGAATCAGCCTCAGCTCATCTAAAGCATCGAGATTGAGCGGATCAGAGACCGCAACACTTGTGTAGCTCTCCTTATCTTCTAGGGGCAAAAGGATATTTTTGCGGACAAAAGAATAGGGGATATGCTCGCACAACGTTTTGTTGAGAAGCTTTTTGGGAATGGTCTTTACGATCTGCATTCCCAGCTTCTGAGCTAGCTCCAAAGAGGTTTCTCGTCTATCTACCGTCATATTCACCTTTCGAGGCACGTTTGATTTTGGAAGAGGCTTTTTCATGTCCAAAGAGCATTGTGAGGCTTCCTTCAAACAAGCGGCGTTTTTCCTTTTCCTGTGCAAGAGCGAGCTCGTGCAAGAACTCAGGGATATCTCCAGGGCGCTTTTTGAGCTCTTCTCTTTTTACAATTTCAGCATCCTGCAAAGGATCTGCAATAATTTTGGGAGTGATGAAGATAAACATCTCCGTGCTGTCGTCATGCATATCTGTATGACTAAACAGTTTTCCAATTCCTGGAATTTCCCCTAAAAATGGGATGCTATCTTTAGTTTCTTGGCTGTTTTTCCTTCTTAAACCGCCCAAAATCAGGGTCTGGCCATCTGCGATCCTCACGTGGTTTTTAATGTGACGCCGCGTGACATCGGGTCTGTCGTTTTGATTCTTTTTCGGAGTATCAAAGGTAATGTCTGTATCGAGTGTGACAAAACCAGGCTCATCGGAGCAAAGAGAATCGTCGAAATTGATTGTGGGAGTGATTTGGATGTTAATACCATATTGAGCGCGGGTAAAAATTTTGCTCTTTTTATCATCGGCTCCCGCATCGATCGAAACCTCTTCGACGATGGCAATCGTGGCCGGCGTCTGGTTCAAGGTTGTTACGGATGGCGACGCGTTGATTTGCACATCTTCTTGTCCCAGCATGAATTGATAAGCAAGGTCGTAGGCAGGAATCCCGCTCCCTTTATTGCGTGAGATCAGAAATTCTAAAATTCCACCCACGGGGCCTGCGCCCCAAGAGGCACCTATGGCGCTTGTAGCCACATTTTTAGCGCTATCACCCAGTCTTAAAAGATTCAGTCCAAAATTATTTGAGTTGGAAACTTTCTTTTCGAAGAGAAGCACCTCGATCTGCACCATTTTCTTAGGAACATCGAGTTTTTTTAAGAGTTCTTTGATCTTGGGAAGGGCTTCTGCTTCGACGACCATGATGATCGCTCCCGTTTTGGGATCAACAATGAAATTATTTTGGCCATCCGCCGTCTTATGAGAGACTCTTTTGTCGCCGCCTGGAACAATTTTAGTTGCAGGGACAACCAATTTATCATTTTTCGGGGGCTCTTTGGCATCTACTTTCTTAGGAGGTGCCGTTGCTGCTGCGTCAATTAATAGATCGTAGACTCTGGCAAGGACAGTTGCAAGCTCTTCAGGATCGGAATGCTTTGTGGTGTACCAGAACACGGTTTTTTCCTGTGGATTTTCGATTTGAGATTCCACATCGCGGATCAGACTGATTGCCTTTTTGACATCATCTGGAGAGCCGCTGACAAACAGGGATTGAGAGAGACTGCTCAAGCAGATGACTCTTAATGAGGCCCCTTCACCGTTGTTTTGAGGCATTTTAGGATCAAAAAATGCGGAATTTAAAATCGATTCCATTTCCCGCGCATTGATTTTGTTCAAATGGACGAGTTGAAAGTCCTGCCGTTTATCCCCTGCATTTGCAAAAGCATAAACCTTTAAAAGCTCCTGGATAGTATCTACAGTAGCTGTAATGAAAATTTTCCCATGGATGATCTCGATTTTTGTCGACACGGGATTTGAGAAGCGTTGCAAGAAGAGAAGATCGCTTCTTGGATCTGTCATTTTAGGATTTAGAATGTAGCACACTCTGGCATGTTCGGGATAAAAATCGAGCTGCTCAGGAGCATCGACGATTCCCTTGATGCCAGATGGGTCGTTGCGCAACACATAGAGCTCGCGCAAATAGGGGTTAAGATCTCTGACGCCAATGCCATATTGGGCTAAAATCAGCTCTAGACACTCTCCCCAGGATTCGTGAGGGATCGGAAGATTAGAATTCAGACTCATCCGGATGCCGCTGATTTCAGGGGGGATGAGATAGACATAATCGGGAGCGCCGTAGTCCATGATCAGCTGTTGCAAGGAGGTCTCGGGTTGGTGCCAAAGGGCATATTCTTCGTTCTGGACTAAACTGGCTGTCTCTGCCCGCCACATGCTTTGGATTTGGGAAATTTCGGTTTTCAGCTGGCGGCTTGTTTCTAAAAGAGGCTCATAGCTATCTTGAGGGGCTCCCGAGCGGTAAAGATCCATGGCCTGATTGTAGATTTGGGCAAGCTCAAATCGTTTTTCATCCATCAATTGATTGACTCTACGGAGCTCTTCGAGTGTGCTAGGATTCATTTCGCTGTCGTTGCGCAAAAAACTGTCTTTTTTTTCAGCGATTGTGTGGGCATAAAATGGTTGTGAGCATAATACAAGGGCACACAGCCAAAAACTCATTTTTTTCATTATTCAGAGCCTCTTTCAGCGTCTAGTAATTTAGGTTGTATGGGAGGATTGACCGGCAAATGTCGGTAAAAATTAGCAAGTGGCGTTGCAGAAACCGATGTGAGCTCGACCTCCTCAACTTCTGTGCGGGTTGTGTTAAACAGATGGCCGCAAAGTACTTGTCTTCCATTTTTTTTGGCCATTTCATCTAGAATAAACAGGGGGCCAGTAATCGTTTGATTGACAAAAGCATCGATCTGACTCGGCGTATCCAGCTTTGTCCACCCCTCTGAGGTTAAAACAAGCCAATCGTGGGGTCTTAAAGTAAGACGGCCGCCCGTCTTACATTCCACAATAAATTGTGCCCAGGTTTTAGCTCCGACAAACTTGATTTCTTGGGAGATATTTGGCAGACCTTGGTGGTCTTTGGTTCGGATGAGGCTGAGGATAACCTTTCCTCTCCCCTCGGGATCCCAAAGCTCAAAAGTCATGATTTTGTCTTCGATTTTTTTCACATAAAGAAGGGGCAGCTGCTGCGTCTCTTCCGCTGATTTTGCAACTTCCCACCGCTGGTTGCGCCATACAATAAAATCCCCTGGGCCTACAAAGCAACTACAGTGATTGGGGCCATCAAAAAAATCGATCCGTTCTTTGTCAACGGAGTGGGCAAATTCATCTCCGCCATGGAGCTTTAAAAACATGTCTTGGCCTACCCAACGAGCTCTTTGCCGGGAAAGAAGTGTGGTGTCGACGCGCAAGCCACCAAGATCCCATCCCAAAACTTGTGTTTTGCCATGATCGAGCGCCTGGAGTTGAAAAATATGTAAATCATTCGGCGCTGTAACTAAGGCCCCTTTTTCATCGAGCATGCTGAGCTTGACATCGACAGCGCTTTCGCCACGTGCATGCACTTCAAGCCAAAGGGGGGTCGGTTGGTTGCCAGGGCTGAAAACGTAGAGGTTTTTATCGAGGGAATCATTTTTTGGGGCAACATCTCCCCAAATAGGACGCCCTGCCTGACTGATTGTCTCTCCATTAACTGCTGCTTTGCGCTCTTTTGTGAAAAATGTTCCCTGATAAACAAGGTAGAGTCTCTCCCCTTCCTGGGCCAAAGTTTTCTCCTGTGATCCTTTTAAGCAAAGGTGGAAGCTGGATTTTCCGGGTAAAGAATCGGGTCTTCCATTTTTGCCAAAAAATTGGAGCTCATTGCGCAAATCGGGGAGTTGCATTTGAGGAGGAACCCATTTAAGGGCGCAAAGCCCATCTCCAATTTCCTGAAAAAATTCATCTGTTTCGGCAAATAAACTTTTGGGAAGCTCTTTTTGAGTCACATTAGGCACAAAAACAGAGAGAGGTTCTGGCTTTCCGGAAAAAATAAATATAATTGAAGCTAAAAGAATAATACCGGCAAGAAGCAGATTTACAACACTGATAAGGCGCATTTTTTCAATATCCACGCAGCAGTTTTTAGACAGAAAGGATACTTTAAGATCAAAAAAAAATCAATTCGAGCTTTTTATAGAAATCAAATAAATAAAGCCCGAGACAGAACTATGTATTTTTAAACTCGATCTGCTTTATAAAATCTTTAACTTAGCGGAGGTTTAAAAAAAATGTAACGAAGTGTAAAATATAAATAAGTAAAGGAGGCATTTATGGTTGAAAATCAAAGGCCTGAAGCTGAAAACAAACCAGAGCTAGAAACGGAGGAGCCCTCAAAAAAAGGAGCGGACTTTTTCAAAGAACAGCGACTTAATATATTAACAGGCGCTTTAATGTTAGTTGGGCTGATCCTATCCTTCTTCTATGTCCAGATCGGAGGATTGCTAGTTGGTTTAGCAGTTGGGCTCTGTTTTTTTAAACAAATATACAACTATTTTTTCTCGCTCGAAGACCGCTTCACACACCGTGGACTATTCATGACCCTGATGTCCATCGGCGTTGTGTTATACTTGTTAATTACAATCCCAGCCTTTGTACTAGCCACGGCTATCAGCTTTGGCATCATGTACTTGCTTAGAATCAAACTAAAAAAGTCCTAATCGGCAATAGAATGAATTTGAAATTCTCTATAAGATTGCTCGAACATTAATACGAGCATGCCCGACTCTTGCGGATCATCTTTCAGCAAATCGCGTGGATTTTGACGTCCAGAAATATGGCAAAAAATAGATTGTATCCATTCAATGAATCGCGCTCCTAAGCGACTATTTACCTCAGGATCAGTAATTTCATAAAAATTGCGGATTTTATTAACAATTGCAGTTCCCATGGCATAATCATCACCAGAAAGCTTTCTTTGTGCGAGTTGATAAACTGCTTCTGTGAGTTCATGCAGGCTAATTTCTCCATGGCCTGGGGCATAAACAAGCCTTTGACCCCAAAAACTAACTGAAACCGTTGCCTCGGAAAAAACCTCGCCATTGCAACCTTCTTCACGGTCACATAAAACGCTGTGCATAAGATCTAGCCTGTAATTTTCAGAACTAACTAAAGCATGGAAATTCATGTGCGCCTTTAAAATTTAAACAATTATAACAATTTTTATAATTAAAAACAATTATTCATGTATTAAAGCTTAATAAAGACTAAGCGCTTTGTAGAAGTCTTAGATTCCTTGGCTTATTATTTTTATTGTCCTGCCTCCTACGATCTTACTTAACCTGAGTTTTGGGTTATTTTTCCTCGTAATCAGCGGATTTTTGTGAGGCAAAATCGCAATTTTTTGCGAAGCTCATAGCTGAAAGCGCTATTTGCGAGCAAAAAAGTGCGATTTGGACCACAAAAATCCCTGAGGATGAGGGAAAAGAACCCAAAACTCAGGTTACTTATGTCAATTCTTAGCCCGTTTATCTTGTTTATCTTTAGGCCGTAAAGTTTTTTAGGAGCTCAAGTTGGTGATCGGGCACGGGCGCGGGCAGGGGTAGTTAGAGCTTGCTGACGAAGGAGGTGAAGACCTTGATCCAGGACATTCCTTGCGCTTCGAATTGTTTGAGGATGACCCACCAGCCTACCCAGACCATGGCGATGCCGACAAAAGCCTTGAGGGACCAGAGGAGGAACGAGATTTGGACTTGGGGGGCCATTCTGTTGGCGATACCGAGAAAGAGGTCGGAGAGGAGCATGGCGATGATGGAGGGGGCTGAGAGCTGGAGGGCGATTTTGACCACTTCGTTCGTTAAGTGTAGCATCGTAAACCAAATCGGGTGGGATTTGTCGAAGAAGGCTGCTGGGATAAACTGATCGAACGGAAGGACCGAGTAGGAGGTAAATATGGCATCTATGAAAAGGATAGGGCCGCCAATATAGAAAAATATCACCAACATCATGTCGTTGAAAAGAGTCCCTGTCGGGGAAGTTTGGGCCTGTGTGGAGGGGTCCATCACTTGCAAGCTTTGAGAGCCCCTCTGGTGATCGATTAAAGCCCCTGCCCCTTGTGTATACTGGAAAGGAATTGAGATCATAAAGCCTAAAACAGCCCCTATAAGCGCTTCTTTAATCAGCATGAACATGAAAGTGAGATCGAATTCGACAGGTTGGTTGTAGTTGACAACCAAAAAGGGGAGGAAAATAAAAACGATCGCCACGCCGAATCCCACTTTGATGGTATCGGGAAGCATTTTTCCCCCGAAAAAAGGGGCCATGGCAATCGCTGGAACAATTCTTGCGAGACCAATTAAAAATATTTTCCAAACTTCGGACAGAGGCTGGGAGAGGATATAAGAAAAATAAGTGTCTGAGGGAACGGTTATTTCCATTTATAGAAATTCTGGAAAATTTGATTTGCAAATTGAAAAACCAGCCCCCCGATCCAGCCTCCCATAAAGATCACTGTGGCCATGACGGCGACCATTTTGACGGCAAAAGCAAGGGTTTGTTCCTGAATCTGAGTGGCTGCCTGAAAAATGGCGACAAATATACCGATAATGGAGGCAAAGACAATGGGCGGGCCAGACATAATCAAAATGAGAAGAAGCGACTCGTATGAGTATTCAAAAATGACCGTTTTAAAAGTAGCTGCGAGCATCATTTCTTCTTATGTTTCTAATTAAAACTCAACACTAAACCTTGTACCAATATTGTCCAACCATCGATCATTACAACCAGCAACAATTTAAGGGGCAACGAGATCGAGAGGGGCGAGAGCATCATCATCTGCATGGCGAGCAAAATATTTGAGGTGACAAGGTCGATGACAAAAAAGGGAAGGTAGATCAGCACGCCAATTTCAAAAGCTGCCCGTATCTGCGTTGTGATAAAGGAAGGGACTACAACAATCAGGTCAGTTTCTTTGAGATTCCCTTTTACTTCCTCTGGAAACGTTTTTTGAGCGATTTTGTAAAAACCTTGCATGTCCTGCTTACGGGCATTGCGAATCAAAAACTGCCGCAGCGGCTCTTTGGCTGTGTCGATGATGTTGACCGCTAAAGCTGCAGTGTTTGCTGAAAAAAGCTTATTTGTTTCTGCCTGTTCTACGAGCGGTTTGGCACTGTTATACATCTGAAGACCCGTTGGATACATGACATAGATCGACAAAATCAGTGCAATGCCGTTGATGACCTGGTTGGGAGGCGTTTGTTGCACACCAAGGGCGCTTCTTAAAAGAGTGAGTGTGATCACAATTTTGATAAAAGAGGTCAAGAGCATCACAAGAAAGGGCAGAAGGGCCAAAAAGATTAAAATGGCAGCTTGTGAGGCAATGTCAGGGTAGGCAAAACCTGTTCCTACCTCAGGAACAGTGAGTTCTGCGGCGGCATCCCCAGGGATAGATTGTGCAAAAATGGGAGAGAAAAAAAAGCTTGAGAGGACAAGAAGCAAAACAAAACCGAAACGAAACACTCTCTACCTTTTTTTTCTATTTTGGAAAAAGCTCTTAAAAGCTGTCTCTAGAGCCAAAAGCTGGCTGTCCAGAGTGGCGTTGATAATGCCCGATTCCGTTTCAATAATGCAACCCCCCTCTCCCACATCGGCGCGCGCAGTAAAAGAAAGGCTCTCCAGGTTTTCAAAAAGGTTTTTCAAGGCAGGTTTTTGCGCCTCGACACGTTCTAAATCCTGTTGGTTGACGTACACAGTCACCCTTTTATGATGTAGCACCGTTTTTAAAGCGGTTGAGACCACATCCACAATTGTTTCAGGTTTTGTCTCGAGCTCTTTTCCAATGATTTTTTTGACAGCGGTTAAAGCTAAAGGAACGATGGCTTTTTCAATTTCACTTCTGACGTTTTTTATTTCCGTTTCCAGGAACTTGAGCTGTGCGCTCCATCGTTTGAGTCCCTCTTCAAAACCTGCATCGGCTGCCTGCTCTTTTAAGGTTTCGCACTCCTGAGCTACCTGAAGACGGTAATCGTTTTCCTGCTGTTTTGTGATAGAAACAATTTCCTGAGAATCTAGAAGTCTTGAAAAATCTTCACTTTTGATGACTTTAGTCTCGGGGGCCAAGTGGATTTCTTGTTTGTCTATTAAGGTGAAGAGGTTCATGTCTGATACCTTTTTGCAATATGCAGGAGCTGAGTTTTAAAAAAAGAAGAGAGGGCCGGATCTTGTTTTTTTGTCAGTTCTTTTTGAATAACCTGGGCTCTTCCTGTGTCGAGTCTGTGTAAAAAGTGCCATATGAAGCTCGCATCTTCTGTAAAAATGGCCTTAGCGATCCGTACAAGGCCTCTAAAATGGATCAAAGACTTTAATGTTTCGGGCGAGCCGTCCCAACCGGTGAGTCCCAACTTTGGGGAAACCCATCTTATAGGTTGCTTGATACAATAGTTCAGAAAATGGAGCTGCTCTTGGCTTAAGGAATTATAGGTTTTTTTCAGCAGTTCTTTATCGACAACCTGCCGTAAATCAGCTGCAAGATCGTGGAGCCCCATAAGATCTGCAGTTTGAATCAAGTTTCCCCTTTCAAGCTGCAGCAAAAAATTCAGTGTTGAGGGTGGGAGAAGTTGTTCGTCACAAATTTCAGAGCCTTGCAGATTTTTGCGCAAAATTTCCAAAAGAAAGGGGGTCAAAATGGGAGGCATTTCCCCTTTTTTAGATTTAAGACCTGAAAGTTGTTCCACGCTTTTGATTTTAGGAGGTGTTAGGACTTTTAAAAATGCAGCTTTCACAGGGGCGGGATATTTTTTAATCGCCTCGGAAAACCATGAGTAGTGGATAGGATCCATCCACGCAGAATTTGAAAAAAAGGTGGAAGGGTTCAGATCTTTGGCCAGTTTTAGGCTTTGAATCTCCACCGCAATTGAAGCCGGAAGAAAACGGAGCAGCTCCTGTTGGTGTGTACTTGTTGAAATCAAAGCTTTCAACAAGGCAGATGTATGTGCTTTATCGTTCATTTTCTTCGTCAGTAGGAGTTTCTTCTACAACAACCGTCTCTTTTTTAAACTGTTCGGGATGGAAAAGTGACGAAAAGCCCCCTTTCTGCTGAATCAGCGGTAAGAATTTCCAAATGAGCCAGGCTGCGAAACAGATCAATGAGAAAATCAGGATGATAAACGTGTAAAAAATGAGCCGGAAAAGGGGGATGGAGTCTTTAGCAATCACAACCGACCAGACCGATGCAAACTGCTTGTCCTCTTGTAGTTGCTGCGGTGTTTGTAAATTGACATCTGCATAAAGGGCTCTATCAGTGATCACCGCGACATTTTCAATCGTCAAACCCGGAACTGCGCTCGAGATCAGTCTCTTAATTTTAGTGATTGCCAAGCTATTGGGATTATCCAAAATGCCCCTGTGTTTGACATAAACAGAGGCCGTTATTTTTTTAGCGGGAAGATCCTCTGTTGGGAAGGTGATTTGCACATTGGCGTCGATGATTCCATCCATTTTGCGAATGGTCGTTGCCAGCTGCTCAGAAAGGCCTTCCTGATAACGGATTTTATCTTGAGTGTCAGATGGGACAAGTCCTTGAGAGCCAAAAAGGTCAAGAAGCGATGTCCCCTTGAGACGGGGCAGTCCGGCTTGGTTCAAAACAGAAAGGGCTTCTGTAATTTTTTCTGGTGGAACATTGATATTCCAAAACACCTCAGTGCTGCCACCTCCAACAGTTGAAACAGGAGCTGGCACTTTTTCTGCCAGAATACCCTTACTGTTGAGCAGAACAACAATTTCATTGGCTTCCCGTTCAGGAACGCTATTGACGATGGTGCTTTTGGTGCTGCAACCAAACAAAATTACGCTAAGGCTTAGGAAAATAAGATACCGGATCATCTCTTGAGACTCATTTTTTCTGCACGATAGCACATGCACTCATTAGAGTGAATGGTAGATTTTCTACTCCCACTCTTTAATCACCTGCTGCATCTCCTCACGAAGTGCGGCAGGAGTCGCAGGATCAGAAGCCATTTGACGGAACTCTTCCTTTTCGCTTCTGTCAAGATAATGGCAGCTGGCAAGAAGGTAGGTGACTAAAAGGGGTTTGTCTTGGACGTCGGGCTTTTGAAGTTCTTCGAAGCAGGCTGTGGCAACTTCTGGGCTATCTGAAAAAGAGATGAGAGCAAAAGCTGCGTTAGGGTTGTCTTGAGTAAGAGGTCTTCCTTTCAACACTTTTAGCAGGAATTTTTGGGCAGGATCTCCAATATTGATCAACGCTTCCACGCCTACCATGTCGTCGAAGACAATTGTTTTGGAAAGCGTTTCAAAAATAGGGATAATGGCCTTTGGATCCCCGATTTTACCAAGGCAAATCATCGCAAGATAAGGGGCATAGCCATATCCAGGAAAAAGAGGATCGTAGAAATCATCCGATTTGAGAAGCATGAGCAAATCATCGACGATCGCCTCGCCGCGGGCAACAACTGCTTCGATTTCCTCTTCAGGCTCTTCGATTTCAGAAAGGATCAGGTCGGAAATGAGCTTGGGATTGACCCTTTTTTCCTCTTCAATCCCGTAGATTTCTTTAAAGTCGGCATACATTTTGCGGGATTTTGCCACTCTTTCAGCTTCTGGAGCTGTCAACATGAGAGCGGCTAGATCTTGATTGAGCTCTTTTTCAACCGAGGCCAGGTACTCGATTCTATCAATTTCAAGTTCAGGATGAATCCCAATATTTTCTTCATTATGGTAATAATTGAGCATGACACCAAAATCGCCTCCAAAATGGGCGTCACGGTGCATTAAAATCTCATGATCAACTTCATCAGAGAGCTCAAAGCCCTCAGTCTCGGCTTCTATTTCATGATGATGCTCGCCATTATAGCCGTTATAGGCATGCCCATTTTGTTTATGGTCTGAGGGGTTTCCTTGAGAGACCTGATCGTGCATAGCTAAAAAGGATTTTTTTCTTTCTGGATCAACCATGGGATTCTCGACTTTTTTCAAAAATTGAAGCGGCATTATAGCTAGAGCGGACAAAAGGTCCACAAAACATAAATTTGACGCCGATTTTTCTTCCAAATGCAGCATATTCTTCAAATTGTTCAGGAGTGACAAACTCTTTCACACGGAGCTTGTGGTTGTCGGGCTGTAAATACTGTCCCATAGTGATGATTTGACAACCGGCCTCTTTCATATCACAGATCGTCTCTTGCACTTCTTCAACTGTTTCCCCAAGGCCTACCATCAAGCCCGATTTTACAAAAATGTGGGGGGCAGCCAAGCTACAGTTTTTTAAGATCGAAAGAGAGCGCTCATAAGTGGCCTTGTGGCGAACGCGTGGAGTGAGTCTTCTCACAGTTTCGACATTGTGATTAAAAATCTCTGGATTTGCCTCGAGAATGGTTCTTAAAGAGGCTTCATTTCCATCAAAGTCAGACGTTAAGACCTCAATCGTCACATCGGGCTTGCGCAATCTGATTTCGGCAATGATTTTAGCAAGGTGGGAAGCTCCCCCGTCAGGTAAATCATCTCTTGCCACCATTGTGATGACAACATGTTTTAGCTGGAGCTCTTCAACAGAATGGGCCAGGCGTTTTGGCTCATCCTCTTCCAAAGCTTTGGGCTTTTTGGAAAAATCGATAGAGCAAAAACCGCAATTGCGCGTGCATTCTTTGCCCATCGCCAAAAAAGTCGCCGTTTTTTGGGACCAGCATTCGAGCAAATTGGGACACCGTGCCTCTTCGCAAACGGTGGGCAATCTGTTGTTATTGACGATTTTTTGGGTTTCCCAAAGGGCGTTTCCAGGGGGCAATTTGCGGTGTAGCCACTTGGGAAAGCGGCCAGGACCTACTGCACGATCTGGATCTGCCTCTTCAGTATTCTCTGGAAGAATGTTTAGCTTTTTTCTATTCACTTTTTCCTTGGAGGAGGCAGGTGTACAGGCATGCCCTCAGCTAAAAGAGCAGATTCCATCCACGACTCTGCAAGAGTGGGGTGCGCATGGACTGTTTCGCCGATGGATTCAACAGTCAGTTCGTGTTGAATGGCAACTGCGATCTCTGCGATCAATGTCGAGGCTTGATAGCCGACAACTTGGGCTCCTAAAATCTGTCCCGTGGTTTTTTCGACAACGATTTGAGCAAAGCCGTCGGTTTCCATAAGCGCCTGCGATTTGCCAAGAGCGATGAATGGAAATTTACCGATTTTGGCATCAAAACCAGCTTCCAGAGCTCTTTCAAGGGTTAGGCCTACAGTTGCAGCTTCTGGATGGGTAAAGGTCACTGAAGGGACGGCAATATAAGACATTTGGCTTTGATGGCCTGCAATGTTATCAGCTGCAACCAAGCCCTGATGAGAGGCGACATGGGCTAAAAGCCATTTACCTTGAACGTCTCCGATTGCATAAATATGAGAGACATTTGTTTGCATTTGATCGTTGGTTGGGATGGATCCATTTTTTTCAACAATCACTCCTGTCTTTTCAAGGCCAATGCCATCAGAATTCAATTTTCTTCCAACAGACACAAGGGCCATGTCAGCTTCAATTTTGCGGCCGTCACGCAAATGGGCAACGACTTTGTCTCCCACATTCTCAAGCTTATCGAGGAGGATTTCCGTTTCAATTTTGATCCCCTGCTTTTTCATGAGAGTGCTCAATGTCTCAGAAACGCTTTTCCCCTCTGTCGTTAAAATGGTGGGCAAAATTTCCAGGATCGTCACATCGACATCGAAAGCGCGGTGTAGGCAGGCAAATTCACAACCGATAATGCCTCCGCCCACGATGATGAGCGTTTGGGGCAGCGTGGTCAGTTCTAGAAACGAGGTTGAATCGTGAATTCTTTGATAATCAAAGGGGGCAATCGGTAAAGAGCGGGGTTCAGAACCGGTTGCGATGATAAAGGAACTCGCTTCCAGAATGACATCATCTACGCCGCTCACTTTCACTTCATGCGGGGAAAGAAATTTGCCGAGCCCTCTAAAAGCGGAGATTTTATTGCTCGCAATCAGCCCCTCAATTCCCCCGCGCAGATTTTTGACAACTGTCTCTTTGCGGTTATTCATTTCGGCATAATTAAAAGAGATAGGACCCGTTGAGATACCGAACTGGGACGCTTTTTTCACTTTTCGCAAGGCTTCCGCATGTGCAATGAGAGCTTTTGACGGGATGCAACCTCTATTGAGACAGGTTCCTCCCATATGCTTGGCTTCTACGATCGCAGTTGTAAGACCTCTTTGTGCTGCACGTATTGCGGCCACATATCCGCCGGGGCCTCCGCCAATGATGACGCAATCAAATTTTTTTCTTTCCATAACCAACTTTAAGATAGATCCTCTTGGGAGGCAATTGCAAAACTCATTTGCCCGGCAAAATCATTCTTTTGAGGCCATTTGCATCCATTCTCCTCGGCCGGCCCACCTGGGGCCGCCCTCATCAAATGGAACGTGGCAGCTTTGCTGCCACTTGCAACTGGCCTCAAAATCATCAATTTTTCCGGGCAGAGCAGTTTTGCAATTACCTCCTGATTATATCGAAGACTTCTTTTTTTTTCCTCCATATGTAAAAATCGAAAAAAAATAGATTGTTGTCGAAAATGCCGTGCCCATGCCCGTGAGCGTGCCCGTGCCCGATTGAGGATTGAATGACCAAAAAAAATGATAAGCGGCTGTGTTGGAGTTGCGAGGGAAATGTATCTCACCATCTTTCGCAGTGCCCCTATTGCGGTGTGGATTTAACAAAGCCTCGTGAGGAAAATAGCGTCTTCAAAGGGTATGCAAGCCCGTTTCAAACCGCCCCTAATCAAGAAATTCCACAGCCTCCCTATGCAAGGGCGCAAACCAAAGATTTTGCTGTCACTAAAGAAGAGTGGGACCGTGCCCTAAATCCTGAAACGCCCGCTCCTGCACCTGAAGAACCAAAAATCACGGCCAATTCGAGACGGGAAATTTTTGCCTTCCTACTTCTGCTTCCAGGAATTGTCTTTTTTCTTTTTGGACTGACCCTTGTCTTTTTTTCAAAAGGGGGAGTTTTAACGCTGCAGTGGAATCAAAGCTTCGCCTATTTTTACTTTATAGGGGCAGCTCCGCTTGTCTATCTGGGTTGGCGTAATTTAACCTAACCCAAAACTCAGGTTAACCTAAAGTTTGTATTTGCTAATCCTTCTCCTAATTGATAGAAGCAAACACAAAAAAATTACCCCTTCTCTCTGTTCTCTGTGTCCTCTGTGGTTTTTTTAATTCCTCAACATTTCGGCTATTCACGCTGTGTGAATTTTATAAAACCACAGAGGACACAGAGAAGAAATTTAATTTTTGCGTAAGGTGAGTTAGTTAACCTGAGTTTTGGGTTCTTTTCCCTCATCCTCAGGGATTTTTGGGGTCCAAATCGCACTTTTTTGCTCGCAAATAGCGCTTTCAGCTATGAGCTTCGCAAAAAATTGCGATTTTGCCTCACAAAAATCCGCTGACTACGAGGAAAAATAACCCAAAACTCAGGTTAGTTAAAAAGCCGTCATAAACTTTTTTGCTGGTTGGCTAGTGTTTTAGGCAATTGACAAGAGATACAGGATAAAAGACTAAGTTGCCCCTCCAAAGTTTATGAAAGGGGGAAAACTATTTATATGCATGGGCGGCAAAGAATTTTGCCGCCCCTAAAGCTTATGCGTCGTATTCGCAAATATTTTTCATTCTGGTTGGTCTTTTGCAACTTGGATTGCAGAAAGAACCTGTCAGATCAGAGGGGGCGCCACGACCAGGTTCATCTGGAGCTTGGTTAGGTTCCAATTCAGCTATTTCCTGCTCTTCAGTGTCACACTGGTATGTTTCCTGAGCAATCGCAGGAGCTGTGCAGAAGGCTAAAAAACAAAGTGCCAATAATACTTTTTTCATAAACCACTCCTTTGGTTTTTCGTTAGGGAGAAATTTACAATAAAATAAATTTAAAAGGAAGGTAAACCTAAAAATTTAGTTTGGTGTTTCTTAAGTTGTGATTGGTCAAGTGTTTGGGGGAAGTTTTTTTCCCGTGCTTGTGCCCGCCCCTTCCCCCTATTCTGATGAAGACTGTAGGGAGACGGGCGGGCACGGGCACGGAAATTTGTGGATTAAACGGTCTCTTTCTCTCCGCAGCACTTTTTATATTTCTTGCCGCTATTGCAGGGGCAGTTGTCATTGCGACCCGTTTTAGGGATAGCGGTGACAGGGAGAGAGATCGGTTGGACAGGTAGATCAATCTCTTGGGCGCCTTCTTCTTCCATAGGAGGCATTTCGTCGAAAATCATGCGGCTTGTCTCAAGCTGGATTTGCTTGAGCAGATCCTGGAACAGGCCAGGATGCATCGGCTGGATTTCGATTTTGAAAAGATTGCGGGCCGTTTCCATGTGTAAATGGCGCGTCAATTCGTGGAAAATCTTGAAAGCTTCGTGTTTGAATTCCAAAAGGGGATCGCGCTGAGCCACTGTACGCAAATTTACCTCAGAGCGTAAGTGATCCATTGTCAAAAGGTGCTCTTGCCAAAGCTGATCTACTTTATGGATCATGACTCCGCGGATGGCATTTTGTCCCAACATTTCGACATTCATTCCAGGGCTCTGCCGCTTGGCTTTTTCCACTTCATGGGCAAATTTGTGCTCAAAGGCTTCGATGATTTTGGATGAGGCCTGATGTTCGATTTCTTCTCTCGAAATATGGTCGTCATCAAAAAAGCCTTCATCAAAACTGACGGGGAAAAGGCTCATCAGCTGCTGTCGGAAACCCTCAGGGTCCCAATTTTGGCTTCTGGATTGGAAGTATTCGCCAGCAAGAAGCTCGCAGACCTGCGCAAGGAGATTGCGTGCTAAAGGAAGAAGATCTTCCTGATGCAAGATATCATTACGGAAACTATAGATCTCTTGACGCTGTCTATTCATCACATCGTCATATTCGAGAGTATACTTTCTCATTGTGTAATTGCGGCTTTCGACCCGTTTTTGCGCCGTTTCAATGGAGCGGTTGAGGAGATTGGCAGAGATCGGTTCTCCTTCGGGCGGGCGGAAGCGTTGAATTAAAGCGTTGAGACGGGGCGATGCAAACAGGCGCATCAACTCATCTTCAAAAGAGATGAAAAACTTCGAAGATCCTGGATCTCCAAGGCGCGCGCTCCGTCCTCGCAGCTGTCTATCGATACGGCGCGATTGGTGGCGTGTGGTTCCTACAACGTGAAGGCCGCCCAATTTTGCCACATCATCTTTGAGTTTAATGTCTGTTCCCCGGCCTGCCATATTTGTAGAGACAGTGACGGCACCGCGCTTTCCAGCTTGAGCGATGGTTTCAGCTTCGTGGCCATGATGTTTCGCATTCAAAACTGTGTGTTCAATTTTATTTTGGCGCAAAATGCGGGAAACTTTTTCAGAAACTTCCACCGATTCTGTTCCAATCAGAATAGGCCTTCCCAGTTGGTGCACCTCGTTGATCTCTTTGATCAGCGCGTTATATTTTTCCCGCTCGGTCATGTAGATTTCGTCGTTAAAATCTTTTCTCATGGGGGGCTTATAAGTGGGGATCTGTAAAACTTCGAGTTTGTAGATCTCTTTAAATTCGGAGGCCTCAGTAATGGCTGTGCCTGTCATTCCCGCCAGTTTTTTATACATACGGAAATAGTTCTGCAAAGTCACTGTGGCGTACGTTTGGGTCTCTTTTTGGATCTCAACCCCTTCCTTGGCCTCAATGGCTTGATGCAATCCGTCAGAAAATCTGCGGCCGGGCTGAGGTCTGCCTGTATGCTCATCGATGATGACGATTTTGTCTTGTTCGATGATGTAATCGACATCTTTTTCCATCAAAAGGTGGGCGCGCAAAAGCTGTCTTAAGTTATGTGCGCGCTCCTTTCTTTTGGCGTCTTCTTCAGACATCTTGAGCTTTTCTTCGACTTTTTGATCCTCATCCCATTCAGGATGGGCATCGATTTTAGCATATTCGTGGCCCAAATCGAGCATCACAAAATCGCTTGCAGAACCGCTGTGGATCTCTGCCCAGCTTGCAATCCCTTTGTCGGTGAGTTCAAATTCACTTCCCTTTTCATCCACGACCACAAAAAGCTCAGCTAATGTATCGTGTTTTTCCTCCTTGGCTTGATCTCCATGGAAATAGACATCCCACTTATCGATTTCTGCCCGGATATCGGGATTTTCCTTTGCCCGGCGGAGCACCTTGTTGTGGGGCATTCCCTTGCTGACAAGCCAAAGGCGTTTGCACGCCTCACGGAAAGCCTGCAGCTCTTTTTTCTCTGTAGGAAGCTCTTCAGACTGGATCCAAGGGTCTAAAACTTTTTTAGCGTCGGTTGCAATGCGGCCGATCAGATCTCTTTGCATTTTCACAAGGGCAGAAGAGCCTTCTTTAAGCTCTGCATACATCTGGAAACTTTTCGCTGTAGGCCCGGAAATGATTAAAGGCGTACGGGCTTCGTCGATCAAAATCGAGTCGATTTCGTCGATAATGGCAAAAAAGAATCCTCTCTGTACCTGATTTTCGGCAGAGTTTGCCATTGAGTTATCACGTAAATAGTCAAATCCAAACTCAGAAGCCGTCCCATAGACGATATCATTTGTATAAATCTCTTTTCTGCTGTGCTGGGGAGTGTCGTTTGTTAAGACGCCTGTTGTTAAACCAAGCCATCTCAGGATAGAGCCGGTCCATTGACAGTCGCGTGAGCAAAGATAATCGTTCACAGTGACAAGGTGGACAGATTCCCCAGAAAGGGCGTTGAGATAAAGGGGCAATGTGGCAGTTAGGGTTTTTCCTTCCCCGGTCATCATCTCGGAAATATGCCCTTTATGAAGGGCAATGGCTCCCAAAATCTGGACATCGTAAGGAACCATATCCCACTTCTGGTCGTAGCCAGAAAGATGCACATCTGTTCCGCACATCCTGCGGCACGCATTTTTGACAACAGCATAGGCCTCAGGTAAGAGCTGATCGAGAGTCTCACCTGCCTGATATCTTTTTTTGAATTCTCCAGTTTTTGCCCGGACCTCTTCATCGGAAAGCTTTTTAAACTCTTCGTCCCACCGATTCACCTCAGTAACAATTTTGCGAAAACGCTTCAGCGTCCTCTCCTGAGAAGTCCCAACTAATTTTTTCAGAAAATCCAACATCTCTATCTCATCTAAAATATCTAAAAATTTTGTGCGTGCGTGCCCATGCCCTTGCAGGGTCCACTATCCGGAATGGTAAATATACCTTTTTCAAGTGAATTTAGGCAATCGCTGAGCGCCGGCTTACGTCTATACATAAATTATAATAAAAATATGTTAATATTATATAAAGTTTTTGAAAAAAAAACCATAAATTCTTACTTTCTTCCTTTCATGCGCATTTTTCTAATACACAGTTTTTTTCCAAGAGTGATCCCTTTCCTAAGTTTTTTGATGGCTCGTGTGGCATTACTGATTGCTTCTTTTTTATCGTTCATATCGTCCTATCGTTCTTATCGTTAACTTTTCATGCACATTTGAAGTTACCAGCCTATTGGATATCGGGGCGCGGAAGCACGGGTCGGTCACGGTCTCGGTCACGCACGGATTGGGGGCTATGCCACCTCTGAGCGGAGGATATGAGTGTCCCCGAGCGGCATTCTTTTGCGGAGGGTGCGGAGGATTTGGCTGCGGCGGATGCGGGTTTGGGGGTCGCTGTCTTGTTTGGAAAGTGTGAGCTGGATTTGGTAGGCTCGCTCAAATTCACCTGTCCGGGCAGCGCAGGCGCTGAGGATTTCCCAAGAGGTTGGGTCGTTTTTGAGCTTGAGAGCTCTATAGGCGAAGTCCATGCCATGCGTTTGGGAAATGGTTTGGCTAAGGCCGGTTCCAAACATCCAGGCAAGGGCTCGATAACCTTGATAGTCATCAGGGAAGAGTTGGAGCAATTTGAGGTAAACTTGCTCGGCTTCCTGCCATTTCTTTTGGTTTTCCAGGCAAAAGCCGTAATAGCCAAGGGTTTGCGGGTCAGCTCTGCGAAGGTGCATGAGCTCGCAGAAATACTTTTCCGCAAAGCTGTATCTTTGGGCTCTCAGGGCAGCAAAACCTGCCTGGGTGAGAAGGCGCAAATCTTTTGTAGAAAGTAAACTTTGATAGACAAAGAGAGCTTTATGGTGATAGCCCCTCTCTTGCAAGCAAGCTCCTAGGCCTAAAGTGGCATCCACACTTTGGGAATCTTTTTCAAGAAGGGAGCGGAAGATCTTTTCGGCTTCAGCCAAGTTTCCCTGACGGCGAAAGGCATGTCCCAGCTGAATTTTGACATGTTGCGTCTCAAGTCCAAGAGCTAGAGCGTGTTTGTAATGAAGGATCGCTTCGGGAAATTGCTTACAATCATAAAGGGCATCGCCTGCAAGGGCTGCAAGTCCTCCATTATTGGTTTGCTTCAAAAGAGGGGCGAGCACTTCCAAACATTCCAAGGGGCGCCCCGTCTGTTTGAGCGCGCGCGCAACATAAAAATAATCTGTTTCTGTGCGCAAAATGGGGGCGCACACTTCAAAGGCATCCAAGGCTTCTTTGGCCAAATTTAAATCTAAAAGAATTTGTCCCTCTTCCAATCGAAAGCCAAGTTCCTCGGGAAACAATCTGCCGGCGTGATACGCTTTTTCAAGGGCCGCATTTAAAAGACCTTTTCCCTTCAGTAGTTGAATTTGTAAAAGTTGGATTTCTTTATTGTCCCGCCCCTTTTTCAACAAGTGCGCTAATTCTTTCTCACTTTTCTCCCAATTTTGAAGGGAAAGTGATTGCGAAATCTTTTTAATCTTTTTTTGAGTGAGCTTAGATGAAAAAATAAAACGATTTTTTAACCAATTGTGGATGGTTAAGATAGAGACAAATCCAAGAATGATTAGGGCGATCGTAAAAAACACGGAAATCAAAAATTGAAGTTTCAGTTAGATATACCAATTTAAATATTTAAAACAAATCTAATTTTATTTTTTTGCCATGATCTTTGTCCAGGTCGTAGCATTTTAGGATTTGATGCAAAAAATGTGCTGAATGGAGTAAGTATCATATTGTTGTGTAGAGCGAGCTTGAAAAAAGGATATGCTTGATATACATGATAAAAATTAAAATTAAATGGTATTAAGATTAATTATTTTCATATCATGCATATCAAGCATATCCTTCAAATCTTACTCTTTATTGTGGGATAAAACTTTATCGAAATAGCGCGCCCAATCAAGGTTTTGAGCGCTGCAATCTATCAAGGGATTGCCCGAATTGGCACAAAGTTTCGATGTGCTTTGCAGAATTAGAAATCAAATCATCTGCAAATTGGATTTTGTCTTTTTCAAAAAGAAGAATGAGCGAAGAGCCACCAAAAGAAAAGTAACCTTTCTCGTCCCCTTTTTTGTAAGGTTTGTTTGGAATATAGGTTTGGTGGATGCTTCCTACATTTGTGGCGCCGATTTCGATAAATAAGATGTTGCCATAATCTTTTGTTTCTAAAACGGTGAGGACTCTTTTATTTTCGGCTAACAACTCTACATTTTGTTTGATAGCGATGGGGTTGACGGAGAAGAGGGGACCATTGATTAATCTAGGCTCCAAAGGGATACAATCAGCTGGAAAATGGAAACGGTGGTAATCGCAAGGAGCCAGACGGGCAATGACCATACTCCCTTCTTTGTAAGTGTGGCACAGCTCTTTGCTGCCAAGGAGACGTTCGAGAGGGAATTTTTTTCCCTTCACCACAAATCCATCACAAGATTCAATATTTTGATAAACCAAATACCTTCCATCTGCCGGAATGATCGGGCCAGCAGCAATGGGGCGGGCTTCGTTTTTTAAGTGGCGGGTAAAAAAGTCGTCAAAGGAGGCGAATTCTGTGATTTTTTTTTGAAATGTGGAAGGGTCAATTTGGTATTTTTCAATAAAAGGGAGGATTTTTGTGCGCGTTCTGGGAAGACGTTCCCACATACCGCCCAGTTTAGAGAAAAATGAGAGGCGGGCAATCAAATTGCAAAACAATTTTCCAAGAAAAGATTCGTAAAGGAAGCGAAGAGCTCCTTCATAGTAAATGATCTCTTCTTCCTGCTTTCCGGTTTGTCGGTTAATATAGACAATGTTACTTTTTACTGACAACTTGGCGCCCTACTTGATTATAAAAGGCAAGTTCCTCGAGGAATTCTGCAGAAAAAAGATGCGTAAGATGTTCTTTAACAAGATGATTCTGGAGTTGCACCGCTTCTTTGACAAGCTTGCTGGCAAAGCGGGCGCTATCGGGATTTTCAAGAAAATCTTCACGGGCATTGTTGAAGGAAAGAGTGAGATTCAACAAGTGTTGCTGTGATTCAAGATTTTTCTTTGTGCCCTGAATAAGTTCCTGAATCACCTCAATTTCATCTTGAGGCGCTCCATACAAAGAAGAGAAAATAAAAAGCGTAGCTAGTAAAAATCTCATATTAAGAATAAAATGATTGTCCAAAGATGGATTTTATTCAACAACCTTATCAACCGGGCGAGACAATTGCCGCAATCGCGACTCCTCCAGGTGAGGGGGGGATCAGCATTATCCGCATTTCGGGACACCGTGCGATTGAGGTGGCCGACCGTGTGTTTTCTGGCCCCGTTGCCGAGTATATTTCCCACACAGCCCATTTCGGCCATGTGAAAAATCAAAACGGTGACAAACTCGATGAGGCTTTGGCTATTGTCATGCGCGCTCCCCGCTCCTACACTGGAGAAGACACTGTGGAGTTGCAGTGTCATGGAGGGATGATCGCTTCTAAAAAAGTCTTGGAAGCCTGCATGAAAGCGGGTGCGCGGGCAGCTCTTCCAGGAGAATTTACTTTCAAAGCCTTCATGAACGGCAAAATCGATCTTGCCCAGGCAGAATCTGTCCAAAAACTGATCAGCGCCAAAAACGAGCAGGCTTTTCAAGCGGCCTCGACGCATCTTGAGGGGGCGCTTTCTAAAAAAATCGGAGCTTTCCAAAAAGAACTTGTGGGGCTCGCTGCCATTTTTGAAGCGTGGGTCGATTTCCCGGAAGAGGGGATCGAATTCGCAACGGAGGAAGAGATCCTCCAAAGATTGCAAAATCTTAAAAATGAGATGCACACGCTGGCAAATACCTTTCATGATGGGAGAAAAATCGAGCAAGGGATCTCACTGTGCATTGTGGGCGCTCCCAACGCCGGAAAATCCTCTTTAATGAACGCTCTTTTAGACCAAGACCGGGCCATTGTCACACCGATCGCAGGCACAACGCGCGATCTTTTGCATGAAGAGATGCGTATTGGGGGTTTGCATTTTAAGTTAACCGACACTGCCGGAATTCGGGAAACCAGCGAAATTGTGGAAGCGGAAGGGATTCGAAGATCAAAAGCGGCTCTAGAGACAGCGGACATTGTCCTTTTAGTGTTAGACGCAGCCAAAACCCTTGGCTCTGAAGAAGAGGAGCTCTTTGCAAAACTGCCCAAAGAGAAGACGATTGCCCTCTGGAATAAGGTCGATTTGCCTTCCCATGCGATTTGTCAGAGCCCTTTTGTACATGAGCTCAAGATCTCTGCCAAAGAAAAAATAGGCCTCGAGCATCTTAAAAGCGCCATCGAGAAGCTTGTATGGCAAAAAGGAGCGCCTCCTAAAGACCAGGTATTAATCACAACTTTGCGCCACAAAGAGGCCTTGAGCTCCGCCATTCAAAATCTTGAGAGTGTCATGGAGGGATTAGGGCAAGGCATTTCTCCCGAGTTTTTGACAGCCGATTTAAGAGGAGCGCTCATAGAACTGGGCAAAGTGATTGGCTCAAACATCACAGAAGAAATTTTAAGCTCCATTTTTTCACAATTTTGTATCGGCAAATGACTAAAAAAAAACGGGCTCAGCTCATAAAAACGATTTTAGACCATTATTTTCCAGATCCTCCCATTCCTCTTAAACACACAAACCCTTACACGCTTCTCGTGGCTGTCGCTTTGTCTGCAAGATCGACCGATGCGATGGTTAATCGTATCACCCCAGCTCTTTTTGCAAGGGCCTCTACCCCTGAAGAAATGGCTAATTTACCTTACGAGGAATTACGCGCTCTGATCAAACCCTGCGGTTTATCTCCGCAAAAAGCCAAGGCCCTGATCGCCCTCTCTCAGCAGCTTTTAGACAAACATGACGGTGAGGTCCCCCGCACCTTCGAAGAACTGGAAGCCCTACCTGGTGTAGGACATAAAACGGCCTCTGTCGTGATGGCCCAAGCCTTCCAAGAGCCCGCTTTCCCCGTCGACACCCACATTTTCCGATGTGCCCGCCGTTGGAAGCTTTCTTCCGGCAAAACCGTCACCACCGTCGAAAAGGATCTCAAAAATATCTTTGATAGAAAAGACTGGATCCGTCTCCATCTTCAAATTATTCATTTCGCACGCGCTTACTGTACAGCGCGTACTCATAAAGTGGAAAACTGCCCCATCTGCTCCCAGCTGGAAGAAAAAAAAGGATTGGGTCTCCCATCCTGAACGAGCCCGAGCCCGATTTTCAATCTCAAATATTTTGTTATAAGACTCAGGTCGGGCGCGGGCTCGTTCACGAAAGGAAAAAATAGGGCTATCAAAGATCAAATCTGCTATTATCTTTTAAGTTTTTAGGAAATTAGGGATCAAAATGAGTGCTAATGTTGAAAATCCGCAACTTTTAGTTGAAAAGCGTAAAAGACGTGCTATTTTTTCAACAGGTCTTGCCATCTTTGCCATGTTTTTTGGAGCTGGCAATATTGTATTTCCCTTAGCGCTTGGTCAGTTTACTCAAGATAAAACTTTTTTCGGCATTTTGGGGCTGATTATCACAGCTGTTTTTGTGCCGCTCATTGGCTTGCTTTCAATGCTTTTATTTGAAGGCGATTATGCCTCCTTTTTTAGAAGAATTGGAAAAGTGCCTGGCTATTTTGTCGCTGTCTGCATTTTGGGGTTGATCGGCCCTTTTGGGGGAATTCCCCGCTGCATCACAATTTCATTTTCGACTTTGGATGCTGTGGGTTTTGAGCCGATCAAATGGATGAATTTGCTCACATTCAGCATTTTTTCCTGCCTGATGTTATTTATTTTTACTTACCGCCCCAGAAGGATCGTCTCCCTTCTCGGTTATGTGTTAACGCCCCTTTTGCTTTTGTCGTTGACACTCATCGTAATAAAAGGGTTTACACATTTGCCTGCGACGGGCGTTTGCCCACACTCTAGCGGCAGTATTTTTTTAAAAGGATTAGTTGAGGGTTATAACACGCT
>CAZPPS010000029.1:0-29618 GCA_964588495.1 uncultured bacterium | reverse complement strand
GCAAAATAATATATAAACCCTTTTCATATCTCCACACTATGCAAACTGCATGCCACATGCAATCTTATCTTGAAAAGACTCTCTTGGCTGCTTTTTCGAAGATATCAGGTGAGAAGGCTTCTACAGGGACAAGTGAGTTGAAAAGCGCTGTTTTATCGAGGGTTGCTATCCACATTTCGATGTCATTTTTCCCATAGGCGAGGTAGAGGGTATTATCATCTACAACATAGCCGCCTGGGTAGACTACTACTTTCCAATTGAAAGAGTTAGTATAGAATTGATCTCCGACGAGGGGTTTGGGGCTGATTTTTGTCATTGAGAAAGGGAAGGAGGCTTTAAACGTGTAGGCTCCTGTAACCAAATGGAGGAATTCTTCTCCGTTCGAGGCGTGGGTCCTCGCGTGCTGGCCTGAGTGGAAGAATCCCAGGTATTCTCCATCGACTAACTGGGGAGAAACGCTGGGTCTGATTTCTCCAAGATTCCAGCCTATGCAGGGTTTTGAGGAGGCCATTTGAGAACAAGAGCCTGAGGCGAGGTTAGGGAAGAGGACTTCGTGGGGATTGAGTGAGTAAGAAACCAGGAGGTTTCCATTCCAGCTGAAGGGGGACCAATTTTTCTGCACTCTTGTTGAGTGGTATTTAGATTCGTGATACAGCTTCAAAGGAGGGTTGAGGTAGAACACGCCATTCGTTTCGGAGAGTTTGGCTATGAACATGTCCCTTCTTTTGGAATAATCAAAAGTGCCTTCTATGCAATCGTTATAGACGAGATAGATTTCTCCCCCGTGTTCAAACAGTCTGGCATCTTCTGATTGAGAGTCTACCGAGCTGCCAAATCGGGAGTCGAGAAGTTGAGGTTCTGAGATGGGCTTAAAGTCTTTGTTGAGTAAGACGACGCCGATAAAAGAGGTAAATTCTTTTCCGAACATATCGGGCATGTATCTGAAAGAGAGGAGATAGCTGTCTTTGTAGCGGATAATGGAGGGATTGAATGCGTTGGGGTAGGCATCGAGCTTAATTTGCTGTGTTTTAACAACGATTTTGCTGCCAAAAAGAGATAAGGGAAGTAGGAGAAGAAGGAGTAGATGTTTTAGCATTTATTCACCTTGTAGATAGATATAGCCTTGTTCTGTTGAGCTGTTTAGTAAAGAGGAGCCCCAGATATCGATTCCACCATCTTTTTCAAAGCGGATTTGGATGGGCTTGAAGTTGAGGACTCTGTTTTTGGGTAAGTATTGGATCGAGCGGGAGATTTGTTTGTCCTGATTAATGAGGGCGCAGGAAACTTTGAGAGTCTCATCGCCAGTGGATTCAGACCAAACCACGAACGCGTCTCCTTTATGATCGATGCCGATGAAGGGAAGTTGAGCTTGGGCATCTTCTGAAAGAAGGGTTTTGGACCATTGCTTTGAGTTTCTTTTTAAGGTTGCCAGTGAGATATTTTGAGAGCCGTAGGAGTCTTTATGGGCGAAGACAACATTGAGATTGCCTACGGGATCTAAAGCTGCTGAGCAGTGTGTGATTTCCAGTTCATTTTTGATGGGTTTTTCAATCGACGTCCATTTGTTAGTTTTAAATGACAGAAGAGATCCATGGAGCTCATAGGTTGTGTTCCAGATGGCAGCTGCCTGATCTTTGCGGATACTCAGTGCGGGGGCTTGGGAAGAGCCTTGGCAAGAGAGAGTTTGAGTAGGGCTCCAGTTGGAGGCATTAGAGCTGAGACTGGTGGCTTTGACCCATGAGTTTGAGGACCAAGCAGCTACGATATTACCACTTTCGTCTCCTACCACATCGATGAAAAGATGGGACTCTAAAGGGCAGCTCATGAGCTCGGACTGTGTGTGATCGGGCTTCAGGCGTACAGAGTTGAGGCTTAAAGTTTCATCTTCTGCGACCCAGACAATGGTTGCGGTGAGGTCTTTGTCTAAAAAGACTGTGGGGTAAGAGCATGAGGGGGCGGTTGCAAGATCGAAGGTAGCAAATCCTTCTGGGGTTTTGATAGCCGCACAGACTGTGTGTTCAAAAGAACCTTTTTGCCAAACAATTACAGAATAGTTGCCGTGGCTTGCAATGCTAGGGTAATGGACTGTCGGTTTTTGCTTGATCAAAGGAGGGAATGTCAACACTGCCTCTCCCCTCACCGCACAAACTAACAGTAACGTCACTAAAAGCTTGAACATTTCCATTCCCTCAGACATTAGGAAAGGAAATAATTCACTTTTAAATTATTAATCGTCAATTAAAATTTTGTTAAGCTGAGTTTCAGATTTATTAAGCCCAACAAGATGTTCGCTTAAGCAGCGGTTTCCACTTGGGGACTTTCCGTTTTCAAGAGAGCTCCTTGTTTATGAGAAAGGTAGACGATACTGAGAATGTGCGGAACAAGAACAGGGACTAACATGAAATCGACAAGAGACCAGATCGCCTGAACATCGACGATACAGCCCACAAAGACAAGAACGCCTGTGGCTAAATAGTAGAGTTTGAGGAAGCGATTTTTAGTGAGGTAGATAAAGCACTGACTTCCGTTAAAGCTGTTGCCCAAAATAGTGCCGAAAGCAAAAAGGAAGGCGCTGATGGCTACAATGAGGAGGCCGATTGTGGAAAAATAGGTCTTGAAAGAGTAGGCCACCATGTCAATGCCAAGGGCAAGGTCATTAGAAAGCCATGATTCTGTCACAAGAGCGACAAGACTGGAGAGAATACAGATAAAGCCAGCTGAATAGGTGGCAATCATCGACAAAATGCCTTGCTCAACGGCTCCCTCTGTTTCTGCCATAGAATGGGGAATGGTTTGCGTTCCAACGCCCGCTTCATTAGAGTGTAGTCCTTTAAAGACACCCCAGCGAAGGGCCGAGACAATGCCACCCACGACGACGCCACTTCCAAAGGCTTGTGGAGAAAAAGCTGACTGGAACACCATTTGAGCAATGCCGGGAAGTTTTCCTAGGTTTGCAAAAATAATCCACAAAGAGCCGCCCACATAAAAGAAAAACATCAATGGAACAAGCTTTGCTGATATGTTGGCAATGAGTTTAATGCCGCCAAACAAAATGGCAATGATTCCTATGGCAAGAACAATTCCTGTCACCCACGTCGGAATTGGGCTGCCAAGCTGCGGAGAGCTTAAAATGGAACCGAGCTGATTGGCCTGCGCAGCTGACCAGCCAAGCAAAAGGATAAAGGCAAAAAAGGCATACCACTTGGCAAGAAAGGGGAAAATTTCATCGTGCAAATACTGCATCGGCCCCCCCGCCACACCCTTGCCAGGATGTGTTTTGCGGTAAGAGAGGGCAAATGTGACTTCTGTGAAGTTAACAGCAGCTCCTAAAAACGTTGCCAGCAAAAAGCCCAGAACAGCGCCTGGCCCTCCCAGTCGCATCGCAATGAATGGAGAGACAATTGTTGAGATCCCAATCGTTGTCGACATTGCTGTGAAAAGAGCTTTATGGGCTCGAACAGTTGTGGGCCCTTCATCTTCGGCGTGCCGTTTCAAGATGAGCGCAAAGAACATCTTGATCATGTAAGGGATTTTGCGGAACTGAATGAATCGGGTTTTGAAAGTTAGAAAAAGGGAAGCTCCCAGCACGATGAGCGTTGTAAAGAAGAGGAAATAATCCCCAATGGTGCGCAGCAATTCCACAAAACCTCTAGTCTTATTAGTTCAGCGAGAACAGTATAGCACCTAAACTTTTATAAATCAAATTTTATGACTCGACACCCTCTTTCACTAGCCTCACCGCCTCCTCATACGGCTCCTCATAGATGGTGTACAGACCGTTTTTTGAGTCGTGAGCTTGATAGATCATCACACCTCGGCGCTTAGAATAAAAAACAAATGCTATATTTCCATCTTCTTGCCAACAATTTTTTTCATTCAAAACTTTTACAACAAATTCTAAATTGTCTATCGTAAATGGATAATTGTGCAGATAAGGTCTAACAGCTACATCATTATTAACTTTATTTAGATAGAGTTCCGTTAATTCGATAAAAAGCTTTCTGATTTCTGGCAAAGAAGATTTTTTCATCACTTCAAAAGCCAGAAAAACTTGCTCTACGTCATTCATCATTCTTCCACCAGAACCGCAGAAGTGAACTTTTTTGTCCCAGATATCTTTTTTAAAAGCAGCCGTGACCTTATCAATTAAAATTACATGTTTAGATGGCTTATAGCTGCAAAACATCAAATGCAAAAAAAATAATACCACTACTCTCATTGAAAAAACCTCTCTATGAATAGTGAGCCACTGTACTCAACCGCAGATTGACAGGTTTTTTCCATAAACATGTGTTCCTTGATTGGATTATTTGATGCAGGCTTATGAAAAATGACATGCTCACTTCGTTCACGCTTTGCCTTATTATAACTAAAGATATCGTTCATGGGAATCCAGTCTAAAGGACTCATATGATTTTTGACATCGCCAAACAAATCGTGTGGAATGATTTTGCCAGTAGCGTAAGTCACAACTTCGATACGGGAACGCTCTTCAGCAGTCAATCTGTGACCTCCGTTATTCATGACAATTCCTGCCTGGCTATGTCCATTCATTATTATGAGTTCATTGGGTGAACTTTTTTGGATAGTTCCAACAAAATCGATGAGCATCTTTTCTGCCGGAGACCTTCCTCCAAGCCGCAAAAAAACACATTCCAGGAAATCTGTGATAAAGCCATTCGTAGCATTATATAAAAGGAAGACTTCGATGTTTCCATGTTTTTTAGAGAGCTCTTCGGCGGCAAGTTTAGCCTCTTCAAGAGAAGTCCACATGCCATTCATAAAAATGACTGTAACATCTAGAATTTGTCTTCCCGGGATCCGTACGATTTGACAATGATTGTCGTGATATTCGGCAGTCTCGAAAAGTTTGCCGCCGCTGCCCCAGCGCCCGATGCCTTCGACAACATCGCGTGCGCCTGGGATAGGGATGAGGTTTTTGCCGATCCATTCCACAGTACTCATGAACGCCCTGAAAAGCCATCCAGCCATTTCCAAGACGGGATTTTGTCTTGTGTTTACTCCAGGCCCGACTTCATCGCGGAAGCCGTAGAGTTCGACGTGGGTGAGGGGGTTGTTGTGGACGAAGGCGTAGAGGTTGGGGCCGACGGAGTAGCCTAGGGGATCGGGAGTTGTGAATCTGCCGGTTGTGGGGCAGTAGTAGCGCCTTCCGAAAAAGAACCAGCCGCTTTCGGAGTCTTGCCGTTTGGATTGGAAGCGCCAGGGGTTGGCGATGCTGGATGTGGTTTCGATTTCTCCAAAGGCGCTGTAGTGGTAGCTTGCGACCTCTTTCCCTAGACCATCGATGAGACAGGCCACATTTCCCCGGATATCGGAGATCGATTTATACCAAGTTCCTTTGATCTGAATAAAAAGAGTGGCACCGAGCTCGGCTCCCCGGCTTTCGCCGAGAATGCGCAATTCGATGACTTGACCCTGCGCATTGATTCGCCCGATTTCCCGGTTACCGTCGTAGAGAAACGCCTCCTCATTGCGCGCAATGCGCCGGTTAAGGCCGTCGTAATCGTAGCGTGTGTCGTTGTAGCAGATCATCCGATCTAGAGGATCATAACGGCATTCAAAAGCTTGACTTTTGACAACTCTTCCTTCGAAATCATAGTCAAATTCATCCTCATTGTGCTTTAAAAGCTGGTTGCAAGGACCCACGCTTGCCCCTTTACGATTCTCAACACCGTCGTAGGCATATTCCCTGCCATTTTCTGAGATGAGCTGCTGCAGCCCATCGTAAGAGAAATAGTCGGCTTTCCCGCGTGTCTCCATCGAAGTGATGTTGCCGCACGGAGAATAGACCGCTTTTTGATTCCAATCGGCACACGTGAGTTTTACAAGCCTTCCGGCAAGATCATAAGCATACTCAAGTTGATCGTGCTTAGAGATTTTTCCAGACAAATCTCTTTTTTCGTAGGTCGAGACATAAGAGCCACATTGAACCTGATGGAGAAAGGGTCCCAAATAAGAGTAGGAGACCTCTTTTCCATCGGGAAGGGACATTTTTGTTCTTCTCCCTTGCCGGTCATAGGCATAACGCATTTCGGAGCCGCTTTCTTGCCTTTCGTAGGTTACATTTCCGTTTTCATCGTACTGACGAACCGTTTGCTTGCCGTTTTGATCGATGAGCGTGACCCTCCCACAGCCGTCATACTCATAGGTTGTCAAAATCGCAGTTTCAGCGTTTGTGGCAGTATGTTTACGAACCTGTCCGATCACATCATAATCGAAACTGTGGCAAGCAGTTGGAGTAGTTTTGCCAATCAATTGGCCTTTGCGGTCATATTCAAAACGGGTTTTAACGCGCCCATCGGGCTCAATGACCTCTGTGACTTTTCCATCAAAAGCGTAGCTGTAGCGCACCTCCTGCCAATTGCAGGGAGTTTGTTCCCATTTGACCAAAGTTTTGTTGCCCACGCCATCATAGCGGCACTGCTTCTGAGATAAAACTTTCTGATTGATATCGGAGCAGATCTCCTTGATGAGCCTGCCTCTAGCGTCGTAAAAACTTTCCCTGAAATGCCCCTCAGGCCCCGTTTCTTGGCTGTAACTGCCCACGCCCCCAAAACCATCGGCAATACCTTCGAGATACTGGGTCGTATAGACATTCCCAAGAGGATCCCGTCTTTCAACTTCCCGTCCAAAACCATCGAAAGTGAAAAACCTTGTTGCCGTTAACGACTCGCTCAAATGATCGACAACTTCGACACAATTGCCAGCGCCATCGTAACGATAGCTTTTCTTTAAATAAGTGGTCCCCGAGGCATCTTTGACACACTCCTCAAGCTTTCTTCCCATGGGATCATTGACAAAACAGGTGATCGTATAAGCTTCAGGGCTCCAATCGTAGAATTCTTTGACAGAGCTTAAAAAACCTAAATTGTCATACCGTTTCTGGATCTCTTTCGATCCACATACTACTCTGTATTCTCTTCCGAAATAGTCATAACCGATAGTCGTGACTACTCCATTTGCGTCGGTGATTTTTACAGGAAAAAAGGCAGTGTACTCGGTTGTGGTCACGCTCAAAGAGTGCTTATCGGGATCGAAATGCTCTGTTTGAATCAGTCTGTCCAAAAAGTCGTAGGAAAAGCAGGTAAAGGAGCCGTCGGTCTCAATTTTTTTTACCAGATTTCCCCTCAAATCATACTCAAAATTCTCCTGAGCTCCTGTTGCCAGATTGTTAATTTTGTAGGGTTGCCCTCGAATCGTATAAAAAGTTTGGATTTGCTCGTTGCGCTCGTTGAAACTGTCGATGATGTTGTCTGCGATGTCATACCGTTTGTGGCTTGTGTGTGTGACAAAATGGTCATTTTCATCTAAAACGGGTGGATAGGTGACTGAAATTTCTCTTCCCAAGGCATCGTAAGTGTATCTTGTCTCATTTCCAGAACCATCTGTTTGAGAAATGAGATTCCCCACAAGATCGTAGCGGAAGCGGGTTGTACTTTGTGTCCCAAACCCATCACTTTTTCGAGTCCAGATCCTCCTGTTGGAATAATCGTAGCCATGTTCCACTGTCACATCGGCTCTTGGGCCTGTTTCTTTCAAAAGATTACCATTGGCATCATATTGACGTGTTACGACATTGCCCGCAGGATCTGATTCTGAAATACACCTTCCCATAGCGTCGTAGGAGCGTTCGATCTTATAGCAAAAGTTTCCGTCCCCATCGAAAATCTCTTCTCGGATGCATTCATTATGTTGGTTGTAGTAGTATTGGCATCTTTGGAAGAGAATGTCTCGCCTCACTTCAAAATCAAAAAACCACTCCTCCCGTGTTTCGGGCTGCCCTCTTCCTGGCCAATCTTCTTTACTTTTGAAGATAATTGCCTTTTTGAACGAACTGCTTTCTAAATAGTTTTTATCTTCGTTATTTCCATCATCTTCAATGATTTCTCTCAGAAATGCCCCATCTGAATAATAACGGAACTGTCTGCGGCAAATTTTTCCCGATCCGTCATAAATGAATTTGCTGCTTAATAAATTTGTGTTGGGACAATAGGTATAACGGGTGGTTGCAAGCCCATCTGTTTCGCTCAAAAGGAGGTTAAAACCATCTTCAGAGTAGGTATACCGTTTTTCATAACAGTCAGCCCCCCGATCTTCGGGCTCGCCGTACGAGTCGCACTGTACAGGATTGAAATTAGTCCCTTTCAAAATCCCGTACACTTTTTCACACGTCACATTGGCTCGTCCATCGTACTGAAAATGGCGGGCCAAATGGATATTGCCATGGCTGTCTTCCAACACTTTGGCAACCAGTGAACCTTGCCGGTTCCACACATTTTTTTCTTTTCTATAATGGTGATCATAGAACTGAACGATCTCCGTGATGCGCTTGGCGTCATTAATCGTATAACGGGTCCACGCACCATTTGCGTCATAAACATCTGTGCAATCTTCCCAATACTTAAAGTGGTATTTAATCTCCTCGCTATCATCAGCACCAAGAGGAGCGAGGAGATACTTGACCTTGTTGCCATAATATTCGAGGTTTACAAACCTTCCGTCGGGCATATTTTTAGCCATCAAGAAATCTGTGTGAGGGTGAAAAAGTCGCTGACAATATTTGTAGAAGATCACATTTCCATCGGGCCTCGCTACATGGTGCAAGAGATAAGTCCCCTCTCCTGACACCCTGGAAAGTCGTTCGCCACAATTAAATCGATAGCTCCGATTATCGCTATTTTTAACAGAATAGCCCTCATCATCTGAATGGATAGATACCCAATTCAGCAGCTTACCTCCACTGCTGTATGTACGGATATCGGCTCCTAAGGCCCTTGCAGGCATAGAATCTGAGTCAATCTCGACTCTGTTTCCACTCGGTTTACGCTCTTCAAAAAGATGGGAAATGGTCAGATCATCCCAAGTGGCTCTTTTCCAAAAGCTGCGTACCGTGCCGTCTCCAAAGAATTGTTTGATGGTATTTCTATCCACTTCCTCAAATCTTTGATTGCACAGGTGATTTTGCCCGCTCAAAACCCCTGCCGTATGATTCATGTACCCTTTTAGGGTGGCAGCTGTGAAACTGCCCTCCCAGCCACCCCGGTCGAAATGCATAAAGGTGCCCGTCTTTTGAGCAGCCATGAGGTCCTGCTGTAAATATTGGAGAGAGTAAAGATGGTAATATAGGGAGCGGTCGTAGCACATGTACCAACCCAGAACGTTGGGAGCATCCCATTCCTGATAAATTTCGGGGCGTACACTTTCCCTGCAATAGTAACGCTCAAAGACGTAGGGATCGATCCCTTTTGTCACAAAATCGACGTCGTGTTCCAGATAGATGCCTGATACGACATTAACTCCGTCGATGATCCCTTCATGGTGTGTGAAGGGTGAGAAAAAGGGCTCTGCGGGCCTTTCAAAATTGGCTGCAAAAGCTGAGTAGCAGAAACAGTAGAAATGGCAAAAAATGATTCCCAAGAGATAGCGCATGGGGAAATGTTAAATTAAAATTAAGATTGTGGGATAGGAAATTTTTTATAGGAAGGTTTCAGATCGGGCTAGGGCAGGGGAAAATTAGAAAGTGTAGCGGAGCATAAAGAGAGGGAAATAATCTTCCCGTTGGGTGATTTTGCCGGCGTAGTTGCAGTAGAGTTTTTCGTTGTACATTTTGGCAGAAAGGCCGGCGCCTGTGATTCCCCCAAAGTACCAACCACTTTCAAAGCTGAGGGCGACAATGCCAGCTGCCACATGATGGTGTGCGAAACATTCGGCTGCTGCTGTGATAAAAAGGGCGTTCATCAAAAAAGCTGTGACTGCGGTTGATTTGAGCCCCACATACCAATAGCCAGCTCCTGGGAGGATGGCGTTGAGATATTGCGCTTTTCGTATCGATTTTGTTTCTTGTTTGTAGCTGCAAACGATCGTATTGAGGTAGGAGTGTTCGGGGTCTGCGGATGCTAGGATTGAGAGCTTGTCGAAATCGGCACATTGCACAGCTTGGAGGAGGGAGAGTTTGGAGGATTCTTTAGCGTCGATAAGATTGAGGATGTGAGATTGATAGTCAAAGCGGCCTGTTTGGCCGTAGCAATCGTAGAGGATGAGGAGGAGGTCGTGGAAAGCGGGAAAGTCTTGCTCTACGCGGATGAGTTCTGTCGATTCGATGGAGTAGATCGTTTCGATGTATTTTTTGCCGAGGTAGTAGCCGAGGGCGATGGCGTATTCGATTTCTAGGCGGCGGGATGTGATGTCGGGAGAACAATCGGGAGGGAGAAGGAAGAGGGCGCGTTTGAAGCCTGTGATAGCACGGTAGAGATCGAAATCATCAGCGAATGCAAGGGCGATCCGGTATTCTTTGCCCCAATCGCTGGCGGCTTCTTCGGGAGTGAGTGGGGTGAAGGGTGAGATGGAAAAATCGTCGGGGAGACAGAGGAAGTTGCGTCGTTCACGTTGGATCTCTTTCGGATGGCAGGGGGCAGCGATGGTGGGTTCGATTTGGCGAGGGACGCGTGTGCATGCGGTGATGAAGGTGAGTAAGATTAAAAGTGATAAATAACGTTTCAACATAAGAGGATTATTTTGGGGAAAAGGCGATTTAAATGCCAACAGGATGAAATTGTGGAGTGGGGTGACTCGTTACCGCCTTTTTTTGGGTAAAAGTTGAAACGCGGTGACGAGTCACCCCACTCCAAAGATGTTAGTTTTGGAGGTAGTCGTATTGGGCGTTGGGGTCGTAGATGGCGTCCTCGGGAGGGAGATATTCGGGTTGTGTGTAATCGTATTGAGGTCCCATCTCGTAGTTGGGATAGGCGTCTTGAGAGCGCTGCTGGTGGTACATGTAGTCGAAGGAAGAGGGGCCTCTATCCTGGGGTTGAATGTACGGATAGTCTTCTGGAGGGCCATAAGGTGTGATGTAAGCTGGGCCTGGAGGTAGCATCGGCTGCGGTTGAGGCGGCCAGCAAGGGTTTGGATAGACTTCACACTCAGGAGCTGTTTGACAACCCTCATTCACAATCGAGCATGGATTTGTATCCCAGTTGTAGTTGTAGCCTTCATCGTTTGTCAAGATGATGCCCTGTTGTGGGGTAACGACAACTTTTGGCCGGATGAAGAAGATCAGGTTTCTTTTTTGTCGAGTTTCGACTGTTCGGCTAAAGGCTGGGCCAATTAAAGGCAAGCTGCCAAGGCATGGAATCCCGGAATGGACATAAGAACATGTGTCGCGAACCTGACCACTCATTACAAGAAAGGTTCCATCGGGAACGTGTACACGAGTTGTAGAGAGTGTTTTATTTGTTACAGGAGTTAAATTTTGTCCCGGTATATTCCCACCGTTGATTACCGGCACATCGGAAACTACCTGACTGATCTGTAAAGAGACCATGTTGTCAGGGGCAATTGTTGGAATCACCTGAAGCTGCACACCAATATCTTCGTACTGGATATTTTGGGTGACAGAGCCTGTCTGTTGAATTACCGTGCTTGTTGTCTGATAAGGTATATTTTGCCCAACAAAAAAGTTGGCCGGCTGAGCATCTTCGACCATAATTTTTGGGTTTAGGACAATTTTCGCATCCCCTTGCGCATCAAGAGCACTAATCAAAGCCCCTAAAGTTAAAAAGGATCTGCCACCATGTTTGATTACATTTCCAACTATTCCCAAACCAAAAGTTTCTGTTAAACAGGAACCAATTGCATCACCAACCGCACCTAATGTTGATCCAAAGAGCCCAGGATTTGGCAAAGGAACATCCCGGCCGGGATTAGGAATCAAAGGGGGTGAAATACATTCACTAGTAGGACAAGTCTGTTGGGAATTTGTCGCAACATTGCGGGCTCCTGCTTCAAGATTAGGGACGCAGCCTGGAGTACCCAAAAGGCCAGAAGCAAAAGCCAGTTTGTTTTGCTCGTCGCCGAGAGCGATCCACTGGACACCGAAGTCGAGGGAGTCGGCGAGGAAGGTGTCGAGGATCAACACTTCGATGTAGACCTGTTTGGGGAGTTGGTCGAGTTCGTTGAGGAGGTTGATCACTTTGACGATGGCGTCGTCGGTGCCGGTGATGATGATGGAGTTGTTATTCTCAACCCACTGGGAGCTAACGACGGCGTTGGCAAACTCGGGGTTGGCAAGACCGGTGGCCATTAGGTTGGCTCCAATTTCACGCAGCGAGGTTGCAATTTCGAAGCCACTTTGGTGCTTGAGCTTGTACATGTAGAAGTTGTTATTCCTCATGGGGAAAGTGGGAGGAATGGGCGATGACATGCTTTCGATTAAGGGGACGTCGAGGGAGGCTAACACTTGCGAAGCCCGATCCAGAATAAACGGAGGAGCCACAATAAAGATTTTGCGCGAGCCAGGAGCTGCACTCACAGTCATTTGAGCGCCAGCTGCGAGAGGACTCAGGATTTCTCGCGCATATTCTGCAAGAACTTGCGCTTCGGCGTTTTGAACTGCATATTCGCGGATATCCATTTCGTAGTTGTCGGTGTCTAAAGCGGCAAGCAGTTCGGCAATTTTATTCACATTGGCTGTGATATCGCTCACAACCAAGTGGCGCGTTTCAACAGAAGGCTCCACAATAGCCTCTGGAGAGACTAACGACTTGACAATCGCAGCAATTTTTTCCGGCAGCACATTATAAAGCCTGAAAACACGTGTAATCACCGCATTGTCGCACGAATCGTTCACATTCTGGTCTGTAATGATTGTGGAAACTTTCGAGACACTCTGCGGGCTTTTAATAATCAAGACATTGTTGCCCTGCTCGACAACGGAAAGGCCATGCATCTTTAAAATCTGCATGAGCGTTGCAGAAAGATCGGGAACAGAGGTGGCATCTTCTGAAATAATCGAGATGTTAAACTGCAAATCTTCTGTATTAAAGATAAAGTTAGTCCCAGAAATCTGGCTGATGAATTTGATGAGCTGGACGACGCAGATATTTTCAAAATTGACCGTGTAGCCCTCTTTGCTGGGGCCACAATCAGGCAGCGGATAGACAGCTTTTGGCTTTTTGCCTGAAATTTGCAATTGCTTTTGCTGTGTCTGCTCTTGTTGCCGCTTAAGCTCTTGCTCTTGCTGACGCAATTTATACTCTTGCTGAAACTGTTCTTCGAGCTGTCTTGTTTGGCGCGATGAGACAGACATTCTCTCTTGGAGCTGCTCCTGAGAGCTCTTTACATACTGGCCGCTTGTGTAACCGCTGGGGTTGCCAACGCCTCTGCGCCCATTACAACCGTCATCGTAGCCATGTTCTCCATAACCATTGCCGTAACCTGTATTAAAAGGAGAAGGAGGGCCGTATTCATTTATGTTACCACCATAAGAGGGATAGGGATTGCCACTATCATCATAGGGACGATAGGGATTGACATTATCGTAAGGAGGATAGGTTCCCGTGTCCTCTTCAGGGCCATATTGATAAATGGGGCTCATTTGGCATTCAGGGCCAAAAAGTTCGGCGTCAGTACGCTGGGAAAGCAATATTCCCAAACTAAAAATCAATGTGAGTGTGGTTTGTGCGCGTTTTCTAAACACCGTCGACTCTCTATTAAACTCAGGTTATAAGCAAAAGCATCTTTTTCATCCAGAATATCAAAAAAGACGTTCCAATCCAATGACAGTTACAGGCCGCTCAAAAATTGTGCGCCCCTCTTTCCGGGAAACTTTTCTAAAAATTGCATCTATTTGTCTTTGGGGGGCCAGATAAAAATTTTCCAGAAGGGCTTCTAAAAACTGTGCCTCATCTGTTTCGACCTCTTCGGTATGTTTGGCAGATCCCGCCTGAAACGTGTGCAAAATAATTCTGTCTCCAATGTTGAAATTGGAATCAATCTCTATCAATTTGCCTGCAGGTTGTGTTCCAAGAGGCGGATTATCGGCAGAAAGCCTTCTTGGGGAATCGGCATCCCGTGGAATATACCAAAGAGGAGCATAGCCGCAGCAAATGTAGGACAAATTATCCCCAGCAGGAGATAAAGTTAAAAGGGAAAATGAAAATGTCTCATCGGGCACTGTGTCCAGAATTCTGGCATTGAGCTCTTCAGCAAAATTTTTCGGCGTCACAAGATGGTGGAGAAGGGCATGCACCATTCCTTTCAGAATCGCAATTTGCAAAAGTCCTTCGACCCCTGTCTTTAAAGATTCTGCCATCACGATATTGTAGACGCCATCTTTTTGCTGGAAAAAGTCATAATACACAGAAGAGACTGCATTCGAGCTGTTCGATGCAAGAGCCATGTTCAAACGGGGCCAGTTGGGGATTTTTTGAGGAACAACTGTGTTTTGAGCCTCTTTGAGATCACTTTTGAGATCGCTGGCATAATCGACGCCGCGCATATCCTTTTTGATTTCCGGTGAGGATAGATAGTCGGAGATGGCGTTGATAAAATCGACAATATCTTCATAACGCTCTTTGGGATTAGGCTTCAAAGCTTTTGCCAGAATTTTGGCAAGCGCGCGCGGAATCACAGAAAGATGGACCACACCATGGCTCAGACGGCCCAGAACCAATTCGTAAGTAATGATTGCCAAAGCATAGATATCAACTGAAAAGCTGACATGCAACGGATCTTTTTGCTGCTCAGGACTCATGTAGACCACAGTTCCGATCACTTGTTTTTTTGCAGGATCGACTTTTTCGGTGTAGAGCTGCGAAATCCCAAAATCAATCACCTTCACGCCGCCCTGCGCTGTGAGCAAAATATTTTCAGGTTTTAAATCCCTGTGGATAATGCCATGCGTATGAAGATGGGCAAGGGCATAAGCAATCTGCAAAACAATTTCCAGCGCCCGTTTTAACGACATGGCCTCTTGAAGGACCATCTGGCGCAAGGAAATGCCTTGGATAAACTCCATGGCAATGTAGACGCCCCCTTCCCACGTGCCATGACCGTAAAGTTGGACAATATTGGGATGGTTTGTCAGTTCGATGATCTCCGCTTCACGCATGAACCGTTCGACCATTTCCGGATGGGAGACCAATTTTGACAAAAGCACCTTGACCGCTACCGGCTCATGGTTTTGAGGATTCACACCCAAATAAATCAGGCTCATTCCCCCTTTGCTCAAAAGGCTCTCGATTTTAAAATTCCCGATTTTTTTGGGAAGCGTATTGACGTTCATAAAGTTAAAACACGAACTCCCAGGACATCTCCCATGCGGATGAGCTCGCCACGTCCCACTTTTTTCCCATTGACGACAAGATCAACGCCCTGACTTGGAGAGACATTGAGATCTAACAAGTTTCCAGGAGCCAAATCCATCAAAGCCCCGGCTGTCATCTTCACCCTTCCCACTTCCACCGTCAGATGGATCGGTAAATCCTCCATAGAAATCGCCAACGGCTCTTCGGTTTCTTTCATCTCGGTTGGGATCTTTTTCTCTTTTGCCGGTTGTCTTACAGGCTCCTCGTCTTTGAAAAGATCATCATCTTCGTCAAATTCGGAATCATGCTCTGCATCCAAATCGGCAAAAAGATCGTCGTCATCATCTTCTGAATCATTTTTTTGGCCGTAAATTCTGTCTTCCATAGCGTCGCTTGCCTCTTCGTAAACCGGATAATTCGTGATTTTGATCCCCCCATCTTTAAACCTGCCACGAAAAACAGGTTTCTGGTTCAGCGTTAACACAACGGCCCCTTTATGCTCTTCGGGATCATAAGAGCAAAGATCGAGCACAACAAAATCGCCTGTTTTGACGCTCTCCCAATCTTTTAAACTCAAGCGGGAGTGGGCCACTTCAAGGCTTAAATCAACTGAAATCTTTTGTTTCATTTCGTCGGTAAAAGCGGGCTTTGGGAGATGGTTGAAGTACTCTTTCCACTCTTTACGGAATTTTTCAGTGAGTATCAGTTTGCCCCAAAAGTTCTTAGAATTGATTGTAATCCCTGTGTCGATCACAAAACACGATTGGTCCCCGACCATTTTCTTGAGATCTGAAGATGTAGAGCCGATACGGGGAGTTAAAGGGGAGGCAAATTGCTGCTTAGAAAGAATGTGGAGCATTTCGGCGGCAAAATAGCTAAAAAAGGCCTCCACATAGCCTGCATTTACAAAATAGCTTCCCACTTCATCAGATTCAAAAGTAGAAGCCATCAGATTTTTCAATGTTTGTGCATCTGTCACAAAAAAGGCTGGAGATTTCAAAGGAGCATACTCAATAGGAAGAGCCAGCACATTGCCAGATAAGCCCTCAAACAGCTCTTTAGAATGGGTCCAACCTTGAACTGTGTGGCTCAATTGGAGGGTTTCCTTTCCTAAAATACGCTGAATCTCTTTTTCCACTTTTTCCCATTCTAGGGGCGTGGGTAGACCGAATTGCGGCTTTTGATCAAGCGCTACAATCGAACTTTCGATTTCTCGGATCCAATCTAAAGGTTGCTCTGTCATCTTATTCGGACTATATCCTTTAACTCACATTATATTCACTACCGAGGACCGCCGTCCCCTTGATTTTGCTGCTGCTGTTGTCCTCCGCCCTGTCTTTCCCGCTGCTCAGATTCTGCTTGGGCAGTTGCAGGAGCTTGGAAAGGGGGTGGAAGCGCTTGCGCTCTTGGAAGTCCTACTGTGTGACTCCCAATTAAAAGTTCGGTCACCTGAATATTTTTGCTCTGTAAATTATCGACCATCTGCTGCAACTGCTCTTTGTTTTTCTCAACAAGAGAAATGGCCTCATTCTGGTGTTGCGGCGTCATAAAATTGTCAAAGTGGATCTTCAAGCTATTGAGCTCATATGAAACCGTCATATTGGTTCCTGCAAAAGCTGTAGGGATTTCGGTCGCATTTTCTTTCAAATTGAGACGGGCAAATTGCGTTTCCCCAACTTTACCAATCTGCATCGATTCCACTGTCCTTTGAATCAAGGCGCTGATCTGGTTGATTTGTTGTGCCGCTTCGATAGGCTTCAGCTCACTTGCCTTGAGAGACTCTGTAGAGAGCTCCTGGGACAATTCCTGCTTATTTTCCTTGATTGTGAGAGTCCCCTCTTTTGCAAGATCAAAAACCCCTTTTTTCTTCTCAGGGTCCCCTTTTTTTTCGCTGACTTGCTCTTTTCGTGTGGGGAGCTTAAAGTTTTTCCCATCTTCATGTTCATCCGGCTTGCCCTTACCAGCGGGCGTCGATGATGTATTCTTATTTGTCGGTGGAACACTCATGTTTACCTATTCATCTCGTTTACGTTTGTTGGACTCATAAAGAAGCTGCCCAATTTCATCTTGCTCATTCGCTTCCTTTTTGGCCTCTTCGAGTCTCATTTCTTTCATCCACTGCTCTTTGTGCAGGGAAATTTTTTCTTCTTCTGTGCGCTTTTTCTTTAAATCGACTTTGGCATCTTCCAATTTTTTCTCGGCAACCCTGACCTGCTCTTTTTGGGTCTTAACCTTTGCCTCTTCTTTCACAAGCTTCTCTTTGACAACTTTCAGATAGCTTTTCATCTGCAAAACTTCGTCACTTGTTGTCCCGGTATCCAGAGCATGCCGCAGCTGGGAAAGTTTGTCCTTATGGTGATTTAAGACCTTATCGCGCTCTTCTTCTACCTTTTTTAATTTCTCTTCCTCAGTCTTCAAGGCCCGCTTTTTCTCTTCAACAACCCTTTCCGCCTTCTCTACGCGGTCTTTTTTAACTGCAAGGACCTGTTCCAGAGGATATTTGCTTTTCATTCTTATTTCTTATTTAAGCAGAGACCTCAGCTGCTGTAGCGTCTCTTCAAACGAGGTTTTCTCTTCAATTGTTTGCTTTAAAAACCGATTGAGCTTGTCAATATGATCGATCGCATAGTCTGCATCGCGATCTGAGCCCCTTTTATACTCTCCAATGCGGATCAGCATCTCATTTTTTCGGTAGTTGGCTAATACTTCGCGTGCCTTTCCTATGAGCTTGATCTGATCAGGCTTTGCAACTTCTGTCAAAAGACGGCTGATGGAGGCTAAAACATCGATTGCAGGGTAATGGTAAGCTTGTGCCAGCAAATTGGACAAAACGATGTGGCCATCGAGAATCGATTTGGTTTCATCGGCAATCGGCTCGTTCATGTCATCGCCAGCAACGAGAATCGTGTAAAAAGCTGTGATCGACCCTTTGTCCGAATTACCCGATCTTTCAAGGAGACGGGGAAGGGTGGAAAACACAGAAGGTGTGTAGCCTGCCCGCGCTGGAGGTTCGCCGGCTGCTAGACCCACTTCGCGCAAAGCTCTTGCAAAACGGGTCACCGAGTCCATCATCAAAATGACATTTTTGCCCTGATCGCGGAAATATTCGGCAATCGCAGTTCCCACATAGGCCGCGTTGAGACGTACTTGTGAGGCCTGATCTGACGTCGAAACGATAATGACAGAACGGGCAAGTCCTTCTTCGCCCAAATCGTTTTCGATAAACTCCCGCACTTCTCGGCCACGTTCTCCAATGAGAGCAATGACGTTGATGTCGGCAGAAGCATAACGGGCAATCATCCCCAAAAGGGTCGATTTTCCAACACCGGCTCCCGCAAAAATCCCAATTCTTTGCCCTTTGCCGCATGTCAAGAGGCCATCGATGCAACGGACACCTGTCGGCAAAGGATCTTTAATGCGCGAACGTTTTAAAGGATCAGGAGGAGGGGAAAAAATGGGGCGGCTCTCTGTCAGATTGAGCGGACCTTTTGTCTCAACATCGAGGGGCTCTCCGAGGCCATTTAAAACTCTGCCTAAAAGCTGAGGACCCACTTTGATATGTAAGGCAAGTCTTGTGGGAATCACCTCAGAAGAGGGCCCAACGCCTGTCATCTCCCCAAGAGGGGATAAATAGACCTCATCTTGTGTAAAACCGACAACTTCAGTCATCAAAGGGGGAAGATCTGTCCTTTTAACAAGGCAAACCTCTCCGATGCGCACCTGAGGGACAACAGCTTTGATGAGCATGCCGACAACTTGCGTGATGCGTCCCATCACGGTTGTCAGCTGTACATCTCCCAAGCTGTTGATCAGTTTTTCAAAATCAGAGGCCTCAGCCATTTCATTAGCCTATTTGTGTGCTCATGATGGTCTTAATGCCCGATACTGTCGATCCCACAATGCTTGCAAACAACTCCCCTTTCTGGGTCGCTCTTTGAACAGCATATTGCAATTTCAAGTAACTGGCGATGTTCGGTTTTTCAGTCGTCTGGAGATAGTCTAAAGCACCTCCAAGAGCGCCTTGAGAACCATTGATCCAATTGACAACGTATTCTAAAGCCCCTTGTCCTTTTTCTTGAACCGCTGGCTCAAACTTACCGTTGGAGTTTTCTGCGATCGCTTTCAAGTCTGGATTCATTTTTTCCGTGACTTTTTGCATCGCAGTGTAGTGATCATCCGTAAAGTTTTTGCTGTATTTGGGATCCGTAATTTTTGTCTGGATCCCATCGAGCTTGTCCTGTAGCTTGGCAATATGGTCACTGAGCACCTCAGGGGCCAATTGCTGTTGCTGTCTTGCCGAATCGCCTGCTACTTCCATAGGGCTGATTTTCCCAGACGGTGTTTCTGCAGGATTGGCTTTTTCAGGACCGAGCATAAAGGGTCTACCTTGTGTCTCTTCGTCAGCTCCTGACATGGGCTTTTCAGGTCCATAAGAGGGCGTCGGCTGTACAGGAGAGGCTCCTGGATTTGAAATCTGGTTGCTAATGGGGTTGTCGGGCATAAAAACTCAAGCTTTTAAGGTTTAGCGTCCGCTTTATTCATCAATTCTTTTTCCCAATCCAAAAGAGATTGAGCCAGTTGCCGTGTCGAAGGAGCATCGCATTTATCCAAGACTTCTTGCGCGAGTTCTGCCCCTTTTTTCAAAGCTTCCATCTTTTCACTATTGCTTCCATCTTGAAGGACTGAAAGGATGCAGGAAAAGGCTAAAAAGGCCTGTGCACGCCAATTTTCTTTTTCAACTTCCAGGATTTCGTTGAAGCATTTCTGGGCACTTTTAATTTCCATTTTGTGCAAAGCAATGAGGCCAAAGCCCATTTTTTTTGCTGAATTTTCTGGATCTAAAACGCCGACTGCATTGAACAGTTTTTTTGCACTCTCTTCGTCTCCCTGCTTGATTGCAATCATCCCTGATTCGACAAGAAGGGGAAGATCGGCCTGAAAATCTTGAAGCGTTGCCATATGTATTTCCTTGTTTTAAATTTTATTGCCCTTTAGTAGCGCGTGCCATCGTGATCATTTCGTTGTGCACAGCACTTAAAGTGTTTGACATCGCTTCAATATATTGAGACATAATCTGCATATGAAACTGCATGTTAAACATAGTCGCCAAATTGACATTCCCGCCGGTGGCCGACTCTAACTCGTGCAAATATGTCTGGACATTGTCGACATACTTTTGCAAACCCTCCAGCATCTGGGAAAAATTAAATGACATTTCTTATACCCTCCAACCCTAATTAAAACATTTTGCGATTGACCCGCTGGATCACCTTTTGAACAGCTAAATAGCCGTGCAAGAGTGTCTGCACCTGATCAAAACTCTTTTTGTCTCCGCCTTCGCGAAGCATCCCTTTAAGTTGACTGATTCTTTCTTCAACCTGTTCTTTTGTCGCCCGAAGCTTTGCGGGGTCCTTAAGATCTTGTTCGAGATCGAAGGAATAATCAGCGACTTTTTTCTTTTTTTTGTCGCTCTCCATTCCAAACATTTTCACAATCCTCCATTCCAAAAGATTTGCATTTATTGTATTCGATTTTATATTTCAACCCATCTTTCTCCAAAAAGATGGAGTGGGGCTGAATGCCAGTCACAGTATACCCTTCGATACAATCCCCACGACTGATTAACCTGCCATTCACAACCACGTTGACATTCACATCACCATGCCGGGAATAACCTGTCACACGGAATCTGGGGGGACCTTGCTGTTTGCTTTGATATTTTCGATTCAAATCGATGACCCCTTGCTCCGGAGTGACGGGCACTACGAAACTGCGTACATTGCGCACTCCGGGGATTTTTTTGAGATCATCGAGCAATTTATCAAAGCTAAAGACATCTGTTGTGCTGATATAACCTGTAAGTTGTAGCTCTCCGTTACTTAATGAAGAGGTCACGCCTGTAAACCCATTTTGGGCAAGCCTAGAACTAACTTCATCTGAAACCGATTGCTCCACAACGACATTGTTTTGCAGGTTCCCAAGATAGTTAAAATTGACGTTGAGATAATCGACAAGATCCGCAGCCTGCTTTTCTGTTTGTAGATAGCCTGTGATGACAAAAACGCCCGCTTCGGGTGAGTGCATGCTCACACCTTTGAATTCGGGGTGTTTGGAGAGCAAGATATTCATCTCCTGCCATACAGCTTCGTCGTTGATAATGTTGTCATCGATGCTAAGGAAACCAATGCCTCGCAGCTGATAGAGAAGCTCGTTGTGTTCAACGCCTGTGCGCACATGACCCATCAAAAAGAGCTTGTTAGAGCCTTTGTTGTAGGTAAATTTAACTGCAGGATACTTATTGATGATGTTTTGAAGTTCTGCCAAGGTATCTTTTTGTTCCATAGAGACATCTTTTGTCTGCAATAGAGAAACCATACCAATGCCTAAAAGGACTGCTAAACCACAAATAATCAAAGAAAGGACTAGAGCTCCCACAGGGAAGGCTTTTTTGGGGCGGGCAACAGCCGCTGCAGCTCCTGCGGGCTTAGCCGCAAATTCTTCTTCCTGCTCATCAAACGCCTCTTCTTCTTTTTCAGGCGCTTCATAAAGAGGGGTCACAATCGTCTCTGAGGGGGCTTCTTTGTCAATTAACAAAAAGGCCGATGTCCCTAAAGTGACTACGGAGTTAGGATCTAGAACTTTGGCACCAAAAATACGTTCTTTATCCACAATGACGCCATTGCGGGAATTTAAATCGTGGATCGTCGTTTTGCCATCCCCGCTGACACTTAAACGGGCATGCTCACGGGAAACGCTCAAATCGTTAAATACGATATCACAAATGGAAGTGTCTGTCCCAATCAGATAGCTCCTATCCTGATCAAGGGCAAATTCTGCCCCTGTATTGGGCCCTGCAATCACTTTTATGATAAAACGGCTGCTGGGAGTCAAATCGATATGAGAGGAGATGGGCTCTTCATAGATCTCTTCTTCTTCCGGAAGTTTTTCTTCTTCCTCAAAAGAGGATTTAGGCTCTTCAAAGACGTCGTCCTTGTCTTCTTCATCTGCTATAAGATGTTCAGGCTCTTTTTCTTCATCTTCATCCTCGCGGATGTCAGATTCAAACCCATAGTCAAAAGGAACACCTTCTTCATGAAAACGGAAAAGAGAGCCGCCGATTTTTAACTCATCGCCATCGTGTAAAAGTGTGGGAACTTCAATGACCTGGTCGCCAATCATGGCAGGATTTTTGTCGCTTAAGTTTTCGACAACATACCCTTCGTCGGTTTTTTGAATGCGCAAGTGTCTACGGGAAGCGTGGGGATCTTCAATCACAAGTGTGCTTAAATCAGGATCCCTTCCAAGGGTCCACTCATCACCCCTCTCAAGGGAGAGGATCAATCCTTTTAACACACCCTCAACGGCTATGAACTCAGCTTTCATTCTCTTCCCTATTGGTGCTAAACTCTACCGTTTCTAAACGCCAGGCTTCTGCATAATTGACAAAATCTTCAAGACGATCTCGAAAATTGGTGTAATTGTGTTCTCGTTCAAGAAAATCCAGTAGTACGACTCTTTTACCTTCATTGTCAAGGCCAAGTATGCTTCCGCCCGTTTCTCTTCCAAATAAATTCGCGATCATCGTTCTCAATAAATACTCTTCTACTTGCAGTTGAGGAAGATCAGCCAATTTCGTAAAAAACGAGATGACTGCATCTTGATCCTCTTTAACTAAAACATCAATTTCAGGCTCAAAACGGAGGGAAAAAGATCCATCCTCATTCGCATCGAGAGCTTGCTCTAAACCAAGATCCGTCTTAAGCTGTGTTATAAACTGCGGCAGCATCATGCAACGCCTTTGCCAAAAATGCAAGTTAACTTAAGTCATTTTTTGTTCTTTTTTATATACAGGTTCATATGTTTATGAAAAGTGTTTTTAGTTTCTTAATACTGTCTTTACTAATATGTAAATTATGTAAAGGCGCATCCTTTGAATCACCCAATGCCCCCTGGGGAATCGATGCAGAACTTTCACAAAAACGTGTCGCGGAAAAACCAGTTAAACAATCAAGCGGACAAAAAACATGCAAAGCCATGATTCGCTTTTTCCAAGTTTATATTTCGCCCATCGATGGTCCGCGCAGCAGCTACGCGCCGACAAGTTCGCAATATACTTTGGAAGCCATACAAAAACATGGTGTCTTTAAAGGAATCGCGATGGGCTGCGATCGGCTGATGCGGGAAAATGGGGAAGTTTGGATGTATGATACGATTCGGACTGATGAGGGGTTGGAGCGGAAGGTTGATCCGGTAAGATAAGTTTTATTTTGAATCCGTGCGTGACCGTGTCCGTGACCGTGACCGACCCGAGTTCCGCGTCCGAGCCAAATTCAACGCAGAGGCGCAGAGTCGCAAGAGGCGCAAAGGAAAAGAAATTGTTTTTTCTTCTCTGTGTTCTCTGCGTCCTCTGTGGTTTTTAAACTGCCCCAAAGACTTTACTGGTATAACCTTCGGGGGATTTAAAAAAACCACAGAGGACACAGAGAACACAGAGAAGAAAAAATTAATAGTTTCTCTCTCTTTGTGAACTCGCACCGGGCAAGAGCAAGACAAATTTTTACTTACTTTATTCGTTGTTCATTTTTATTAGCCAATAGTGTAAAATCATTAACATTATGTTTAAAATGGCAATTGTTGGCCGCCCTAATGTAGGGAAATCGGCCTTATTTAACCGTATTTGTAATAAAAGAATCGCGATTGTGGATGAATCAGAAGGGGTGACACGTGATCGCCTCTACGCTGAAGCAGAAGCTTTTGGGTTTCCTTTCGAAATCATCGACACAGGGGGAATTGATCCAAAATCTCCCGATCGATTCCAAGACGAGATCCGCGCCCAGGCAGAAATTGCCATTAAAGAGGCCGATACCCTTGTCATGGTGGTCGATTCTGAAGTGGGAATCACAAAACTCGATGAAATGCTGGCCCGCATCCTGCTCAAGACCACAAAACCCCTTGTGCTGGCCGTCAACAAAATCGACGATCCTAACCAAAAGCTGAGAATGCACGCCTTCCATCAACTGGGCATTCACAAAATGGTCGCAGTGTCTGCCACGCACGGTTATCAGATTGCTGAACTTCTGGAAATGGCCTGGGAAGGTTTTCAACCAAAAGAAGAAGCCGAAGAGCTTGATCACGGAGTGAAAGTCTCCATCGTGGGACGGCCCAATGTGGGCAAATCCACATTGATCAACGCCTTAATGCAGCAAAAACGGTGTGTCGTGAGTGAAATTGCCGGCACAACCCGCGATAGTGTCGATATTCCGTTCCATTTTTCAGGCCGACCCTACACACTCATCGATACGGCAGGTGTGCGCCGCAAAAAAGCGGAAAAAGATGTCGTTGAAAAGTTTGCCGCGATCCGAACAGAAAGAGCGATTGAAAGAAGCGATGTCTGCATTCTGATGCTCGATGCCCAGGAAGGGCTCACCGTCCAGGAAAAAAGAATTGCTAAACAGATCGAAGCTGCCGGCAAAGGGTGTATCTTGGTCCTTAATAAGTGGGATCTTGTCAAAGGCTTCCGGATGGAGCACCTCATAAAGGCTCTCCATACAACGTCTGCCTTTTTGGCCCATTGTCCGATCCTTTTCATTTCGGCAAAAGAAGAGCGGAACCTCAGCAAGATCTTCAAAGAGATCGACACCGTCTTCATGGCCCTCGAAACAAGGATCACAACGCACCAACTCAACAAGTTTGTAGAAAAGGCGATGCAGCTCAATCACCCTCCGATGATCACAGGCAAACGCCTGCGCATCTATTACCTGACACAAGTCGATGTCCATCCGCCCCGCTTTATCCTGTTTGTCAACAAACCGGAGCTGATGCACGAATCCTACAAAAAGTACCTCATCAATGGCTTCCGAAAGACTTTTCCTTTCACGGGAGCCCCTCTAGAATTCCACCTGCGCGGCAAAGAAGAGCAGCGTAAGCGCGAGATGCCCCGTTCTTTGGATGAACAACCGCATCATGACGTAGAAGCCGATCTCGAAACGGATGACTTTTTTGATGAGGAATTGATCCTCCATGAGGACGACCTCATCTAGCTTTTTTGCCCCGATCATCCGATGAGCGTTGTATCCAATGTTAAAGAGCGCATGATGGGAAGGATTTGCTTGATATGCAAATCCTTCCTATCGTGCGCTCTAATTGCAGAATTTAATTTTCACATCCCAGATAACAATCAAGGCTCATGGAAGGAGAGGAGATCGATGAGCTCAGTTCTTGTGAACTTTTTGAGGACAGCCTGATCATCAACCAGAACAACCTCCTCTAAAAGGCGCCCTTTGCGGGTGATCATCTGATCGATTTTCTCTTCGATGGTATTTTTGGTGATGAGCTTGTAGACCTGCACACCCCTTTGCTGGCCTATCCTGTGGACCCGGTCGATAGCCTGGTTTTCCCGGGCAGCGTTCCACCATCTATCGTAGAGGACCACGACGTTGGCAGAGGTCAGATCAATGCCAAGTCCGGCTGCTTGCAGCGATCCAATGAATACCACACAAGTGGGATCTTCCTGAAAGCGTTTCAGCTCAGCTGGCCGGTTGAGGGTATCTCCCCGAATTTGGGCATAACCCCATTCTTTTTCTTTCAGGTAATTTTCGATGATGTCGAGCATGTAGAGGTATTGAGAAAAGACAACGACTTTTTGATCGCTTGAGCGAGCCTCTTCGAGAAGCTCCACAAAAAGATCCCACTTGCCTGAAGAATAGGATTTATAGTTTTTGGGATCCTTATGGACAAGGGCTGGATGATCGCACACCTGCTTGAGCTGGGACAGCAGAGAAAAAATGTGGACATAGTTGATGTTTTTGTCTTGATCGCGTAGCTCTTGAAGGAGATTATCACGGCTTTTCGCCAAAATTTCCACATAGAGCTTTTGTTGGTCCTCAGAAAGCTCACAATAGGATTTGTCCTCAATTTTTTCGGGAAGTTCTTCCAAAACTTCTGATTTTTTTCTGCGCATGACAAAAGGGCGTATGAGCTGGCTCAAAAGAGCTTTTTTCTCGGGATCGGAATTTTTTTCGATGGGAATAATAAAAAGTTCCCGGAATTTGGCTTCGGAGGGCATATAGCCTGGCAGAACAATGTCAAAAAGAGATTTAAGCTCTTTTAAGTTATTTTCAATGGGAGTACCTGATAAACCGATTCGCATTCGGGTTTGAAGGGATTTAAGAGCCTCATGGACACGGCTTCGGGGATTCTTGGCGATTTGGATTTCATCAAAAATGGCAAGCTCAAAAGGAATTTTGCCAAGAGCTTCCTTTTCCACTCTCAAAATGCCATAGGAGGTCAAAATGATCCCTTCTCGGGGCATTCTTTTAAGAGTCCGATTGGGTCCATGGAAGGTGTGGACCTTAAGATGGGGCAAAAATGTGGCCAGCTTATCTTGCCAGTGATAAATCACAGAAGTTGGACATACCACAATCAATTTACGGGGCCCTTCTCCTTTTTGATTTAAAGCGGCCGCAATAAGAGCCATCGATTGGTGTGTCTTCCCCAGTCCCATATCATCGCAGAGAAGCCCTGACAGGCCATTTTTATAAAGAAACCAGAGCCACTGTAGACCTGTTTGCTGATAAAGACGCAGTGTGCTTGAAAGCCCTTTTAGGTTGGGCGTTTCGTGAGAAGAAAATTCCCGCAGCTCTTTAAGCACTTTACGTGTAATTTCAGCTTCCTGAGAGCTATCTTTTGGCCCTAAAAGTCCAAACGTTGCATCCAAACGGATCAGATCCAGCGCAGACAAATCGACAAGATTGGATTGTGGATCAACGGAAGCTTTAAAATTTTTGAGCCATTGAAAACGCTCATCGTGAAGATCAAAGAGACCTCCGTCTGTAAAGCAGTACCGTCTTTTATTTTCAATGGCTTCCATGAGCTTTCCAATATGGACAGTCCCAAATTCGGTGTGATACAGCAGTTCGGCTCTTAAACCTTTTCCACTTGAACGGACAAGGTAGTCGACTACAAAATCGAGCTTGTGGGGCACTTTGAGGGATGTATCAATTTTCTGGCAGTACTTGAGAACATTTTCGAATTCCTCTTCAAAAAAATGAACCAAATGGGGTCCAGAAATGTTCACAGGCTTTAAATATTTTTCCGGAAGCCGCATGCTGATGGGAAGTTCACAAAATCCAGCATTATGTAAGTAAACAAAGTCTCCAAAAACAGCAATTTGGGACTCTTTATAATCAGATTTCAAGGTAAAAACCGGCTTGATTTGAATCAAAGTGGGCGATTTAACCTCAATATCAAGTCCACGCGCAAGAAGGGGGCAGATCGGCGTAAAAAATGTCGAAATGGTCTCGAGCTCTTCTCTGTTTGTTTTGATGAAATGAGAAATTGTTTGCGCTTCAATCTCAAGACCTGGATGGAGAATCGCCTCTAACCGGGCATGTTTTTTAGAGAAAAAGCCTAGCTTGTTGTAGTAAATCCAGTCTCCAAAATCCTTGAGATCAAACGATTTTGCCTGAAATTTGGTATGAAACGCTAAAGTCTGGTTTTTTGTGACTGTGTAGCTAAGCTGGGATTCAATGCTTGCAAGGTGCGTTTGAAAACCTTGCTGGCCATTTAACCAAATGCGGTGGTGATTGACAAAGCTGGAGACTTCCGACTGCTTCAAAACGGTTTCAGCCTTACCGAAAAAGTCGTTGAGGATAGGATAAAAGCCTTTTTCTTTGAGATAGACCCACCCTTCGAGCAAACAAGATCCCGAACTTTCGAGATCCCCTTTTTCAAAAAGCCAGGCGCTAAAATGCCAATTCCACGAAGTGTCAAAGTGCATGGCGTAAGAGAGCGAAACCTTTTTTTCCTGAACGGGGATATAGCGGGCAATCTGAGAAGCACACTGTTTTAAAAAGGGTGAAGCCTCCTCTTTGGGAACGTGGGTTCTCCCTAAAAAAGAGTGCCCATCTTGAGGGTAAAAACCAAGGTCGGGGATATAAATCCATCCTTCCAGCGGCAGAGCCTTTTGCTCATGCTCTTTGGGAACAAGGGTTGTGTGTTCGATGTGAAAGCTCATCGTTTTAGAGTCAAAAGTGATGTTTTTCACTTTTTCTTCTTCAGACTGAAACACTTTCAAGGGAGAATGTACGGCATTCAGAGTCGGGACTAACTTGGGAAGATCTTTTTTCTGTAAAGTGACACGCACCAGAAACTGAGGGAATTCCAAAAAGATCGTCGTAGGATACCCTTCGGCATCTTCTTCAAACCTCAGTTTGCCTTCTTTGGCATGACGCATCATCCATTTTCCAAGATCAAACCAAAAGCTCAACAGATAGCGCAAATTGCGGCTTGGCCTACCTTCTCGCCACCTTGTGATCTCTTCTTGGGAAAGATTTGAAAACTTGATCGAGTTCTCAGGGGTTTCACGAAGACGATTTTCAACAATCTTGGTCAAAAATTGCTTGGCCGCAGGTTTTAAAGCTTCTATTTCGAAACCGATTTCGTTTTGAAAGAGATAATGACCATCCGCTCTTTTTTCCAAAAAACGTTCTTCATAACCGCTGCTTTCCCCTAGAATCTGGCAAAGTTCATTCCAAAAAGAGTGCTCAAAACGGATATGTAAGGGAATTTCTTTAGCACCCAGGATCGCCAAATAGGCAGCCGCTAAATGGACACACTTTCCGTTATCTGACGGACATGTGCAAAAGGCATCTTTTAAAAGGGCATGCTCATCAAATTGAAGAAAGGGCCACCGGCTCTCCCCAATGCCTTCATCGAAAACTTCGACTTGATAGGTGGGACCGGAAAAATCGATCTCCTTTACATATCCCGATTCGAGAATATGCGCAGCTGCCGGCTTATACCTTTCGACCCACTTTTCCATAACTTTGTCAGTATACCAACCCGATCACGATTCCGGCAAATTAATCCGTGCCCGTGCCCGTGCCCCTGCCCTTGCCTGATTCTCAGATCAGGTATACAACCAGGCTTAAGCCCAAAGTCGCATAAAAAAACCGCTTCACCGGCTTAAAGTCATAGAGTTTATGGAGGATATTTACGAGCGACAAAACGATCAGCGCAGGGTAGCAGACCTGCACAATCGGGATGAGAAAAGCGCTGATCCCACTGAAGTGGAGCGTTGAGACCAAAAATGAGATCAAAAGGGTGATAATTAGCGCTACTGAATAAGAAATCTTTTCCTTAAACAAAGTTTTTTGCAAGAAACCGGCAAAAATCGCAGTCAAAGCTATTTCGGTGGTAAAACAGGCAAAGCAGACCGCAACACTTGCCACAAGGCCTGCCTGAGAGCCCAAAAGCTGGTGGGCGAGCCTTCCGAGCATTTGATCAGAAGCCACAGAGGTCAAACTTTGCGCATAGCCTGCAGCTAAAAAAGAAAAACAGATATAGACAACCGAGAGAAGAGTGGCGGCGATGAGACTTCCATATACAGCTGTTGTCAGCATGCTCTTTTGTTCCACTTTTCCCATTTCCTCTTCCTTATTTTTTTTCAAACAGAGAAGAATAATGGAGGAAAAGAAAAAGGCTGCTAGTAAATCGAGCGTGTTATAACCCTCA
>CAZPPS010000028.1:0-29752 GCA_964588495.1 uncultured bacterium | reverse complement strand
AAATTAGTCGCGTAATCTCTATTTCTCTCTGGCCCTAAATCGGGGGCAAGGTCAAACGGTTAACCTATAAGCATCTTTTCAAATATCGTCTTCAGTCTCTTTTCTTAAATAGGCTAGACGTCCTTCATCTTGAATTTTGGTGGGTGAATCAAGGCGTTCTATATTTTCTTCAAAATTATATCCAATTGGGAATGCCGCTGTAATTTCTGTTATTGCACACGTAGCTAGATCGTAGTCGTCTTCTGAGATTTTTCCATCATAATAAAAACATATTTTGCCTGATTTACCATTAGATTGAAGATCGATAGTAACAGCTCTTAAATTTGGTGTAACTGCTCCAAGCAAAGCGCGTTGAGTCGCAAGCAAAGCGTAGGCGATATCGATATCACTATCATGCATAAATTTACCTAGATTGAGGCCTTGTAGGGACGATAGTGCCCTTTTTTTTTGAATAATTATGAGTCAGATTTCTCGTGCCTCGAAAAACATCATATACAAGAATGTGTCCTAAACTAGGCAGGAATTTTAACGAGACGTTATCGACACTCTCCTTGCAGCAAAATATCACTTGGACGAGCATCCACAGCAAACCAGTTAGCATTAGGATCGGGACCGCCAGCAATCACAAATTGTAGCTGGACAAGTTCACCAGCTTTTAAGGGGGGCAAATGAACATTGATTCCTAAGTCAAACGACTCCACAAGATTGTAGCTTTCAAAACCAGTCGGACTCTCTGCTGTGTATCTCCAAGGAAGATTTTCATTTGCTTCAGCTCTTTGGAAAAGGCTGTCTTCATCTTCAGTTCCAATAGAGATGGATTCGTCTTCAAATGAAAAACATTTGGAAAATAAATGTTCACCTGTTTCGATGCTTTCATCGATAATGGTTTGTTTAGGAGCTATGCGACATTCAAAGCAAAGAGAAGGTAGATCTTTCCTTGGTCTAACTCTCCAGAGATGTGCCCAGCAATAAGCTATCCTCATATGCGAAGGGATAAGCGGCGTATATTTTGTTTTGAGCAGCTCTGCATCCATTTGATTTTCTTCCCAAATTGCTAAGACAGAGTTAGGAGAAATGGCGCCTATCTTTGGGGATCTGCCGTTTGCAATATTAAACTCGTTAAATTTAATATCCAAGCTTACCGTTGCTAACCGTAGATCGGTTGTAAGTGGATTTTGTGGATGAGTTTCTTTCAAGAAAGTTTCAAAAAGATTTGCTTTTAACATTGATTATTATTTTCGCGGAAATGTGGGGACGATATGCACTCCGTCTTTTGCATAATGTATCTTTCCCCATGTTGTTGCAATTTTTTCTCCAGTTGCCTGGTTAACATTGTAGCCTAAGGTGGTCCCCATTTGTCGGACAGCTGAACAGCTAAAATAAGTTATGGCCAACCATAAAGTAAATATTTCACTACGCTCTCCAGTAAGACGAGGCGTAGCTACTTTTCTTCGGCGTTTTTTATGCTACAGAATCATGGGTTAAATGTCTGCCGACAATCATTTTTTGATGTACTTCTTGAGGAGGACGGTAACCTAACGATTGATGTAAGCGCTCATTATTGTAAAAGAAAAAGAACCCTTCCAATCCCTTTGATAACTCTCTGACTGTCTGATACTCATGTAAATAGATATGCTCATGCTTCACTGTTCTCCATAGCCGTTCCACAAATACATTGTCCAAGCATCTTCCCTTGCCATCCATGCTGATTTGTATCTCAGCATTTGCTAACACGCTCACAAAGTCACTACTTGTGTATTGCACTCCCTGATCTGTGTTAAATATCTCAGGACGACCTATTTCAAGAGCATCTTTGAGAGCTTCTACACAAAAATGAGAGTCAAGTGTGTTCGACAGGCGCCAGGACAAGACGTATCTGCTGAACCAATCGATGATGGCGGTGAGGTAAACAAATCCTTGAGCCATCCTGATGTAGGTAATATCTGCAGACCACACTTGATAGGGTCTATCAATTTTATAGTTCCGAAGCAAATATGGGTAGATTATGTTTTCTGGATGCCTTCTGGATAGGTTTGGCTTTGGGTAGATAGCCTCCAATCCCATGAGCTGCATCAATCGTCTAATCCGTTTGGAATTCACTTGATGACCTAGCCTCTTCAGGTAGGCCGTCATTCTCCTGCGACCATACACGGGATGCCTTGTGTACTCCTCATCGATCAAACGCATTAAAGTCAGGTTTGCTTCTGTCTCTGTTGCTGGCCCATAGTAATAACTGGAACGGTTGAGTGCTAAGAGCTCACACTGACGACTGACCGAAAGCAGTGGGTCACGTGGATCGATCAGTCGCCTTTTTTCATCCAGGCTTAATGATTCAGTTTTTTTTTAAGCCAATCTACTTCCACAGTCAGTTGACCAATCTTTTGATGTAGCTCGGATACTTCCCGGTCATGCCCTTCGTCTACTGCGGATTTCTTGCCCTGCTCAAACACCGAAATGGCACCACTAAGCAGTTCTCTTTTCCATTGGCTGACTTGGCCTGGATGGACTTGATATTTGGCTGCAATCTCGTTGACTGTGCGGTCATTCATAACAGCTTCAAGTGCTACTTTTGCTTTGAAAGCTGCATCATTTTTACGTCTTTTTTTCATACCTAAGCCTCTAAAATTAAGTATATTTTAGCAGGTTGGCATAACTTAGTCACCTGTCCAGTTTTTGGGGACCACTATAATCAGGGCCGCCAGCGATCACAAACTGTAGTTGGACAAGTTCACCTGCTTTTAAGGGGGGCAAGTGGACTTTGTTGATGAGTTTCTTCCAAGAAAGTTTCAAAAAGATTTGCTTTTAACATTGATTATTATTTTCGCTGAAATGTGTGGACGATATGTACTCCGTCTTTTCTCAGAGCAGATTTTTCTACCTCTATATGACCATCGAAAAATGGACCATTCATTTTTTAGAGAGCCAAACATTCACCGAAATTTTTAGGGCAAAGGTTCATGACGATGGTAAATAAAAATTATATCCTTTTTATTAGGAATTTTATGTGGGTAGGCTAAGATTATTTTTTCCGTTTCAATCATATACTCTGTGAAATCTGAAATAATCTCAGACGCTACCTCTTCAGCCAGTTCCCTTTCTTGCTCCGATGGCTCTTGATCATAGTAAAAACACAGCCTTATGCATTCACTGTCAAATGCAGTTGTAACCGCTCTAAGATTCGGCGTCACTTGGCCCAGAAGAGCTACCTGAGAAACACATCGTAAAGAAGCAATGTTCATTTTCATGGACCTAAAAAATTGTTTGGTTTTGCGGGGATTATATGACACCCATCTTTACTATAATGGATGGTTCCTTTTGTCGTAGGTAAGCTAAATTTTCCATCTTTAGTTTTCCATATTCCAATATGTTCTCTGAAATCAATGATTTCTTTATATCCTGGCTTACCTGGAAGAACATGATTTACCTTTTGTCCGGTTCCTGCAAAATTATCAATTAATTTTTGGGGGTCGGAATGTTCGAAAATACTTCTGCCCTCTATGTAATTATGTCTTCCAGGAATATGCTTGCCCATCTGATCCTGCTCAATTCTTAAACGACCACTTTTTAGCAGCTCCTCTCGAAAGGCTCATTCCTTTGTTGACTGAGTTAATATTTCTTCTGCCAACTTTGGAGACACAATAGCGGTTTCCATAGTCATAATTGCATTGGCTTTACGCAAATTGCGGTAAACTTGTATAGCTTTAATAGAACCAGCACCAATAAATATATCAGCGCCATATTTGCCAATTACATAACCGATGTATCTGCCTTTGGTATTGTCATCGAGCTGATCCCACTTTTGTAGGCATTCTTGAAGTTCAGGGACAATTTTACAAATCAACTCTTTGGCTGTAGTATCCTTAATGAATTCAAGACATGCATGAGCGCAATCAATCATATCATGAGAGACGGCGATCGGGCTCGAAACACATGCCCATATACCTCGGCTCATTCCTCTAAGAGAGGCTAAAAGTGAAGGTACAAACTCTGTAACAGAATCTTGTCCGCCTTGTATAATTCCAAGAGTAACTCCTTGTCCAAAGGAAAAATAGTTCAAGTTACTCAATTGTTTTGGATCGATTTCTTTCGGATGAAAGCCTGAGGCGATGTAATCAGATAATGCTTTGGAAAAATCTCCTTTTTCAAAATAAGCAAACGCTCTTTCGAAATAAGCGTCAGCATTTTCTGGGTCTTTCTCAATCGATTTGGTTAAAGCAATAATAGCTTCATCGTATGAGAGCATTTCATTTAATAGACTGCCTTCTTGAAGATAAAGTTCAGAAGTCAAAAATTCCTGTAGATTATTGGCTTCTGCATATCCTATCCATTCTCTGATATCATCAAGGGATTCGACATAATTACCATGATGAAAGAAAGTCATGCCACGTTCATAATGAATTTTTGGATGTGGATGTTGCTTCAAGCATTCAGAATAGAGTTTTTGAAAATAGGGCAGCATTTTATCCTGAGCCAAATTTAAAAACTGGCGCACCAACTGATAGTCCTCAAAGTCAAGATTGTTGGAGCTGAACTGATCCACATCGCAAAGAATTCTATGATATTGTGAATAGAAATAGGCATGCATCAAAAGGCTTCTTGCAAACTCTTCGATTACATCGCAGTTTATATACTGGCTAAAGTTTTTGGCAGGCATGGCTTGGCGCATTTTTGTAGCTCTTCCAAGTTGTTCAAAAATAAGGAAAACTCCATTGCTGATTATTTCAGCTTTTCCATGGTTAGGCCAGTAACACTTGCAAGACTTATTTGCATTCTGATAGTTGAGAAAATTTTGAAAAAAAGAAAAATAGGTTTGATAGCTCTTGTTGAAATAACCTGGAAAAATAGATGGCTGAAGACAAAATTTCCAGTTGGGACATTGATCCTTAAAATCTAAGCAGTAATTTCCACAATTCGTGTGATGTTCTGTATCACAGACACAAGCTGTGCACCATTTTCCAGGTTCCAAGCAAGAACACCGATACAAAATCCATGCGTTATAACGTAGGTCTAGAGAAGGATGCATTTGATAATTTTTACCAAGGGCATAGCTTCGGATGATAGGAGTTTTACAGGCCGAGCAGCAGCCATAATCGCAGGGGCTAACATAGTCCCCATGCATTTGCGGAATTAGTTTCAATTTTTCGCCTAGTGATAAGATCAGATTTTTATCGATATAGGCTAGAGCGCTTTTCTTTTTGACAAACTCTAATTGAGGTTCCATTTCATTCGTCCAGCTTGAACAAATAGCAGGATCTGTCATTAGATGTTTGAGACAAAAGAAAGGCCAGATTGAATCATAGATCAAGGGAAGATCATCGATTTCAAACGGGGCCTCTGATTCATATTCGATTTCGTTGCCAAAAAAATGCAGTAGCTCAGTCTTTCTTTTGCTACTAAGTTTTTTATTTGAAATATAAGAAAAAATATCATCGGTAACATCTGCCGCCCCCTTCGAAAAAAAACTCAGCAGTGTAAGAAAAAAAAGAATTGATCGCATAAAAAAATCCGTTTGAACTAGAGATATAATAAAATTTTAGAATAAAGAAAAGATAAAATTTGGATTTTTCAAGTATCTGATTCCCTTTAAATTATGAAAAATCAGTGCTTTATAAGGAGCAATAACGAGCTTTTCGAATAAACCAAGACAGAAATGAAAGGGAAATGACGAGATTGTAACTAGCCATAGGAAGCCCAAACAGCTTCCAGCCTGCTTTTGAGCAGGGGACATGAGTATCTAACATGCTCATAAAGTCGTCAAAGGAGGCAACATTGGACTTTACTGCGCAAAAATCGGAAATGAAGCCTCCGATAACCAACAAATGATACGCCGAAACAATAGCACTGCTTGCAAAAGCGAAAAAGAGCAATGCCCTGATGATTCGGTATTTGATTTTCAATGTTGCCAAACTTACAGCGAACAACATCAAATAGTAGGGGAGTCATTGCAGTTTGCAAAGCCTGCAAGGCTCAATTTGCCACGCATATTGAACCAAATAGAATGCAAGCAAAATGTCAGCGGATGCAAGGCAAAACACAAAGAGCATACGGTGTTTGTATCTTTCACGTCTCAGAGCTCTACTCATCGATTCTTTCCATGGAAGCATCAAATTCTTTCAACATCTGTATGCTGGGAAAAAAGATCAGTTAGCGAGGAATTAACTCCACCAAAAATTTTTGTAAGGAATGCGACTATTCAATCTGAAAAAAAATTGACTTAAAAATTTCTATGAAGCTAGTCTCCATAGTCAAAAAAAGGAGAGACGTATGAGTCTTGATCCAGTTACATGTGGTTGTTTGGGCGCAGGGGTTGGGGAGGCAGGCGAAAAAAATGCAAATTGTTGTCGTGGCGTAACAGTAGCAACTACATTAATCTCTTGTGGTTTTGCTCTCTCGATAATTATGTGTAGTACTTCGCAATGTTATGGCACACCAGATAAATTTAATAAACATACTTGCGAAATGTGGAGCTGTTCGCTTGCGTGGCAAGTTCCTTTTCTGATCTTTTCCGGGCTTGCCACAATCTTTGCCTGGATAGTTGTTTGCAAGTCCTGTAAATAGGGTGTATCTACAATTATGCAAAGGCAGTGGAAATGTAATTGGATACTTTCTGTTTCAGCTGTGCAATTTTGTTCCTGGCTTGTTCTATTTCATTTTTTATTTCTGTAGAAAAATCTTCGAGGGTGTAGCGTGTGTGCTCACTCTCTTCAATACTATTAAGAACCATAAATGTGTGTCGTGACTGGCTTTTAGCAAGGGCTCCTCCGAGGAAGAAAGCTGCGCTTGCTGAGCACATGATAACTCCAGGGAAGCCATGCCAGGCCAAACAATAAACCGCAAAAGCTCCGTATACCACTCCTGCAGCAACCAGCAACCATTTTTCTCTGTCCATGGATTTTAATGTTTCTATTTCTTTTGTGAGATCTCGAACTGACGAATCAGATGTTTCTATAACATTATTATCACCAGTTTCTGAAATAATATGTTGGTGAGCTTTAAGATTATTATCGACGGTCATTTCGCCTCCTAATGAGTTGATTCGAAGACTATTATAACAGATAATTATTATTTTTATATTAATGGGGATTTTTTTTGTGGGCGGGCCCCGGTAAAGTTGGACCCCTCAGAGATAGTAGAGTTACGATGCATGAATTGTGCTTGATAGAGCAGGCTATCTCCAGCCCATGGTTTGAAAGAGAAGGTTAGTTTAACGAAATCTTTATAATAAAACCAGGTTTTTACCGACTGATTGCAGCACCCATAGCGTCAAATAGAAAAAAGTCTAAATGAATAAAGGCGTCGATTAATTATAAGAAAATGATTAACAAGGCTTTTTTTTGACAAACAGTCCCAAAAAAAAGAGAGAGACAAGCATATTGTAAGCAGCCATAGGAAGTCCTAAGAGTTTCCAAATAGCTTTTGAGCAGGGGACTTGGGTATCTAACATGCTCATAAAGTCGTCAATGGTGGCCACATTGGATTTTACTGCACAAAAATCAGAGATGAAACCCCCGATCACCAACAAATGGTAAGCCGAAAGAAGGCTGCTGCCTACAAAAGCAAAAATGAGCAGAGTCCTGATAATACCGTATTTAATTTTCAATGCGGGCAAAATGGAAAGGCACAGAATAAAAAAGTAGGGGAGTCGTTGCAGTTTGCAAAGCCTGCAAGGCTCAATTTGCCACAAATATTGAGCTAAGTAGGATGCAAGCAAAATGACAGCAGATACAAGGCAACACACAAAGAGCAGATGGTGCTCGTGTCTTTCACGTCTCAGAACTCTACTCATCGATTCTTTCCATGGAGGCATCAAAATTGATCTAACGGGGGTAGATGCGGACCAGTATCTTTAATATTCTCTAAAATTTTTCCCCAATATTGTTGTTCTTTACCATTTCCAATAGACTTATATAGCCCCTTTAATAATTCAACCGCCTCAACATATGGCTTGGTTTGTATGGCTTGTTTAACAAGTGCGATGGCGTCTTCTTCAGTTATTGGAGGTTTTCCTGGTGCAATACAGCATCGAGCTATAGCCACTAATAATTGAGGCGGAGGGGGGGATATTTTATTAAAAGCTCTTTTATAAGCTGCATATCTTTCCTCGTATTTTAGAGTAACATGGTATGCATATCCAAGGAATGCATCATACTTCCAATTAGCATTCCATTTTTCAGGATATTTTTTTCTTAATTCCTCCAAAATATTTGCAGCATATTCCTGCAAGGGTTCATCCCATTCCTCATTGTTCAACATATCGCAAGCTATAAGTAAAGCTTCATTAAATTCCAAAGAGTTTATCAAAGTTGATGGGCTATAATTGCTGGATTTTTGTTTTAATTTTAAATATTTTTCATCATTCATCATTTTGTTATCACCCAAGCATCTTTCAAGAAAATTTGATTACTTTCTACGTATGTTTCAAATGTAGCCCTTATCTCATGGCCATTTACCATCTTTTTGTAGTCTGTACGGATAATTTTTCCATGTGAAAATTTTTCTGATTCTAATAGATATTTTTCAGATAAAATACCACTTTCTTCTAACAGAAGAGCTACTTTTTTAAAGTCTTCTTCTAGGTTTCCACTCAATTGTAGTACCTTATTCCAAGCATGTTTAGGTTGCATAACATGGTATTGCACATTAGATGTTTTTGTAAGAACTTTCCCTTTTTTAAAGAAGTCTGCAATCACACCTTCTCTTAAAGCTGCTCTTTTAATACTTTCTTCCAAAATTTTAGCTTGCTTAGCTTGAGAGGTCGCACAGTTTTCGAGTGTGCACATAGTATTAGCCCTTTTCAAGGCACGTACTTTGGTCATACCCTTTAAGGCTCCTGCTGGAGCAAAAATATCAACACCGTATTTCCCAATAATGAAACCGATTTTTTGACCCCTAGATTGATCATTAAGTTTATCCCACGAAAAAGAAAGCTCTTTTAATTCTGGGACTACATACTGAAAGCATTCTTCTGTACTATGACTGTTAACGAATTCCCCTATTGCATAGGCTGTATTCACCATTTCTTGGCTTACTTCAATTGGGGAACATACAAACGCCCAGAGTCCATTCAAAATTCCTCTACAGCAACTAAAAATTGAAGGCACGAATTCAACAATTGATACTTTCGCTCCATCAGCTGTTCCTGAAACTAACCCTTTAGAGAATTCGATCTTATTTTCTGGGATATAGACAGCCGCCATTATCATTGCTTGATCGCAGTCGGGCTTAAATGGTGGCGCAATGGTTAATTTTTTAGCAGATTCATAATCCTTAATGGCTAAAGATAGTTGATTTGTTTCAAAATAGGCCATAGCCCTTTCGATATAAGCATCCCGATAGGAGGGATTAAGTTGAATCACCAGAGTTAAGATTTGAATAGCCTCTTTATATAGGAGAAAATTATTGAAAAGCGTCCCTTGTTCTAAGAAAATATCAGATTGAGGTGAAAATGCAGTTTTAGCTGTGTGACTAACTGTAAAATCTAAGATATCCAGGGCTAATTGTTTTGAAGAATTTTTCTTAAGAATGCGATTAGGTAATCCTTTGTTTTCAAATTCGACCGGATTATTGGCGGTTTGCAATTTATCAACAATCAAATCGCTTACATCGTAGACGTTTTGGGCTATTGGTAGAATTGACATGGATTTTGAAACTAAAGTCGTGTCAAGACCCGAAATATCACTTACAAGAAACTTCATAAAACGGATTTCTTGATCGATATCAGGGTTGGGGTGTTTTTTATAACAAGAGGTATATAAATCAAAAAACTTTGGATATAGGGCTTCAAGAATATCCTGCAAGCGATCTTTAATTTTAACAGTCTCTCTTTCTTCATATTTGGATATGGCAAAGTTTTCGATATCGCGACAGACTCTATAGTAATCAGAAAAACGGAACTGCTGAGCGATGAAGGAAATAGTCAATCCATGCTTATTCAAGAACCAGTCAGAATTTTCGACTAGTTCTCTTTGGGCTTTTTCATCTTCTATCAAACTAGATAAAGCTGTTGTACAAACTAGGTCACGAAAAAGAAGGTAAGCCATGTCGCTAATTTGAGCAGCTTCTTGCGAATATTCAGGCCATAAGCAGTGACAATCTCTATGTTGATCGCTATATTCTAATTGTTGTTTTAAATGGTGGAAATATTTTTGGAAATCAGAATCCACATAGCCTAAATAAATCGATAAATCATAACAATTCCGGCAGCGTGGCCCAGTTTCAGGAATCAAATATAGGAGACGGGATGGGATCTCTTCGAGTGAAGCGGTTGGAGCATGATAAAGACAGTAGTTATAGTAATAATTTTGATAGGTCGTATCGTCTACACAATCAGCTCGATAGTCCCGATTCAATGCTTCTAGCGGTGATAAAACAAAACATGTCCATAGCGTAAAGAAAATAGTTACATATTGTTTCATAAGACCTCTCGTCATTAAGAACTGAGATCCTATCTAGATTTTGATTTGTAAGTAAATCAAAAAGACAATTTTTCAAAAAAGGGTTTGTAATCGATGCCCTATTACCGTAAATAATCGAAATTCGAGGGTTTAGTCTAAAGTTTTTGTGAGGAAAAAATTGGTGAGAAGAAAGCGAGACTACAGCCAATCATACGTACGGCTAAAAATTTTCAGCCTGCTTTTGAGCAAGGGACATGGGTATCTAACATGCTCATAAAGTCGTCGATGGTGGCAACATTGGACTTTACTGCACAAAAATCAGAAATGAAGCCGCCGATCACCAACAAATGATACGCCGAAAGAATAGCACTGCTTGCAAAAGCGCAAAAGAGCAATGCTCTTACGATTCGGTATTTGATTTTCAATGTTACCAAACTTACAGCGAACAATATCAAAAAGTAGGGGAGTCGTTGCAGTTTGCAAAGCCTGCAAGGCTCAATTTGCCACGCATATTGAACCAAGTAGGATGCAAGCAAAATGGCAGCGGATACAAGGCAACATACAAAGAGCATAAGGTGTTCGTGTCTTTCACGTCTAAGAACTCTACTCATCGATTCTTTCCATAGAAGCATCAAATTCTTTCAACATCTGTCCGAGTTTTTTTTCATTGCCATAGCCACAAAATTCTTTGCGAAAAGGATTCCAGCGAAATTTCATTTTTTTAAGTACCTCTCGGATTTCTTTTGCTGGTTCATTGTTGAATGAAATGGCAAGCAGATGATCAGATTTATCTTGGCTATTTTTTAGATGAGCTTCACCAATCTTTTTCCATGTTTGTACTGCATGTGGATCGTTGATTCTTTCTGAAATTTCTAAAAACGCTCCAAGCAATACATCATCATCAACTTCATCTAAGCTTGTCTTAAATGCAATTTCAACAATTTCGGAAACCCGTCGAAACTTGCGCTGCTTTTCTTTTTCCTTAAGAAGCTTCTCTTTGAGCTGTATTTTTTTCTTTTGGATCTCGATTTTCTTTTTCTGGTCTTCTAATGCAGTGGCCATTTGTCTATCTCTTTTGATTCTCTTAAGAAGAGATATCGGATGCCTGGTTTCAAATCAATGAAAATTTTAGAAGATGCACACAAAAACCGATGAGAAAGATTAAAATATACGCAATATGCAAACTATGTTTGCGTGCGTCCGAAATGCTTTGCTTTCTATCAATCACTCTGGCATGAAACTGGGTAGGAGGCAGTCCTATGGCCATACCATTTGCACGGTTAGAATTTGTTAAACGAAGCTCTGGAAAAAACGCCTGTTATAAGGCGGCATATAATGCAAGATGTCGTATTGAATTTCAAGGTACGGAATGGCAATTAGAATGCACCTACAATTGGTCAAAACAAGAGCCGCCAGCATATCATAAGATTTTGCTACCTCAAGGTGTAGATCCCAAGTTTCTAGATGCTGAAATCCTCTGGAATGCTGCTGAGCAAAAGGAAGTGCGTAGGAATTCGCAAACTGCGTTAGAAATGGTCATTGCTCTTCCTGATGATCAGATCATTTCACTAGACGACAGAAAACACCTTGTGGATACATTTATGGAGGAGCATTTTGTTAAAAAGGGCTTGGCCGTCCAAATCGATATCCATAGACCAGAAAACAAGCAAGGTAATCTAGAAGAACCCATGGAGCACAACTGGCATGCCCATGCCTTAATTACGACACGGCGCTTTAAAGCAAACGGCCTTGAATTTGATGATCACAAAGCACGGGAATTAATGCCTGTTGTAAGGGGAGGCAAAGTGGTTGCGGGTGAACTTTGGGGTAAGCTTTGGGCGCGCCATCAAAATCAATATTTTGAGCAAAAGGGGATTGCATTACGTGTAGATATGGAAGGTGTAGTATCTCAAAAACACTTAGGACCTGTGCGCTTGAGAGCGAGGGCTCTTTCCTTATTGGATGAGCATGATGCAAGAGTTTCACTAAATGCCCTGGAATCTGAAGATCCACTGAAAGTGTTGGAGAAAATAACTCAAACCAAAAATATCTTCACAGCAGAAGACATCGATCATTTTTTACACAAACACGTTAATCCTGAAAAAATCTCAGAGGTGAGAGAGACATTTTGGAAACAGCCAGAGATCACACAGCTCATTGATCGCCAGACAAACAAGTCACTTAATAAGTTTACAACTCAAAAGATCATCGAAGAGGAAAAACAGCTGATCCGCTTGGCTGATCAACTTCATTCTCAATCGGCCCATGCGGCCAATTTTAAAAAAGTAGCGGCTTTTTCTAACGCCTTAACGCCAGAACAAAAATTAGCTTTTGAAAATATTCTCAGAGGCCAAAAATTGTCTTGCCTAGAAGGATATGCCGGAACTGGCAAAAGCAATCTTTTAAAAGCTTTGAAAGATACCTATGAATCTCAGAAATATTGCGTTAGGGGAATTGGGCCTGATAGTGCTACAGCAGAAGTATTGAAAGAAAAGGGTTTTTCAAACGCCGAGAATGTCTACCGATTTCTTTTCTCAATCAGCAGTGGCAAACTCAAAATCCAAAAACATGAAGTGTGGATGATCGATGAAGTGGGTAAGCTAGGAACTAGACCTATGCTTGAGCTGCTCAAATGCGCGAAACGTTTTGATGCTCAACTCATTTTAGCAGGAGACTCAGCACAACTCCCATCTGTTGAAAGGGGACTCGGTTACAAAGTTTTTTCTGAGAGATATGGGGCGCAACGTTTAGAAAATATCCAACGTCAAAGTGACGAATCGGAACGGGAAATTGCTAAAAAGCTTGCCAGGGGCGAAATGGGGGCAGCTCTTGATGCAATTTGGAAAAACGGCAATATCAAGTGGCAGTCTTCTAAGGAGGAGTCCATTGAGTCTCTTATCAAAGAGTGGGCTACCAATAGGGCTCTTAATCCAAATGAATCTTCCCTAATTATCGCACACACCAACCGTGAAATTAAGGTTCTTAACGAATTGGCGCGGTTATATCGTAAAGAGGCAGGGGAGTTGACGGATCGGGAATTTGAATGTGAAACTGCTTATGGAAAGGTTTACGTAGGGGTGGGAGATCGCATTGAGTTTCGCAAGAATGACAATATGCTCAAAGTGAATAACGGAACGAAAGGCATACTCGTTGCTGCAACTGAGGACAACTTTACAGTCCAGGTCAAAAACCGAATTGTTACGTTTGATCCAAGAGAATATAGAACTTTCCAGCTAGGATACGCGACCACTTTCTATCGCTCACAAGGCGATTCAGCTGATAAAGCTTATGTGTTGCATTCCAGTATGATGAATAAAGAGTCTTTTTATGTAGGGCTCACACGTCATTTCAAAAAAGTGGAGTGCTTTGTTTCTGAACAGGAAACAAAGAATTTAGCCGACTTGAAGAGACAGTCCTTGCGGCGTACTCAAAAAGATTCAACATTGACCTATCTTAATGACAATGACCTGGAAAAACAACAAGCACAGGCTCTCAAAGAACAAAGAGTAGCAGAGTTCAAAAGCTCAGATTCAATGCTTGTTAAAGCAAAAGGGTTTGGTCTTTCAGCCTGGGAAGAAGTACGTGGTAAAACTTCAAAAATAATCGAACGCTATAAAGACAAGCAACCAGATCATGAATTTTTCAATCCAAAGTTTGAAAAACAAAGCGCGCTCGGAAAAGTACAAGAAGTTAGATTTGAAGATGATCTGAAATTTGATTCTGAAAAAATAAAGGCAGATTTTAAGAAAATAGCAGAAAGTTCAGCCCCTTCAGTTAAAATTGCAAAATCCAAATCGAACGATTTTTGGAAAAAATTGCCTGAGGAAAAAAGAAACTTTCTTAGAGGGTACTACAAAAGCTCAGATAAAGCCTCGGCTCTTTATACAATTGTCAGATCCGAAGAAGAAGCAGGAGGCAAAAGCGCCCACTTCTCTGAATGGCACCAAGCTTGCAGAGAAAGAAACTCCCACGCTTTTGAATTATTGCGTGTATTCAACACCAAAGAAATACGTTCAAGCTTTTCCCCAAAGAGCTTAGAAATCTTGCAAGAACGTTCGATGAAACATGAAATGACTCAAAATAAAGATACCCTTGCTGATTTAGAGTCAAAACTAAAAGAGAATTTGGATTCACTAGTCCACAAACTATTCCCTGAAGGTCCGACAAGAAGAGACAGTAAAGGATTACGTTTTGGGACAAATGGTTCATTGGCTGTTGTATTTACGGGAAAAGGATTGGGTTGCTTCCATGATTTTGAGAAAAAAGAAGGGGGAGGCCCCCTACAGCTAATTCAAAAAAGGCTATTTTGTTCAAATGCTGAAGCCATTGCTTGGGCTAAGGATTTCATGGGACAGGCGCCTACACAAGCTCCCGTTCATTATTTTTTAAAAAAATCAGAAAAGGATCAGGATTGGGTATCATTAAAACCATCTGAATCAGCACCCACACTCGATAAAATTTCGAAAAATCTAGCACACTACTACATGGAAACTGCCCGCTATCAATATTGTGATCATGATGGAGGAGTTTTGTTTTATACCCTTCGACTTCAAGATAAGGCAGGAAAAAAAATAGTTCTGCCTCTCAGCTATGGTCATTACAAAGACAACGATGATGAGCCAAACTGGAGCCTGAAAGGTTATCAAGCGAACAAAAAACCAATCTACAATCTACAGCTTTTACAAGCCTATCCCAAATCAAAGGTTCTCGTTGTCGAAGGAGAAAAAACAGCAGATGCCGCATCAAAAATGTTTCCACCAGAAAAAATGATCTGCATCACTTGGTCAGGCGGTGCTAGCGCAGTAAATAAGACCGATTGGCGACCTCTTTTCATGCGAGACGTGATAATATGGCCAGACAATGACAAAGCAGGCTTTGAAGCCTCAGAAACGCTTTGCAAGGAGCTTCGCAAAATTGGAGTAAAGAGTCTCCACGAAGTTGACAAATCAATTCTGGCCAAAGAATTACCCCCCAAATGGGATTTAGCTGATCCTTTGCCTCAAGATAAACCCACATCTTTCATCAAAGACATGATCCTGCGGGCACAAAATAAAGCTGTCGGGTTAGAGCAATTAATGGCACAACTCAAGGCAAACGCCTTACAAATTGATCCAAAAATAGCGCATGAGGTGCTTTTTACAGTGGAGGAGCGCTTGCGATGTGACTTAGAGAAGAAATTCGGACAAAGACATTGGGAAATCAACTCAGAGATTCTCAAAGAAACAGTCCAGATTCTGAAAGATCCAAGCCAGATAAAAGCTGTACTTAATGCGGATAGCTATCAAGAAAAAGCTGCTGTTACTGAATTCAAGTACGATTATACAAGTGTGAACCAACACAGTCTTGATCAGTCGAAAGGGCAAGAATTAGATATTTAGTAAACCCGTTCCGATTGGTTTTTTCAAGGCCACAATGGTTGGACACAAATTTTCCCTTTGTTTATAAAGAATCGTTAAACGGAGAGATGACTATGACAATGGCCAAGAGTGCAGTTTTTGATGCTGACTATTCCCACATCAAATTCTATGCAAAACGAACAGAAGAAAAAGGGAAATTTTGTTTGAGTGCTGAGCTCTTGCAAAAGACAGATAATGTATATGCTAAAGTAGATAAACTTTATTATAAAGGGATCATTTTATCAGATATTTCAGAGCCTATTAACCAAGAATTTTATAGTGCGATAACAAGTTTGATTGAGGAAAAGAAGGTACATTTCGCTATTTCTACAAAAGATGGCACGTTAAAAGTGGATATGGAACCAAAATAGCCTTGCATTGGGGTAACGCATTGCCACGAAGCCAAAAAATGCACTTTCTCCAAATACAATGAGTGAATCCTTAATCTCGATGACGACAGGTCATTAATTTACATACTTTGAAAAATAGTCCGGAGGGATATGGCTACAGGGGTAAAAGTTGGTGCTATAGGTGGAGCTATTGCAGGCGCTGCAACCTTTACGGCTGTGGGATTCATAGGTTTGGTAGCGCTTGGCGGAGGCGTAGTGACAGCTCCTCTTGTACTCACTGCCATCGCACTGAATCCCGCAACAGCAGCAGCGGCGGTTGGCGTAGGTGGCACTTGTGGTGGCGTATTAGGCGGAGTGACCGGAGGAGCCACAGAGTGCTTGGTAGATTTAAGCATCAGATCTTGGACCTATTTTCAAGCGGCAAACGCAAATGATCAAGTGGGAGAAACGGTAGATGCTTTAAATCAAGGGCTTGATAGATTTGAGAACATAGAAGCCCGTTTTGAAAATGCACTTGATCGTCATGAAAAAGTTACCGGCCAAAATATTGAGAGGCTTGAGTCGGAAACTGAACAACTCCAAAAAATCGGCGATCAGTTACTCAAAACTGAAGAGATGCTGTCAGAGAGTGTACAGACGCAAAAACAAACTGCAGAGACTGTAGATGAAGTTGTACAAACACTGGTTGATGCAATTAATCCCGCTTTAGAAAACACGGTCTTGATACAGAATGAAGAGATTTTCACCCTCAAAAATGAACTTAATGGTTGTAGAGCAGCTCTCAATCAGGCATTAGCTGCTCTGGATGACTATCATAAAAAATCCATCTCTGATGACCAAGAAAAAGAACAACTTAGAAATGAAAATGAGGAACTTAGGCAAGAAGTAACACTGAGAAGACGTCAGATAGATGAGCTAGAAAACTATTTGCGCAAATTAGGATGAAGGGATGACGGTTTATAATGCACTAATCGCAACAAAAAATGCCGTTGCAGACTACAGCCAGGAGACGGTTCAAGCTATAGCAGATTGGAGAGGGAGATGTTTGCTCAATGGAACCCGAAATACCTTATTTGGAGTGGGTGGGATTGGAACCTTGGTTACTATTTATGAATTTGCGAACCCGTGGATTCAGAATACAGCACCTGGATGGATGATTGGGATTGTAGTTGGAGGAGTTTCAGCCATAACAATTGTAGCAGGCATTTGTTTGTGTGCATCTTCACCTCCAAAATTCGAAGAAATAGTTATCCAACTGAGAGAAAATCTGGATCGCTATGAGGCTGAAAACGCAAGGCTGAGGAAAAACGTAATAAAATTTGATGGCGAACTAGATCGATTTGAAACTCTTAAAGAAGATACACAGGCAATGTTTCAAGGTTTGGAAGAAAGATTGGATTTTGGAATAACCTCAATCGAAAGTGCACGTGATGGCCTTCAGCATGCCACCCATGAAATGCAAGAATCCCACACAGCTATCGGTAATAATACCAGCAAGTTGGAGGACCAAATAGAGCGTTTGGAAATCTTGTCTCAGACTTTCTCAAAACAAGGACAGGCTCAGAGCAATTCAAATTATAGCCTAAATGGTCCAGATCATGTTGCGATTGATATTGACGATGCTCAAGCAAGACTTGCAAGACATCAAGCATATTTAACTCAATGTGTGGGCTCTACAAATAATGGACAGACATAGTAGAGATGCAATGCTCTAGAAATCAAGACTTTTCAAATGACTGAAAATAAAGAATTTCAATCAACAAATCGCAGAGTCATGAATTAGAAATTTAATGCATAGAGCTGTGCATTTTTTGCAGTTCTTTTAAATTAGTCTCATATTTGATAAGTTCTTCCTTAGGCCAAATATTTTTATATGTATCTAATGTAAGTTGGCAGTGTCCTAAAACTGAAATATCTTTTTCTAGGAGTTCTAAATCATCAGGGTAAGTTTTCATATAATTCACTAAGTGGTTTAAACCATCCACAGTTTCAACAGAGTTCCAAAAAATGTATATATCTTCTGGGTTAATTCTTAGGTAGTTGAGCACTTTGCTATCTTGAGTTTTTTGCTTTAAAAAATACTCATTCCTTATTCCTCTAATTACATAATTAACATCAAATAATTCACATGTCTTTTCGTCTAAATAAGAATTTTCATCAATTTTCGAGCTACCATAATCTAAAAAATGTAATAAAGCGCCTTCTCGTAACACAGTTTGACATGCTGTATCGAACAACTGTCTACCATATTCTTTTTTCTGATGCTCTGGGGAGATTTCTATATTCAGATTATAAATTTTTTGAGATCCAGCATCGACTAGACTTTGGGGGAACTCATGATTAATTTGTTCAAGAGCGGCACAGCCAATTAATTTATTTCCTTGGATCATACAGATAATGCGATCGCCTTCAGGTGACCCGTTTGCAAAGATAGCTGTACGTTTCGGCCACATTTTCATGACTTGACTGCGAATTTCCAGACTTGCGTTAGACAAATCAATAATTGTAGTTGGGAGATTAACTTCTGAGTTATTTGAGGCTTCAATATTTGAGTGTAAAGCTTTTACAACCGAATCGCCAGATTCCAGCAGTTTTTGTTTGGCAGCGGTTTTTTTTGAAAATGGACTGCGCTTAGCCTCACTTTCATGCTGGGAAGACTCTATATCTAAGTTTTGTTTTTTTCTAGTTTGGCATTTTGAATTTACTTTTTGTTCTAAGCTTTCTTCTCGAACTCCTTTGATCCCAATACCTGCCACTATTAATATGCCCCCCAATCCTTCGGCTGCCCAGCAGAAGCCTGTGCCAATTTGATTGAGTGGTACGTTGAACAAAACAATAAGCGCTACACTTCCCACAATGATTCCTATAGCGACAGCACCTATCCTGAGATCACAAGACAAATCTGTCTCTTTTTCATCATTGTTTCTACAACATGATAGCGGTAAACCGCATGTTATTTTAGTTGGTTGAGTCATGCTAAAATATTATATATTAACTAATATTATAATTTAATAATTTTATATATTAATAACGCCAAAGATAAAACTAATGCACATAAACACTCTTGAATTTATGTAATTAATAAGATAAAATTAATTATTAAACTTGGATCTCATAAGGTTAGGTAGGAAGGGCATGAGCAACGCAAGCTGTATGAACAATTTTTTAGTGAGATGTCCTCTTTCTGGTCCTGATATTCAAGGCAATCATGAGGGAGTCCAAGGGCAAATTGCTAAATCGTTATCCATTATTTCTAAAATCGCTCTTTTAATTATAGCTTCGCTGGCTATTGCTAATATTTGCCCGGTTCAGATAGCCGCTTGGTCTTTCATCGGCTTGCCAATTCTGTCCTTTACTTTTTATGCTATCGGCAGCTCAGAGAAAAGAAGTATAGAAGCATTTTTTTTCGAATTTATCATACGGAACGTATGTTTTGTGATGGGTCTTTTAGCTCTCATTGGAACAGTAACAAATATGCAAGTGGGTATTGCCATATTAAGCACTGTTTCTGGGGGAGTAATCATTAGTGGATGCTTTGGGAAAGATTTTGTGCAGAAGCTCAACACAGATTCAATTGCAAAAAGCGAATCAAATTTATTACTTTCCGAAGAAGGTTTATCGGAAGAAATGCCCAGCTTGCCAGTCAGAATATTGGATAAGCTAATCGGCATTGGAAGAGACATTACTTTTATAACAGGGACTCTCTTTTCATATTTTACGCATCAAAAGAATTATGCTGAAAGTGTCGATCTCGAAAATAAGAACTCCTCTGGGCTATGTGTACTCATCCACGGACTAAAAGGGTTACCTTCCATGTTTGATGATTATCATGATGAATTTGAAGCCCATATGGCTAATAAAATCACAATCTTTCAACCCCATGTGCAAGATCAGGGAAACTGTAGACTAGAAGAAGCTGCTGAAAACATCTTGCAACAAACGATAAACTGGTCGAAAGTACATCCCAACAAGCCTATTGTTTTGATTGGTGTTTCAAATGGCGCCCGAATCGCAGGCTATGTTACTGCAAAGCTTAAATCAGAAGAAAAAATCCAAAATCCAATGATGGCGCATTGCATAGCAGGTCCATTTTTCGGAACAAAAATAGTCAATCAGCCTGACTGGCCAGAGCAAATCCGCCCTATTTGGGGTGATATTTTTAAAACTCTTCATTCTGACGAAGTTTATGATGAGCTGTCCTGGGGTAGTTCATGCGCTCAAAATGTAATCCAAGGAATGCAAGCTGTTAGCAAAGATGTATCGTTCAATTTTTATTCATCCTTTTCTGACGCGCAAGTGCAATCTTTTACATCCGCATTGCCCAACGTACCTTTTTCTAATCATTATGTTACATCTGCTGAAGGGCATCAAAGCATTGTCCGAGCCGTCAAAGATCCTATCGTTGAAGACAGCATGAGATTTATTAATGCATATAAGTGAATCTAATTCCGAAAAAATATGGATTGACCATGTGCAAAGAGTTTGGCCTGAGGTAACCTTACTGGTCGCGGCCTTAGCTTTGGCAATTTTCGGTACCACAGTTTACTTTCAGGTCGGAGCCTTATCTGCGCTGCCGCATGCCTCATATGTTGCATATGGGGCCTGGGCTGGAGCTTGCTTGTTGGTCGGAGTTGCTGTAGCCAAGCATTTATTCCGACATTGCTCAAGCAGTCAATTGGAACCAAACAATCCTATCCTTGAAAAAAATATTGAAGATCATGTTGGTTCTTCTGCTAAGGAACGAATGGAGCAGAAAAGCCATCTCAAGTGGGATTACATCCAATACTTACTTGAGCGTGAAATGCAGTATGCTGATCACCCAGATAACTTTATCGGTCCTGATAATTCAAAGTTCTCTGATCTATTTTTGCAGTATCAAAATCAAAATCCAGAAATTGCATTTGTTTCGAGGGAAACTCGCTCATGCAGTTCTTTTAAGGTCAGTTGCGACAGTGAGATGAGAATGCTCACCGAAAAACTTAAAGCAGCGTTTCTTGATGGGAAAAAAATGATTTTCACGATTTTGAGTACAGGAGGGCATGCGATCGCAGCTGGTTTTTCGTCAGATGGCTCTTTTATGATTGTAGATTCCATGCTCAGCCATAGCGTCAATCTAAATAATTTCGAAGAGATGCTCAACGCGGCGGAGCTAAAAGACGCCACATTGAAAAACATTCATTTTAAGGGTCAATTCATCAATACGTACATTCAAAAAAGCGGCCATCAGTGTCTCCGTTTTGCGACTCTCTATTGTTATCATATGGCTGTGCGTCAAGATCTCACAGCCTTTGAAGAGGTCAATGGAGCCTTTCTCGAAGGGCGTCTGCTCAGTTTTGAAGATTATAAAAAAATTACCGGTTCACCAAGAATCCAATCCTTGAAGGATACAACATGTGATTGCAGCTCTTTCATGCTTTCATGGGCCTATCGAACTTTCAGTCTAACAATCAATGCCTGGTGGGAGCTCACACTCAATGAGCTGTCGCACATGCAAGATCATGAGTTCGCAGCTGAGATGGTCTCTTGCCATTTAACTAAATCTTATGTGCCAAAATTTTATGCTTCCTTAGAGTTCAATCTCAAAATTTGTTCTTCCACTTGCCAAAGAAAAAAAATAACCCCCCAAACATTAGATGTGCTTAATGCGGTTGCCACTCCTGATTTAAATGCACCCATGGAAGAGGCACTATTTAAAGACAATCAAAGTTACTTGCTTGTTTTTATCAAGGGAGATCCTCAACCTCATCTGTACTCACTTGAGAAGAGAGAAAAAGTTGAGTATTCAGATTATTGTGTTGGAATTGATAGTCAGCCCTTTTAGAGATTCAAGTAGATTGTTTGGAAAATTTGGCACGAGTATTTTCAATGATCAGGCTATTCCAAAGAATTCAAAATCGACCAAAGAATGGAATATTTATTAAGGCGGTGTTTGCTGCAATAAATGAGAGAGAGTTAGAAAAGAGACACTAAATACCGTCAACCCACTAATTAGATAAGCCCACAATTTCCAATCGCGTAATTGGCGTAAATTTTTTGTGCCAAGGCATAGATGAAATATAATCGGCATACAAAATATTGCAGAAGCAACGATCATTATTAAACTAATAAAAAGCAGTCCCCCACAGAGCCACCCAAAGGAATTACCATAATCAAAGCTAATTATTAACCAATACGATGTAATAAACAAAAAAACCGAAATCAAAAAACAAACGAATCCGAATTTCTTAATTTTTTATTTTTGTCAGTCACAAAACATGATATAAAAAACAGAAGAGTGCTCAATAAAAATAAAGAAATCAAAAGCGCCTTCTCCCAAACATATAGGGAGGAGACCATTTCACCAAGTCCGTCGATCATTCTTTGAGAAGGAAAAATTCTGGGCATACTTAACCTAAGATTTACTAATTAAATGTGAAAATAATAAAACCGAGGTAGTTAGTGCAGTTAATCCGCTCAACAAATAAGACCATAACTTCCAGTTTCTTAGATGCTTCCACTTAGTTATACTGAACACAAAATAAAGGATTGTTATTCCAGAAAATACTGTCGAGACTGCCAGTACAATTGTAGAAAGAAACAATAATGTTCCTTGAAACCAACCGAAATCATTTCCATATGCGAAACTAATCATCAAACTAGAAATCACAAATAATAAAGAAATAGCTGAAAGTAAAAAATTTACACCAGAATTTCGAATTTTTTTGAACTTGTCACCTGAATACCCAAATGCAAGAAATAAAATAAGTGCAAGTAATGCAAGGGAAGCTAAGATAGCTTTTTCCCACGGCAAGAGAGAAGAAAGTATATTTGCACCGTCATCAATGAACTTTTGATTAGGGACGTATTTCATAGACCTGACATATTGACGTCAAATCTTGTGCATATTTCGTGCCAATTTCTCTTCAGGAATGCCCCAGAGATACGAAAGTTTCATTTTCGATCCATCTTGCCTAATGATTGTGACAGAAGCGCGACCATAAGCTTTCCCCACAACTTGAGGGCTGATAAAGCCAGTGAAATTACCTTCTTTAGAAACCTCATACGCAGAGGCTGGAACGATTTCTTTTTCCGATTGAGAAATCAATATGAGGTTTTCATTAGGTTTGAACCCATGACCTTTAAGCTCAAAATTTTGTATTTCTGGAGCACTTAACCGTAATCTTAAAGAGGCGCCATCTGCAGCTTTGCATTCAATCGGCTTGGGGAATATTCGAGTAGCTGCCAATTTTTGCTTTTTCCCATCCTCAATAACAAGGTCTAAAAATTCTCCATCCGACATATTATTGATCGTTATTTCAAACTCTTCAAGCAACAGATCGCCCCTTCCTTCAGAGATCCATGCTCGGTGCTCGTTATCAAACCAAACATCTGCAGTACCTCTCCGTTGTCCAGCTGCATTGATTGCAACCATCTTCAACTTAGTGTCCGCCATTTTTTGATTGCTTGTCAAGTTTACCCGATAGCGAAAAATAGTGTCGTCACATGTCTTTTTAGAGTCGATCAAAGCATGTGAAAAAGACAGTTCGATTTTTGGAGAATTGGCAACCGTCTCTTGAGTCAAAGGAGGTGAGGCAATTGCAAAGGTATTTATGAAAATGGGAATTAGAAAGCACAAAATTGTTTTCATTTTTTCTTACCTCGTATGTTTTTCCGTTCTGGTAAAGCCTGATAGCTGTTTGCAGCGGCTAAGAGTTCTTGTATGTAGCGATCATCTTTGGCTTCTGGTGTCATATGGCTGGAACCCACAGAATTGGGTTTAAATAGGAGATCGCTTTGGTAGCTGAGTGTTACAAAATCATCTTTTTGACGAAAACACAAAAAGCCACGCTTCGAATCAAACTTCAATCCGGTATCAACATCCTGAAGCAATGAACCGTTTGGAAAGTCAACCATAATAAACAGCGCTGGAAGTTGATTTTCAAGAACCAACGTTTCTTCAGAAAGAATTTTAGCGCCACTAACGGCGGATTTTAAACCTGGCATCATTGCGGTTTTAAACATGGTTGAAAACATGTCTACATACTCTTCTAGAGGGAGATCGAAATCTTTAACACGGCAAACTAAGATTCTAAAAAGATCACCGAAGTCATTTTGGATTGATGTTTCATGCTGCTCGGGACTCTTTGTAAGCTCCTGCATTTTTGTACCAATTTGGCATATAGGGACTTGGATTGAAAATGGAGGCAAATCAGAAACATATTTGGTACCTACAATTTTTGCCTGCGCTTGAGTAGGAAAAATGGCTGATACGATTACTAGGAAAATGGGGAGCATCCAATTTAACATAAAGTCCTCATGAAGTTTTAACTGATTTAATCTTTAGTGATGTTTTCAGCAAGAAGTTTTTCAACCAAAATTACTTAAGTAAAATTTTTATCAAAAAATTTACCAAAATTATGATGTAGGCGATCTTTTGATGTATACGTGTTAGCACAAGTCGAAGAGATGTTGTAAATTGGTAATAAATGAACTCAGAGTCAGATTTACGACATAATAGTTCTTTCAGACGTTATTGGAGCCGTTAAACCTTTCAGATGCAAGTCCCATAGATAGAGAAAAGGAGCAAATTTCAAGACTTTGACAATGACTAAGATTTTGTACTACCTTTCGATGAAAATCTTGTCCATTGAGAATGATTAGAGAAATTGTAACTCCTTTTAGAGAGTTGTAGCCAGTCCATTAATATAGACAACCGCTGTGTAGAGTTCACCGACAAAATTATTTTGCATACGATATTCAGTTGGCCGCTTCCATTGGCTCAATTTAATCTGGGAGAGTCGATCTGAGCCAAATCCACGCATTATATTTATCGACACTGAAGAAAGGAGCTGATACACTTCTACCTCTCTCTGCAAACAACTTGGTGTTGTATATGACAACTCTTGACAAGGGCTTAGCAATGATCAACTACGATGCATTGCTCGCTGAACTTTGGGACCAACCCGAAGATAGAGTAGATTTCAAAGAACCTTTTCTTCTGGATTCCACGTCTCAAAAACAAGTCTACGGTCTCATAAAAGACATACTAGGCATGTCAAATCGAGAAGGGGGCGGCTTTATTATCATCGGAAAAAAAGATGGAACAAAGGAAGCTATAGAGTGCAGTGATGAAATTATCAGGTCTTTTGACAGTACCAAAGTGCATGACCAAGCAAAATCACATGGCAAGCCCGAACCAATATTTAACGTATATTCCGGAGTGTCTCCAGAAGGTACAAGAGCCATCATCATTCATGTGAAAGAGTTTGTTGATACACCTGTAATATGCTCAAAAAACCTCTCAATCAACGGTGAGAAAGGGTTGATCCTACGCGCTGGTGCCATTTACATTAGAAGTAAAACGGGAAGCGCTCAAACGGGAGAGATTTCCACTGAGCAGGACATGCGTGACTTAATCAATAGAGCTATTCTTAAGAATGGGGAAAAGCTTACATCTGCCATCAGTCTTTTGATTGGCCGATATGCTCAAGGAGAAGCAATAGACCCTTTGGCAAAACGCGAGTCTTTGCAAAATTGGCAGAGAGAACAAGTCCTTCTTGACAAGAAACTTGCAACGCTGCCCCCCTTGTCTGACCCAATTCTTCAGATCTTCATTCACCCCTCAAATTATGAAAAAAATCTTTTCGATACTAAATCTCTTCAGAGCAAACTAAACAGATCTTGTTTCTTCCATGGAGGTTGGTCCTTCCCCTGCCCCGATTTTGAAATCAGCAAGGGGTCATTTGACCTCAGCGATGGATGCCTTGTTCATGCCTCTAACAAACGTTATGCAGATGGAGAACTACATTCAGTTTTTGCAATGTCCACCTCGGGTCTAGTAACCTATCGGGAAGAGTTAACCTCTGCCTATGACACAAATAGATCAGGTAAGCCATTTTTGATATTACAAGCTTTCCTGACTGCTTACCGTGCAGTAGGATTTTTGGGCCAATGCTTCAATTTTATGCCCAAGAGCAGTAAATTCAAAATTACAATATCTGTTTCGAACATCTATGAACGAATTCCTTGCACCCACGTCTTTCTCCCTCTAGACCAACCAATGCCCTTTTTCAAAGCCACTGAGATCTCCGCTCCTAAAATTTCATTTGAAATAGAGGTAAACCGCGAAGAGGCCTCGATGGATATTATTGGAACCACGCTCAAAATCGCCAAAAAAATCGTTGAATTTACAGATGCCCAGGTATCCGACAAAGAACTCAAAGCGGAAATTGAAAAAATCGCTAATTTGAGCTAACTCACCACTTTGCGACGATGCAAAAAGACGATGCAGTGAGGTCAGCTCATGAAAGGGATTATAACGTAGTGCCATGAAGCTGTTTAGAAGAGCTGTCTCACACAAGGAGAAGACCATCCTTAGCGTATAATTTTGGAGTTTGAGGTAATTTACAGCCTGTAAAGAAAGTTCATACTATAATGTTTTTATAAAAACTTTTGTTTATGGTATTTGATAATTTTGTCGCGTTTCAGGAAATTTATGTATTGGCTAATCAAGTGCTGGTTCAACAATAGAAGACAAATTGAAAAAATTGAAGATCTCGAACAGAAGAAAACAGAATATAGGAAGTATGCAAAAGAGCTAGGCGTTAATCTTGAATCCATAGACAATATTTTTTCTTTGCAAGAAAGATCCAAGGAATTTTTTCAAAGAATTGGAGAGGCAGAACGTGATTGGAGGACTACATCTCTTGCACTTCTTTCGGCCATTGTGGCGATCATTAGTGCGATAGCTGCCTGGACTGCTGTTTTTATTCATCGCTAAAGAGTCTAGACCCAACATTCGTGTCCAGCCGCCAATTAGGAGTCGCCTTCGGAAACATTAATACTGGAGGTGCCGCATGACAAGTGTTTCAGGGGCTTTTGCCTCAAGGGCTGACGTTACAAATCCTCGGAGAAACTAGAGACCAACGATATCTTTTTGATTGAAGAGACCACCGCTGCGCTTTTTAACTATCAGTGCTACAGCCTTTTCTGTGGAGCTTGAAAGGACCGACAATCTCACGAGAGAAAGTAAAATTGGTCTCTTGAGATCTAGAAGATATATCAGTTATCCCTTGCAGATTTTGGCGGCTTTTTTTTGATAGGATTGCGCATAATAATTTAGTCACGGTGGAGTATTTTGAAATTAGCATTTCAGTTCTGGAATATCGAAAAAAATAAGGTAAATAGATGGATTTTCTTGAATTTCAAGAATTATTAGGCATGCTTCAAAATGGTGACGAATCAGAACGAGTGGAAGCAAAAAAATCCACTGAGAAAGTAGGTGAAAGTGCTCTTGAAACCATATCTGCGTTTTGTAATGAGCCGGGGCTAAATGGAGGTTATCTCGTTTTAGGTCTAAAAAAGAACGAGATCGATTCTACGTCTCGATATATTGTGAGTGGGGTTTCTGATCCTGATAAGATTCAAGGTGAACTTGTTAATCTGTGTCGTCAAAACTTTAGCGTTCCCATTAGGCCCTCTATTGATGTAATACCTTGTCCTGAAGGTTTTGTGATCATTGCTTATATTCCCGAAGCTGAACCTCATGAAAAACCGGTATGTATCAAGAGTAGAGGCAAGGAAAAGAGTGCTTTTCGCCGTATAGGTCCCACCGATCAGGTTTGTACAAGTGAGGATCTCGATTTATTCAACCGTCAACGTTCACAAAAGAAATTCGATGAAACCACAATCAACAATGGCTCATGGAAAGATTTCGATCCACAGGCGATCGAATCTTATCGACGCCTCCGTAAAGAAGTAAACTCAAATGCAAAAGAGCTGAACTGGTCTGATAAAGATCTCATGATAGCTTTGGGTACCGCAATTGAAACAAAAGAAGAGGTAAAACCAACTGTTGCAGGGGTCATTCTTTTTGGTTCGGAAATGGCTTTAAGAAGACTTTTCCCTATGGCAGCCAGAATAGACTACCTTGTGGTAAATGGCAAAGAATGGGTGCCAAACCCAGACAAACGTTATTCACAATCTTATGAATTCAGGGAAGCATTGATATTGGCCATTCCACGTATTATTACACATATTATGCGTGATATTCCTACTGCTTTTTCAATGCAACCAAACGGCATCTTTCGCAAAGACATTCCCTTGATTCCAGATATCGTTATTCGTGAAGCGTTATGTAATGCTGTTATGCACCGTGACTATGGTGCTGGCCAAACGATTCAGATTATTCGTTATGCCAACAGGATCGAGTTTCAAAATCCAGGCCATTCCTTAAAACCAGAAGATCAGCTTGGGTTGCCAGGTTCGATATCAAGGAATGATAAGATAGGTATTGTTTTACACGATTTGAATATTGCTGAAACTAAGGGCACGGGCATCCGCACAATGCGAGAAAGTATGAAAGAGGCCAATCTTTCCGTACCCCTTTTTGAATCAGATCGTGCAGGAAATAAATTTGTTCTGACACTTTTAAGCCATCATTTTTTTGATGAAAAAGACGTTGAATGGTTGAAGTTATTTTCCAGTTTTTATCTGTCACCTGAAGAAGCCCGCGCTTTACTTGTAGTCCGTGAAATGGGAGCTATTACAAATGCTGATTATCGCAATATCAACTGCGTCGACACCTTATCAGCTAGTGTTAGCTTAAGAAAATTAAGAGATTTGGGACTTCTGGAATTAAAAGGTAAGAGCTCGCAAACTTATTATATACCAGGAAAAGCAATATCCGATACTGAGAGCAAAGCTTCGAAAATGGACTCTTTACATGTGGAGTTAACTCCACAGGTTGGGGTGTTATCTGAGGAGTTAACTCCACAGGTTAGAGTTATATCTGAGGAGTCATTAGAAGTTCCTGTGGAGCTGAAAAAAGAACTGGAGAATCTGGGGTCAAGAGCTTCGCGTGATAGAATAAACTCTTTAATTTTAAAGTTTTGCGCTATTAAACCTCGAAAATTGCCAGAGATAGCCATTTTCTTAAGGAGAAATCCAAATTATGTTAGAGAAACTTATCTTATGCCGCTAATTAATGCAGGCAAGCTTATATACATTTTTCCTCATCAACCCAATCATCCACAGCAGGCTTATCAGACAAAGTAAAGGCTAATTTTTTTTGGGGTTTGCGATGAAAAAAGAGCCTTTTTCAGGGACGACTAACTAAGTCTGGAAAGTAGGTCTGGTAACCATGGAGAACCTTGGAATAGATTATTCCAAGGCTGCAGCAAATGATGTTTGATTATTAAGCTCATGTAAACATTAAATGAGGTCGGTCTGAGGACCTTTGAAATTTTTATTTATAAAATTTACATTTCAGTCAGTTCCTCCGATGAGGGGGATACGGACGTAGTAATGTTTCAGATAATTCTGTCCTGAGAAAATGTATGAAATACGTTCCTCATTGGGCATAAATCCCCCAATTTTCTTATTTGATGGTTATTTGATAAAAACTAGCTTTTCTAAGCTTATATCAGGAATTCCTCTCGAGACTTCTAGCCTTTTCTTATTTGACGGCTATTTGACAATTGACCTTGCCCCCGATTTAGGGCCAGAGAGAAATAGAGATTACGCGACTAATTTATTCTCTTTTTGTTCTTTTATGCAATCCAAAAATTGTTGAGGAGTCCAGGGCGAGCGCATCAAAAATTTGATTGGCATTTAAAGGATTAATTAGAGATGA